>CAZGKW010000027.1:0-58610 GCA_964526295.1 uncultured Anaerolineales bacterium
AGCGTGTGGCGGCGATGCAACCCGCCTGGCGGCGCTTGGCCGCCGCCTCGGACGGCATTCCGAACGGATGGCCCCGCGTCGCTGGCGGGCCGTGGGTTGACACGCGCGCGGAGGGTTGCCGCCGCGCCGGGCCGGCGCCGGACGGGGCCAGAAAAAACCGTATTATGTCACCGGATTTAAGGCGGTGTCACCGGTGACAAAGTTATTTGCACGGCCATACGCATGTTCTAGCCACGGGAAACCTGTTGCCTCCATGGCTCTGGTGGTCGATAATGCCGCCTGGCTGGGTACGCTCTTCTTCTGATCTTGGGCGCAGCGCTGCTGGACGTAGCGATTGGAGGCCGGAAATGCGTGCTAGCATCTGGTGAGTGCGGGGGGCTCGTTCTCGCAGTGCTTATGGGAGACGCGGATGTCTAAGTTGGCCACCGAGATCAGTGAAGATCCCTTCGGGGGCTCCCTTGAGTTGTTGGACTTCACCGCCCAGTACAGGGGCGATCCGGTCCAGGTGCGCCTAGTCTACATCCCGCACAGGAATGGCGGGATCGATACGGCTACCTTCCTGTCATTCATCAAGGACCACATCTTCAGGAAGTTCGTCATCTCCTGCTCCGAGGTGCGCAAGGCATACCTACGAAAGGGCAAAGAGGAAGCTGACGACGCTCTCTTCAAGAAGGCGCTACGGAAGTTCAGTCGGAGTACCACAAAGGGCAAGCTTGGGGAACTGCTGCTGTATATGTTCATCGAGTTACTGCTCAAAGCCCCGAAAATCATATCCAAGATCAGCACGCTGGATGACCGCAACACTCACGTCAAAGGAGCGGATGCGGTTCACGCCCAGTACGTCGATGGGGGCCTGCTGCTCTATCTGGGCGAGTCGAAGTTGCATCAGAGCTACTCCAATGCTTGCTGTGACGCAGTGGCCTCTCTCAAGGATACGGTGAAAGATTATCAGGGCGAATTTGACCTGATAGAGACGAGCCTGGATTTCCCGAACATGACGGAGCCGTTCGCACAGGAGATCCTGCGGATTCTGGACCCGTACAACAACACCGACCTTCCTGCCCTAATGCGTCACCCATGCTTCATTGGCTTTGATAGCGCCATTTGCAGGGACGTCCAGTCGGCTGATGACTATGAAGCGAACTATCGTCAGGCTGCTCAAGCACGCATTGACACTTTCTATGGGCACGCGTCCCAGGGGCTCGATATTGACCGACTGCACCTGTTTCTCCTGCCCTTCGAGTCAATCGAAGCGTTTGCCCAAGAGTTTATTGACCATCTTGGGGTAGAAGACTGATGCCGAACCTCTACGACACCCTGGCCCAGGGCATCCTTGAGCGGCCCGAGTTCCTGGCGGACTACCAATCGCTATTCACTAGCTACGTGCATACGACGATAGATGATGCGCACGAGGAGATTCCCAGCGACGCTGCAACTCGGCTCGCTAGGACAGCGCAGATTCTGATCGCTTCGGGCGTTCCTAAGAACATTGACGTCGGGGTTCGCATAATCGACATGTTCCTCGAACTTGATCCGCCATACCTTGAGGACATGTTGATTGTCGCGGAGGAAGTGTTCGGCCGCCTCGGCGATTTTCCGAACATTGCCCTGATCGATCAGCGTTGGACAGAAAGGCGAAGGCTTGACAGATCGCTTCCAGCCGAGTTGGCCTCTCAGATGCACCGGGACATGAACTCGCTCGAAGTCTTGGCGGTCGAAGGCACGCACTTCCAGGTGGACCTTTGGGGTAGCCTTGAGGACGGCGGGGATGTTGTTGCGGTTGCCCCCACTTCCACGGGCAAATCCTACATCATCATGGAACACCTGATCCACCGTATGGCCCGTGACAAGGAACAGGTGACCTTTGCTGCCTATGTAGTACCCTCCCGGGCTTTGATACATGAGGTGTCCAAGAAGATACAGCGGGCACTTACTCGCGAGGGAGTTGATTGGATCGAGGTCGCCACAATAGGGCAACGGGACCGAACATACGACGACACTACGATCTTCGTCCTAACACAGGAACGACTCCTGATGCTCCTGCACTTCCAGCAGCTCATGACGTTCACCTACATCGTCGTTGACGAGGCGCAGAACATCGCGAATGACAGCCGAGGCGTATTGCTTCATATTGCCCTGGCGCGCGTGATGGAGCGGGGGCGCGTTCAGTTGGTGTTCTCGACCCCATCTGAGGACTACAAGGGGGCCTTCGCCTCTCTCTTGGCACCCGGTGGTGCGATCCTATCGACGGCACACTCACCCGTGGGGAAGAACATCATCGAGGTTGGGTGCGTTGGCCGCCACATCGTCCTGAAGTCCACATATCCCCCCGCTGAAGTGCGGGTGCCCAAGAGGTTCACAGGCACTGGCATCCCCGACATGATTCACCGCCTTGGTGCTCAGAGCGGGAACATCGTCTACGCCAATACGACACCGAAGTGCGAGCGGTTGGCTGGGGCTTTGGCATCACTAATGGCTGAGCCGAGGGAAGCTCTCGTGGACGCCGCTGATTATGTGCGCGCGACTGTTCATGAGAACTCGGCCCTAGCGTCTTGCATTGAGCAGGGCGTTGCATATCACTATGGCCCCCTTCCACGACATGTCCGCATCATGGTCGAGGGCGAGGTGGAGGCAGGAACGGTCGCCTATCTTGTGTGCACTAGCACGCTAGCGGAAGGAGTCAACCTGCCCGGGAAAAACCTCTTCATCCACGATCCCAAGATTGCGGCGAGACGAAGGGAGTCCGACCGGCCCATGCCCCGGGTGCAGTACAAGAATATCGTGGGGCGGGCAGGACGACTCATGACGCACTTCTCTGGAAATGTGTTTCTCCTCAACTTTGATTCCTGGACATTCCCCGAATGTGTTGAAGACACGGTCGAGCCCCAGCTGCCTACCTATATCCGGATCTTGCGCGAGCATCTTGAGGCTGTGCTGGGCGAGTTCAGTGGGGTTGATGCTGGAGGCGATCTAGATCGGCAGGCGCTGAGCGCAACTGTGAACAAACTCATCCAGGATGAACAACGGGGCGTGCTGGTTTCGTCGCTCCAAGAACATCTTTCTGATGCAACTATCCGGGAGATCAGTGTGGCAGTGGATGCGTTGCTTGGCAGTGTCGAGTTGCCAGCAGCTATCCTTGAGCTAAACCCAGGTATTGGGGTGCGACATCAGAATGCCCTCTGTGCAGCGATGCTGGAGCACGACGACTTGACCGAGCTCTGGCCCGTTCACCCTCAGACACCCGAGTTCCCAGCCTACCTGGAGAAGCTCATAACGCTTACCTATGAGTGCGGCGTTCTCCAGCTCCCGGGGCTCGAGAATGACCGGTTTGCCCGGAAGGTCGTCAATGTTGCCGTTCAGTGGGCCAGAGGGCGTCTGCTCAAGGAGATTATCGGCAATGCAATTCGCTACGGCCGACGTGGAGAAAGCGTTGATGCTGCCATTCGGAACACAGTGAAGCTCCTCAACAACGAGATCGTGTTTCGGCTTGCCGCCGCGATTAAGTGCTTCACTCAGCTATATATGTATTGTACAGACCTCCAGGGCATCGATACGGACGGCGCGATAGAGATCTATCCCTACCTCGAGATCGGCGCAAGCGATCCCTTGAGCATTCGCCTGATATCCTCTGGACTTTCGAGAGAGACCGCGCTGCAGGTGCGGGACGGCATGCCCGATCTCTCGCCAGAAGACCAGCACATCATACAGGCAGTCTTGGAACATGAAGCCTACAGGCAACTGCACCCGATGACTCGGCGGGAGATCGAGTCGCTACGTGGCTGAGGTCGGCAAAGGCGTATTCGCAAAAGCGTCCGAAAGTACTTGATCCGCATCCTGAGGACTGACACAACTCTGGCCTGGCTGCAGCGAAAGCGTTGTGCGGTATCTCACGAAAGCCCGCGTAAGATTGATCGGAAGGGTGCGTTCGTCCTCATCGTACATCCCACCTTCCAGCCGAAGCGTCTGGCAACTGTCGCTGGAGGCCAGATAGTTGATGGCCTCGGTCACGTCGTGCTTTGGTAGGCGATCTGGCCCACCGTCCAGCGTTACGCTGACAGTGCTGCTACCGAATGCGTCTCGCAGACTCAGCAAAGCCTCAATAAGATCCGGCTTGTTTCCATCCTCTGGTATGCTAGTGGTGTCCAACTTAATTGCTATGCGCGAGTAATAATCCCAGCTCCGAATCTCGGAGATCTTGTTGTCGTCTGAAAGATAGTCAATACTGAAGCTTGCGGATCTGGGAAGAAGCCGTCGAAAGACCGAGTTACACATGGATCTCAAGTAGCCCGTGGACGAGTAGGTCGAGAAGGCGGCAACAAGCCCTCGATCTGGGTCGAGCTTGTAGAATGAAGGGTCGCCCAATATGCTGTTCGCGTCCTGCAGCGAGGTCATCGAGCCATCCCGCTTGGCCCTGACCTGCCATGTGTTCCTCTCCTTGACGGCAGACCAGAACAACAGTGGGGGCTTCGGCTTTTTGTTCGAGGTGATGCACTTGAGGACGTAGCGACTTCGCGCGAGAGTGACGACATCTGTTCCGTCGGTGGTCCGGAGGAGCGATCGGAAAGCTCCGCAGAATCGGCGCATGACTTCCGGCTCAGCTTCGACCGAGAAGAAGTGCACGGTCAGAGGTTTGCTGTCCAAGTTCACGATTGCTCTCCGGTTGCGCTAGACATACGGATGATTGGTGTCGCCGTTGGCGGCAAACGCCACGCCAAGCCGAGCGCAGACAATGGAATCATCTTCGCTTTGGCCGCTCAATTCAAGCATGAAGAGGGCCTTGCGGCCGAATCGGCGGTGTGCTGCTTCAACGTCGCCGACCTCGCAGGGCCCCCAATAAACCCCGGAATTGACTTGAGCCCTGCGCGCCGCCCGAGCCCTCATGCCCTTGCGGGTTAACGGGTTACGAGAGCGCGAGAGAGGAGGTGGATCGTGGCTTTGAACATCGCGAAAGAGGTCGCTCGGATGAAGCGGATGACCGTGCCGGAACTCCGGCGCCAGTACGCCGAGGTCTTCGGCGAGGAGTGCCGCAGCCGCCACAAGCGGTTCCTCCTGAAGCGGATCGCCTGGCGGCTCCAGGCGAACGCCGAAGGGGACCTTCCGAAACGGGCGCGGCAGCGGGCCGCCGGCTCGCCAACGACGCGGACCTCCGCATCGAGCCGCCGCGGGCACCCGAAGCGCCGACCGATGTGGCAGCGCTGACGGCCACGGGAACGCTGGCCGTGACGGGCGAGGACTGCCTGCCGCCGCCCGGCACGGTCCTTCGGCGGCCGTACAAGGGCCGGACCGCGCTGGCCGAGGGCCTCCGCCTGCTCGGCGAGGCCAAGGCGGCCGAGCCCCTCATCGAGATCGGCATGACCCGCGGCGAGGAAGCGTGGGCGAAGTTCTCCTCGTTCGGCATCCTGGCGTTCGCCGGGGGCCTGCGCAGGCAGGGCGAAGCGGGAGGCGCCCTTCGGGCAGCCTTGGCCGACCACCTCGCACGTGACCGCCTCGGCGACTTCGGGGCCGTCCGCCGCATGGGCTTCCGCCACTGGCGCATGCTGGCCTACGACCTGCACAAGGACCTGACGCCCGAGCAGCGGCAGGACTGGGCGGCCCGTCTCGCCGACGCGGTGGCCTCCGACCCCCAGGCGATGGCCGCCGCGGGCCTCGGCAACATCGAGCACCTGCATCAGGCCATCCGGACGCTGGACGAGGTGGAGGCCCAGGTCTTCGCGGCGACCTGGATCCCCTCGAACGAGGCGGAACTCGCGGCCGCCCACGAGAAGAAGCCGCTGCCCGTCGGCCTGTGCGAACGCATCGCCCGCGCCAGAATGCGGATTCGGGACTATCCCAAAGCCCGGGCCTGGGCCATGCGGACCTACGAGTCCGTCCTGGGAAGCGCCGCGGCCCCGAAGACCCCCTCCATCCACGATTTGGGACGGCTCGCTCACCTGATGAACGACACGGGGCTCAGCCGGCGGGGCATAGCCTTCCCCGAGTATGCCACGGCCCTTGCGCAAGTCGCGCAAAGGGGAGGCCTGTATACGTCAGCGGACGGCCGCCTTTCCGACACGGGATGGCAACGGAGGAAGATCGGCTACATGCTGGTCACACCCGAGACTCGGGACGTTCTTGGGGCGGAACTGATAGACGGTTCGGGAATGCCTCGCCTGGAGGTGGCGCAGATCCTCGGACGGGCCTACCGCATCACCCGCGAACTCAGGCGTTGGCAAGAATACGTGAACGGCGTGTTGAGCGCCTCTGAGCCGATGAACGCCGACCAGATGGCCGGGTGGCTGCTGGTCAAAGCTGACACCGAGGCCCTGGCCGGAGGCTTGGACCCAAGGAGGGCTGACGAACTGGTGCGGCAGGCGGTGACGGTCGCCGAGTCGCCACAGACCAAGGAGAAGGGACTGAGGCTGGTTCTGGCTCTTCACCGTGAGATGCGCGGGGGCCGCGACGTGGCGCAAGCCCTTGAGAGTCTCCGCGGCGCCTTCGGGGCCGGCGCCGAGATCCAGGCTACCATTTCAGCTCTCCAGGAGGCCCTCAATGCCCAGATCGACGTCGAAATCGCACGAGATCTGGCCTGGCGCCGCCGGATTCTGCTCCGCTACTACCAGCGTGCCTTGACCGAAGCCCGGGCAGACAGCGACGAGCGAGCCGCGCGGCATTATGAGGCCAAGATCCAAGAGTTACAGGACGCGCTCTCACGCTCCGGACCTTGAGCACCATTGCCTGCCGGGGTGTGGCTGCGTGATGCCGCACCGACCTTAGACCACGCGCGCGGCGGGGGGAGCGGGGTGGCTCCAGAGGTAGAACAGACGTACCGGGCCGGAAGGGCGGCGCGTATTCCGGGAACCCAGAAACAGGGGCTGGCTCCATGACAACGCGATGGAACCGAACGACATGGCCGGTCGTGCTGGCTGTCTCTGCCTTTCTGTGCGGCGAGGCATCCGCAGGCTGCGGCGTGGAGCTGGCGATCGATGACGTGCCGGACCCTGAGGAGCTGAACCCCGGGGCGTACATCGCGTTCAACGACGATGACGACAACCGGAATAGTCATTGGGATTACACGGACGCGGAGGGTACGTCCGGCGAAGGGGACCTTGTGCAGCTGAAGGTCTGGAAGAGCCATGACTGTACGGAGGGGACGATTGTGCTGGCCATCGACAGTACCAAGGTTAGAATCTGGGACAACGACCAGAGGCAGGGCACTCCTCTGATCGACCCCACTGTATCCGATGATGCCGAAACCTGGAACGCCGCGGACTTTGACTATGATGAGGACGAGCCCCTGGTGCTCTGGGTCGAAGGGATCGAGCCCAGCGACTATGAGCGCGACACAGAGATCCAGGCGCGATGGGAGGACGACGAACACAACCCCGAAGAGGACTCCGTCAACGTGACCGTCGTCCAGGTGGACCTGGACATGGCGGGCGTCGATGATGAGAAGGAGGAGAGCGAAGGCGGATTTATTGCCCTCAACGACGACGACGATGACGAGAACCAGCAGGAAGACGGGGGGCAGACCCCCGGCGTCGCCAACGAGGACAACCTGGTCCAGATCGCCCTCCACAAGGTCCTGCCGACGGATCGCACGGGCTCCTTGTATCTCGAAGGCGACGATGGACTGATGGTGTGGGAGAACAGCGACCGCACCTCGCCGGTGTACCTGCCGGCGTGCTATAACACCCCCGGGGACCTTCCGGCGACGCTCTATGTCGAAGGCATCGCTGGGAGCAGCAGCGTGAGAGACATGGAACTCAATCTATCCTACAATGTGGGCGGCAAAACGTTTGAGGACACGGTCCAGATCACGGTCGTGGACGTCCAATCGGTCGCCGTGGACGAGGCGGCCGATTCCGACACCCACAAGATCGCCAGCGTGATCGCGACGGGCAAGCCCAAGGAGCACTTCGTGACGGTCAAGGGGCTGGCGGGGGACATCACTCTTATTGCCAGCATCAGCCCCGACACCCCCGAGACGCAAGGCAAGATAGGTTGGACGGACATGACTCAGGACGCGACCAATAAGCTTAAGGCTACCAAGGTGCGCGCAACCGCCGACAAGTTCCCAGCCACCGTGAACGTGGGCGGCAAGACGGCTCATCAGTTGGTCAATTGGGTGGTTTGGGCAGAGCCGGGACCGCGACTGACCGCTCCGCCGATGGGCGAGGATGTCCTGGGCGATAGCACTCGCCTCGTCGCCCATGGATATTCCTATGCCTTCGAGATACCGCCTGAGGGAATTATAGAGACCTTGCCGACGGACGTTCCTAATCTTACAGGAGCGAGTGATCCTCCCGGTGCTCCCGACGTTCCAACTGGCGATACCCGCGTTTACAACAAGGGCGTGGACTTAAGCAAGGGCGGCGACCACAAATGGGACGGCTCGCGACAACTGAGGAACAAAGTGGTGAACCGCAATGGCGTAGATCTCTCTACCTTGGGCGAGGTCGGTACGAGCCATGCCAACTGGCCCAGCGCAATTGCTGCACAGGAAGTGTGCGGCAACGACGACCTCGGACCGGCATGGGACGACAATGATCCTTACACTGAGCCGAACGTGCGATTTGTCACGGGGTTCGATTGCCCGGAACTGGAGCTTCTGCACAGCATTGGGGAGCTGGGCAACACGGTTGAGTTTCGGTGCCACTTCAGGAACTTTGCCAGGCTCCAGTTGGACGGCAAATAGTACCGAATATCAGATTTCCAGTTGTGGCGAGTGCACTTCGTGTGGGAGAAGAAAAATACAGATGAGAATGTTGTGCAACGTGATTTGAACGGCGACCAGGACATGAATGATACAGTGCCCACCTGGCGCGCAATATGGGGAGAAGACGGCAGCCTCAAGGACTGGACGCATGAGGGCTGGTAGAAAAGTGAGGAGGAGCGTGTATTATGGGCGACAAGGCATCGGTTCAAGCGATGGAGAGCGCTTCCGTGTGGGTGTTGGCCTTGGTGTTGACTGCGTCGCATAGCGTTCTTTGCGGCGCCCAACAAGAGGCCATTTCCTCGGAGCCGTTCCGGCCAAGAGCTGTTGCGCCGGCCGAATCCGGCAAGCACGTCTCGTGCCAGGCGTCAGAAGTGCCGCAGATGGGTCCCCGGGTGGAATCACGGACGGACGCACGCCGCACCCAGACACTTGGACCGCAGGGCGCGGTCGAGCGCCTTCCGGAGATGCGTTCAGCCGCGGAAATGAATGAAGTCTTGGCGCGGGTCGGCGCCGGGCTGGATGAAGAGGCGTGGCAGGGGGTCCGCGAGTTTCTGAGTCTGCACGAACCAGACTTGGACCCGACATCCAGGGAGGCGGCGGTCAGGCGCGTCTACGAGCTCCTGGTCGACCCGACGCAGAGGGGCTTGGTCCATTTGCGTGCCTTCAGGGTTGTGCTGTCCACCGGTTCTGTGGAGATCCTGCGCGAATGCCTGCTGCACGAGGACCCCACGGTCGTTTGTCTTTCCTGTGACAGGATCCTTGCTTCGAGAGCATCGGCGGAAATCGAAGCCCGCGAGCCGGAGGGCGCCGCGGCTGTAGACGAAAGTGTGGTGCCATATCTCATAGCGGCCCTCAGGCGGATTGCGGGTTCGAGAACACACCTCGGTGTTCGGGCATTCGATGGCGAGGAGAGAGCACGAAGCATCAAGCTCCCACAAGCTCTCATTGCTGCTGCCGGCCTCCGTATGAAGGATGACCCCCGAAGTGTGCGCGACCCTAAGAATGTGCGGCGCCTTCTTGATGAGGCAGAGCGATGGGCCGAAGCCAGGGGCTTGCCCCTCTTCAGTGGAGGTGGCTCCCACCGCGGTCGGGGCGCGCCTGGGGCACCGCATGAAGCCGCTACCCCTTCCCGCGGCAAGGGCGTCACGGTCGTCAAGCCGCGGACCGAGGACAAGAGTGAGGAAGGGGATGCACCTGCGAAGAAGGATTCGCCTGAGAAGGGCGATTGACCCGCCGGCGGCGGGTTTCGCCTGTTCCCGGGCAGGAACAAGCCGGGCCCGGACGAGCCCCTGCATCGACGGGTCAAGTGCCAGGCCGATCTGGGCACTGCCGTCCGCGATCCCAACGCCCTGCACGTCTACTTCCGCGTCCTGGACGTGGACGACCCGACCCAGGACGGCGCCGGCAACGTGGTTGACGACAACGACGCCGAGGGCATCTGGAACGGGGACGACAACCGCGGTCCGCCGGACAGTGCGCCCGAGCTGAAGTTGCTGTCGCCTGAGACTCCGCCGCCGCTGTTGGCCACGGATGACGTGCGGGTGCTGAGCCTCGTCTACGAGGTGCCGCTGGATCCTCAGGGGGGACGCACGATGTATCCGGGGAACAACTGGAAGGTCCTGGCGACGACCGACAGCGACTGGGATGAAAACGTCGAGGTGGACCCGGCCCTGGAGAACGGCCGGGACGAGTGCAACTCGTTCCGCCACAAGCTGCGGCCGCAGGACAAGCCGCCCGCGGACTGGTCGAGCCCCTTGCTTTCGCTCTGGCGGATGCTCTGGCTGGAACTCGACTCGATGGCTGGCGGCCTTGATAACCCATATGCCGGGTGCAGAATCGATGCCACGCTCTGGAACACACCTCACACAGGCGAGACGCAGTGCGAGGTTAACGGCTTTGAGCCGAACGACGACGGGAGGTACGAGGGTGGCACCATGACCGTCACCGCAGGCGGCACCTACGAGATCATTGACCACTGGGACGCGTTTTGGGATGACTATGTGGTGGTATCCGGCAACGCGACGGCGGACCTGAACAAGGCCGCCGGCCTGGTTGACGACGATGTGTGCCCATTGCCCCGCAAGTCGGACTGGTCGCTTCTGGCCGCGAAGCTTGAGCCCGCCTACGTCAGCGTGGATGAGATACCCAACGTCTCGAATATCAATGCGACGTTTACATCCAATCTGGGCATAGGCGCCTCCGATCTGGACGCCGCGGCCTCGCCGGTCAGGAATGTCCCGACTTGGTCCACCTTCTGGACTATTCAGGTGGTGTCGTGTCATCAAGGCTACGCGGCGGCCGACTTTGACCCGGACTATCTTTACCATTGGCACAGTCCCGCCAGCAGCAAGCAGGGAGACGCCGCCGGCCTGTACGGGCAGACGATACCCGCGGGAGCCAGCCAATACGACAATGTATCTGCCATCCATCTTGAGACCATCCGTGACGTGGCTGCTTGGTACGCATGGGCGAGGAGCGTCGGTTACCCGACTCCTGACTTCGCCGCTCAGGACATTGAGCGAATAACCTTCGTACATGAAGTAGGATGGGTGTTCGGGTGCGCCGAGTCAGATGGCGGTGTCATGGGGCCGGGTGTCGAGGACCCTGCCTCGATCTTCACGCCGCCGTCCATACTGACGATCCGCTCATCGACAGCGATTGAGGAGCCATAGGGGTCGGGCGTGTGGGCGGGCGGAGCAGCCCGCTCCAGGCATAGGGAGGATGCAATGATGAGCCAAGCTCATAGGGCAGTCGGGAGGCCAGGCCTTGCGCTACTGGTCCTGGCGGGTACGTGTCTGACGCCTGGCCTCTTGGCCGCGGCCGAGTTGCCCTCGCTTACGCTGTCGGTTCCGGCCGGCGAATACCTTGTCGGGGAACCGGTCGTGGCGTCCCTGCGCTTGCGCAACGAGGCCTCGGGAACGCCCGGGGTCTTCACGAGTAACGAAGGCTTTGCCACGACGGGGCATTTCGTGTTCGCCTTCGCCGGCGAGAACGGCGCGCTCGCCGGGGAGACAGAGCTGCACGGGGCCCACGTGGGGCGAATCGGAGCGAGGCTGGGTCCGCCGCTTGAAGCAGGGGCGTCGTGGCAATGCGATAAGATGTTCCTGCCCCAGTCGGGCGCGGCGACGCCCCGGGGCGAGAAGCGGGCGCCGCTTAAGGCGGGCCGGTATGTCCTGACCGCAAAGCTCTGGTGGGCGCCGCCGCGACGGTACGGGGAACCCGCGCCCCGGGAGCCGCAAGGGGTATACATCTCGTCGAACCCCGTGAGCGTCAGAATCAAGGAGCCTGCCGGGGCCGAGGCCGAGGCGCTCGCACTTCTGCGGTCCGCCAACCTGGCGGACTTCTACAGCGGCATGTCCGGCGGCAAGCCACAGGTGATTGCAGAGCTCTTGGCCAAGCATCCGGACACGACCTACGCGCATCATGCGAAGGTGCGACTCCTTGTGGATCGCATGGCGTGGTTCTGGAACACAAAGCGACGCGGCCTTTCCGAGTCCGAACGGACGGAAGTCCGAGGTCTGGTGGAACAGGCGGAGGGGCATGAGTTGCCTCCCAAGCTGGCACCGCTCAAGGACAATCTGCTCCTTCTGCGCGCGCGGATGCGCGAGGTCCTCGACGAGGAGCGCGCCGCGGACCGAGGACAAGAGTGAGGAAGGGGATGCACCTGCGAAGAAGGATTCGCCTGAGAAGGGCGATTGACCCGCCGGCGGCGGGTATCGTCTGTTCCCGGGCAAGAATGATCCGGACGGCCCGCAGAAAAAAAAGACACTTAGTGTCTTTTTCTTGACGTATCAAGCTTGGCACCACGTGGTACCGGATCTCTGACCCCCAAGCCTGGAGGATACATTTCAAGTTCAAGAAGGAGGCCGGCGGGACGGCGGTTACAATCATAAGGCCCGGGGTAAACGGAACGCTGGAAACGGCCACGAGGGCCGATGATGTGGTCAAGTATGGGACTATCTGGCCGGGAGCGAACAGCGTCATCGATTCCGTTGCGCGTGACACAAACGGGGACGGTGTGGTTGATGGTAACGACGGGGCTTCGGACGATGTGGGTTCACAGGAGCGCTGGGTGGACGATGGGACAACCATTGCCACCGACCATTCCGGCTGGTAAGAAGAAGGAGAAAAGCGTGGTTAAGCGATATGGTGCCCCAATAGGGATGATTTTGGGTCTGGCCCTCCTATGGTTGTGCGGGAGAAGCCATGGCGGAGTAAACGGGCAGGCAGTACCGCCCGCGGCGGCGGGTACACCGACGGTAGCTCATGCACCCGCGAAAGATGCGTCTGACATGAGCAAACTGATCCGAAATATGCAAGAGGGCTCATTTCTGGAGGCACGGAGGGCCATTGAAAAGTGTGTCGAACGTAACTGCGTGGGTCTGGTCCGTGCGGCACTCAAGAACCCTAATGACGACATAAAGACCCTAGCCGCCAGAGAACTTGTTCAAGACGCCCAAAGAACTACCATGGCACTGGTAGATGCTCTTGAGAGAAGCGCGGGCTTTGTTGAGGGTGGCGACGAAGTCATGGCCAGAGAGGTGCTCAGACAGAGGCTGGTACAATACATAGGGCGCCTCCTGGGGCGCGAATATGCACTGACAGACCCGGCCTCGCCCGACGAGCCCAAGAAGCTCGCCCTGGAGATGCGCCGGGAACTGGCCAAACGAGGCGACGTAAGAGATTGAACTGCGGTTTTTTTCCGCTCTGCCTCTGTGGCATCGTGCTGCTGCTCTTCGGCTTTGGGCTGCAACCCTATTTCATGTGGTGAACACAGGGGCGAACGGCAGCCCGCCCTTGACCTCCAGGCACCCGCACGCTGCCGGTGTCGAGGCAGGCGGGGCCGTCCAGCCAGCCAGGATGGCGATGGCAACGACGGCGCTTCGGATGATGTCGGCTCGCACGAGCGCTGGGCCGAAGCCAGGGGCTTGCCCCTCTTCAGTGGAGGTGGCTCCCACCGCGGTCGGGGCGCGCCTGGGGCACCGCATGAAGCCGCTACCCCTTCCCGCGGCAAGGGCGTCACGGTCGTCAAGCCGCGGACCGAGGACAAGAGTGAGGAAGGGGATGCACCTGCGAAGAAGGATTCGCCGGAGAAGGGCGATTGACCCGCCGGCGGCGGGTTTCGCCTGTTCCCCGGCAGGAACAAGCCGGGCCCGGACGAGCCCCTGCATCGACGGGTCAAGTGCCAGGCCGATCTGGGCACTGCCGTCCGCGATCCCAACGCCCTGCACGTCTACTTCCGCGTCCTGGACGTGGACGACCCGACCCAGGACGGCGCCGGCAACGTGGTTGACGACAACGACGCCGAGGGCATCTGGAACGGGGACGACAACCGCGGTCCGCCGGACAGTGCGCCCGAGCTGAAGTTGCTGTCGCCTGAGACTCCGCCGCCGCTGTTGGCCACGGATGACGTGCGGGTGCTGAGCCTCGTCTACGAGGTGCCGCTGGATCCTCAGGGGGGACGCACGATGTATCCGGGGAACAACTGGAAGGTCCTGGCGACGACCGACAGCGACTGGGATGAAAACGTCGAGGTGGACCCGGCCCTGGAGAACGGCCGGGACGAGTGCAACTCGTTCCGCCACAAGCTGCGGCCGCAGGACAAGCCGCCCGCGGACTGGTCGAGCCCCTTGCTTTCGCTCTGGCGGAAACTGCACATTGAGTTTGACGCCATGCGCGCTCCAGATGGCCAAGAACCATTTGGCATCGTAAGCGGCACGTCCAGCCGTATCACGCCTTTCGCGGTCATGGCCCAGAGTTCGCTCGGTTGCGCCACCGCGAGCCTGATTGGCGGCGTTCTGGACCCGGAGTCCGCGTCACAGGGCATATCCGTGGACTACGTGAACCATAACACGTGGGAAGTCTTGGGTAACGGCGATGTGGAGGTGCTGGCGAAAACAGTCTATGATACGGATAAGTTCGACACGGGCCCCCCTCCGGCCGACGACCCCAGCGAGGTGTATCTGTTGACGCCGGAGGACCCCTCGAACAAGCCGTTTGGCGTTAACACGGACGATCCCAAGTGGCGGACGGACTTGCCCGTCCCGCAGCCGTCAGATGTGCTGCCGGGCATGAACTACTACTTCCATCCCGCCTACATCGACTGCGTCGAACTGACGGAGGGCAACAGCAATGCTGAGTTCGGCTGGCAGCGGATGACCTCGAACCAACTTGCGCACGTGGACGTCACGGGCGGACCGGAATACTGGACGGCCTGCGTGGGCTGGGGCTATGAATCCGGATACAGGAAGTTCGATCGTTGCGGTGCCTGTACGGACCACAGTTTCTATGCGGGCGACGGCGATCCGGAGCACGAAGGTGTGTCTCCGGGTTATAGCGGTTCACTTCTCGGGCGCGCGAGCAGAAGCGAGGGGCGCTGCATGGTGTGGGTCGAGAACGCCCGGGACTGTGGGAACCGCAGTGTTGCCCGGATTGCGGTCCATGAAGTCGGCCACCTTCTCGGCCTGCACCACGCAGATTACGACGGCAGTTGGACAACCTGGGAGCCTGATCCCGACGAAGATGGCATAATGGGGTGGGAAAAACCTGACGCGATGTCCTGCCACAAGCAGTGGTATGATTTGACACAGCCGTCTCCGAACCGCTTCTCTTATGCGAACCTGAAATACCTTAGGGAGTCGGCAACCGATTGACCATTGCAAGGGGCCTTTCCATGACATGCTATCGAGCCGTTGCGTTTCTGCTCGCCACGGCGAGTGTTTGCGGTTTTTCTTCGGCGCTTGGCGCGGAAGACGGCGGCCGCATCGGCCGCGTGGACCTTCAATTGGAGGCCAACAAGGCGCGCTATATCTGCGGGGAACCGATTATCCTTCGAGCCACGGTGCGCAACCCTTCGGACGCGACCTTCAAGAGCCGCTATCGAACCTTCGGTTTGCGGCCACACGACAAGTATGGGATCGAGATCGCACCCGGCAAGGAACGCCAGTTCAAGAGCATTTGGGACCACGAGAAAATGCGGGACATCAACGTTACGACACCACCCATCGACGACGACTTCTGGAGCGACCGCCATTGGATCCCCGGGACCATCGCGCCGGGTGCCCATTACGAGCGGACCGACATGCTCGTCCTGCCGAAGCCGGGGCAATATCGGTTGCGAACGAGGATCATCGAGGGCAAGGACACGCGCTTCGATTCGCCCCCCGTCTCGGTTGAGGTCGTTCCCCTTTCCGAGACGCAGGACAGCATCGCCGGCCTGGGGGACCAAGTGTTCGCCGTTCGGCTCGGACGGGCCCTTGTGACGGCGCACTACACTCAGGAAATCTGGGGAGGGACGGGTGCGGGGGGCAGCCTTAACCAGAAAGCGTTTGACAGCGTCGCGCCGACCATTATCGAAAAGCACCGCGGGAGCGCCTTCCGAGAGACCGTCATGTACGCCGACATCATGGACGGGCTCGGCGCGGACCATCTTGAACGCCCGGCGGCGCTCGAGCGAAGCAAGGCCTTGGGCCGGCAGTTCATCAAGGACTACCCCCAGTCGCTGTTGCTCCCGGACGTCTATTACACGCTGTTCCGGTGTCACGTGCAGCAGAAAGAGCCCGAGAAGGCGGCGGCGGTCCGGGCCGAGGCCTTGCCGAAGTTCCCGAACGCGACGGTCCTTCGGACCGTCCGCGAGTTCGACCTCGACAAGATTCGCCAGCCACAGCAAGGCGCCGAGGCGCCCCCTTCCCGCGGCAAGGGCGTCACGGTCGTCAAGCCGCGGACCGAGGACAAGAGTGAGGAAGGGGATGCACCTGCGAAGAAGGATTCGCCGGAGAAGGGCGATTGACCCGCCGGCGGCGGGTTTCGCCTGTTCCCCGGCAAGAATGATCCGGACGGCCCGCAGAAAAAAAAGACACTTAGTGTCTTTTTCTTGACGGTTTCGCGGCACGTCCTGGCGGTTCGGCGGCGGCGGCGTGCGGAACGTCCTGCCAGGACGATGTTCCGGGGCAATGCTGCGGGCACGAGGCGGGAGACCGGAGACCGGAGGGGCCGCTTTCCCTGTCGTGCGCGAAACGAAAGCGGTGTCGACGCCGGCTGGCGCGGGCCCTGCCACCGCACTCCCTGGAACGGCAGGCGGCGGCCGAAGGCCGCCGACACCCTCACCCGTTCCCTCTCCCGTCAAGGGAGAGGGTATGTAAGGAGTGCCGCGCCCGGCGGGAGCGGCGACCACGGAAAAAAAAGACACTTAGTGTCTTTTTTCTGCGCCTAACCCGGTGTGGATAAAGGGCTTAGCTTCTACCAAAAAGACACTTAGTGTCTTTTTCTCAGAACGTCCAACGCCCAACGCCGAACGTCCAACGCCGAACGTCCAACGCCGCCGACTCCACGTACGGTGCTCGATGCCGATGCCTGACGGACCACCGGCGGGTCTCGGGCCTGGGGCCGCTCCGCGGGGAGCCCGGCCGCGCGTCCCCGCCGACTTACATCGGCGGCCCGGGATATCCCTTACCCCGTTCGACCCGGCCGCCGTCGCGTCGTCGCTCCGGGCAGGCTGGCATTGCCGCACTGCATAGAACGGCAGGGGGCGGTGAGCGATCAGATCGGCCGGTTGCCCTCGGCCGGCGGGGGGACCGGCGGGAGGTCTCGGCGGAGGGCGTCGAGGGCCCGCTTCGCGGCCGAGGGATCGAGCGATTCGGCCAGCTCGGCCGCATCGACTTCCAGCTCGATCGCCGAGAGTGGGTCGCCGTGCCGGCGGAGCCGGTCGGCCTCGGCCCGGAGGTCGGCGATGCGGGCCTGGACGAGCGTCGCGACGAGCTTCTCGGCGGCGTCCGCCGCGAGGGCCGACACCAGCTCGCCCTCGATCCGGGCGTCGGGCGGGAAGACCAGCGGGTCCTCGGCGAGGCCGACCGCCGGGTACGGATTATCGATCATTGAATCTTGATATGCCACACCCTTGGTGAGCGGTTCGGAGGCCAGCCGTGCCCGGTCGGCCGCACGGACCACCTCGACGCGGGCCTGGGCCTCGCCGAACCGCTCGTGGTGGCTGACGGTGTAGAGGTACTGCTCCTCGAATTCGGCGAAGACCGTCGGCGGCGTCGAGGCCAGGCGGTGCCGCAGAAGGGCGAGCCGCCGCTCGGCCGCCCGGACGTCGTCGTGGCCCCCCTCGTGCCCGCGTCCGGTGCATTGGGAGCAGGACTTGGCGACCTCGCGGCGGAGGTGTTCCAGGTGTCGCCGGGCGGCCAGGACCTCGCGGCGGAGCCGGGGGATGACGGGGTTCGGCACCTCGCGGGTGACGATGTAAGTATGGACGTGCCGGTCGGTGCCGATGCGGCGCACGCCGAGGCGGAGGCTGTCGAGGCCGACGGCGGCGACGTAGTCGGCCCCCGCGGCGGCAGGGCCGTGGACGAACGTCAGGAAGGGGGGCGTTCGTCCGGCGAGCTGGACGGCTGTGGCGTCGCGGAGGGCGACGGCGGCGGGGGCCCGGTCGCCCAGGCCCCCGGGGACCTGGAGCGTCGCCCGGAAGGCAGCGCGTGCCCGGAGGCGTGCCCGTGCCGCCCCGATGGCGTGGAGGCCGACCTGGTCGGGCACGTGGTCGTTAGCGTTCATATAATGAAGCATGGCGGCGCCCCACAGGCCGTGGTGCTCGGCGTGGCGGCCGCGGAGTCGGTCGGCGTGGGCGAGACCTTCCTTGGCGGGCCGGTGGGCGTTGTGGTAGCCGAGGGCCTTCTCGAAGGCGGCGTCGGCCTCGTCGAGGCGGCCGGCGGCGAGCAGGTCCTGGCCGTCGGCGGTGCGGGCGTTGGCGGCCGCCTGCCGGGCCTCCCAGATGGTCCGTTGGGCGGGCTTGTGGAAGGCGAAGATGGCGAGGGCCTCGTCGCCGGCGAAGATGGCCTCGTCCCAGCGGCCGGCTTCGAGGTGGCGGGCGGCCGATTCGTAGAGCCGCTCGGCCTTCTCGCGGCGGGCGGTGGCGTCGTCGAGCATCTGGCGGGCCTCGGCGTAGTGGGGCCAGACGTCGAGGGCCCGCTGGAGGCTGACGATGGCCTCGTCGAGCGACTTGCGGCGGAGCTGGTCGGTGGCCTGCTCGTAGTGGGCCCGGGCCTGCTGGAGCTGCTGGTTCGAGCGATGGAGCTCGGCCCGGCTCGGCAGGTGGTTGCCGTCGGTCTCGACGGCCTGTCGGAAGGTGGCGGCGGCGGCGCCCCAGCGATGCTGGGTCTCGAGCATGATGGCCTGGTGATAGAGCTCGTTGGCCGGGCCGGCCTCGACGGTGACCTTGCCGAGGGAGCCGAGGGCGCGGCGGACGTCGCCGCTGTCGGGGTCGAATCGTCGGGCCTGCTGGAGCTCGGCGAGGGCGCCGTCGAGGTCGCCGCGGTCGGCGCGGTCGAGGGCGCTGGCGTGGCGCCGTGCGGCGGCGTCGCGCCTGGCCTCGGCGAGCTCTCGCCTGGCGTCGATCGAGGCGGGTCGCAGGTCGAGGGCCCGCTCGAGGCTGGCGACGGCGGCCTCGGGCCGGCCGCTGCGGGCGAGCCGGACGCCTTCCTGGTAGGCGGCGAGGTAGCGGGCTCGTTCGAGTCGGGCCCGGAACTCGGGCTCGTCGGCGAGGCCGGGGTCCTCGCGGGCGGCGGCCTCGAGGTAGCGGAGGGCCTCGGGGCCGCGGTTGGCTTCGAGGGCCCGGCCGCCGCGATGGGCGAGCCGCTGGGCCTCGCAACCGGCCAGCACCAGGATGGCCAGCAGGACCGTCGCGGCGCGTCGTGCGGCTGTCATGGTTCGTCCTCCCCTTGGGTGCGTGCCCGGGGGCCCGGGGTCGACCGATCGGGACCCATCGGGTTGGACGGTCACCCACGTCCTGTTATTCTGTACGAACGGGGACTTGTCAAGAACGAATGCCGATAGGCTGGAACCGACGGGTCACGGGCCTTCGGGGGCGCGAGGCGCGCGGGCCCTCTTCGGCTGTCGGTCCAAGGAGTGGAGCCGGTCCCGGCGCGGCAGGTCGGGGCCTGTCCTGCATCCCTGCGCGGCGGGACCGAGGGGGGCGAGCCGCGTCTCGGCGCCGGCAGGGCGGTCGGCACGGAGACCGACCGGGCAGAACCTATGAAGCCTCCTGGCCGCCTTGGCCGCCGCACTCCTCGCAGGTGAACAGCGGGGCGAAGTCGTCGGGGAGCTGATGGCGGACGTCGTCGATCTCGCCGCCGGAGACGGCCTCGCGGACGGTGGCCATGACGAAGCGGGCCTGGTGGGCGGGCCGGGAGTTGAACCCGGACGGGCCGAAGCCCAGGGGATTTTAAGTCCCCAGCGTCTGCCGATTCCGCCACCCGCCCGACGTCCGGCGTCGCGGGTCCGGGTCGGGACTTGGGGCCGGCCCGCCGGACCCGCGGCCTGGCGCCTCCAGGATACCGCCGCCGGCCGCGCAGCGTGAGGAAAAACGGCCCCGGCGGCGCCGGGGTCTGCGGGCCGGTATCGGGCAACAGGCGCGGGGCCGGCCCCGAGGACGCGGCGACGGCCGCCGGCGGCGGCGTTTTCTCGGGTGAATCCGGGCCCGCGACGCGCTGGACTCACTATCCTACGCCGTAGGGAAGGCGCGCGGCGGCATTGCCGCCGTGCCGAGGATGGCCCCGGCGGCGACGCGAGGCCCGGCGCCGTGCCGGCGTCTTCTTTGACAGCGCTGAGTGCCCGGCGCCGAAGAAGCGTTGCCATCGGCGGCCCGTCCTGGTATGGGTCTCCCCTCGAGGCGCGACCGGAAAGGGAGGGCCGCATGGCCGAGAGCAGCGACGCGAAGGTGATCTACGTGTCGCCCGAGGGCGACGATGCATGGTGCGGCGCCGCCCCGGAGCCGGGCGTCGACGGCCAGGGGCCGGTGGCCACGGTGGCCCACGCCCGCGACCTCGCCCGCGGGATGGAGAAGCGGGCCGACTCGCCCGCGACGATCGTCCTTCGCGGCGGGCGGTACCGCCTGGCGAAGCCGCTCGTCCTGAGGCCCGCCGACTCGCACATCACGTTCCGCGCGGCCGAGGGCGAGACGCCCGTCCTCGACGGCGGGGCGCCCGTGACGGGCTGGCGGGAGGACACGGTCGAGGGGCGGACCGTTTGGACGGCCGACGCGTCAGAGCTGATCGAGAAGGTCGGCTGCTTTCGACAGCTCTTCGTCGGCGGCCGCCGGGCCCGCCGGGCGCGGCTCCCCGGCGACGGCTTCTTCTGGATGGAGGACGTGCCGGGCACGACGCTCGAAGGGGCGGGCCGCAAGACCGGCCAGCGTCACACCTTCCGGTCGGCCGAGGGCGACTTCCCCGCCACGCGGAACCTGACCGACTGCGACGTCGTCGTCATCCACTGGTGGCACGAGGAGCGGCGGCCCGTCGCGTCGTTCGACCCGGTGACGCGGCACGTCACCTTGGCCGAGGAGACCGTCCGCCCGCTGGTCGACGACATGAGCGCCCGGTTCGCCAAGTACTACGTCGAGAACGTCTTCGAGGGGCTCGCCGAGCCGGGCGACTGGTACCTCGACCGCTCGGAGCGGAGGCTCTACTACGTCCCGCTGCCGGGTGAAACGCCGGCCGAGACCGAGGCGTTCGCGGCGGGCCTGACGGAGCTGGTGCGCCTGGCGGCCCGGCCCGAGCAAGGGCAGGCCGTCACGGGGGTCCGGTTCGAGGGCCTCACGTTCGAGCACGCCGACTGGCGGGGGTTCGACCGGTCGCGGCAGGCGGCCGCCTACGTCCCCGCCGCCATCACCTTCGTCGGGGCGCGGGACTGCGCGCTGGAGGACTGCACGGTGCGGCACGTCGGCACGTGGGCCGTCGACCTGCTCGACGGCTGCCGCGACTGCTTCATCGTCGGATGCACGATCGAGGACATCGGGGCCGGGGCGATCAAGGTCAGCGGGGCCGACGTGTGGGGCCCCCGCCGTTGCCGGACGGGCGAGAACACCCTCACCGACAACCACCTGCACGCCCTGGGGCGTGTCTATCACGGGGCGACAGGCATCGCCCTGAAGCACACCTTCGGCAACCTCGTCGCCCACAACCACATCCACGACCTGTACTACTCGGGCATCAACTGCGGCTGGGTGTGGGGCTACTGGGAAAGCGTCTCACGCGACAATCGCATCGAGAAGAACCACATCCACGATATCGGGCGGGGGCTGCTGAACGACATGGGCGGCATCTACCTGCTGGGCGTCCAGCCGGGGACGGCCCTCCGCGGCAACCTTATCCACGGCGTCCGGGCCAGCAAGTACGGCGGATGGGCCATCTATCTCGACGAAGGATCGAGTCATATCGTCGTCGAGAACAACGTCTGCTACGACGCGACGAGCCAGGCGTTCCATCTCCACTTCGGCCGCGAGAGCGTCCTGAGGAACAACATCTGGGCCTTCGCCGGGGAGGGCCTCGTCGCCATCAGCCGCGGCAACGAGTGCGACTGGCCCGCCAAGGGGTGCGTGCCGGACGGGCGGGTCACGAATGCCTTCACGTTCGAGCGGAACATCGTTATCACCGACGGGGCGCCCGTGTTCCTCGGCGGGATGGACGACCCGACGGGCCGCCTGGACGCCCGGACGTTCACCAGCGACCTGAACCTGTTCTGGGACGTCGGGGGAAAGCCGGTGCGGGCCGCCGACGGCGGGCACCTCGTCGCCACCGAAGGCTACGAACGGTCCTACGACTGGGACGCGTGGCAGGGGCTGGGCTACGACCGGCACTCGATTGTGGCCGACCCGAAGTGCGCGGACGTGGAGAATCGCGATTTCACGCTCGGGCCGGACTCGCCGGCGCCGGCGCTGGGCTTTCAGCCGATCGACCTCTCGGACGTCGGCCCCCGGCCGAAGGCGAAACGCGTCTCGGTCCGCACGCCGGTCAGGCAGGACCCGGAGCGCAAGCCCTAGTCGCCGCATGGGTGCAGTGGCGCCCGCTCGGACCTCACGCGTACTCGGCTGAGTTGTACGGCCCGGGGGCCTTGAGAGGCAAGCGGACGCCGGCCCTGGTCACGGTGACCGGCTCGCCGTAGACCTCCGCCGGCACGTCGGGCCCGCGGACGACGCGGAACGTCGCGCCTTGGCGGTCGACGCGGACCTCCACGACCGCCCCCCGGTAGACGATGCGAAAGCGGTACGCCGACCAGTCGTCCGGGATCGTGGGCAGAAAAGAAAGGACCGCCCGGTCGGTCCGCATGCCGGCGTAGCCATACGTTACGCACATCCAGGAGCCCGACTTCGGTGTCATGTGCAGCCCCTGGGCCGTGTTGCGGTGGTAGTTGTCCAGGTCCAGCCGGACCATGTACCGGAAGAACTCGTCGGCCTGCTCCTTGCGGCCCAGCTCGGCGGCCAGGACCATGTGGATCGACGGCGAGAACGACGACTCGTGGATGGTCCGCGGCTCGTAGAAGTCGTAGTTCGCCCGCTTCTCCTCGTACGTCCATTCGTGGGCGAACCACACGGGCAGCAGCAGCACGTCGGCCTGCTTGACCATCGAGGTCCGGAGGATCCGCTCGTAGGCCCAGGTGTTGTAGATCGGGACCTCGTCGGGCCCGATGGCTTGGACGTCGACCTCCGGCAGGTCGAAGTAGCCCTCGTGCTGCTCGCAGACGCCGGTCTCCGGGTCGCGGGGGATGCGCATCTTGTCGGCCATCCGCCGCCACTCGTCCGGCTCGCCCGGATCGAGGTCCACCTTCTCCTTGACCGCCGCCAGGAGCTCCGGGGCCTTGCGCTCCATCTCGCCGACGACCTCGAGCGTGTACTCGAAGCACTTCTTGCCCATCCAGTTCGTATAGCAGTTGTGGTTGACGACGGTGTGGTACTCGTCGGGTCCCATGACGCCGTAGAAGCCGAAGTCGCCGCGGACCGGGCTCCATCCGCCGCGGGAGGCGTAGAACCGCGAGATCTCCAGCAGCATCTCGATGCCTTCGCGGTAGAGGAAGTCCGTGTCGTCCGCGTGAAGGGCGTAGAGCTGGATGGCCCGGTAGATGCCCTCCCCCACGTGGATCTCCATGTCGGCGTGCTGCCACGTGGCGCACGACTCCGGCCC
Organism: uncultured Anaerolineales bacterium; assembly: GCA_964526295.1. Taxonomy (GTDB): domain Bacteria; phylum Planctomycetota; class Phycisphaerae; order FEN-1346; family FEN-1346; genus CAZGKW01. The sequence continues at coordinate 23,644 of CAZGKW010000027.1, forward strand.
GTCGATCGTGCAGAAGGGGTAGCGGGCCCCGCGGCAGTCGACCTGTCGGGCCCGCTCGATGGCCGCCGGAAGCCCCCGGTAGCGGAACCCCAGCAGCTTCCGCGACGCCTCCGGGTCCGTGAAGATCATCATGTGCTGAACGTACGTCTCGACGACCCAGAAGGCCCAGCCGCTGTAGACCTCGGCCGTGAGGCCCTTCGAGGGGATGGCCAGGCGGTCGTCGCCGCCGTGGTACGTCATGTGGATCTGGAACAGCTCGAAGCGGATGCCCTGCTGGAGGTCGGCCGGGCCGTCGATCTCGATGTCGAGGTCGGTCCACTTCCGGTCCCAGTAGGCGGTGTGGTCGGCCAGCGCCGACTCGAAGGTCGCGTCCGCGTGCTCTCGGGCCAGCGCCATGCCGCGGTCCCACACCTCCTCGGCCGACAGGACGTCCGGCCGCTCCCAGAAGTTGACGACGATCTTCTCGAAGCCCGCCGCCCGGCCGTCGCACACGGGCAGCGAGAACTCGCACCCGACGAACCGCTCCTCCTCCACCGACCGGACCTCGGGCGGACCCTCGAAGCGAAGCCGGAAGCCGGAGAACGCCGCGAAGTCCGTCGTCTTCGTCTTGCCCTCGATGGCCCACAGGCCGTCGGCGTGCGCCTTGCGAAGGACCTCCCAGAACGTGTGCCGCGGCCCGGACCGGTCCGAGCCCGTGACGTTCCGCATGTCCCACCCGGCGGCCAGCTCGTGGGCCACGTCGAAGTCCAGGCCGCTCCGGAACGCCACCTCGCCCGACCAGCCCATCGGCTCGACCGTCACCCGCTGGCAGGCGAGGTGGCGGTCGGCCATGCTCAGGAACCGCTCGAAACGGACCCGCAGCCGCTTGCCGGAGCCCGTCTCCCAGGTGAGGGACCGCTCCAGGACGCCCCGGCGCATGTCGACGCGGCGGACGAAGTCCTCGAAGCGGCTCGCGGCCAGGTCGAGCGTCTCGCCGTCGACCGCAATCCGGACGTAGAGCCAGTCGACGGCGTTGACGATGAAGTTCTCCCGGGTGACGAAGCCCTTGAAGACCTGGGGGTGGCCGACGGGCTGGTTCTCGTAGAGGCCGCCGAAGTAGGAGCCCTGGAGATGGTCGCCGCTGTAGCCCTCCTCGAAGTATCCCCGGACGCCCATGAACTCGTTGGCCAGGCTGAAGACGGACTCGCTGACGCGGGCCCGGGCGGGGCCGAAGCCCTCCTCCGCGACGACCCACGGATCGACGGTCAGATATCGGTCGGCAGCTTTGGCCATGGGGCGGTCCCTCGTCAGGCAGGTCCGGTTCGTCCCGCCGAGCGCGGGAACCGGAGTATAGGTGGCCGCAGCGGGGCTGTCCAGCGTGTGCCGCCCGGCCGGCGGCCCTGGGGGGGCGCCCCCGTCGAGGTCCCACCGACCGGGGCGTCGGGCTTGCAGCGAACGGCGCCAGGAATGCCGTCCCCTTGAGACGCGGGTTGGGTTATAATAGGAGTTGCGGCGGCCCAGGGCGGGACGGTGCTATCATCTTTCCGTTCGCGTGGGCCGCCGGCACGTCGCGAGGGGAACCATGAAGAGGCTGGCGGCACTCGCCGTGGCGCTCGCCGGTTCCGCGGCCTGGGCGGGGACCGACGCCTCGCCGGCGGTCCCGGCCGGGGCCCCGTCCGACGCCTCTGCCCAAGGCCGCATCGACGAGATCGTCTTGGCCCGCCTCGACTCGCTGGGCATCCAGCCGGCCGGGCCCTGCACCGACGCCGTGTTCGTCCGGCGGACCTACCTGGACGTGATCGGCACGCTCCCCACGGCCGAGGAGGCGGCCCGGTTCCTGATGGACCGCCGGCCGGAGAAACGGCGGCTCCTGATCGAGGACCTCCTCGCTCGGAAGGAGTTCGCCGTCTACTGGGCCATGAAGTGGAGCGACCTCCTCCGCGTCAAGGCCGAGTTTCCCATCAACCTCTGGCCCAACGCCGTCCAAGCCTACTACACCTGGATCTGGGAGACCCTGGAGCGGAACCGGCCGTACGACCGGTTCGTACGGGACCAGCTTACGGCCAGTGGGAGCAACTTCCGCGTCCCGCCGGTCAACTTCTACCGGGCCGCCGAAAGCACGGAGCCGGAGACGCTGGTCAAGGTGGTGGCCCTGACGTTCATGGGGACCCGGGCCGAGGCCTGGCAGCCCGAGCGGCGGGCCGGCATGGCGAAGTTCTTCGCCTACGTCGGCTTCAAGCCCACCAGGGAGTGGAAGGAGGAGATCGTCTATTTCGATTTCCTCAAGGCCGGCCAGGACGCCGCCGAAGGGACGGCCATGGAGGCGGTCTTCCCGGACGGGCATCGCGTCCGGCTGGGCCCCGACCGCGACCCGCGGCAGGTCTTCGCCGACTGGCTCGTCGCGCCCGAGAATCCCTGGTTCACGCGGAGCATCGCAAACCGCGTGTGGTACTGGCTCGTGGGGCGCGGCATCGTGCGCGAGCCGGACGACTTCCGCCCGGACAACCCGCCCGTCAGCCCCGAGCTGCTCGATTTCCTGGCCGCCGAGCTCGTCGAGGCGAAGTACGACCTGAAGCACCTCTATCGGCTCATCCTGAACTCGCGAACGTACCAGCTCTCCTCCGTTCCGCGCTCCGATCACCCCGCGGCCGAAGCCAACTTCGCCTGCTACCCCGTTCGGCGGCTGGAGGCCGAGGTCCTCATCGACGCCCTGTGCCAGATCACCGGGACCACCGAGTCCTACTCCAGCCGCGTCCCGGAGCCGTTCACCTGGGTCCCCGAGGAGAGCCGGACCATCGCCCTGCCCGACGGGACGATCACGAGCCCGTTCCTGGAGATGTTCGGCCGTCCGCCGCGCGACACCGGCCTGGCTTCGGAGCGGGACAACAGCCCGACGGCCGCCCAGCGGCTCCACATGCTCAACTCGACCCACATCCTCGGAAAGATCAACACCAGCCGGAAGCTCGACGCCCTGATGACCATCACCGGCGGCGACCTCGAGGGGCCCGCCACGAAGCTCTACCTGGCCATCCTGTCGCGCTACCCGACCGAGGAGGAGCTCCAGAGGGTCCAGGAATACTCGAAGGGCGAGCAGACCCAGGGCCGCAACGCCCTGGTCGACCTGGCGTGGGCACTCATCAACAGCGCGGAGTTCCTGTATCGGCATTAGGCCGTGGCGTTGGTCGTTGTCGTGGCCCTCGGGGCCACACCGCACAAAAGGAAGGGCGACGACATGGCAGCGAAACGCGATCCGAAACGCAAGGCGTCGAACGCGGGCTCGGCCGGCGTCCTGTCGATGGCGCGCGGCCGGCCGGTCTCCCGGAGGGACGTCCTGTGGGGCGGCCTCTGCGGCACCGCCGGGCTCCTCATGGGCAGCCGCCTCGGCTTCGCCGCCCCGGGGGCGGCAGAGTCGGCCCCCCAACCGGCGCCGATCAACCCCGCCAAGGCCAAGGCCGTCATCCAGGTCTGGCTCTGGGGCGGACCGTCCCACATCGACACGTTCGACCCCAAGCCGGACGCCGGCTACGACTACTGCGGCCCGCTCGACCAGACGCTTGAGACCAACGTGCCGGGCATCCGCATCAACGCGACGCTGCCGCTGCTTGCGCAGCAGGCCGACAAGTACTCCATCATCCGCAGCGTGACGCACGGCGTGAACGGCCACGAAACCGCCGCCTACATGGTCCAGACCGGGCGGAAGGCGGGCGGCAAGGACGTCTTCCCCAGCCTCGGGGCCGTGGTCTCGCTGTTCCGGGGCTACGGGACGGGGTACGAGGGCCTGCTGCCCCCGTACATCGTGCTGACTCGCCCCCAGGGACGGTTCTCCGAGGCGGGCTTCCTGGGCCAGCGGTACAAGCCGTTCGCCACGGGCGGCGACCCGGCGGCCACCCAGTTCGTCGTCGAGGGCTTCGTCGCGGAGGGCATCTCCCGCGAGCGGCAGAAGTCGCGCCGCGACCTGCTCCGCAACCTCGACTCCCTCCGCCGCGCCCTGGCGGGCGACCCGCGGATGGTCGCCATGCAGAAGGCCGAGGACGAGGCCTACGAACTCATCCTCGGCGAGGCCAGCAAGATCTTCTACCTCGACACCGAGGACCCGGAGGTCAGGCAGGCCTACGGCATGAACACGCTGGGCCAGTCCTGCCTGATGGCCCGCCGCCTCGTCGAGGCCGGCGTCCCCTACGTCACCATCAACGCGGGCGGCTGGGACACGCACAAGCAGCACTTCGAGGCGATGCGACGGAAGCTGCCGCAGCTCGACAGCGCCCTGGCGACCCTCCTGGCGGACCTGTCGGACCGGGGCCTGCTCGAGAGCACGATGGTCCTTTGCTACGGGGAGTTCGGCCGCCGGCCCAAGGTCGACTGGGACCCCCCCTGGGGCGGCGGACGAGGCCACTACGGCGCCGTCTTCTCCGCCTTGGTCGCCGGCGGCGGGTTCAAGGGCGGCCGCGTCGTCGGGGCTTCCGATGCCAAGGGCGAGCGCGTCAAAGAACGCCCCGTCTACCCCTGGGACCTCATCGGCAGCGTCTACGAACTGTGCGGCATCGACCCTGACGGCACGTTCCCGAACTTCCGCGAGGGGACCGTCCGCATCACGCCGTCCGCCGAGGACGGCTACGAGATCGGCGGCCGCCTGACCGAAATCATGTAGCGACGGAGCCGGCCATGAACAGCCCCAGCCCCCGGCACGTCATCGTGTGCCTGGCGGTCCTGCTGGCGCCCGTGCCGCACGCACGGGCCCAGGAGGCCCCGCACATCGGCTACGTCTACCCGGCGGGGATGAGCGTCGGCGGCCTGGAGCCCGCCCCCGTCGAGGTGGTCGTCGGCGGCCAGTTCCTGGAGGGCACCCGCGGCGCGATGATCTCGGGCACCGGCATTAAAGCCCGGGTGATCGACTACCACAAGCCGATGTCCGCCCAGGACCGGGCCGCCCTTCGCCGCCGGCGGCTCGCCCTCCAGCAGCGCCGGGAGGCCGAGCAGGCCATGCAAGCCCCGAAGGACCCCCTCGGCCGGGCCATCCGGGAGGCCCTTCGCGGCGGCCCCGCCAGCACTCCTTTCGACGACCTGCCCGAAGACGACGACGGGCCGACGCTGGCGGCCCTGGCCGAAGCCCGGCGGGTCCAGCGGGCCAAGGGACAGCCCAACCCGCAGCTCGCCGAGTCCGTCGTGCTCTACGTCACGGCGTCGCTGGGCGCCGAGCCCGGCCCGCGAGAGCTGCGGCTCGTCACGGCCACCGGCGTCTCGAACCCACTGGTCTTTCACGTCGGAGAAGAGGAGGAGTACCTGGAGCGGGAGCCCAACGACACGGCCCCCGATGGGGGCGTCCCGAGGCGGCTGCCCGTCGTCCTCAACGGCCAGATCATGCCGGGCGACGTCGACCGGTTCCGGTTCCGGGCGGCGAAGGGCACCCACCTCGTCGCGGCCGTCAGCGCCCGAAGCCTCATCCCCTACCTGGCCGACGCCGTCCCCGGATGGTTCCAGGCCACGCTGACCCTCTTCGATGCGAACGGCGAGCGGCTCGTCTATTCCGACGACTTCCGCTTCGACCCCGACCCGGTCATCCACTACGAGGTCCCCGAGACCGGCCGGTACGTCCTGGAGATCAAGGACGCCATCTACCGGGGCCGCGAGGACTTCGTCTATCGCATCACGCTCGGCGAGGTGCCGTTCGTGACGGGCGTCTTCCCACTCGGCGGACGGGCGGGGACCCGGACCGCCGTGGGCCTGACCGGTTGGAACCTCCGGTCGGACGAGTTGACCGTCGATGCCCCGGACGGACGGGCCGGGGTCCTGCCGATCTCGTTCTGCCGAGGGGCCCGGCTCGTCTCGCCGGTGCCCTTCGCCCTGGACACGCTGCCCGAATCTGTCGAGAACGAGCCGAACGACGAGCCCCGCCGGGCCCAGCCGGTCGAGGTGCCGACGATCGTCAACGGCCGGATCGACCGCCCCGGCGACTGGGACCTGTTCCGCTTCACGGGCCGGGCGGGCGACGAGATCGTCGCCGAGATCCAGGCCCGGCGGCTGGGCAGCCCGGTGGACGCGGTGCTCGCACTGTCCGACGAAGCCGGGGCGATGCTGAAGGCCAACGACGACCACGAGGACCCGGGCGCCGGATTGACCACGCACCACGCCGATTCCCGCCTGAGCGCCGCCCTGCCCCGCGACGGGACGTACCTTCTGCGGCTGGGCGAGACCCAGGGCAAGGGCGGCCCGGCCTACGCGTACCGGCTGCGCATCAGCCGGCCTCGGCCGGACTTCGAGCTGCGAGTCGTGCCCGCCAGCCTCAGCGCCTCGGCCGGTGCGACCGTGCCCATCACCGTCTACGCCCTCCGAAGGGACGGCTTCGACGGAGACATCGCGCTCTCTCTGAAAGGCCGAGGCCGCGGGTTCGCCCTGAGCGGAGGCTGGATCCCCTCCGGGCAGGACAGTGTTCGGCTGACGCTGACCGTGCCCCGAGTCCCTCCGGGAGGGCCCGTCACGCTGGGGCTGGAGGGCCGCGCGGTCGTCGCCGGGCGCGAGGTCTGCCGGGCCGCCGTCCCGGCCGAGGACATGATGCAGGCGTTCATCTATCGCCACCTCGTCCCGTCCGAGGCATGGACGGTCTCGGTGGTCGCCTCCCGCGGGGACGAGCCCGCCTGGCAGGTCCTGGCGGACGCTCCCATCAAGGTCCCGGCGGGCGGCACGGCCCGCGTCCAGGTGGCGCTGCCCAAGGCGTCGCACCTGGACGAGGTCCAGGTGGCCCTCAGCCAGCCGCCGGAGGGCGTGGCCGTCAAGGAGGTCCGGCCGGAGGGGGACCGTCTGGCCATCCTGCTGACGGCCGAGGCGGGGAAGGCCGAGCCCGGCCTCAAAGGCAACCTGATCGCCGAGGCCTACCGGGAGACGGGCGGCGAGGGCGGCGCCTCGGCGGGGAGCGGACAGCGGACCGCCCTCGGGATGCTCCCGGCCATCCCCTTCGAGGTCGTCCCGACCGGCGAGGCCGACACCGCGGGTCCGTGATCGCAGCGCCCCCCGGGCGTCTTCAGGCCGGTTCTCTTTCGGCGTGCCACTCGTCCCAGCGGCCGAGCAGGTCGCCGTACCGCTCGCGGGCGTAGGCCTGGACGGCCTCGGGCATCTCGCGACGCCACCGGCCCACCGAGTCGCGGCGAAGCTCGAACTCGGGCCACCTGTCGTCCCATCCAATGCCCAGGAATGCCGCCACCCGCCGGAGGACCGTCTCGGTGTCGAAGATGAGCTGCTCGTACATCACGTCGAGCCGCTGACCGTCGCCGAGGGCCCGCATGGCCTGGTCGCCGGCCCGTAGGTTCTCGGCCCACCAGTCGAGGGCCGCCTCGTGGCCCTTGACGCCCCACGGCTGGTCCTGAAGCGAGCAGGCCACGTCGCGGCCGTCGCGCACCAGGTTCACCAGCCGGAGGTCCGCGAAACAGCGGGCGAGGAAGTCGGCGTGGAGGGCGTTGGGCGGCGTCTTCTCGGCCCAGCGGGGCTTGCCCTCGATCTCGGCCCGCATCCCGAGCACGGCCCCGAGGAACCGCCCGTACAGCCGGTACGCCTCGTCGACCGACCCGGCCCGGGCCAGGGCGTCCAGCAGGGGGAGCCGCTCCAGGAGGGCCTCCTGGGGCAGCCAACCGAACAGGCCCCGCTCGACGGCCGCCCCTTGCGCCTCGGCCCACTCGGGCGTATAGCGATAGATACGCGTCATCCAGAGCTGCTTCTGGAGGGCGATGAGGACGGTCCGCGCCAGGGGCCGGGCCTCGGCGCAGAGGCGGGGGAAGTGGCGGACCTTCTCGCGGCGGACGAGGTTCGTCTCGGTCGGGATCGCCGCCACCTCCCGGTGCGTCCCGAGGAGCCGCGTGAAGATGCTCGTGCCGCTTCGTCCCGTGCCGCCCACGAAGATGGGGACGGGCCCGTCGCTCGTCGGCTGCGCAGCGCTCGCGCCGCTCGGCGCGGCCGGGGGAACGTCGGCGTCGGATGGGGGAGGCATTCGACTCCTCTCGCTCGGCCGTACCAACATACCTGGACCGGGTCCGGAGCGGGAGGGAAATCGGCGGCCGAGGAAACGAACGGCTGCCTAGCCTCCCCATCCCGATGGCCGGCGCGAGCGATGGGCGAAAAGGGAGGAAAATGGAGGCGGCGGCGGGATTCGAACCCGCGAATACCGGTTTTGCAAACCGGCGCCTTGGTCCGCTTGGCTACGCCGCCCCTGGGCCCGTTGCACCGAAGCTGCGCGCGGCCACGGGCCCCGAAGCCGGGCAATTCTAGTTGGCCCCACAGGTGCGGTCAAGGCCCTTCGCCGGCCCTGTCTCGCCGCCGGCGGTCAGCCGCGACCCGACTTGTCCGCCATGGCCCGAAGGGCGACCTCGGAAGCGGAGCACACCCCTTCGGACGCGGCCCTGCGGCGGGGCCTTCGAGGCGACCGTGCTTACGCCCACTTCTTGCCGATTTCCTCGAGGCCGGCCCGTTGGAGGTCCTCGGCCGTCATGGCCGGGTGCAGCTCGACGTCGGCCCCGAAGGCGAGGAACCAGGGCTCGGCACAGGCCGGGATCTCGGACGGGTCGTCCAGGTTCACAACGATCAGGGCCCCCCGCCGCCCGCCGTACTCCGTGAAGTAGACGGCTTCCGGCTTCGTCTCGTCGAGGATGCGGCCCATCCTGGCCCCGGCGGTGCCGTCCTTGACGGCTTCGTTGAACGCCTCGTGCGGAAATCGGACGTGCAGAAGGATTCGCATCGGGGTCTCCTCTCAGACGGCGGGCCGACCCGGCGCGGCACAGGCCCGCCCGCCGCAGTCCTTCATCCTAGGGACTGACCGGGGGCCGCGGCAAATGGGGGCGTCCGATCATGCGGCCGGCGCGGCCTGTCACGGACCGCTGGGAAGCGACTCGGGCAGCGACTCGACGAAGCGTCGGATCTCGTCGCGGACACGGCGATCGTGGTCGAGGGCCTCCTCCTCGTCGGCCGCGCTCCGGGCCAGGGCCGGCGGATCGAGGCCGTGGGGCTCGGCGCCGGCCGAGCGGGCCTCCAGGCGGCCGCCTTTCAGCTCGCGGGCCCAGCCCTCGGCCATCTGGCTGCGGCACACGTTGCCCATACACAGGAAGAGAATGCGCGTCCTGGTCTCGTCGTTCACGGGGGCAGCGGAAAGAGGAGGCCGGCAGGGGCTACCGGGACAGCCGGAGGGGGGAGCGAACTGGTGCGCTCGAGAGGATTCGAACCTCCACCCGCTGTAAAGCGGACTAGGACCTGAACCTAGCGCGTCTGCCAATTCCGCCACGAGCGCACAGTGCTTGCCGCCCTCTACCGGCCCATCTATACTAGCGTGCGGCCGACGGGTGTCAAGCCTCCGACCGAGGAGCCGAGGATGCGTCGCCTGATGCTGGCGGTCGTCGTGATCGAGCCGCTCGTCTGTGGGGGGAGCTTCGCCGCCGGCCGGAGCGGGGACCTCCACCGGCCCCAGGTCGACGTCCGCCGCGACCCGCCCGCGTACTACTCCGACGCCCTATACGAGAAGATGGACCCGCCGGGGCCGCACGACTGGCGGGCCGCCCACCCCGAGCCGGAGCAGACCTTCACCGGCTATCTCCAGGGCTGGCGGAACCGCCCGGTGAAGGCGCGGCACACGATCGTCCTTGTGCCGCTGGGGAGCCTTCCCGAGAAGACCCGCAAGGACCTCGCCGTCCTCCGCGAGTACGTGGCGGCGTACTACACGCTGCCCGTCCAGGTCGACCGGCCCGCGTCGCTGCGGGAGGTGACGAGCCGCCGGCAGTCCTACGGCGAGATGGAATGGACGCAGTACCTGACGGGCGACATCCTGCGGAAGGTCCTCCGCCCACGGGTCAAGCGCGACACGTTCTGCCTGCTCGGCGTCACGATGGAGGACCTGTACCCCGAGGAATCGTGGAACTACGTCTTCGGCCAGGCCTCGCTCTCGGGCCGCGTGGGCGTCTACAGCCTGGTGCGATTCTATCCGGCGTTCTGGGGCGAGGAGGAGACGCCCGAGGCGGCGCGGCTCGCACTCAAGCGAAGCCTCAAGACGCTCGTCCACGAGACCGGACACATGTTCGGCGTCAAGCATTGCAAGACGTACGACTGCGTCATGAACGGGTCGAACCACCTGGCCGAGTCGGACGGGCGTCCGCTGCACCTGTGCCCGGAATGCCTGAAGAAGTTCCGCTGGAACATCGGTTTCGACGTGGCGGAGCGCTACAGGACGCTCAAAGCCTTCTACGAGAAGCACGGCTTCGAGGCCGAGGCCGAGTGGCTCGGCAAGCGGATCGCCGAGTGCGGCGGGTCCGCCGACGGCGCCGAAGACGAAGACGCGCCCCGCAGGAGTCCCCTGCCCTGGAAGCGGGAACCGCCCTCCGAATGAGAATCGCCGACGTCCGGACGTTCGAAGTCGAAGGCCGTGTGGCCCGCACCTGGCCCGCCCAGCAGTGGCGCATCGCGCGGCCGATCGACGTCTATCCCGAGTTCCGCGACGAAGGGCCTCCCGCGGGCGGGCCGGGGGAGGCCCGGGACGACGCCGACACGGTCCACGTCCGTCATGCGTTCGTCGAGATTGTCTCCGACGACGGCCCGACCGGACTCTACGGCCCCATCGAACCGGTCCAGGCGTTCCTGATCGCGACGAAGCTCCGGCCGTTCCTGGTGGGACGCGACCCCCTGGCGGGCGAGGCCCTGTGGGACCAGATGGTCCGGCTGGACCGCCACGCCCGCTCCGGCGCCCACATGATGGCCATCAGCGCGGTGGACGGCGCCCTGTGGGACCTGCGAGGGAAGGCGTTCGGCTCGCCGGTGTGGCGGCTGCTGGGGGGGCCGACGCGGCGGCGAGTGCCGGCCTACGCCAGCATGCTGGGCTTCTCGCAGGAACCGGACGCCCTGGCCGGGCGGGCCCGCGAATATCGCGACCTCGGCTTCACCGCCCAGAAGTGGTTCTTCCGCTACGGTCGCTCCTCGGGCCGGGAGGGTTTGGGGGCCAACGTCGCCCTCGCTCGGCGCCTGCGCGAGGCCCTCGGCGACGGTTACCCGCTGATGTTCGACGCCTGGATGAGCTGGGACGAGCCGTATGCTGCCGAGGTCGCCCGGGCGATCCGGCCGGTGGACCCCAAGTGGCTGGAGGAGCCGCTGCCGCCGAACCGTCTCGACGCCTTTTGCCGGCTGAGAAAGGCGGCGGGCGTTCCCCTCGCCGCCGGCGAGCACCTGTACACCCGCTGGCAGGTCAAGCCGTTCCTCGACGCCGGCGTCCTCGACTACGTCCAGGCCGACCCGGACTGGACGGGCGGCGTCAGCGAGCTGGTGCGGGTCTGTGCCCTGGCGTCGGCCTGCGGCGTGCCGGTCGTGCCGCACGGGCACACGCTGGCGGCAGCGCTGCACGTGGTGGCATCGCAGTCGCCGGAGGTGTGCCCGATGGTGGAGTACCTGATCGGCCACATCCCGCGCCAGCAATGCTTCTTCCGGTCGCCGCCGGCGCCGACGGACGGTTTCGTCGAGGTGCCCGAAGGGCCGGGCCTGGGGATCGAGCTGGACGAGACGACGTTCGAGACTCGCCGGGAGCTGACGTGGTGAGCGCCGCGCGACGGCGTGACGCCGCACAGCCAAGGAAGGACTCGATGCGAAGCGATGCCCCGACAGACCCCGCCGCGCTGCCCGCCGTGGCGGTTGGCAGGACCGGCCGGCGGGTCACCCGCTACGCCCTCGGGGGCTTTCACCAGGTCGAGATCAGCTCCGAGGTCGTCGCCGAGGTGGTCGACGCCTACGTGGCGGCGGGCGGAAACTACGTCGAGACCGCCCGCGGCTACGGCGGCGGGGCGTCCGAGGAGAAGCTCGGCCGGGCCCTCCAGGGCCGGCGAGACCGCGTCGTGCTCGCCTCCAAGACCACCGCCGCCACGGCCGACGAGGCGCGGCGCGACCTGGAGGCGTCGCTCGAGGCCTTGCGGACCGATCGCATCGACTTCCACTTCTTCCACAACGTGGACCGAGCGAAGCTGGACCGCATCGCTGCACCGGGCGGGGCCCTGGAGGGGCTCCTCCGGGCCCGCGACGAGGGGCTCATCGACGGCCTCGGGCTCAGCTCTCACTGGCCCGAGGTGTATCTCGACGCGATGGACCGGCTGCCGCTCTCGCTGATCCTCCTCTGGTTCAACTATCTGGATAATCTCAACTTTCCCGTCATCCCGGAGCGGGTCGTGCCGGTCGCCCGGGAGCGCGGCATCACCGTGACGGCCATGAAGCCGCTGGCCGACGGGTTCCTCCACCGCTCGGTCGACGATGCCATCGCCTACGCCCTCGGCGCCGGGGCCGACGTGGCGGTCTGCGGTACGAACACCGTCGAGCAGGTGCGGCAGGTGGCCGACGCCGTCCGCCGGGGGCCCGCCGACGGGGCCCGCCGCGAGGCCATCCTTCGCGACGCCGTCGAGCTGGGCCGCTACGTCTGCCGCCGGTGCGGCAGGTGCCCCGAGCCGCTCACGGAGACCTTCCGCCTGGAGGGGGTCTTCGACCGGCAGATGGTCGATTACCTGCCGCACGGCCCGGCCGAGTCGGCCCTGCGGAAGGTCCTGTCGGGCTGGTTCGGCAAGCGGGACGCCGCCCGGGAGGCGTTTGCAGAACTCGGCGCCGAGGCCGGCGAGCTGCTCGCAGCCGCCGCGAACGTCGCGTGCCCGTACGGCATCGACGTGGCCCGCAAGTGCCGCCTCGCGACGGCCAAGCTCTCCGGCGCCGCTCCGCCGGCATTCGTCTGACGGGTTCCGCCGAGTCCGCGCGGCCGGGCCGACACGGTGGTCGCCGTGACGTGGGATGCCGCTGGCCCGTCGCGTCGCGCCGACGTAGAGTTCAGGGGGCGTACGGTTTACCGCACGCTCGGCCTTGCGGCTCGGTGAGCGATAGCGTCGGACGACTCTGAGGGAGGACCCCATGGAACTTACCCCTCTGGGCCGCGACGAGGAATGGGGCCGCCTTCTGGACGCCCAGCCGGACGCGACGCTCTACCATACGATGCCGTGGCTTCGGTTCCAGGAGCGCAGTTTCGGCTACAAGCTGCACCCGCTGGTGGCCCGCCGCCGCGGGGCGCCGGTGGGGGTCTTCCCGACCTTCCTGGTTCGGCGGGGCATCTTCCGGGTCAGCTCGTCCCCCCGCGGGATTGACACGCTTTTTCTCGGTCCGCTCGTTGCCCCGGGCCTTTTGCCCGAGCTGCTCGATGCCTACGACCGATGGGTCCGCCGCAACCGGGTCGACTATTCGGCCATTGCCTTCCCGGGGGAGATCGAGGCCGAGGCCGCGACCTCGCGGGGCTACGCCCACGAGCGCCAGCGCAACGCCGTGGTGGACCTGGCTGGTGGCGAAGAGGCCGTGTGGGATCGACTGACCTCGGAGTGCCGTCGACGGGTCCGTCAGGCTCGCAAGCGCCGCGTCGAGATCGTCGAGGGCGGACTGGGGCCCCATCTCGACCGGTACGTGACGCTCTCGGCCGAGACGTTCGCCCGGTCGGACAAGCGGTCGATGCTGACGCGCGACGTCCTCAGCGACATGCTGGGCGCCCTGGCCGACGGCGGCGAGACGCTCGCCCTTCGGGCCGAGGTCGACGGGAAGGTGATGGCCATGTACGTCGGCGCGGCCTACCGGAGGACGTTCTATGCCGTCGACACGGTCTGCGACGTGCGATTCCGAAAGTACCCCGCCAGCAATCTGATGAACTGGCACGCCCTGGCGTGGAGCTGCCGGCGAGGGCTGGACAGGTTCGATTTCCAGGGCGCCAACATGCCGAGCCTGGCGACCTTCAAGGCATCGTTCGGGGCCGCCCTCGTCCACTATTCCAACATCACCAAGGCCCACAGCGCCCTGGCCCGTTGGACGGTGTGGGTCCGCAAGAGGACGGTGGTGAGGCTCCGCGAGCTTCGGTTCCGACGCTCGAGGAAGGGCCGCAAGCAGGCCGGGACCGCCCGGCCCTCGGCGACGGCGGATTCCGATGACACAAGGGCCGGCCCTGAGTTGGATGCCGGCTCGAAGAACGGCACGAAGGGCTGATCCATGGGCGGTCCCCTGCACAGGCACGTCCTGGCACGCCTGTGGGACCGGGCGCTGAACCTGGTCCGCCGGCTGGTCAAAGGGCCGCGGTGGCCGTCGAGCCCCATCACGGGCCGCGTGACCCTCGGCCGGGGGACCTGGACGGTCGAGGTGGTCTTGACGGCCCACGACCGACGGGTCGGCCTGGGGGGCAGCGAGGTGCTGGCGCCCGGCACGGGTATGCTGTTCATCCACCGCCGGGCCCGTCCCCGGGTGCACACGATGCGGGGCTGCCTGGTCCCGCTCGACATCGCCTTCGTGGCCGCCGACCGGCGTGTCGTGGCCGTGTACGCGATGGAGGTTGAGCCCGACGGGGCCGGCCGTCGGTCCTACCCGTCAGGGACACCGGCCAGGTACGTCCTGGAGGTGCCCGCAGGAGAACTGGCGCATGCCGGCGTCGTCGTGGGCGCCCGGGCATCGTTCTCCCGTGAGGTGCCCCACGCCGTCTGGGCCGATCCCTGGCCCTGAGACACCCCTCGATCCTGTCTGTGCCGGTCCCGGTCAGGAGGGAAAGAACACTGGCCGGGCGGACCGCGTCGATGTACATTGCGGTGACGTGGCGCGGCCGGAGACGAGCGGCGCGACCGGGGGAGCAATCGGTATGACAGACCAGCCGGAGAGGCGGGCGCGTCGCGGAATGCCGTCGGTCGAAGGCGGACCGTTTCGCCGGGCGGCCAGGCTGTTATGCGTGCTGTCGGTGCTCGCGGCGTGGGCCGGCGGCTGCCGGGAGGCCATCCGCTTCCCGGCCGACCCGCTCCAGGCCGTCCCCACCGAGACCGGCGCCCGGGTGGCCTACGACACCGACGGCGACGGCCGGGCCGACTACTTCGCCGACCTCAACGCCCGCGGACGGAAGGACCGTATCGCCTACGATACCGACGCCGACGGCAAGCCGGACGTCCCGCTCGACCTCGACGCCATCAGCCCGCAGGAGTCTCGCCACGTCGTCATCGTCCTCGACGGCGTCCCGTTCGAAGAGGTCTGGCGGGCCTACGACGACGGCCTGCTGCGCCTGTTCCACCCGCCGGTGCGGCTCGTCTCGCCGTTCCCGACGATGACCGACATCGCCCTGGCGGACGTCTTCGGTTCGGCGCGGCCGACCGGCTACGAGGCCCTCTACTTCGACCAGGAGACGGACCGCCTGGCCGGGGGCGACCGCTTCTACCTGGCCATGAGCAACGAACCCTGGACGTCGTATCTCGACTACCGGGCCGACACGCTGACCGACGCCCTGGGATACCTTTTCCCCAAGGACACGTTCCGGCGGGAGCTCGTCGACTTCAAGGCCGCTCTGGAGGAGAGCGACGACGCCGACGTGAACGCGTACTTCGTCTCGACGGCCGGTATCGGGTCGCGAGCCGGCCGCCAAGGCATCCGCGACGTCCTGAAGGCCTGCGACCGGCTGGTCGAGCAGCTCGTCTGGGAAAGCCGGGGCCGGACCGAGGTGACGCTCCTGGCCGACCACGGGCACACGCTCCGTCACTGCGAGCGGATCGACTTCGCCGGGTTCCTCCGGAAGCGCGGGTGGCACGTGACGAAAAGGCTCGCCCGGACGCGCGACGTCGTGCCCGTCGAATACGGCCTCGTCACTTATGCGGCGTTCGGCACGGACGACCGCGACGCCCTTGCCGACGACCTGTTGTACCACGACGCCGTCTCGCTGACGGCTTACCCGGAAGACGACCACGTGGTCTTGCGGAGCCGGGGCGGAACGGCGTTCGTCGAGCACCAAGACGGGCGGTACCGGTACCGGGCGCTGATGGGCGACCCGCTCGAGCTCGGGCCCGTCGTGGAGCGGCTGGAGGCACTGGGGCAGCTCGACGCGGACGGGTTCGCCGCCGAGGCCGACTGGTTCCGCGAGACGTTCACCCATCGCTATCCCGACCCGTTGGAGCGGGTGTGGCGGGCGTTCCACGGCCTCACAAAGAACACGCCGGACGTGGTGGCGAACCTGTGCGCGGGCCGCTGCGCCGGGGCCGCCGGCAAGCGGGCCTGGATTCCCTACGTGGCCAGCACGCACGGCGACCTTGGCCGCTCCAGCACGACGACGTTCATCATGTCGACCGCGGGGCCGATCGCGGGGCCCGGAGACGACCTCTCGGCGCTTCGGAGCCGCGACGTGCCCCAAGCCCTGACGGCCCTGATGGGCCGGCCCTGGCCGGGTCCGCCCCACGACGAGGAGTGAGCATGCCGCGTCCCGCCGCGCCGGCCCTGGCCCTGGCTGCGTCGCTCCTCATCGTCTGGACGGCGGGCGGATGTGCGGCCCTCGTGGACGAGCGCGACGAGCCGTTCGGCGTCCGGTACGAGCTGCCCGACGACGCCCTTCACGACGAGCCCATCGGGGCGGTCCTCTTCTTCGTCGACGGCGTGAGCCCGGCGGTCTTCGACGAGATGCTCGCGGCCGGTCGGCTGCCGAACCTGAAGCGGCACCTCGTCGACCGGGGGTTCTACGCCCGCCGATGCGTCGCGAACGTGCCCAGCGTGACCCTGGCCAACGAGACGTCGTTCGTCACGGGCCTCTTTCCCGGTCGGCACGCAGTGACGGGCATCAACTGGTTCGACCGGAACCGGCTCATCTGGCGGAACTACGAGACGATCGCCCAGAAGAACGCCCTGGCCGGCGACTACCTCGCCCCGACGGTCTACGAGCGTCTGCCCGACCGGACGACCTTCAGCGTCTTCTTCCAAGCCCACCGCGGCGCGACGAAGTTCGTCGAGAACTGGACCAGCGCGGGGCCGCCCTACTTTTTCGGCATGTACCACCTGGTCGACCGGATCGCCCTCCTCCGGTTCAACATCGTGGCGGACGTGGCGAACCGGCGTGGACGGTTCCCGGCCGTCGTCATCGCCTACCAGCTCGCCCCGGACTTCGCCGCCTACCGCCACGGCGTCGGGTCCGAGACGTACCGCGAGGCCCTGGAGCACACCGACGCCCAGGTCGGCCGCGTCCTCCGCGACTTCGAGGCGTCGGGCATCCTCGACAAGCTCATCCTCGGCCTCATCAGCGACCACGGGATGGCGGCGGTCGAACGGCATTGGCCGGTCGAGCCGGTCCTGCGAAGCGAGCTGGGTCTGGCCGTCGCCCGCAAGCACCTGTGGGAGAAGACGCCGTTCGAGAAGCGGCTCGACTACTACCGCCGGTTCTCGGCGGTCGTGTACGGCTCGGGCGACCGGTACGCCGCGGTGTGCCTCCGCAAGCCCCGCCCCGGGGCTGAGGGCGGCCCCGAGACGGCCTTCGAGCCGTGGACCGTGCGCCCCTCGCCCGGCGACCTGCGGGCCTACCCAACGCGGAACGGGCGCCGGGTGGACCTCATCGAGACGTTCCGCCGCGCGGAGGCGGTCGACGCCGTCGCCTGGCGGGCCGGCGCGGACCGTGTCCGCGTCGCGACGAAGCGGGGCATCGTTGAGCTGTCGCGGCCCTCGCCCGAGAGCCGGGCCGTGGCCCTCACGACCGTCGAGGGAGGCGACCCGCTCGGCTACCGCGGCACCCTCCCCCACGAGATGCTCGACGGCCGCCCGGTCGAAGCGAGAACGTGGCTCGAGGCGACCGGCGGCACGGCCTATCCCGACCTGCCGCCGCAGCTCCTGGCCTACTTCGACGCCCCTCGGGCGGGTGACCTGGTGTTGTTCGCCGCCCCAGGGTGGGACTTCGGCACGAAGTGGCAGTCGGGCCACGGCGGCCTCGGACCGGACGAGATGTTCGTGCCGCTCGCGCTTGCCGGGCCGGGGGTGCCGCACGGCGAGATCGACCGGCCCGTCCGGGCGGTCGACGTCGCCCCGACGGTCCTGGACCTGCTGGGCCGGCCCGTGCCGACCGGCATCGACGGCATCAGCCTGCGAGGCGAATGGCGGCGAGAACGCGACGCGGACGAACTCGTTCCGACTGTGGAAGCTTTGCCATGACCCGTTCCGATACCGCCACAGCCGACCTTCGGTGCCCCCAGTGCGGCCAGGACATCGGCCGCCGCCTCGACGACCACACCCCGTACACCTGTGCGGCATGCGGGCGGACGTTCGGCGTCCTCGTGGACCACGAGACGGGTGAGGTGGCCCTGTGTGACCGGTCCGTCGAGGACCGGCCGGAGCCGCTGGGCCTGCCTCGCGGGAGCATCCGGGCCCTGATCGCGTTGGGGGTGGCGGCGGCGTGCGGGGTCCGCGTCTTCACGGGCGAGGACATTCCGGGGCCGCTGGCGTCACTCGTGCTGGCGGTGGTCGGGTTCTACTTCGGTTTCCGCACGAAGGCGGCGATGCTGAGCGACCGGGTCTACGATCCGGCGGCCCGGCGGGAGATGCCCCTGTTCCTGCCGGCGGGCGTCGTCCGGCGGGTCCTGGTGCTGCTGCTCCTGGCGGCGGGCCTCGGCCTGTTCGTCCGCCAGCGTCTGGCAGACGTGCCGCAGCACCTGGAGCTGTTCATCATCCTGGCGGGCCTGGTGGCGGGGCACCTGCTCGGGAGGCTGAGCGAGCGGGTCCGCATCCCATCGTTCCTGATCCACCTGAAAGGCCTGCTCGGTCTGGCGGCGGGCGCGGTGACCATCGCCCTGTTCGTCGCCGGGTGGGACGAGTCGATGCCCGAGGCGGCGGTCATCGCCCTGTGCGCGGCGGTCACCTTCTACTTCGGCTCGCGATCCTGAACCAGACGGCGGCGGCGGCGCCCTCAAGGAACGCGCGACGGAGGGCACAGCGGAGAACGCCCAGGAGAAAAAGTGATCGGTAAGATCGCCCGCACGACGAAGGCCAGGTCGGCGGCGGCTCGGGCCCGGGCGGAGGCGAGGTGATACGCGCACGCCGCCCCGGCGGGCCCGCCGACGACGATCGCCACGTCGAAGCGTCGCCCTCTCGCCACGGGAAGGGCGCCCTAAGAAGTCCGGCGGTGCCGGAAGCGATCGACAGCCACGGCGGCCACGATGACCACCCCGACGACCATGTCGCGGTAGTAGTCCTCGACGCCGAGCAGGACGCAGAAGTTCCGCAGCTCGGCCATCAGGAGGGCCCCGACGAGGGTGCCCAGGACGCTGCCCCGCCCGCCGGCGAGCGACCCGCCCCCGATCACCACCGCTGCGATGACGTCCAGCTCCATCCCCCGGGCCGTGGTCGGGTCGCCGATGCCGTTGTAGCCGTAGTCCATGATGCCGGCCAGGCCGAACAGGGCCCCCGCTGCCGCGTAAATCCAGAGCTTCGTGGCCGTGACGCGGATGCCACAAAGGCGGGCCGTGGCCTCGTTCGATCCGATGGCGGAGGCGTGGCGTCCGAAACGCGAAGCCCTGAGGACCACCATGGCCGCCACCACAATGACCAGCGTGGCGAGCACGGCCGAAGAGATGGCCACGCTCCCCTGCCATCTCAGAGGCGGCTCCGGCCAGTTCAGCTTGCAGAACTCCACGCTCTTGTCCGTGAACCGGGAGATCCAGTTGCGGATGGGATTGATCGTCTGGTTGCCGGCCAGGCCCTTGGCGGCCCCCCGGGCCAGGGCCATCATGCCGAGCGTCGCAATGAACGGCGGGAGCTTCAGGCCGGTGATGACACCCCCGTTGACGGCCCCCACGCCGGCCCCGACGGCCATTCCCACGAACAGGGCGCCGAGGGGCACCAGGACCGCCTCGACCTCCCCCATCGGGACGCTTCGGTCGGGGTGCAACGCCCGGGCCGTCCAGGCGGCCGTCACCGAGGTCAGGGCGACCACGCTGCCGACCGACAGGTCGATCCCGCCGGAGACGATAATCAGCGTCATGCCGACCGCCGCCACGACGATCACGACGCTCTGGGTCAGGACCGTGGTCTGGTTGACCGGTGACAGGTAGCCGACGTGACCGCGAAGCACGTACTGGACGAGGCCCCCGCCGAGGACCAGGACGGTCAGTCCGATGAGCGGCGCCAGCCAGGCCAAGACACGCGACGCCGGTCGTCCCGATGGGGGCGCCAGGCCCGGTTGAGGGTCGGCTCGGCTCACAGTGTCCCTCCGCCCCCCGGAGCAGCAACCGGCGAGCCGCCCGTCGCTACGACCATGACCGCCTCAGGCGTCCACTCGGGCACAGGCCGCTTCGGAGCCAGCCGACCCCGGTGCATGACGGCCAGCGTGTCGCACACGCCGAGAAGCTCCGGCAGGTAGCTCGAGATCCAGAGGACCGCCCTGCCCTGGGCGGCCAGCTCGCCGATCAGGGCGTAGATGTCCGCCTTCGAGCCCACGTCGATGCCTCGCGTCGGCTCGTCCAGGAGGAGGACATCGGCTTCCTGGTGAAGCAGGCGGGCCAGGGCGACCTTCTGCTGGTTCCCCCCCGATAGCGATCGGATCGGGGCGTCGGGCCCGCGCGTCCGGATGCCCAGTCGGTTGATCCAGCGGTTCGCGGCGGCGGCGACGCGCCGGCCGCTCACCAGTCCCCATCGCCGATACGGCCCGAGCCGGCTCAGGGCCAGGTTCTCGGCCACCGTCAGGTCCGGCGCGAGGCCCTCGCCCTTGCGGTCTTCCGACAGGTACCCGACACCGTGCCTGACCATCCTGGCCGGCGTCCAGTCGGTCGTCGTGACGCCCTTGACGCGGACCTGCCCCGAACGGACGGGGGCCAGGCCGAAAACGGCCCGGACGAGCTCCGTCCGCCCGGCGCCAACCAGGCCCGCGATGCCGAGCACCTCGCCCCGGCGGAGCTCCAGGTCCACGCTCCGCGGCAGCGGCTCACCGCCCAGGCCCGCCAGGTCGAGGACGACCTCGCCGATCTCGTGCGGCGTCCGGCGATAGACTTCCCTCAGTTCCCGTCCCACCATCCGGCGGATGATCTCGGCGGTGGGCGTGGCGACGGTCTCGCCCGACCCGACGCCGTGGCCGTCCCGCAGCACGGTGAATCGGTCCGAAACCTCGCGGATCTCCTCCAGGACGTGGCTGATGTAGATGACGCTCACGCCGCGGTCGCGGAGCCGGCGGATGACGCCGAACAGGACCTCGGTGTCGGCGTGGCTCAGGCTGGAGGTGGGCTCGTCCATGACGACGATGCGGGCCCGCGCGGCCAGGGCCCGGGCCACCTCGACGAGCTGCTGGGCGCTGACGCTCAGGTCGCCGGCCCGCCTGGCGGGATGGATGTCCGGATGCCGGAGGAGCTCGAGCGCCTCGACGGCGCGGCGGCGCATCTCGCTCCACCGGACGAAGCCGAGGCGAGACGGCTCGGCCCCGAGGAGGATGTTCTCTTCGACCGTAAGGTCGGGCGCGAGACTCAGCTCCTGGTAGATCATGGCCACGCCGGCCTGGCGGGCGACCAGCGGCGTCACCGGACGGTAGGGCCGGCCGTCGAGGGCCATGCGGCCCGCATCCGGCCGGACGGCCCCCGACAGGACCTTCATGAGGGTGCTCTTGCCGGCCCCGTTTTCGCCGACGAGGGCGTGCACCTCGCCGGGGCGGACCTCCAGGTCGACGTCGCGGAGGGCCTGCGTGGAGCCGAAGGCTTTCGAGATGCCGCTCATGAGGAGCCGCGGGCCATCATCGCCGGGCGTCGCCGGATGAGAGGGCTGGCTCGGGTCGCTCATCGCTCGCCCGCGGCTACTTCAGGTATTCGTCCAGCGGCGGATGGACGAGGCGCTGGATGTCCGGGTCGTCGAGGTTCTCCGGCGTGATCAGGACGACGCCGGTGTCGATCCGCTTGGGCACCTCCTGGCCGCGGACATGGGCCACGACCGTCTTGACCCCGTCGTAGCCCATGCGGAACGGGTCCTGGACGACCGTGGCATGCATCTCGCCCCCTCTCAGGCCGGCGAGGAGCTTGTCGGAAGCATCGAAGCCGATGAAGATGACGTTGCCGGCCCGGCCCGCGCCGCGCAGGGCCTCCAGCATGCCGTAGGCGCTGGACTCGTTCGGGCAGAAGATGCCTTCCACCTGCCCCTCGCCGAAACGGGTCAGCAGGGCGTCGGCCGTCCGGCGGGCCTCGCTGATGGTCGCCCCGGCGTACTGGTTCTTCGAGGCGACCTCGATTTCCGGGTGCCGGGCGATCTCGTCCAGGAACCCCCGCTCGCGGTTGCCGGTGGAGGCATGCCCCACGGCGTATCGCATGAGGACGACCTTCCCGCCGTCGGGCCCGAGCAGCTCGGCCATCCGCTGCCCGGCCAGGGCGCCGCCCTTGTAGTTGTCCGTCGCGACGAAGCTGACGTAAGCGTCCTCGTCCTTCAGACCGGAGTCGATGATGACGACGGGAATGCCGGCGTCCCTGGCGGCCCGGACGGGCCGGATGAGGGCCTCCTCGTCGACCGGCGCCAGAACGATGCCGCCGACCCGGTCGCCGAGGAACGTCTCGACGACCTGGATCTGGCCGCGGCGGTCGTCTTCGACCAGCGGGCCCTGCCAGATCACCTCGACGTCGCCCAGCTCACGTTCGGCCTTCACGGCGCCGGCGTGGATGGACTTCCAGAACTCGTGGGTCGTGCCCTTGGGAATGACGGCGATCTTGAGGGCGGCGTCGTCGGTGCCGCCATCGTGGCCGCACCCGGCTGCCGCCAGCCACAGGATCGAGCCTGCTAGGACCGCCACAATGAGGGACCGCTGCATGGCGAAGGGCCTCCTGGAAGAAACCCGGCGTCGAACGAACACCGATGACGCGTCCGGGGCGATTCCTCAGAAACCCCCCTGGACGGCGTCATCCTACGAGGGCCCGCGCGGGACCGTCAAGCAAAGAACAGGGCGGCCCACGGTGTGACAGTGCTTGACCGGCCGGGCCCAACGTTTTTATGCTTGGTCAGGAGGACCGTTCAGTGGGCGGACACGTCGTCCATGGCCAGCCGCGGTCGTCCGCCCAGGAGGCGGCGCTACGCCCGTTGTGGCCCATGGCGCCGACCATCGCCGCGGCCGTCGCGGCCGGGGCGTTCCTTCTCACGGGTGCCGGCCTGTGGCCGGCGACGGGGCTTGCGGCCGAGCCCTCCGACCCGTGGGAGGTGCATCGCCGGGCCGGCGAGGCCGCCCTGAAGGCGGGCGACTTCGCCAAGGCCGAGGCCGAGTTCCGGGCCGCCTTCGACATCGCCGAAGCATCGGGCCGGCGCGACCTGCGTCTCGCCAAGAGCGGTCACAACCTGGCCTACGTTCACCAGGTCCGCGGCTCGTATGCCGAGGCCGGGCGGCTCCTGGAGCAGGCCCTGACGCTCCTCGAGCGGCTTCGGGGCCCCCGGCATCCCGACGTTGCCGCCGCCATGAACAACCTCGCCCTGCTCCGCCGGACCCAGGGCCGGTACGACGAAGCCGAACGGCTGCTCCGCACCGCGCTGGCCGTCCGGGTCCGCACGTTGGGGCCCGATCACCCGCTGGTCGCCACGACGCTCAGCAACCTGGCCGAGGTCCACCGGACCCGGGGCGAGTACGACGAGGCCCTCCCCCACTACCGCCGGGCCCTGAAAGTCCTCGAAGATGCGCGCGGGCCGAACGACCCGCTCGTAGCGGCCCTGCTCGGCAATCTGGCGGCCATGTTCCGCGAGCAGGACCGTCTCGAAACCGCCGAGATGCTGACCACCAAGGCCATCCGAATCCTCGAGGCCGCTTACGGGCCCGACCACCTGAAGCTCGCCGGCATTCTGAAACGCCACGGTGACGTGTGCCTGGACGCTCGCCGCTACGACGAGGCCCGCCTCCACTACGAGCGGGCCCTGGCGATCCGGGAGGAGATGCAACGCAAGGACCACCCCGCCGTGGCGGAGGTGCTCATAGCGATGGCACTGCTGAAGCGCAAGCAAGGCGACTCGGCCGCCGCCGAGCCGCTGTGTCTGCGGGCCGTCGGCATCCTGACGGGGGCGTTCGGGCCGAACCACCCCGAGCTCGCCGGGGCACTGGAAGTCCTGGCCCGCATCTGGCGGACGCTCGGCCGCATCGAGAAGGCCGAGGCGACCGCGAGGCGCTCATTGGAGGTCCGGGAGTCCGTCTTCGGCCCGGCCCACCCGGAGGTGGCCGCAAGTCTGGCGTGCCTGGCGGACGTGCTGCGGTCTGGCGACCGGGCGGCCGAGGCCATCGCTCCCGCGTCGCGGGCCTTGCGGATCTGCGAGTCGTCCCTCGGGCCGCAGCACCCGGAGACGGCCGCCCAAGCCTCCCGGTTGGGTTTGTTACACGTCGATCTCGAACGCTTCGCCGAGGCGGAGCCGCTCATGCGGCGGGCGGTGGCCATCCGGGAGAAGGTGTTCGGGGCCCGTCATCCCCGCGTCGCGTCGGCCTTGGAGAACCTGGCGGCGGTCCTGCACCGCCTGGGCCGCGACGAGGAGGCCGACGCGCTGGCGGCCCGTGCCCAGGCCATCTGGGACGAGGCCCGGCGTGATGCGGGCTCGGGGGCCCCGCGATGATCACGATCGACGGATCGATGGGCGAAGGCGGCGGGCAGGTGCTGCGGACCTCGCTCGCCCTGGCGACCGTCACCGGCCGGGCCTTCCGGATGGAGAACATCCGGGCGGGGCGGAGGAAGCCCGGTCTCCTGCGCCAGCATCTGACGGCCGTCCGGGCGGCCGCCGAGATCTCGCAGGCGGAACTCCGCGGCGACGCCCTGCAATCGATGGAGCTGGTCTTCGAGCCCGGTCCCGTGCGGCCGGGGACTTATCACTTCAGCGTCGGGACGGCCGGCAGTGCGACGCTCGTCTTTCAGACCGTCCTGCCGGCGCTGGCTCTGGCGGCCGGGCCCTCGGAGCTGGTGCTGGAGGGCGGGACGCACAACCCCTGGGCCCCGCCTTACGATTTCCTGGAGAAGGTCCTCCTGCCGGTCCTCTCGCGGATGGGGCCGCGGGTCCGGACCCAGCTCGACCGGCCGGGGTTCTACCCGGCGGGCGGGGGCCGGTTCCGGGCATGGATCGAGCCGGTCGCCAAGCTCGGGCCGCTGGAGCTTCTCGACCGCGGACCCGTCGTCCGCTGCGGCGCGACGGCGCTCGTCTCGAACCTGCCGGCCCATATCGCCGAGCGGGAACTGCGCGTCGTTCACCGGAAACTCGGATGGCCGACCGACGGCCTTCGCGTCGAGCCGGTAAAGGACCCGGCCGGGCCGGGCAACGCGCTGCTCCTGGAGATAGAGTCGGCGAACGTGACGGAGCTGGTGACGGGCTTCGGCCAACGCGGCGTGCGGGCCGAGACGGTGGCCTCGCGGGCCGTCCGCGACGCCCGCCGCTATCTCGACGCCGAGGCCCCGGTTGGCGAGCACTTGGCCGACCAGCTCCTTGTACCGCTGGCCCTGGCCGGCGGGCGGTTCCGCACCCTGAAACCCACCCCCCACACGACGACCAACGTCGGGGTGATCCGGCACTTCATCGACGTCCAGATCACGGCGACCGAGCTGGCGGCGGACGTGTGGGAAATCACCGCCCGACCGTAAGAAGCGCCGCGAGCCGGTGTCCGCCAAGGGAGGTCGGGCAGGAGTTGCCGTCTCCGCCGACCCCCTCCGGGGTTATACCCAAGGGCGCCCCGACCGCGAGGGCCGCCCTCGGTTGCGACGTCGGGGTGCAAACACGCCATGCCGCAAGGGGACTTTACAGGATGGAACGTGCGATCAGCCCTCAACGAACACTCGCCGCAATGGCCGCAGCCTTTCTGACAACGCTCGCCCTTGGGCCGGGCGCGTGGGCCCAGGACGCATCGCTTGCCGAGCCGCCGCACTGGCCGCTGGGGCTGAAGCTCCCCGACGACCTCGGCGGAAAGCGGGGCCGGGGCGAAGCGAAGGCCGACGTCCTCGTCTGGACGCCGCCGGGCGCCGAACGCATCCGGGCGATGCTCATCATCCCGAACAACTCCGACTCGAAGATCTTCGGCGAGCACGCCGCCCTGCGCGAGGCGGCCACCCGGCACGGGATGGGCATCGTCTACCTCCGCTCCTTCCAGACCGGCATCGAGCACCGGACCGAGGCCCCGGACGAGCCCGACCGCATCCAGAAGGTACTCGACCTCGTGGCCGAGACGACCGGCGTCCGCGAATACCGCCACGCGCCGTGGATCACGTTCGGCAAGTCGAGCCGCGGCGAGTTCCCCTTCCGCATGGCCTGGCTCTTCCCCGAACGGACCATCGCCTCGGTCACGTACCACGGCGAGACGCCGACCTGGCCGCCGCTGCCCTGGAACCGACTCGGCGACGAGACCATCCTCCAGGTCAACGCCAACGGCGAGACGGAATGGGGGGGCACCTGGTTCAATCACGTCCGGCCGGCGCTGCTGAACTACCGGGCCCGGACGGCGTGGCTCCCCCACCAGGCCGTCGCCAAGGGCATCGGCCACGGCGACTATCCCGACACGCACGGCAGCAAGGGCTGGGGCAAGCCGGTCCGACCGGGCGAGACGAGCGTCCTCCGGGTTTGGGACTATTTGGCGCTTTTCATCGAAAAGGCCCTCGCCCTCCGCGTCCCCGAGGGCGCCTATCCCACCGACGGGCCGATCCGCCTGAAGCAGGTCGATGCATCGAAGGGTTACCTGATCGACCGGTTCGCCGTAGAGGAGCTGTTCCAGGTGCCGCACCTGCCGCTCAGGGAAGGACCCGACGGCTACCTGCCGGGCGGCGGCGAGGAGGCCCCTGTCAGCGGGTACGCCTCCTTCGAACCGCCCGCGGGGTTCGCGCCGCCGGAGGGCGTCCCCGTGGTCAAGCCCGACACGAGCGTCCAGGGCCTGAACGATTGGGTCGTCGCGACCCTTGACTTCCCCATGAAGGCCGACCCGATGCTCGAGCCGAAAGAGTTGAAAGACCTCCGGCCGAGGCCCGGCGACACGGTGGCGATCGACGGCCGGACGGCGACGTTCCAGCGGATCGCGCCGAAGCACGTCGCCAAGGAGGGCGGCATCGCGCTCGGCACGGGTCTGCGGCCTGCCTCCAGGTTTACGATGCTCGCGTTCACCGTGCTGCAGATCGACGAGCGGAAGCACTACAAGCTCATCGCCCCGTTCACGGCGGCGACGCGGCAGCAGACGGTCCTGGCCGGCGTGCCGGTCCGCCACAAGCAGGTGCTGGACCTCGCGCCGGGCCGTTATCCGCTGCTGATGGTGCTTCGCATGACGGTCCAGTGGGGCCGGATCGGACCGTGGCTGGAGGACGTGACGGCAGAGGAGGTGGCCCGGGCCCGCGAGATCCAGGCCGAGGCCGACGAGCGGGCCGCCGAGCTGGTCCGCATCAAGGCCGCCGGCCCGACGCCGCCGGAGAAGCTGATCCGCAAGGCCGCCGACGTGCCCGAGGCCGAACGGAAGAAAATGTTCTGGGTCGCCGACCGCGAGCTGGCCGAGGCCTGGCTCAAGCTCCACGCCGTCCACGACCCCGACGCCACGCTGAAGTAGCCTCAGCCCAACGACAGGTCAGCCTTCGGCGGTCAGGCCGTCCAGCTCGCCGAGGGCCGCCCGCAGCTTCTCCCGCTCCGCCAGGCACGACCCGTACAGCCCTTCGGCGGCCTCGCGGGCCGTCCGACGCGAGACCGTGTACGGATCGGCGACGACCTCTTCCTCGACGGTGCGGACCCAGTCGGCCGGGACGGCCGCGATGCCCCGCAGCGCCCCCGCCAGGCCCCCCGCCACGTAGGCCTTGCAGTCGGTGTCGCGGCCCAGGTTGACGGCGTAGACGATGGCCTCCCGGGGCTGCCCGTCGGCCATGCGTAAACACGCCAGGCCGCCCGAGAGGACCTCGACGGCGTTCGAGGCGTGCCGCCCGGCGTATCGCGCCTCGTAGAGCGGCCTCAGGTCCCGCCAGTCGCCGGCTTCGCCGGCCCAGGCCTGGCCCTGCTCGACCTCCGCCCGCGGCTCGCCGGGGAGCTGCGCCAGGGCCGCACCGATGACCGAATCGACGGTCGCGGCTGGCCGCAGGGCCTCGGCTGTCGCCGCGGCGAGGCCCGCGGCCACCTCCAGGGCAAAGTTCCCCGGCCGCCCTTGAGTGTCCTTCAGGCGTCCGACGTCGAGGGCATCGCGGGCCGCCGCGTCCGGCCGGCAGGCGTTGACCATCCCGACCGGCATGATCATCTTCGAAGTCCCAATGAAGCCAGGCCAGGAGGCGTGCCGGCCGATGTCCCACGGCGGCATCCCCGCCTTGATCAGGTCGTAGATCACCCGGTCCTGGCACCGCAGGAGGTAGCCGAAACGGTCGGGGTCGATCTCGTCGAGCCACGTCCGGGCGAGGTCGTCGACGGTAATCCGGCCGCCCTTCTTCAGGATCGCGCTCGTGCACAGGCGGTGCCGCTCGAAGCCGTCCTCGGTCATGCCGGGCGGTCGATGGTGGGCATGGACGACCCAGTCGGGGCCGAACCGCCGGGGGTGGCGGCGGGCCTCGACGTCCTGCGGCACGAGCCGGTCGAGGAGGCCGAACCGCTCCTCGATCTCGCGCCACGAGAGCCCCTCCGTGACGTCGCCCATCGAGTTGCCGATCGTTCCGGCCGCCTCGCATCCGTAGATTCGCGAGAGAAGCGCGTCCATGGCTGGTGCCCTTGTCTGAAAACGGTCTGCCGGGGAAGTTGGGCCTGCCCCGCCGGACGGCCGATCGGCGGGACACACAGGACGCGGCGCCCCGCGACCCGGTGAGTCACTCGAAGGCCATGCGCGCCGGGCCCACCAGGTAGATCGGCGAGCCCCAGTCGAGCGGCAGCGTCGTCCGGCCGCCGGCGTCCACGCTGAGCTTCACGGGCCGGCCCAGGTAGTCGTAGGCGTCGGTCAGCGTTCCTTCCAGCCGCACGGCGGTCATCCGCGGCGAGTTCCATCGGCCCCACAGGTTCCACACGGCGTGCACCGTCGTCCCGTCGGGACGGGTCCAGGCCGGATGGTAGACGAGGCCCGTCTTCCACGGCCGGTCAAGTGCTGTGGAGCCCGGCGGGCGGGCCCGGATGAGCGTGGCGTAGGCGGTGTACGCCGGCTTCGGCTTGAGGTCATGCTCCAGGATGCCGAAGGCGTCCTCGTTCTGCTCGTCGGACTCGCGGCGCTCCTGGAACTCGTACCAGAAGCCCCGCTCCAAGCCGGCGTTCAGGGCCAGGAGGTAGGCCCGGGCGATGTACTGCCCCTGCTGTCGGTCGCTCATCCCCCGCCGGCCCGTGTGCGACGGCCAGCCCCACTCCGTGAACCAGATGGGCTTGTCTTCGACGCCGTGCCGGGCCATCAGCTTTCGCATCTCATCCAGGGCGTCGGAGATGTAGGCCTCCGGCGCCCGCGGGTCGCCGTAACCATAGGGCTGGATGGCCATCACGTCGAATTTGCCGTCGGCCTCCGCCAGGGCCGGCTCCAGGAACGTCCAGTCGAGCCGGGACGTGGCGCCCCAGACCACGGTGGCGTCGGGATCGATCCGCTTGATCTCGGGATAGGTGGCCTTCAGGAGCGTCGCGTAATGCACGGGATTAGGGTCCTTCCAGAAGCCCTTCAGGTTGGGCTCGTTCCAGACCTGCCAGGCGGGGACGCGGCCGCGGAACCGCCCGACGGTCTCGCGGACGAAGGCCAGCCACTCGTCGAGATGCTCGATCGTCGGCTCGGCCCATCCCGGGGTACCGTGCAGGAGACCCAGGATGTGGACGCCCGCCTTCTCGGCTTCGTCCACGGCCGTGTCGCACCGGGCGTAGTCCCTATGGCCCTGGCGGCGCTCGATGCCGGCCCAGACGAAGCCCGTCCGGAGCCAACGGATGCCCGCCTGCCGCATCAGGGGGAGCTCCCGCTGGAGGAAGGGGGACTCGTCGGCGCGGGTCACGTGAGCGTGGACGCCGTAGGGCGAGGGCGGCGGCGCCTCCGCCGCGGCGGGCATTGATGCAAAGGCGAGTGCCACGAGAGCCAAAGCGCAGAGAGCGTATTTCATCGCATCGTTCCGTGCCATGCGAGGCGCGCCGGCTGCCGTCACACCGACTCCGGGACGGCGAACGGCGGCC
The DNA here is from genome assembly GCA_964526295.1 of uncultured Anaerolineales bacterium. Classification (GTDB taxonomy): domain Bacteria; phylum Planctomycetota; class Phycisphaerae; order FEN-1346; family FEN-1346; genus CAZGKW01. The sequence continues at coordinate 53,455 of CAZGKW010000027.1, forward strand.
GGGGCGGGCGCGTCAGCAGACGGTCGGCCTCCGCGTCGCCCACGAACCGTTCCTTGGCCCCGTCGAACGTCAGATGGCGGCCCAGCCGGTACGGTGTCGCCGCAAGGTCCAGCCCGTTGTCCTTCAGGTGCTCCCGCATCCGCTCGAACGTCTCGTTCGCGGCATTGTTGTCGCCGAACGGTTTCGCGCTGGAGCCGAACGCGACGTCCTTCCCGAGTCGGTACGAGATATTCCCCAGGTGGCACAGGCCGGACGAATAGTGGGCGGTCTCGAGGTTCCACAGGAAGTTGTCGATGTCCCGGCGCCGCATGCGGTCGATGAAGCCGCCGAAGCTGCCGCCGTGGCTCTGCTTCTCCACGTCGGCCTTGGCGACGCTCTCGGGCTTGCTTGTGTCGCCCTTGGGATAGAACTTGCCGCCCGCCACCACGCCTTCCTCGAAGTGGAACGTGTTGCCGACGCCCTGCCCGAGGTACTTGTCGGTCTTCAGGCCGCGGACCTCGAAGATGACCTGCGTCTGGCCGTAGTCGAAGACGGCGATCTGGGTGTTGGCGGTCTCGCCCTGGTCGGTATAGCTGAACCGTCCGCCGACGGCCATCACCTGGCGGGGCCAGGCGGCGTCGGGGACGGCGTGCAGGGCGGCGTGCATCTGGTGGGACCCCTGGTTGCCGATGTCGCCGTTGCCGAAGTCCCAGAACCAGTGCCAGTCGTAGTGGACGAGGTTCTCGTGGTACGGCTGCTTCGGGGCCGGGCCGGTCCAGACGTCGAAGTCGAGCCCCTCCGGCGGGGGCTCGTGCTCCTCGAAGCCGATGCTCCCCCGCCGCTTGTAGCACAGGCCCCGCGAGACGAGCAGCTTGCCGTAGGTCCCGGCCCGGGCGAGGCCGGCGATGCGGTCGCCCGTGCTCCCCGCCCCGGTCCCGTACTGGACGACCCGCTTGTGCTTGCGGGCGGCCTCGACGCAGATGCGGCCCTCGTGGACGGTGTGGCTCAGGGGCTTCTCGACGTAGACGTCTTTGCCGGCCTGGCACGCCCAGATGGTGATCAGGCAGTGCCAGTGGTTGCAGGTGGCGATGGAGACGGCGTGGAGGTCCTTGTCGTCGAGGGCCTCGCGGATGTCCTGGACGCACTTGGGCCGGCGGCCGGTGCGCTTCTCGACATCCCCCGCGCGGCGCTCGAAGAGCGTCGAGTCGGGGTCGATGAGGTAGGCGACCTCGACGTCCTTCATCTTGGCGAGCGACCCGATGTGGGCCCCGCCGCGGCCGTGTATGCCGGCCACGGCGGCCCGGATCCGCTCGTTGGCCCCGAGGACTCGGTGGCCGGCATGGCTGACGACGAACGTGCCGCCCGCCGCCGCCAGCGACCGCTTCATGAACTTCCGCCGCGTGATCCGTGACATGTCGCTCTCCTGATTCGCCCCATCGCGCACGAAAAACCTTTGGCCCATCCGGGCTTCACGTTACCGCTCCGCCGCCCGTCGTGCAAGCGCCATCGGACCGGCGGCGGCCCTTCGACCAGGCCCAGGGCGGTCCTGTCCTCGATCCTGAGGCTTCGGACCGAAGGGAGTGTGCCACAGGGCGGCCGGGCCTCAAGGCGCGGCCCCGGCGACGAGACGGGCGTGGGGCGGACAGCGGGCCACCCAGGCATGGACCTTCTCCGAGAGGTCGGCGACTGTGGCGGCGTGGGCCCGGGCGGACCAGAGGTTCGTCGTCTCGTGCGGGTCTTCGGCCAGGTCGAAGAGGTTGCCGTCGTAATCCTCGCGGTCGGGGGCGTTGGCGGCGAGGTCCCAGTTCAGGTCCATGCGGTACCGGTCCGTGCGGACGCCGGCCCGGACGATTCCATGGCCTTTACGGACACGCCCGCTGTCGCGGGACCGCGATGCTGCGGGGTACGAGGGCCCCCGTGGCGGACCATTGGGTGGCCGGGCAAGTGAATGACCCGATAGTCGGCGTCGTCGTACCGCGGGTTGAGCTTCGAGTAGGTGGTGATGTCGGCGAACTGGCAGATGGCGTGGCCCTGGTCCCAGACGTGGTTCGTCACGTGTTGGCAGCCGGGCGTGTGCCGCTTGCCGAAGCTGGCGGTGGTGTGGCCGCTTGCGCGGAAGACGGTGGGCAGCGGCGCGAACTCCGCCGGCTGGGGGTCGTTGCAGCCGTAGTTGTGGACCACGCCGACCTCCTGCGGATAACCGGGCTGTCTGGGCCCTGGCCGGTCAGTACCAGCGGGCCAGAAGGTGTCTCGATACACCCAGGCGGCAGCCCAGGACGATGACGTGGTTGATGAGGAACGTTCGGGCGACGCCGATCCGCCGCCACCGCCGGGCCGAAGTGACAACCTCCTTCTCGACCATGGCGAGCCGACCGCGGCGGCGCAGGCGGCGGACGAAACTCCAGTCCTCGGCGATCGGCACGTCCGGGAAACCGCCGAGGGCCTCGAAATCGCGCCGCCGGACGAACAGGGCCTGGTCGCCCCAGGGCTCGCGGCCGTAGACGGTGCGAAGGCGGACAAACCATCGCGCGATGCGCATGGCGGTCGTGTCGAGGTCCGTCCGCCACAGGAACGCCCCGCCGACCGATCCCCGGTCGAGCATCGCCTCAAAGACGTCTGGCGCGTAGCCCTCGGGCAAGATCGTGTCGGCGTGGAGAAACAATAGCAGGTCGGCCCGGGCGCGGGCCGCGCCGGCGTTCTGCTGGCGTGCGCGGCCGGGGGGCGACGTCAGGACGCGGACGCCGAGCCGGGCCGCGATGGCGGCGGTCTCGTCCGCGCTCCCCCCGTCGACGAGAAGTATCTCGACGCCCGGCGCTCGTGCGGAGCGGATGGCCGCCTCGATCCGCGCCGCCTCGTTGAGGGCCGGGATGACGACGGACAGCACGGGTCGGCGCGAATCGAAGAGGCGCCGGGCAAGGGAGAGGTCCTCCGGCCGGTCGACGTCGGCCAGGGCCTCCAGTTGCACTACGCGCAGGCGGTGAGATGCGGCGAACCCGAGCGTCTTGTCAAGGACGGATTCGGTCCCCCACGAGACGCCGTCGAAGACGGCCGGGGGGCGTTTGGCGCCGATCAGCCAGTACCCGCCGTCGCGGGTAGGACCGAGGACGAGGTCGTTTCGTTTGAGGCCCTCAAAAGCCTCACCCAGGACGGTCGCGCGGACAGCGGGGACGTCCGTGCCGATGAGCACGGTCCGGCGGGCGCCGGCGGCGTACGCCTCTTGGAGGGCGGACGCCATGCGCCGCCCGAGGTCGCTGCCGCGCTGCCTCCGGTAGACCAGCCCGGGTCCGAGCCAGCGCCGCATCTTGCGCTCGGACCCGCCGTCGTAGCGGACCTCGACTTGGCGTCCGCGCCCCGCGCCGGCCCATCGGCGGGCCTCGGACAAGGCGTGCTCCGCCAGGCAGCGGCTGAGGTCGGCGGCGCCGAGCGCGCCGAGCGCGGGAACCAGGCGGGTCTTCGTTTGCCCCGGTTCCGGGTACCGACCGAAAACGATGAGGCGTTCCGGGCTGCGAATCATCGTGCCGACTGAGGGGTAAGTGCCTGCAACGCCGCCGCCTGCCCGGCCGAAGGCGCTAAGGCCGCGGCTTGCGGCGGGCGGTGCCCGCGGCCGGCAACCGGTGTGTCCTCCACGGGCCGGTCGGCGAAGCGGAACGCCGTCCGCACGCGGGCGTGGGGCTCGCCGTCGATTTCCACGTGGGCGTAGATGACGAAGTTGAGCGGTTCCGCCGCAGCGCCGGGCAGCGCCGCCAGAGCGCTCAGCCACCCCCTCTTGGGCGGCGGTTTCGTGAATGTCGCGGCCGCACCGGCCGTCCGTATGGCATTCTCCATCATTTCGGCCGACGGCAACCCCGCGCCGCCGAATGTGCGGCAACCGAAGCCGTAGCCGGCCTTCTGTCGCTGGGCGGGGGCGATGTCCTGGCCGTCGATCAGCACCGTCGGCGACCCGATGAACTTCAAGGCCGCCGCATCGTCCTCAGCCGTCACCTCGACCTCGTTGACCTCGGCCTCAATGCCCAGCCGCCCCAGCGTCTCTCTGACGCGACGCACGGTCGGCTTGTGGTTCGGGCAGCCCTCGAAATAGAGCACGTCGATCTTCACCTGACTTCCCCCTCCTCTCGGTCCAGGGCGTCGAGGATGGGGCAGGCCGCACTGGGGCGCCCCTGCTGGCAATCGCGAGTCAGCGCCGACAGCGCCCGGCTCATCTTCCGCAGGTCGCTGATTCGCTGCTCGATGTCGGCCATCCTGACCTGGGCCAGTTTCAGCACCTCACCGCACCGGCAATCCGGCCCGACCCGCAGATCCAGCAGTTCCTTGATCTCACGGAGCGTAAAGCCCAGCTCCTTGGCATGGCGAATGAAGCGGATACGCCGGACGGCCTCGAGGTCATATTGCCGGTACCCGGAGGCCCGCCGCGGGGGTTCCTCGACCAGCCCCTTGCGCTCGTAGAAGCGGATGGTCTCCACCCCCACTCCCGCGCTCCTGGCCAGTTGTCCGATGGTCAACGGCTTCACCGCCGGCCTCCTCCCTACCATGATACACCCCGTACCATACTACGGAATCAAGGCTCATTCAGGATTTCTTTCGAGGCGTTCGGTGGACTTCGAAAGCCAGGACCGTCCGGTCGTCGTTCTGTTCGGCCCCTCGCGTGAAACCTTCGAGGTTCTCGGCCAGCGCACCGACCAGTTCGGCAACCGGCCTTAAACGGCGGGCATCGAGGAGCGCCCCAAGCCGCTCGCGGCCGTAAAAACTGCCGTCGGCGTCCCGGGCCTCGATCACGCCGTCGGTCACGAAGAGGACCTTGTCGCCGGGTGCCAGCGGCTGCACGCCCTCCTCGACGTCGAGGGTCTCCTTGACCCCCAGCACCATGGCGCCCGTCGGAGGAAGGCCCTGAACCAAACCTGCGTGGTCCGCCGGCAGGAAGAAGGGCGGCGGATTGTGGCCGCAGTTGACGTATCTGAACTGCCCTGCGGCCGGATCAACCAGGGCGGCCACCAGGACGACAAAGCTGCCATCGGAGGTGAACGAACAGAGGTCGCGGTTCGCCTGTCGCACGAAGGCCGCCAAGGACGCATTGGTCCGTACGCATTCCTGAAACGCCATCTTGACGATGACGGTGACCAGGGCGGCGGCCATGCCGTGGCCGCTGACGTCGGCGAAGACAAGGGCCGCCCGGCCGTCCC
>CAZGKW010000028.1:0-55580 GCA_964526295.1 uncultured Anaerolineales bacterium
TCACCCCATCTTTTTGCGCCCAACGTGTCGACAGACAGGGAGATTGCGATGCCCACGAGCGCCGACATGAAAGCCGTACGGGAGACGCTCGCCGAGGTGGCCGGGATGTTCGAGGAGATGCGGTCCTATCTCAGCCGCCTGACGGAGGAGCAGGTCCTGTGGATGCCGCCGGGGGAGGAGGTCTGGCCCATCCTCCGGGCCGTCACCCATTGCGTCAACTGCGAGCACCGGGCCGTCGTCGAGCTGAACCGGGCCCTGGAAGGCAAGCCCACCCCGGAGACCACGGCCGTCGATACGGGGGTGTTCGCGTGGCTCGGGCCGACGCCGTACACCTTGGCCCGCGTCGTGGACGAGCTGCGGGCCCAGATCGAGCGGCTGTCGGAGACGCTCGAGGCTTCGCACCTCGACGTGGAGGCGGTCCGTTATCCGAAGCACCCGCCGCGGGCCCTCCGCGAGTACGCGGAGCGGATGCGGCACCACACTACCCGGCACATCGAGGGGATCCGCAAGAAGATGGCCGTCATGCCGCCGCAGGAAGGCATCGAGCCGGAGGTGCTGGAGCGGTACCCCGGCTTCGGCCAAAGCGCCCAATACCCGTAAGTCCCTACCCCACAAGCCTTTACGAACTCAAGAAAGGCCCCGAGCGCCTGCTCCCATAAGTCCTTATGTCACAACGCCTTGCGCACGAAAAAAAGACACTAAGTGTCTTTTTTTTGGGCCGTAAGTCCCTGCTGGGTAAGGGCTTGCGTGGAATCGGGGGGCATGGTTTACGCGCAGGTGCTTGCGCCGCAGCAGGGGCCGGCGCCGGCCTGCTGGACCTGGAAAATGGCCGTCCCGGCGCTCCAGTTCGCCCAGGCCGGCCCGACGCGGCGCCCCCCCGGCGTCAGGAACGTCTGGCGCACCACATCCAGGCCTTCCGTCCGACAGAACGCCCGGAAATCCCTCACCGTGCACAGGTGCACGTTCGGCGTGTCGAACCACTCGTAAGGAAGCAGCGGCGTCCGCGGCATCCGCCCTTCGAAGAGCAGCCGGAGCCGGACCCGCCAGTGGCCGAAATTCGGAAAGCTGATGATCGCGCACCGCCCCACGCGGAGCATCTCGCGGATGACCTCCGGCGGCCGGAGCGTCTGCTGGAGCGTCTGCGACAGGACCACCACGTCGAACTGGCGGTCGCGGTAGAAGCTCATCCCTTCGAGCATGTCGCCCTGGTAGACCGCCACGCCGCGCTCCACGCACGCCAGGACCGCCTCCTCGTCGATCTCGATGCCGCGGCCCTCGCAGCCCTTCCTCTCGCGAAGCTCGTCCAGGAGGGCCCCGTCGCCGCACCCGAGGTCGAGCACCCGGGCGCCGTCCGGGACCAGCGACTCGATCAGCTCGTAATCGAGCCGGCGTTTCGTCGCGCCGTTTGCCGCCGGAACGATCATCCGGTCGCCCCTCCGCTCTGCCCCCGGACCCGCCGCTGCACGTTCGCCAGGAACCCGGTCACGGCCCGGGCGAGCTGGTCGTTCGGAAGCAGGAACGCATCGTGCCCGTAATCGCTCTGAAGCTCGGTGAACGTCGTGGGGACGGCGTTGGCCTTCAGGGCCTTGACGATCTCCTTCGACTGGTACGTCGGGAAGAGCCAGTCGCTGGAGATCGAGACGACGAGCATCTCCGCCCGGACCCCCGCGAAGGCCTCGACGAGCGACCCGTACCGGGCCGGCAGGTCGAAGTAGTCCATGGCTTTCGTGATGTAGAGGTACGAGTTGGCGTCGAACCGGCGGACGAAGCTGTCGCCCTGGTACTTCAGGTACGACTCGACCTGGAACTCCGTGCGGAAGTCGTAGCAGAGCCGCTCGGCGTCCTGGAGCCGGCGGCCGAACTTGGCGTGCATCTGCTCGTCCGAGAGGTACGTGATGTGGCCGATCATGCGGGCGATCGCCAGGCCCGCCGTCGGCGCCGCCTTGCCGTAATAGTCGCCACCCATCCAGTTCGGGTCGGCCATGACGGCCTGCCGGCCGACCTCGTCGAAGGCGATGCTCTGAGCGCTCAGGCGGGCCGTCGTGCCGATGGCGACGGCCGAGGCCGCCCGTTCGGGGTAGTCGACCACCCACTGGAGGACCTGGAAACCGCCCATCGACCCGCCGGCCATCGAGAGCAGCCGGTCGATGCCCAGGTGGTCGAGCAGCCGGGCCTGGGCCCGGACCATGTCAGCAATCGTGACCATGGGGAACGACAGGCCGTAGGGCCCGCCCGTCTCGGGGTTCGGGCTCGAGGGGCCCGTGCTGCCGCGGCACCCCCCGATGACGTTCGAGCAGATGATAAAGTACTTCGTCGTGTCGAACGGTTTGCCCGGGCCGACATAGGCGTCCCACCACCCGGGCTTGCGGTCGTCGGGCGAGTGGTACCCGGCGACGTGGGCATCGCCCGAGAGGGCGTGGAGGATGAGGATGGCGTTGTCGCGCTCGGGGCTGAGCTCGCCGTAGGTCTCGTAGGCCAGCGTGATGGGCCCGAGCGTCTGGCCCGACTCCAGTGGCGTCTCGTCGGGCGGCTGGGCGAAGGTGTAGTCCTGCGGCTCGACGAGGCCGACGCCCCGGGCGCCGCCGGGGCGACTGGCGTCGTCGATCGGGGTGTCGGCGTCGGTCATGCTCGATGCCTCGTGCGGCACGCGCCTATCGCGTGCTTTGCGCGACGAGCCTCGACAGCCTGTTTCGCCGGCCCGCTTGCGGGCCGCGCGTCGTTTCTCACGCCGTCGCGAGGGCCTGGTCGAGGTCGGCCAGGATGTCGTCGATCGACTCCAGGCCCACCGAGAGCCGGACGAAGTCGGGCGTGACGCCGGCGGCCGCCTGTTCCTCGTCCGAGAGCTGCTGGTGGGTCGTCGAGGACGGATGGATGGCCAGGCTCCGGGCGTCGCCGATGTTCGCCAGGTGGCTGAAAAGCTCCAGGGCGTCGATGAAGCGCCGGCCAGCCTCCCGCCTGCCCTTGATGCCGAACCCCACCAGGCCGCTCTGCCCGTCGGGCAGGTACTTCCGTGCCCGCTCGTAGGCCGGATGGCCCTCCAGGCCCGGATAGAGCACCCACGTGACCTTCTCGTGGTCGGCGAGGAACCGCGCCACCGCCAGGGCGTTCTCGGAGTGCCGGGCCATCCGCAGCGACAGCGTCTCGACCCCCTGGATCACCAGGAAGGCGTTGAACGGGCTCAGGCACCCGCCCAGGTCGCGGAGCATCCGCGTCCGGGCCCGGACGGCGAACGCGACCTCGCCGAACGTCTCGTAGAACCTGAGGCCGTGGTAGCTCGCGTCCGGCTCGACGAACTCGGGGAACCGCCCGTTGTCCCAGGGGAACCGGCCCGAGTCGACGAGGATGCCGCCGATCGAGTTGCCGTGCCCCCCAAGGTATTTCGTCAGGCTGTGGACCACGATATCGGCCCCGTGCTCGATGGGCCGGCACAGGGCGGGCGAGGCGGTCGTATTGTCGACCACCAGCGGCACGCCGCGGGCGTGGGCCGCCTCGGCGATCCCTGCCAGGTCCGGCACGGTCAGCTTGGGGTTGCCGATCGTCTCCAGGAACACGGCCTTCGTCCGGTCGGTGACGGCGTCGGCGAACGCGCCGGCGTCGTCGCTGTCGACGTAGCGGACGTCGATCCCCATCCGCGGGAGGGTGGCCGTGAAAAGGGTCACCGTCCCGCCGTAGAGACGGGTGGTGGCGACGATCTGGTCGCCCTGGGCGGCGAGCGTCAGGAGCGCCCCCGAGATGGCGGCCATGCCGCTCGAGAACGCCAGGCCCGCCGCGCCGCCTTCGAGCGCCGCGACCCGCTTCTCCAGCACGTCCGTGGTCGGGTTCATGATCCGCGTGTAAATGTTGCCGAACTCTTCGAGGGCGAAGAGCTTGGCCGCATGGTCGGTGTCGCGGAAGACGTAGCTGGTGGTCTGCCAGATGGGCACCGCCCGGGCGCCGGTCTCGGCGTCGGGAACGTGCCCGGCGTGGAGGGCCCGCGTGTCGAACCCGTTGAACTCGATCTCGGCCATCGAACGACCTCCCGGTCTGGGGCGCATCATGCCGAGGCCGGAGGCACAAAAAAACCTCTTCCCGAATGAGAAGAGGCCCTGCACCTGAGGTCGCAGGCGTCCTCTCATCTCTCCCCGTGCGGGGCGGGAATTAGCACCAGCATCCGCCGCGGCGGCAGGTCGCGGAGGACCGGTTGCTGTGGCTTCGTCGGGCCCTTCCCTCAGCCACTCTCGATAAGATGCGCCTTATTCAATTTTCAGCAGCTACTATACGGGGGCCGCCCACACCGCGTCAAGCCGCGGCGCAAGCAAAAAAAGCCCGGCGCAACCAAACGCCCGGGGACGAATCACACGAGCGCCGACTTCTGCGCTTCGTCCCCGGGAAAGCCCTTGCGCGCCGGCCACCGGCCCCGCCATCAGGTCCGCAACGACGGCGGCCGGGGCTTCTGGCCGGGGAGCGGACGCTGGGCCTCCCTGAGCTCGGTCCGCACCTGCTTCAGCTCGTCCCGAAGGGCCTCGACCTCCGCTTTGAGGTCGCCGGCCCGTGCGGCCTGCTCGGCCGCCACCACCGACGCGTAGACGGCCGCCACGCCCAGGTACACGATCGCCAGGGCGACCATCAGCACGGCCTGCTCGACGCCGAACCAGTCCGCAACGGCCGCCACGGCCCGGGGAATCGCCGCGAACAGCAGCAGCAGCAGACCCATGCCGCCCCAGAAAGCCGCCGACGGCCGACGCAGCCGGCCGATCCGGAACATGTAGAACGCAGCGCCGCCGACCGCACAGGCGGCCACGATTAGCGCGATTCGCTGAGGCAACGGCATCCACCGACCTCCCGCTTGCCCGTTCCCCGGCCGTCGGCCCACGCCGCGGCCCCACGTATCATAGCCGCGCCCGGCCCGCGACTCAAGGGCTCGTCCGCCGACCAGCGCCGTCGCGGAAGTCTGTCCGCCCGGCCCACGCACCCGGCATGTTGACCTCGCCGGACCGCTGCCGCATAATGGCCCCGATGGAACCGCCGCCCCCCAAAGGCCGGACGCTCAAGCTGGTCGAGGACGTCGTGCTGCTCGCCGCGGCCGCCATGCTCGCGGTGTGGGCCTTCACCGGCCGGTCGCCCGACTGGATGCCCGTCCTCTGGCTGGCCATCGCCGTGACCGGTTCGATCTGCATCCGCCGGCTCGTCGGATGGATCCGCGCTACGCGGGGACCCACGGACTCGCCATGACGCCGCTCCGCCGAAGCCCGAGCCCCAGCGATGAGATGGTCCGGGCCTCCCGCCGGCTGTTCCAGCAGTTCGCCCCGCGCGACGCCCGGCTGCTGGCGTGGCGGCACGGCGACGGGTACGTCGCCGCCCGGGAGAGAAACCGCTATCGCCGGATGACCGCCGGGGCCAGGCGGGTGCTCGACCTCGGGTGCGGCACGGGCGAGGCCGCACGATGGTCGGGCGACGCCTGGTACGTCGGCATCGACGAGTCCCACGTCCGCCTCCGGGTCGGCCTGGACCGGGGCGGCCGGGCGCTGGCGGCGGCCGACTTGGCGCACTTGCCCTTCGCTGACGCGTCGTTCGATCGCGTGATCTGCGTCCGGACGCTCCACCACCTGCCCCACGGGGCCTTGCCGGCCGCCGTCGCCGAGATGGCCCGCGTCCTGGAGCCCGGCGGCCGGGCGTTCCTCCTGGAGCCGAACCCCGGCAACAGCCTCATCCGGGCGTGGAACGTCATGCGTCCGACGGAGCGGGGCATCTTCTGGACCGGCCCGCGGGAGATTCGCCGGGCCGTCCGGGCCGCACCCGGACTCAGGATCGAGCGGTTCGAGTACGAGCACACGCTCCTGGCGGCCGGCTACCTGACGGTGCTGCTGGCCGACCGGAAGTGGGCCTCCGGGCCGGCGGTCACGGCCCTGCTCGTGCGACTCCACAGGCTGGCCGAGCGAGTGATCCCGCCCCGGCGGTGGAGCGGGACCTTCTGGGAGCTGGCGAAGCGCTGAAGCCCTGCTCCATCGCCCGCCCTCCCCTGGCGGCTTGCCCCGTTGGGGGAGAAGGACGGGGTGCGCGGGACGCGCGGCGCCGGGCTGCCGCGCCAGGTCCTGCCGAGCACGCCGGGGCCCGCCCTCAGTCGCCCTCATTCGCCCGGCAGCGGCTTCTTGCAGTGCGGGCAGGTGCCGGCCCGGCCTTCACCGGCCGGGGGGGCCTCGCCGGGCGACGGCTCGTCGGGCCACATCTCGACCGTCTTGCCGCACGCCGGGCACTCGACCTCCTGCACCTGGTCGGGCCGCACGTTCCGTCTCTGCGGGCCGGGACATTTCATGGCGGCCATCGTGAACTCCTTCCTGGTTCACACTGACGGGGCCGACCGGGCCAGCGGCGCGCTGAGCCACGGCCCAGCCGTATCCCACGCTCCGCCATTCTAAACGTCGGGGCGGCCCGTTTCGACCCGGAAAAGAGTTGACCCCTGCCGGGCGGCAACCTATACCAGCCGCGGGCCGGGCCACCTCCATCGGACTCCAGAACGGGGCAGCCGCTTATGTGGGCAATCATCCTGGCGGGCGGGGAAGGCACACGCTTCTGGCCGGTCAGCCGCCAGGGCGCCCCGAAACCGTTCCTCTCGATCTTCGGCAGCGAGCCGCTCATCGTCCAGACCCTCGCCCGACTCCAGGGCCTCGTCCCCCTCGAGCGGGTCCTGGTCCTGATCAACCGCAAGCACGAGGACGTCGCCCGGCGCCTTTTGGCCGACGTGCCCGACGAGAACATCATTGTCGAGCCGCGGATCCGCGACACGCTGCCCTGCGTCGGCCTGGCCTCCAAGATCATCGAAAAACGCGCCGGCAAGGAGACCATCCTCGTCTTCCCCTCCGACCACATCATCCACCCGGCCGAGGGGCTCCGCGAGTGCGTCCGACACGCCGACGCCTGCGTCCAGCACAACCCCACGCCGCTCTACACGATCGGCATCCGGCCCACTTATCCGGCCACGGGCTACGGCTACATCCTGCGGGGCCACGTCCTGCACGAGGTCGACGGCCGGCCCGAGTACGAGGTCGTCAGCTTCCACGAGAAACCCGCCCTCAGCGTCGCCGAGGCCTACTTCGACTCCGGCGACTACTTCTGGAACAGCGGCATCTTCTTCTGGCGGACCGACACGATCCTGTCGGCGATCCAGAGGCACCAGCCGGAGCTCCACGAGGGGCTGGAGGAGCTGGCGCCCGAGATCGACACCGACCGCATGGACGCCGCCCTGGCCCGCGTCTATCCCCGCGTGCCGCGGATCAGCGTCGATTACGGCATCCTGGAGGACGCCGACAACGTCCGGGCCATCGAGGGCCACTTCGCATGGGACGACGTGGGAACGTGGCGGGTCCTGGCCTCGCACCTGCCCGCCGACGAGAACGGCAACGTCGCCGAGGGGACCACCCTGTGCATGGACGGCAGCGGCAACGTCCTCTACTCGACCGACGACCACCTCGTCGCATCGCTGGGCGTGCGGGACCTGATCGTCGTCGCGACGCCCGATGCCACACTCGTGACCACTCGCGACCAGGCCGAACGCGTCCGCGAGCTGGTGGCCAAGCTCAAAGAGCAGCGCCTCGATCGGTACCTCTGATTGTCGATTGTGGATTTTCGATTTTAGATTTTTGATTTGGGATCGAACGACGCTTCATTCCGGCCGGTCGCTTCACCCCGCCTGGAAACCCCATCGCCGACGGAGGCTCGAAGGCAGGTCCTCCTTGAATGCTCGAGGCATCTCGGCGAAGAGCGGCGTCCCCGGCTTCAGGTCGCGCCGCTCCCAGGGCCCGCCGTCGGCCGGCGCCCACACGGCCGTGCCGACGTCGCTGCTGTGGAACCACAGGCGCCCCGCCTCGTCCCAGACGAAGAACCACCGCTGATGAATCGAGACGTCGACACCTCCGGCCAGGACGTCGCGGGACACCGCATCGCGGACCGCCCACTGCATCCGGCCCTGCGGCGTGACCGTCACCGTCAGCTCCGCCGCCCCGCCGGGCGAGGGGAACGTGCCCGTCCGGTCGAGGACCTCCGCTTGGGCCGCGTCCACCGGCCCGGGGGCCCGGCGGCACCCTGCGCCGAGTGTCAATCCGAGGGAGGCCCCCAGGGCCGCCGCCACCGCCACGAGTCTCGCCCGGTGCATCTCAGGCCTCCGGTTCTTCGCTGGCGTGACGGATGATGCCGCAGGCCCGCGGCACGATCATCTCGAAGCGCCGCTCGAACGAGACGTTGACGACGGCCGGCGTCGCGTCGCCCTCGGGCGACCCGGCAACGATCCCCTCCGGCAGCGGCACGTCGGCCGTCTCGCCGGGCGCCACCTTCCGATTCATCTCGTGGCACACGCCTGCGACGGTCACGCCCTCGACGACCACCTCGACGGCCGAGCCGTTCTCGACGTGGACCGCGCCGTCGTCGGGCCGCACGAGGAGCTTCTGTTCCATGACCCGCCGGGCCCCGCCCTCCAGGGGCACGTCCTCGTGGAACCGGTCCACCACGTCCACCAGCAGGACGAACTGGGCGCTGTATTCGCCGAGATGGCCGTAATACTCGACGATCCGCTTCTGGGGGTCGGCCGGGTTCACCACCTCCAGGATGACCGGGTCGCCGATGTACTGCTCGAGCATCGGCTCGTAAGCGTTGGCCGTCTCGCCGATGATCATGGTGCCGATGGCGTTGATCTGGCCGCCCTGGGACTGGAGGATGGGGTTGGGCCTGGCCGTGGCGGCTTGCTGGACGCTCATGCCCATGGCCTTGACGATGGCGTCGCGAAAGGTGTTGACGATGTTGCGGATCCACCGCCAGAGGCGGGTCCGGACGGGCGGGGTGGCGAGCTTGTCGGCCTGCTTCGCCCGCCGCTTGGCGTGCTTCTCGGTCAGGCGGTCGGCGAAGCGATAGATCGCCAGGACCTTGCCCAGGTCGCCCTCGTAGACGAGGAACGAGTTCTTGGCGGGCCGTTCGTGCGGCTCGTCGTAAACGAGCTCCAGGCCCTTCGAGAAGACCTTCAGCCGTCCCCAGATGTGCCGGCCGGCCTGCTCGGCGAGGGTGACGTGGAACTTGCCGAACTTCTTGAGACAGCGGTCGCGTTTGCGGGCGGCGATGAAGGCCGCAACGACCGCCACCAGGAACAGGGCGATCAGGGCCAGGTAGAACGAGTTTCGGAGGAGGGTGCTGAACCACCCGCCGGCCACGCCGGCCGGCGGCGGCGCCGCCGCCTCGGCGGCCAGGAGAAGGAGTCCGATCATCAACCGCCTCCCGCGGAAGCCGGCGCCCCCTTGTGGGCCGCTTCGGGCCGGGACAACGCCCGCAGAAGCGGCGCGACGTCAACCACGCGGTCGGCGGCCTGCCGGGCGTAGTCCTTCGAGAGCTCCACGCCCACCCACCGGCGGTCGTGGTTCGCCGCCGCCACCAGCGTCGTCCCACTGCCGGCGAACGGATCGAGAACCACGTCCCCGGGGCTCGAGCACGCCAGGACGATCCGCTCCAGGAGCTTCATCGGCATCTGGCACGGGTGCCACCCGACGCGCTCCCTGAACGTGCCGCACACGCGAGAGATCTTCCACACGTCGCCGGGCAGCTTGCCTTTGGGGTTGGCCCGCTTGTCGTTGTACTTCTTCTGGCGGTCGCTCTTGACGCGAATGGCCGGGTCGTCGGCATTGAAGGTGAACCGCCCGGCGTCCTTGACGAAGTAGAACAGGTGAGCGTGGCAGCGGTTGAATTTCTGGCGGCAGTTCTGGCCGAACGTGTAGTGCCAGACGACCCAGTTCCGAAGCGTCGCCCGGCCGCGCATCAGGACGCGGACCTCGGCGGCGTACTCGTCGCCGATGGCGATCCAGAACGTGCCGTCGGGCTTCAGCACCCGCAGACACTCCTGGGTCCAGCGGCGGGTCCAGTCGAGGTACTCTTCGGGCGGCCGGTCGTCGCGGTAGGCGTCGTACTCGTAGCCGATGTTGAACGGCGGGTCGGCGAAGACGAGGTCGACGCTCCCGGCGGGCCAGGTGGGCAGGACTTCCAGGAGGTCGCCCTGGACGATGTGCCCCACGGGTAGGTTGTCTGCCACGGATCGCACCCCACGGATAGAGTCCACCGGAGGCCGGTGCCCCCGGGCCTTGCGTTTCCGTCGCGAGCCGATTATAGTCCCGGCCGCTTCGGCTGTCCAGCATCCGCACCAGTCCAGAGGGTTTTCGGGCCATGGGCCAGAAGTTTTTCCGCCGTTTGCCGCTTTTTTTCGCCGTGCTCTTCGCCTTTTCCCTCGTTTTCGCGTCTATCGGCCCCGTGCGGGCTGCCGACGAGGCCGAGGGCCCCGAAGAGGGCGCCCCGGAGCCGGGGGCCGAGTCCCCCGAGGGGCCGGTCGAAGTGGGCGATACCCACGAGGGAGACGAGCCGCCGCCTGCCGCGCCACCGCCCCCGCCGAAGCCGTTGACGCCCGTCGAGGCCCTGGGCCGCGACCTCGACCGCATCTTCGCCGAGACCGCCCCGAAGAAGGCCGTCGTGGCGGCCCGAGTTCTCCTGATCAGGCCGGGTGCCGCCCCGGGGGTCCTCTACAGCGTCCGGGCCGACCGCCCGATGGTCCCGGCGAGCACGATGAAGGTCCTGACGACCGCCGCTTGCTGGGACCGGCTGGGCCCCGACTGGCGTATCCGGACGCTCGTGGGGCACCTGCCGGCGGCCAAGGACGGCGAACCGCCCGACCTGGTGGTCCTCGGCGGCGGCGACCCGACGTTCGACGGCCGGTTCTACGGCGACGACCCGACGGGGGCCTTCCGCCGCTGGGCCGATCAGCTCACGAAGCGGGGCCTCGTGCGGATCGGCCGCATCCTCCTCGACGACAACCTCTTCGAGGAGACGACGGTCCACCCGAGCTGGCCCACGGACCAGCTCGACCGCTGGTACGCCGCCCCCGTCTCGGCCCTGAACCTGAACGACAACTGCGTGGACATCCGCGTCCTGCCCGGCCCGCCCGGCAGCGCCGCCCAGGTGCTCCTCGCCCCCCGGACGCCCTACGTGGACGTGGCCGGCGACATCAAGACGGTCCCCAAGCAGGCAGACCACGGCTACAGCCTGACGCGGCAGGTCCTCGCGACCGACGTGCCGGGCATGCGGATCCGGGCCGCGGGGGCCTGCTGGGCCAAGGCCGCCCCGTTGACCTACTACCGGACGGTGCCGGACCCGACGCGGTTCTTCGGCCTGGGGTTGGCCGAAGCGCTGCGGGCTGAGGGCATCGAGGTCGACGGGCCGGTCCTGGAGGCGGCCCTGGTGGGCGAGAGAGGCCTGACGAGGCGGTTCGAGGCCGACCTCGCGCACGAGACGCGGCTCGAGCTGGCCGTCCGGGTCGCCAACCAGCGGAGCCAGGGGCTCTACGCCGAGTGCCTCCTGAAGCTCCTCGGGGCGTTCGCGTCGAACCCGAAGGCCCGCTACGGGGCGCCGCCAGGGCCCCACCGGCCGCAGGCGGGGTCCTGGGCGACGGGGCGGGCGGCCCTGGCATCGTGGCTGGCCGAGAGGCACCTGCCGGCCGCCGGGTGTGTCTTCGACGACGGGTCGGGCCTGTCGAAGGCGAACCGCCTGACGGCCCAGTGCGTCAGCGAGGTCCTCGCCCGGATGCACGCGACGGGCGGCCAGCGGTGGGTCGGCACCTTCGCCGCTCCGGGCGAACCCGGCAGCCTCAGCAAGCGGATGCGCGGCACCGCTGCCGTCGGACGCGTCCGTGCCAAGACCGGCTACGTCCGCGGGACGAGCGCCCTGTCGGGCTACGTCGAGACCCGCGCCGGCCGGACGCTGGTCTTCTCGATCATCCTGAACGACGTGCCGTGGGGCCAGCTCTGGAAGGCCCGCCTGGCCCAGGACAAGGTCTGCCTGCGGCTGGTGGACTACGAGGCTGAAGCCGCCACACCGTGACGATGGCATCTTGGGCCCGGAGCGGAAGCTCCGGGTGACGCGTGGAGTGGGCAAACGCTTCGCCACGCATTCTACGGCACGAGGAACGAGTCGTCCGTCGAGTCGGCGTCGAGCGTGCTCGCGCCGTCGTAGCTCTCCGGGTCGTTGAACTGGCGGAGGCTGGCGAGGTCGTCCGGCACGGGCGAGCGTGGAACGTCGGTCCGGCGCCGGAGCCAGATGTTGTCCCCGTTCGGCCCGCAATACGGATGCACCGTCCACTCGACGTGGCCGTCGAGGTAGAGGACGTTCTGCCCTTCGAAGCCGTGGTTCGGGCTGTTGAGTTCCCAGGGGCGGGTGACGGCGTCGACTTGCTCGTTCCAGGGGGCCGTCTCGTCGCTCTCGGGGAACACGGGGCGCTCGGCGAGCTTCGCATCGGTCGGGCCGCGTTCGACGCGCGAACCGACGGCATCCTCCTCACCGGCCTCGCGCCGGCCCTCCTTTGTGGCGCCGTTCGCCTTGGCCTTCGTCTTCGCCCCGGCGGGCGGTTCGTCGGGGCCGCTCCAGACGTCTCGCCGCAAGGGGCTCGCATCGGCCGCCACGGCGATCCGCTCGGCCGCCTCGGCCCGGCCCTCGAGCGAATACTCGCCGAGGACGTTCTGGCAGGAGTAGGAGCAGAACGTCTCGCCGCGGAAGTCGCGGGGGACGGCCGGCCGCTCGGGGAAGTCGATCTCGCCGGGGCCGGGCGGAAGCGGCGTCTCGTCCGGCGCTTCCTCATCGGGCTGCGCATCGCCCGGCCGAGGGGCTTCGGCGGGCGCCTCCTCGGACGGCGGCCCCTTCTCCGGAGCGGGCTTTCTCGACGGGCCAAAGAGGTCGTCGAGCGTCAGCTCCTCAGGCGCGCCCTCGCGAGCGGCCTTGGCGGCGGCCTCCTCGGCGGCCGTTGCCTTGGCGGCTTCCCATCGAGCCAGCGCCGCCTCGGCCTCCCGCTTCGCGGCCAGGTACTCGGCCCACGTCCGCCGCAGCGGCTCGAGGTCCACGGCGTCGGGCCGATGGTCCGTCGCCGGACAGACGAAGCACGCCGGCTCCAGGCCGTAGTGGACGAGCGCCCAGAGGTTGGCCGTGTTGGACCGGACGGGACCGCCGTTGTCGCCGGGCCCGGCGGGGCCCGGCTCCGCCCCTGCGACGCGCTGGTCCGGCTCACCGGAGCCACTTCTTTCGCCGGGGTTTATGCCGTCCGTCCGCGTGTTTCCGACGTGGAACCAGGCGTCCGACGCGTCCTCGAAGACGTCCGGCCACCGGCCATCGTGGTCGCGAGCGTAGTCCGTGGCGGCCGCGTGGATGCGACGGAGGTTCTCCGCACATCGGGTCCGGCTGCCCAGCTCGCCCGCCTGTCGGATCGCTGCCGCAAGCACGAGGGCCACGCCCCCCAGGATGACCGCGAGCGGCAGCAGGGCGCCCAGGCCGACGCTCGGCCGGGGCGGGCGGTCGTGGCCGGGCGTTGAAGCCATCCGGTGCGCTCCTCGGACCGCAGGAACGGGCGGGGCGCGGAAAACGCCTGCCGGGAGTCGTTTTCGCCCCCGCCGTCGTGTACAGTAGTTGAACACTCGCGCCCAGGAAGGGGGCCGCAGATGTCCGACGCCCGGCTCGACGTGATCGTCATCGGCAACCTCGCCCGCAACACGTACTGGGGCGAGAAGCAGCCCGTCCGCGAGGAGTACGCCACCGCCAGCCTCGTCCGCTCCGGCGAGACCGTCATCCTGGTCGATCCGGGGTGGCCGCCGGAGGTCCTCCGCCGGGCCCTCTACTACCGGGCGGGCCTCGAGGCCGGGGCCGTGACGCACGTCTTCCTGACGCACTTCGACCCGAAGCACCTGTGGGGCCTCGCGTGCTTCGACGAGGTGGTGTTGTGGCTGCACGAGGAGGAGATCCGCTACGTCGAGGCGGAGCGGGCCGAGGAGGCCGGAGGCCTCGTCGGCCGCATCGAGCCGGTGCCCGACCACCTCGCCCCGGGGGTCGACCTCTTCCCCACGCCGGGGCCGGCGCCGGGGCACGCCTCGCTGCTCGTGCTCTCGCCGATGACGACG
This sequence comes from uncultured Anaerolineales bacterium, assembly GCA_964526295.1. GTDB lineage: Bacteria > Planctomycetota > Phycisphaerae > FEN-1346 > FEN-1346 > CAZGKW01. The sequence continues at coordinate 13,938 of CAZGKW010000028.1, forward strand.
AGCGTCGTGGCCGGCGACATCGTCCTGACGCGAGACCACTTCGAGCACGGCGACCTGGGCGAAGCCCCGTGGGACCTGGAGCAGGCCCGCGAATCGTTCCAGGAGGTCGCCGAGATCGCCGACGTGATCGTCCCGGGCCACGACAACGTGTTCCTGTCGCGGACGGGGCCGGGAATGCTTTGAGGGAGAGCGACGGAGCGGCAGGGGCGGGACGTCCCAAGTGCCGCGTCGGACCGCTTGGCCTGCGGTTCGTCATGTCGACCTTGCGTCCGGCGCGAAGCGCGGTAGAATAGCGGTTGAGATGGAAGAAGGGGACGACGGCGGGCCTGGGCCAGGCGGCTCGGACGACCCCGCCTCACAATCCGGCGACGAACCCGACGACCCGTCCAGACAGCGCTCGGCGTCCGGCCGCTCCCGGCCGACGCGACGCCATTCCCGTTCGATCGGCGGCCCGGTGACTTGTTGCGCCCGGTCCGACACCGCTTCCCCCGCGGAGGGCCGACCGTGCTGAGCGTCCTGGCCGCCTATCCCCTCCATCTGCTGGCCATGGGGCTGCTGTTGTGCTGCTCGGCCTTCTTCTCCGGGTCCGAGACGGCCCTTTTCAACCTGTCGCGGAGCCAGCTCCGGCGGTTCCGGTCGGCCCGGAGCCCGTTCCAGAATCTGGCGGCCCGGCTGATGGACGACCCGCGGCGACTGCTCGTGACGGTCCTGTTCGGCAACATGGTGGTCAACGTGGCTTTTTTCGCCACGAGCGTCGTGCTGGTCCTGGCGATCGGCCGGTCCCACCCGCGGCAGGCGGCAACGTGGCGGTGGGTCATCACGGGCCTGGCGCCGCTGCTGGTCATCGTGTTCGGCGAGGTGACGCCGAAGAGCGTGGCGGCGACGATGCCCGCACGTCTCGCCCCGATCGCCGCCGGACCGCTTACGGTCCTGGAGTACGTCGTCCTGCCCCTCAGGCTCATCCTGGGCAAGCTGGTCGTTGCGCCGCTGGAGCGGCTCATCACGGGCCGGCGGCCCCAGTATCGGCCGCACGTCACCACCGACGAGCTTCAATCGCTGGTGGAAGTGGCGGCAAAAGAGGGGGCCGTCTCGCGCGACGAGAGCGAGATGCTCATCGAGGTCCTCGGGCTCGGGGAGATGCCCGTCCGCGAGGTGATGACCCCGCGGGTCGAGATCGTCGCCTGCGACGTCTCCAGGCCCACCCGCGAGGCTGTCGACCTCCTCATCCGGTCGCGCCATTCGAAGCTGGTGGTCTACGAGGGGGAGGTCGACAAGGTCCGCGGCGTGGTGTACGCCAAGCAGGCGCTGTTGAGCCCGGAGGAGCCCCTGGAGGACCTCCTGCGGCCGGTCCATTACGTGCCCGAGACGAAGACGGTGGAGAGCCTCCTGAAGGACTTCCGGGCGGAGCGGATCCAGTTCGCCCTGGTCGTCAACGAGTACGGCGGGCTGGCGGGCCTCGTGACGCTGGAGGACTGCCTGGAGGAGATCGTCGGGGAGATCGAGGACGACGACGAGGCCCCCCCGGCCGTCGAGCCCGTCCGCCGCCTCAGCGAGCGGGAGTATCTCCTGGCGGGGAACCTGTCGGTCCGGAGCTGGGCGGACGTGTTCGACCTCAGTCCGCCGACGAACGGCGGCCGGTACTCGACCGTCGCGGGGTTCGTGACGAGCCTCCTGGGACGGGTGCCGGCCCGCGGCGACACCGCCCAGTGGCAGAACCTGGAGTTCACGGTCGAAGAGGTCCGTCGCCAGCGGGTGACGAGGGTCCGCCTGAAGCTTCTCGGCCCGAAAAACGGGGAGGCATCCGAGCCGCCGGAAGCCCCCCCGGCGAGCCGAAGGGAGCCCGAAGGCTGATGGAGGCGGTCCGAGACATCCTGGGCCGGGCCGGGCCGCTCCTGTTGGCGGCGGCCGGCCTCCTGATCGCCGGCGTCGCCAACGGCATGGAGACGGGCCTGTACCGGGTCAACCGGATCCGCCTCCGCCTGAGGGCCGATGCCGGAAACCGCCGGGCACGGATGCTTCAGCGGCTCCTGGCGGACCTCCGCGGACAGATCATCGTCTGCCTCATCGGGTACAACGGCGGCGTCTACCTGACGACGGCGATCGTGACGACGATGGTGGCCGGGGCGGGCTGGGCCCACGACGAGGTGGGCGTCTCGATCCTGGCGACGGCCATCCTGACGCCGATCTTCTTCGTCTTCACGGACGTCACGCCGAAGAGCGTCCTGACCTACGAGGCCGACCGCTGGATGTACCGGCTGGCGCCGGTGCTGAGGGCGGCCTACGGCCTGCTGCGGGTCTTCCCGCCGCTGGTGCCGATCCTCAAGGGCATCAGCACGCTGGTCCTGCGTGTGGCGAGCGGCCGACACGGCGGGGCCGCCAACCCGTTCCACCCCCGGCAGCGGCTCCGGGCCCTCCTGCGGGAAGGGGCGGCCGACGGCGTCATCACGGGCTACCAGGACGAGCTGGTGGAGAAGGTGCTTGGACTGCGGGACCGGCGGGTCCGCCAGGTCATGGTCCCGCTCGCGCGCCTGACGAGCGTCTCGGCCGAGACGGACCGCGGCGAGTTCATTCACCACCTCCGGGGCCATTCCTACAGCCGGCTGCCCGTCTGGGAGGGCCGACGCGACCACATCGTCGGCATCGTTCACATCCGCGACGCCCTGGCCGCCGGCGGCGAGCGGCTCGACCTCCGGGCCCTGATGGACCGGTCGGTCGTCAAGGTCGCCCCGGACATGCCGGTGGGGCAGGCGCTGTTCCGGATGCAGCGGCAGCGTGCGGCGATGGCCGTCGTTCGCGACGCCCGCGATCGGGCGGTGGGCATCCTCACGATCAAGGACCTCGTCGAGGAGATCGTGGGCGAGCTGCCCGTCTGGTAACGCCCAAGAGCCGCACCAGCGCTTCCCGTCTGAAAAAAAGACACTTAGTGTCTTTTTGCAGCACCTAACTGACTGCCCAACAAGGACTTACGCGCGAAAAAAAGACACTTAGTGTCTTTTTCTGGCCTGCCGGGGGGCGGGCTGGACGGGATATGAGGCGCCGACCGCGCAGGATGTGGGCGATAGGGCTCCAGGGCGCGGGCAATTCCCTTGGCCCCGCCCCGCCCCCCTCTATAATGCCTGACCCGTTGCGTGCGAGGGGGGAGGAGGCCGCATGAGGCTGGCGAGGTACCTGGTGGGCGACGAGGTCCGCCACGGGATCGTCGAGGGCGACCACGTCCGCGACCTGCTGCGGCCGTTCGTCGAGGGCATCACGCCCATGAAGACCACCCACGCCTTGGGCGACGTGCGGCTCATGGCCCCGGTCCGGCCGGGCAAGATGCTATGCGTCGGCGTCAACTACCGCGACCACGCCGAGGAGATGGGCCACGACCTGCCCGAGGAGCCCATCCTGTTCATGAAGCCGACGACGGCCCTGCTGGGGCCGGACCAGCCGATCGTCTATCCCCGGTGGATCGGCCGCATGGACTACGAGGCCGAGATGGCCGTCGTCATCGGCCGGCGGTGCCGCAGCATCACCGAGGACGACGCCGACGACTGCGTCCTCGGATACACCTGCTTCAACGACGTGACGGCCCGTGACCTCCAGGCCCGCGACGGCCAGTGGACCCGGGCGAAGGGCTTCGACACGTTCGGCGTCGTCGGACCGTGGATCGAGACCGACCCGGGCGAGGCGGGCCGGCTGGGCGTAGCGAGCCGCTTGAATGGCGAGGTCCGCCAGCGGTCCTCGACCGACCAGCTCATCTTCGGCCCGCGGATGCTGGTGGCCTGGATGAGCCGCGTCATGACCCTCGAGCCCGGCGACGTCATCGCCACCGGCACGCCGTCGGGCGTCGGGCCGATGAAGCCCGGCGACCTCGTCGAGGTCGAGGTGGAGGGCGTCGGCGTGCTGAGGAACACGGTGGTCCCCGAGCGGAAGGGCGGCCCCAAGCCGGCCCGCATCCGCTGAGACGGGTCCCGCCGATGGGGTGAGAGATGGTACGCGAGCCGACCGTGCGACGGTACCTGACGGCGTTCGACACGGCCCGTCTGCCGCAGGTCTTCACCGACGCGCTGGTGGTCGGGAGCGGCGTGGCGGCGCTTCGGGCGGCCCTGGAGGTCGCCCCGTCGGCGGCGGTGGCGGTCGTGACGAAGAGCGAGCTGGCCGAGTCGAACTCGTTCTACGCCCAGGGCGGCATCGCCGCCGTCTTCACCCCCGAGGACTCCTTCGCCAGGCACGAGAAGGACACCCTGGCCACGGGGTGCGGCCTGGCCGACGAGGCGGTCGTTCATCGCGTGGTCGAGGCGGCCCCGGAGGTCGTGCAGGAGCTGATCGACTGGGGGGCCAAGTTCGACAAGGCCGGCGGACGGATCGCCGCCTCTCGCGAGGGGGGCCACTCCGCCGCTCGCGTCCTCCACGCCCGCGGCGACGAGACCGGCAAGGAGATCACCTCGGCCCTGATCGACCGCGTCCGCGAGCACGAAGCCGTCGACCTGAGGGAGCAGACGTTCGGCGTCGACCTGCTGACGCTGGACGGCGAGGTGGCGGGCCTCCTGGCCTGGCATCCGGTGCACGGGCTGCACGCCATCCGGGCCCGCAAGACCGTCCTGGCCACCGGCGGGGCCGGACGGGCCTACCGCGAGACGACCAACCCGGAGGTGGCCACCGGCGACGGTCTGGCGATGGCCTACCGGGCCGGGGCCGCCCTGGCCGACCTGGAGTTCGTCCAGTTCCACCCCACGACGCTCTACATTGCCGGGGCCAGCCGGCACCTGGTCTCCGAGACGGTCCGCGGCGAGGGCGGCCGCCTCGTCGACAAGGCCGGCAAGCCCTTCATGGACCGGTACCACCCGATGGGCGACCTGGCCCCGCGCGACGTCGTCAGCCGCTCGATCCTCGACCACATGCGAAAGACCGTCACGACGAACGTCTACCTGGACCTGACGCACCTCGGGCCCGAGGTGCGGGACCGGTTCCCCGGCATCGCCGAGGCCTGCGAGCAGTTCGACATCGACATCGCCCGCGACCGCATCCCGGTCCGCCCCAGCGCCCATTACATGATCGGCGGCGTCCGCGTCGACGAGAGGGGCCGGACGGGCCTCCCGAACCTCTATGCCTGCGGCGAGGTCAGCTCGACAGGCCTGCACGGGGCGAACCGCCTCGGCTCGAACAGCCTGCTGGAGGGCCTCGTCTTCGGCCGGGCCGCCGGGGGGGACATCGTCGAGTCGCTGGCCCGCGACGGCAACGGCGCCGCCGAGGACCGCCGGCCCGGCCGCATCCGCAGCGACGTCTCCCACTCCACCCGGGGCCAGCTCAACCTGACCGACGTCCGGAACAGCCTCCGGTCGCTCATGTGGCGCAACGTCGGCATCGTCCGCCAGCAGGACGACCTCCAGGACGCCATCGGCCTGATCGACTTCTGGCAGAGCTACGTCCTCGACAAGGTCTTCGACCGGCCCGCGGGCTGGGAGCTCCAGAACATGCTGGCCCTCGGGCGGCTCATGTCCGAGGCGGCCCTGCGGCGGACGGAGACGCGAGGCGTGCATTACCGGTCGGACCACCCGGACCGCGACGACGCCCGCTGGCGGAAGCGGATCGTCTTCCAGCAAGGCCGGGGGCCGCGCCTGGACTAGCGTCGAGCCTGCCGCTGCCGCTCGTCGGGCCGCGGGCGGGAGCTCGCGGGGGCGCTCCAACGCACGGCCCACGATCACTTGCCGTCGAGTGATGCGTCGCGAAGGAGGCCCATCGTGCCCCAGGAAATCGAAGCGAAGGTCCCCGTCGAGTCGCCCGAGGCCGTCCGGAAGAAGCTCGAGGCAATCGGCTCGCCCTGCCAGGGGACCGTCTTCGAGGTCAACCGCCTGTTCGACGATGCGGCCGAGACGCTCCGGAGGCAGGGGGCGGCCCTGCGGGTCCGCGAGGAACGCGACCCCGCCTCGGGCGAGCGCCTCGCGGCCCGGCTCACCTACAAGGGGCCCCGCGTCGAGGACGCCCCCGAGGCCGCCAAGCGGCTTAAGGTCCACCCGGAGCACGAGGTGACGCTCGACTCGGCCGAGGCCATGGCCGCCATCCTGGAAGCCGTCGGCCTCTCGGAGGCGTTCCGCTACGAGAAGCGGCGGACGACGTGGCACGAGGGCGAGTGCGAGGTGACGCTGGACGAGGTGCCGCACCTCGGGTGGTTCGTCGAGGTCGAGGGCCCCACGCCGAAGGCCGTCCGGAAGGTGCTCGGCGCCCTGGAGCTGGGGGACCGGCCGAGCATTACGAAGAGCTACATTCACCTGCTGATCGAGCACCTGGAGGAGGCGGGGCAGGATCCGTCGCGGGCCGTCTTTGCAGAACAGTAGGTCGGGCGCCGTGGGACGGCGTGCTTACCCGCCCCGGCCCCAGCGTTTCCAGAACTTCCACCGCTGGCGTGCCCGGCGTCCGGCTTCGGCCCGCAGGCCGCTCTCGAACTCCTTCTGGACGGGGGCGTCGACCTTCTCCAGCTTCTCCTTGGGGGGAATCCGGTCGAGCATCGCTTCGAGGGTCTCGCGGCGGAAGGCGTCGCTGTGGCGGCGGGCCTTCTTGCGGCCGGCGTCCGACCAGAGGGCCTCGTCGGGCGGGGCGTCGTCCTCCGGGCCGTAGAACTTCAGGGCCTCCTCCAGGCACAGCCGCGCATCGAGCAGCGACTGGGCCTTCCGGACGCTGTCCTTGAGGCCCTCGATCCGCTTCAGGTAGAACTCGGCCAGGTCGAGCCACTGGGCGAGGTCCACGGCCCGCGACGGCTCGTCGGTGGGGTTGATCTCGCGGACCTGGGCCGGCCCGCCCGGGGCAGCCTCCCCCGGCAGCTCGAACGGGAACGCCCGCTCCTTGCCGCATCGCGAGCACTTGGCCTCGATGCGGTGCCGGACGCGGCCATCGGTGGGCTCGATCGCCTGGCCGGCGGGGAACCACGCCCCCCCGCAACCGCAGGGATTGACCATCATGTAGAAATACTCTTCCTGGACGCTGTGGACGTGGACGGCGGTCTCGTCGGGGTCGGCCAAGGGGGGCCCTACTTACAGTCGTCTCGCCAGGCGCAGGCGTCCTGGCCGCAGGTGCGGCCCTGGCCGCGGTTGTAGCAGTCGCGGTTGCCCTCGCGTGCCTGGATCTCGCGGACCAGGTCTTCCTTGCGCTTCCGTCCCGCCGGGATCCCCATCTCCCGGGCCCGGGCACGAACCTGAGGCATTTTCACGATCGGTCCTCCCCCGCGTGGCCTGGCGTCCGGAGCGGTCCCCGCCGCTCTCGGGTCGTCGTTCGGACTCCGATTCGGCCTCCGCCCGTTTCGCGGCGACTGGCCGCCGGGTGTCCCGTCGCGGACTGGCCAGAGCAGTCCTACTCCTCGGCTGGGGCCGTCTCGGTCTCGGCCGGCCCGCCGGTGTCCTCGGTGGGCGCGGTTTCGCCGGTCTGCTCGCCGGTCCCTCCCTCGAGCCCTTCACCGGGTGTCCCGGCGACCGGGGTCGGCGGCGCCAGCACCTCCGGTGGCGGCAGGGGCTCGACGTCGGTCCAGAGCCGGCGGTTCGGGCGAGTGGGGCCTTTCTGGAGGGCCTCGCGGAGGTCCTCGTGGCCGGCGGCCGTATCGCCACCGCCGCATCCGGCCAGCAGCAGGGCGCCCCCCAGGGCCGCCAAGATCGGTTGCCACAACCACTTACGAGTTCTTCGCATCGCGCGCCTCTCCTGGTCTCCTGACGCCTCCGATAGTACACCGAGGGAGCGAAATTGCCAACGGAATTCGCCGCCCCCCCTCTGTACGAGCGCCGTGGCGCGGGCGCACGAGGTTTTTGTCGCGTGGCCGCAGGAGACCGGGGCGCCGGGCGGCGGGATCAAGCCCGGATGCGGGCCTTGACGAAGGGCATCAGGCCGCCCGCCTTGATGATCGCCTGGATCTCCTCCGTGAAGGGAGGGAACTCGAAGGTATGGCCCGTGGTGAGGTCCTCCAGCCGCCCGCCCGCCAGGTCGATGCGGACCTCATCTCCGGGGGAGAGGTCGTCGACGGCCTCCGGGGAGGTGACGATCGGCAGGCCGATGTTGATCGAGTTGCGGAAGAAGATGCGGGCGAAGCTCCGGGCCACGACGCAGGCGATGCCGGCGGTCTTGATGGCCAGGGGGGCGTGCTCGCGGCTGGAGCCGCACCCGAAGTTCCGCCCCGCCGCGATCACGTCGCCCGGCGACATGTTCTCCAGGAACGCCGGGTCGGCGTCCTCCATGCAGTGGCGGGCCAGCTCCTCCGGGTCGCTGGTGTTGAGGTACCGGGCGGGAATGATCTCGTCGGTGTTGACGTCGTCGCCGAAGACGTGGACCTTGCCCTGGATCATCGTGCACGCACCTCCTGGGCGGAAATGTAGCAAGGAGTGGGGACCACGGCAATCGGAAACCGCCGGCCGCTACGTCCCGCCGCCGGCCTTGTAGACGACGCGGCCATCGGCGTCGAGACCCACGGCGTACGTGACGTCGATAGGACCGTGGTAGAGGAGCCACGTCTCGGCGCCCGAGGCGCGGGCCTCGGCGTAGGCCTGCTCGTGACCTTCGCGCTGGGCCAGGCGGAATTCGGCGGTCTCCTCGGCCGGGGCGCCCAGGACCTCGACGACCCGCTCGCGGGAATCGCCCACCTCGATCCGGTCGAAGGCCGACCCGGGGCCATTGGAAGCCCACAGGATCATCGCATAGAGGGCCCCGCAGGTGGCGGCGATGCCCGCCAAGGCCGCCACGACCCCGCCGGCGATCCTCAATCCCCTCTTCATCTGCGCCCGCTCCCTCTCTCGAACCCCGCGCCGGGCCGGACCGTCGACCGGTGCCCTTCGTTCTAACCCGGAGACGGGTCCGAGGTTGCCGCCCTTTTCCCCGGAGGCCATCGTTCAGGACCCGGCGTCCGATTCGGGGATGCCGTCCGGCAGGCCCGTGATCTGGAGGTCCGGCCGTTTTGCCTTGATTCGCCGCGCGGCGGCCGATAGCGTCGCGCCTATGCTGGAGCCCGAGGAACGAACGTACACGGCGAGCGACGGGACGGAGCTGCCGCTTCGCGTCTGGCGCCCGCCGGAGACGGAGCCGAGTGCCGCCGACTCCGCCGCCGGCCGGCGGCCGTCGGCCCTGGTCTATCTGCACGGCATCCAGAGCCACAGCCGCTGGTACGACGGGTCGAGCCGCCGGCTGGCCGAGGACGCCCGCACGACGGTCTACCAGATCGAGCGGCGGGGCAGCGGCGTCGACGAGGACCACGAACGGGGCCACGTCGAGCGGGCCGAGGTCTGGCTCGAGGACGTGGCGGCGGCGGGCGAGCTGGCCCGCTCCGAGACCGGGGCCGACCGGGTCCACCTGCTGGGCGTGAGCTGGGGCGGCAAGCTGGCCCTGGCCTGCGCCCGGCATCGCCCGGACCTCTGGCGCAGTCTCATGATGGGGGCGCCCGGGATCATCCCCCAGGTCGACGTCGCCTTCGTGAACAAGCTCCGGGTGGCGAAGGCCCTGGCATCGGGCCGGCACCTGGAACGATTCGACATCCCGCTCAAGGACCCGGGGTTGTTCACGGCCAATCCCGAGCGGATCCGCTACATCGAGGAAGACCCGCTCAGTCTCCGCCAGGTGACCGCCCGGTTCCTCTATGAGAGCCGCCGGCTGGACGCAAAGGCCCATCAGGCGGTTCGGCGGACCCGCACGCCGACGCTGCTGTGCCTGGCGGGTCACGAGCGGGTCATCGACAACGCCGCCACCCGCCGCCTCATCTCCCAGATGCCGGCCGACCGGCTGAAGGTCCTCACCTACCCCGAGGGCCATCACACGCTGGAGTTCAACCCCGAGCCCGAGCCGTACTGGCGCGACCTGGTCCGCTGGGTCCGCCAGGTCGACCGGACGGCCTGGTAGTTCTCGGTTTCACGATTGTGGGCCTGGGATTGAGCGGTCGACGGCGAGCGGCGCGCCCCGCTCAAAACCGAAATCGGGAATCCCCTCGTCCCCTTCCCTTGAGAAACCACCGAATAGGGCCCCCAGGGGTTGGCGTCTAGACTGAGATAGACGCGGGGCGGGCAAGCCCCGTAATTCGACGCATTGAGGGCAAGGAGGAAAGCCATGAACACGCTCAAGACCATTCTGGCGGCCGCTCTGCTCGGCGGCCTGATCGTGGTGGCGCTGGAGACACCGGCCCGGGCCCGCGGCGCGATTAACCACGGCGCGATCGTCATTCGGCCCCACGGGGTCCGTCACGTGGTCCGTCCGCACGGCGTTCGGGGATTTCGGCATGGGATCAGGCCTCACGGCCGATTCGGCCATCCGTTCGGCCACCAAAGGTTCCACCATCGCCGGTTCGGCCATCCGTTCGGCCACCAAGGGTTCCACCATCGCCGGTTCGGCCATCCGTTCGGCCACCAAGGGTTCCACCATCGCCGGTTCGGCCATCCGTTCGGCCACTATCGGTTCGGCCACCGCTTCCACCGCCGCCATCGGTACTGATGGGAGCGAAGGCGACGCGAGGGGTCGGTCCCGCCGCCCGACGCCGGGGCCGGCCCGGCGTGGCGAAAGGGGCGGCTCGGCGGGGCGCCCCTTTTTTGTCGGCGGCGTTCCGACCTCGTGAGCGACGGAGGTTCGTATGAATAGGCGGGAGGCGGGCGGCGTCTAGCTGGTCGGATCGCCTCGCCGAGGCGGCCGGGTTTCGGACCCTGAGAGGGAAGGGGGAAAGTCATGCGAACCATGACGACACTGCTTGCTGCAGGACTGGTCGTGTCGCTGGCCCTGACGGTGCCGGCGTCGCGGGCGGAGGCCGACCACGGCAGGTGGAGCATCAGCTTCTCCTACCGCGGTGGTGGGTACGGCCGTCCCCTGCCGCCGCCTCCTCGGATCGCCTGGCGGGGCCGCGCGTTCCGCCACGGGTACCGGGAGGGTTATCGGCACGGGTACCACGACGGGGTGCATGCGCCGAGGGTGGTCCATTACGGGCCGCCTGCGCCGGTGTATTACAGTCAGCCGGCGTACGCTGCGCCACCGGTGCGGGTCATCACGACCGCGCCGGTCTACTACACGCCGCCTGCCTGCGGGACGACGGTTCACGTCCGCTGGTAGGGGTCCTTCGGCGGCGCTCGGGACCTTCCCGGGCGCGTGTCGGAGGGCGGCGGCGAGCCCGCGAGTCGAATCCTGACGGGGCCGGACACAACCTCTCTTGTGCCGAGACCGGGGGCAGGCCCGACGGCCTGCCCCGCCTATTGCGCGGCAGGTGGCCGGTCTGGGGGCATCGGGGCTCGACGGGCCGCCCGGAGCGAGTATAATCGTGTGGCCGGGCGACGAAGCCAGTGCCCCGGCGAGGCCCGGCTCCGGCGGGGAGGTGTCCGATGAAGGCGACGGCACGTCTGATGGTGCTCCTGACGGTCCTGTGGGGCGGCGGGCTGGCCATCCAGGGGCCCGTCTTCGCGGGCTACCTCGAAGGCGAGGCCGCCCGCGTCTTCCTCCAGCAGAAAGCCCCCCAGCGGCGCGGCGGGGGCGGCGACGTCCGTGCCGTCTACGAGACCCCGGTGGGCGGCCGCCGTGGGATCTCAGGCATTGTGCCGCTCTATCCCTACCGCGGGCCGAGGGGACGGGTCGCCGTGGTCGCCGTGGTGACGAGGGGCCCACCGGCGCCGCTCGATCGCGGCCCGCGGCCCGTGCCGGTCCGGACGGCGGGCGTCTCCGGGCCGGTGGTAGGCGTCTCGGAGGGCACGTTCGGCTCGTCGCACGTCTCGTCGCGCGGCGTCCGGACGAGCTGGCGGTACGGCCCGCCGGCCCGCGGCGGCGACTGGCTCGTCTTCTCGAACCGGGGCTTCCTGGGCTTCGGAACGGGGCGGTTTCAGTTCGCGACGCGGTGATGAGCCGCCGGCGCATCGACCCCCTGTCTGCATGCCAATTGACACCCCTCTGACCCCCCTGTGGATCCCAGGTGAGGCGCCTGTTGCCTCCCTCCCGGTAGCGGTCCCCGAGCCGCAGAGTGCACATTTTTTGTGCATCGGACATTTCTGGCGGCGGAATGCCGCGCATGCCGAAAGACCCTCCGTGGGGGCCGCGGCGGCAATCCGCGGGGCGAGAACGCCCCGGAGCGCCCTCGAGACGGGTCCGCCGGGCCAGGAGAGGGCGGCCTGCCCCCTGGGGGCCTGCCCCAGGGCCCCTGGTGGGGCCCCCGGTGCACATGCCCGCTTAGACCGCATTCTTTGCCCATTCTCACAGAGTATTTGACAGGGGCCCGGTCTTGTTGTATACTTCCACGGAAAGCACTCGGGGGAGTGTCTTGAGAGTCTCAAAGTCCAGGTCTTAACGGCGGCTCTACACTTGGTTTGTGGCCTTCTGCCACGCCGAGTCGGGGCCCCGGGGGAGAGGGCAATGCGTCGCACACTTCTTATGGTTGTGGGGATCGTTCTGGTCTTCGCGTGGGGCACGCTCGCTGAAGCCAGCCTCACCAAGTCGCTGTTCACCGAGCCGAGCGGTTCGGTCGGTCTCCAGGTCACGCAGGACGTCGGCGACCCCGACCTGTTCTTCCTCACGTTCGTACCCCAGGAGATCGACTCCGCCATCCTGAACGACGGCATCGTCGCCGGCGATCCGAGCATCGGCTGGAACGTCGACTTCGGGCCGCTGGCCATCGACCGCACCTCCCGGGACGAGGCCTTCGTGCCGTCACTCGGCATCACGGTGGTCACCTACGACGTGCTGATCCCGGCCGGGAGCGAGCAGCTCGTCGTCCGCGACGGTCTCATCGACCGCATGACCGCTGACGTCAACACGTCGGTGCTCGTCACGGGCGTCGGCTCGTTCTCCGGCACGATGCAGTCGATCCTGACGAACCCCACGTTCAACCACGACGCCCCTCCGAGCGGCGTCTACCAGGAGTTCGACGACTTCGACGACCCCCTTCAGTGGGGCTTCACGTACACGGGGCTGGACTTGGACGATCACCTCCAGAACCCGCCCGACCACGCGGGCTATGCCGCCACGGCTGGCTTCATCCTGGTGCCCGAGCCTGCGACGCTGGGCCTGATGGGCGCCGGCCTGGCCGTGCTTGTTGCGGCCCGCCGCCGACGCAGGTAACGAACGCCAACGCGACAGGAGACCTCCGCCCGGGGACCGTTCGTCCCCGGGCGTCTTTTTGCGCCCGCCGGCGGCGCCGGCCGCCATGCGCCGACCGTGCCACGCCCGGCGCGGCCGCCGACCTCGCCTTTCCCTTGACCGGCCGCCGCCGGCGCGGCACGATGCCCCCGCCCGAATCCCCCTGTCCCATTCGAGGAGACACCCATGGCCGACGACGCGGTGCTGGTCATCGATTGCGGGGCGACGAACATCCGGGCCGTCGGCATAGACGCCGCCGGACGCACCCTCGCCCAGAAAAGCGAACCCAACGAGCCCGTCCAGCAGCCCGACGCCCCCAAGGGACGCTTCATCTGGGACACCGACCGCCTGTGGGAGGTCATCGGCCGCTGCACCAAGGCCGTCGCCGCCAAGGTCGGCCCGGACCGCATCAAGGCCGTCACGGTCACCACCTGGGGGGCCGACGGGACGGTCCTCGACGCCGAGGGCCGTCTCGCCTACCCCCTCATCGCCTGGCGATGCGAACGGACCGCCGACCTGGCCGAGCGGATCGGCCGCGACATCGGCCTGCGGCACCTCTTTGACGTGACCGGCTACACCATGATCCATTTCAACACGATCCTTCGGATGGCGTGGCTCGTCAAGAACGCCCCGGAGGCCGTCGATCGGGCCGAGTCGTTCCTCATGACGCCTGGCCTGGTGAGCTTCTGGCTGACCGGCCGCCGATCCATCGACCCGACGATCGCCTCGACCGGGATGAACATGGACCTCGCCCGGCGGGACTGGTCGGACGAGCTGCTTGAGGCGGTCGGCTTCCCCAGGGACCTCCTGCCCGAGTGGGTCGAGCCGGGCTCGGTCATCGGCGAGGTGACGCCCGAGGCGGCCGAGGCGACGGGCCTCGCCCCCGGCACCCCCGTCGTCGCCGCCGGCCACGACACCCAGTTCGCCATCCTCGGCTCGGGGGCCGCTCCGGGCGAGGCCGTCGTCTCGAGCGGCACGTGGGAGATCCTGATCGCCCGGTCCGACCACTTCCGCCCCAACGATGCCTCCTTCGAGGGGGGCCTCCTGGTGGAGTGCGACGCCGAGCCGGGCCTGTGGAACCCCCAGCTCCTGATGATGGGCTCGGGCGTCCTGGAATGGGTGGCGGGCCTCTGGTTCGCCGACGTCCAGGACCGCTCGAAGCGCTACGACGTCATGATCAGCGAAGGCCGCCAGGTCGACCCCGGCGCAGGCGGCGTGGCCCTGCTTCCGAGCTTCTCGGGCACCGGCCCGAACCAGAAATACGGGACGCTCGGGACGCTGCTCGGCCTGACCCTCAACACGACCCGCAGCCAGGTCTACCGGGCGGCCCTGGAAGGGCTGGCGTTTCAGCTCCGCGACGCCCTCCGCGTCTTCGAGGAGGGGCCGGGCATCCGGGCCGACTCCCTCCGCCTCGTGGGCGGCGGGGCCAAGAACCGACTGTGGAACCAGGTCCGGGCCGACGCCACCGGCCTGCCCGTCGTCGTCCCCGCCGAGACCGAGGCCACCGCCCTCGGGGCGGCCATGGTCGCCCTCGTCGGGGCGGGCGTCTACGGCTCGGTCGAGGAGGCCCGCTCGGGAATCGACTTCGGCGAGACCCGCATCGAGCCCTCCGCCGACCGGTCCACCTACGACGATCTCTATGCGGCGTGGCAGGACCTCGCCCCGGCCCTCGCGCCGTTCTACAGGCGCGGGTAGCCCTTCGCCGCGTTTCTCCGGCGGGCTTGGCCGCCGCGTTTGCTCAAGGAAGGGGCAAATCTTGCGGCCCTGCACGCTTCTCATTGCGGCGGCGGCCTCCCTTGCCGCAGGGTGCATGTACGCGACAACGCCCCAGGGCGAGGCCGGCACCGAGTACGAGGCCGAGGCGCACCGGTTCACCGTCGAGACGGTGGCCTCCGGCCTGGAGGTGCCCTGGGCCCTGGCCTGGATGCCCGACGGCCGGATGCTGGTGACCGAGCGGCCCGGCCGCCTGCGGGTCGTCGAGCCCGGCGGGGGCGAGGCCCGGCTGCTGGCCGAGATCGACCAGGTCGACCACGCCGGCGAGCACGGCCTGATGGGGATGGCCCTGTCGCCGGACTTCGCCCGGGATCGGTTTATCTATCTGAGCTATACCTGCCGCCACCCGGAGGGCGGCCTCCAGAACGTCATCGCCCGGTTTCGTCTCCGCCAGAACCGGCTGACCGATCGGAAGGTGCTGGTCAAGGGGCTGCCGGCGGGGGACTATCACGACGGGCTCCCGCTCCGGTTCGGCCCGGACGGCACGCTCTGGGCCTCGACCGGCGACGCGACCCGCAGCCGCCTGGCCCAGCGGAAGGACTCCTTGGCGGGCAAGTTCCTCCGAATGAATCCCGACGGGTCCGTGCCCCAGGGCAACCCGTTCGGCGACTCGCTGGCCTGGTCGCTGGGCCACCGCAACTGCCAGGGCTTCGCCTGGCACCCCTCGAGCGGCCTGCTCTACGCCATCGAGCACGGCCCGAGCTTCCCGATCGACGGCGTCGGCGGCAAGGACGAGATCAACCTGATCGAGAAGGGCGCCAACTACGGCTGGCCCAAGCTCCGGGGCGACGAGAAGGCCGGCGGATTCGAGCCGCCCGTCGTCCACAGCGGCACCGACACCTGGGCCCCCGCCGGGGCGTGCTTCTACGACGGCGAGGCGTTTCCCGAGTGGCGGGGCCGGTTCTTCTTCGGGGGCCTTCGGGGAGCGGCCCTCTACTGCGTCACGTTCTCCGAGGACGACCCGCGGCAGGTGGAGCGGATGACCAAACTGCTGCACAAGGAGTTCGGCCGCCTCCGGCACGTGGCCCAGGGACCGGACGGATACCTCTATATCACGACGAGCAACCGCGACAAACGGGGCTACGCCGCCGCCGAAGACGACCGGATCCTGCGGCTCGTGCCGGCCGAGTAGCCAGGATGGCGGGCTGCAAGTAGCCTCGTTGCATCGAAGCGAAGCCGTCGATCCGCGGCCGCGAGACCGCGGGGCTGGCAGCGGCTCGCCGCGCATCCCCTCTCCCCTGATGAGAGAGGGAGAGAAGGCGCGGTCGGCACGGAGACCGACCGCGCCGTAATCGAAACGAACCCGCCTACGCCGTCACCTCGTTCGCCCGGGCGACTTCCTCCTCCGAGAGCGGCAGGTCGGCTGCGGCGGCGTTGGAGCGGACCTGCTCGGGACTCTTCGCCCCGGGGATGGGACAGGTGACGGCGGGGCTGGTCAGCAGCCACGCCAGGGCCGCCTGGGCCATCGTCCGCTCGCCCGTCTCCAGGAACCGGAGCTTCTCGACCGTAGCGATCATCGCCAGGTACTCGTCCCGCCGCTCGTCGTTCCATCGCTTCCGCACCTGGTCGTCGAAGGTCGAGTCGCGGCCGTACTTCCCGGCCAGCAGCCCCCGGGCGAGCGGCCCGCGGACCAGGACGGCGACGTGGCTCTCCCGGGCGTAGGGCAGGAGGTCGGCCTCGGCCCCGCGGTTCAGCAGGCTGTAGTTGACCTGCACCGCCGCGCACCGGCCGTCGCGGTCGAACGCCTTCAACACGTCGAGGCGGTCCGTCGAGACGCCGAACGCCCGGACCTTGCCCTGGCACCGGAGCTGCTCGAACGCCTCCAGGAAGACGTCGGGCTCCGCCAGGTCACCGATGTGGCACTGGTAGAGGTCGATGACGTCGAGCTTCATCCGCCCGAGGCTGGCGTCGCAGCAGAGGCGGACGTGCTCGGGGATCGTGTAGGGCAGCGGGTGGCCGAACCGGCGGCCGAAGTTGCCCACTTTCGTGGCGATGTAGAGCCCGTCGCGGCGGCCCCGAATCGCCTCGCCCAGGACCTCTTCCGACAGGCCCTGCGGGATGCCGTAAGCGTCGGCCGTGTCGATGAAGTTGATGCCGGCGTCGACGGCGGCCCGGACGGTCTCGACGGCGGTCTCGCGGGACACCTCGCCCCACTGGCCGCCGAGGTTCCACGTGCCGAGGCCGACGGCCGAAACGTCCCAGCCGGTCGATCCGAAGGTTCGATATTGCACGGTTGACTCCTCTTTTGCGGTTCACACTGTGCGGGCCCGGCGGCCGGGCGCCCTCCGACGGCCTCCTACTCGGGCACCGAGCCGGTGCGCGGCCTTCCGGATAAGGCCGCTGTCCGCCCTGCCCTTGCGCCCGCCCAGACGATGACGGCAACGAGCGCAGCCGCCAGCGCGGCGGCCAGAGCTGCGAGGCCCACCAGCGCCGCAGCCGTCCAGAGCCACCACCCCGCGGGTGTCCACCGCCAGAACGCCGTCGCCGCGAGGGCCAGGGCCGGCCCGGCCGCCAGGCCGATCGTCTTGTCGCCCGTCCGCCAGGGCACCTGCGACGGCGCCCGCGCCCGGGCCAGACGCCCGAGGTGCCCTGCCCCGCCCGACAACCACAAAAGCGCCACGTGCCCCGTCCACAGGCCGCACATCATCGGCCACGGCCCGTCCGCGTCGACGACGTGCAGGCCGCCCAGCATCGCTGCCACCAGGAGCGCGACGTCGGCGAGGGCGACGCTGCGGTCCGGCAGGCCCCGCCGCCACAACCGCGCCGCAAGCACCCACACGAGCGTCGCCGCCGCCCCGAGATAGAGCCCCAGGCACCGCTCGCACACCGGCAGGACCCGCCCGTCGGCCAGGAAGCAGTCCCCCTGGCCGCAGACGTAGGTGAAGAGATGTTGGAGTGTGTTCACAGCTACTTTCCTCCGGCCCCCTCGGCCTCGGGCCGCTCCGGCAGCGGGATCGCCACGCGGCCGATTTCCTTCCCCTCCGGCGAGACGTACACCACCGCGTCGACGTGTCCCCGCCCTTCGCCCGATTTCGTCAGGTGCTTGAGGGCCACCCGGCTCGAGTCGGGCGCGAAGACCGGCTGAGCGAGGACCTCACCCTCGGGCGGTGCCCGATCGGCGATCCGCTTCCCCTCGGCGTCGAGGAAGTAGACGGCGGAGTCGAACGCCAGCACCACGTGCTTACCGTTCGGGGACACCGCCAGGGCGCCCTGCCCGGAATTGTCGGAGCCGCCGGCAGGCAGGGACAGTTCGATCGACCGGCCCACCGTTGCGTCCGGGTTCAGGAAGCCAATGACGCCGGGTGTCCGCTCCTCGCCCTTCTCCTTCGGCGGGCTGAAGACGGCCAGCGTCTCGGCGTCCGCCCAGGCCAGGCCCGACAGCGACACCGGCCTCTCCCAGAGGACCGCGCGGCCGGCGCTCCCGTCCGTGCGGACCAGGACGATCCGGTCCCCGACCATCGCCGCCACGAAGCGGCCGTCCGGCGAAACGGCCGACACGTTGCCTGGAGCCAGGATGCGCTGCTGGCGTCTCCGGACGTTCACCGCCTTCAGAAGCGTCCCGTCGCTCAGGTAGACCCATTCGCCCTTCGCCCCGAACTGCGGCCGCATCGTAACGTAGGCAATCAGCAGGTTGCTGGCATCGTACTCTTCCAGGTGCAGCTCGATCCGGACCGCGCTGACCACCTTTCCGCTCGCCGCCTCCCGGACCACGAGCACGGCGGGCGTGGCCGTGTCGGCGAGGTCCGCCCTGGTCTCGTCGGTCGGCGTCGGCAGGCCGGACACCTCCACCCACGTGCTCTTTTTCAGCGGCTGCGGCGCGGGCTCTCCCCGGACGGGCGGCAGCTCGAGCAGCTCCTCGACCGAGGGCCACTCGACGGGCTTTCCCCCTTCGGGCACCCTCTCCGCCGCCTTCAGCCGCTCGGCCGCCTCCTTCGAGAGGAGCGGGACCCGGAGGTAGACGAGCCGCTTCCCGTCCGGGCTCCACGAGGGACCCGTCAGCATATAATCGTGCGTCTCCTCGAGCACGCGGACCCTCTCGTCGGCCACGGTCATCAGCCGGTAGAGCCGTTCGCCGCGCACGACCAGCTCGTCTTGGCCCCCGTACGGGTCCATCGTGACCAGGGCCAGGGCCTTCCCGTCGGGCGAGAACGCCATGGGGCTCTCCGTGCACGCCAGGACGTGCCACAGGAGGCCCCCGCCGACGACGGCGATCGCCAGGAGGGCCTTCCAGGGCGGCGTCCTCAGGGCCTTCATCTCTCGTACCATGGAGGTCTCCTTGAGTAGAGGGTCGGCCGCCGGCTCCCCGGCCGAAGGACCGCCCGCGCGAGGCTCCGAAGGGCGATCCTCGTGCCCCTGCCCACCAAGGCCCGGTGCACCCGGCGCTTCCGCGGGTCGCGCTCGAAGAGCACCTGCCGAAGGGCCCGCCCGAGGCGCCGCCGGCCCATGCCCAGGAGGACCCGCCAGTAGACGCTCTCGAGCTGCCGAAGGCCCAGCCGCTCGGTCGTGCAGACCGGCGTGTGGAAGTTATAGTGGGCGCAGTTCGTGCTCGCGACGGACCCTGCGGCCCGGGCACGCTCGGCCACCGCCGTCCCGGGGTTCGGCGTCAGCGGCATCAGAAAGCAGTAGTCCATGCCGACGTCATACTGGACGCGGGCCAGCCGCTTCAGGTCCTCCGGCCCGTCGCCCGGCAGGCCGTAGAGCATCGTCCCGATTGTGTAGACTTCAGGATGCTTAGCTCGGAAGATGGCGAAGGCCTCGCGGCAGACGTCCAGCGTGTTGTGGTGCTTGCCGAGGGACGCGAGGCCCGCCGCATCGTCCCGCTCGACGCCGATCATCACCTGCCGAAGGCCCGCCCGGACGAGCTTCGCCAGGACGCCGAGCCGCTCGTCCCGCACGACGCCGTCGGCCCGCAGCCACGCCGTGTGCAGCGTCCGGGCCCGGCCGCGGGCGTCCACGAGGTCGGACGCCAGCATCCGCTCGGCCCAGCCGTCCGACCACTCGGGCGACGCGTTGAACGTCGGGTCGACCCAGCCGAACGTCCGGCGGCCGAACTCGCGGTGGAGCCGCTCGACCTCCGCGAAGCTCCGCTCGGCGCTCTTCGTCCGGTAGCACGGGCGGACCGCGCCGTTGCCGCCGGCGCGGCGGCCCATGTGCTTCCACAGGATGCAGAAGTCGCACGCGTCGACACAGCCGCGGCCGTGCTCGACGCTGACGAGGGCCGGGTGGTTCCGCGACCCGCTCCCGTAGGCGGCCATGTTGATAAGATCGTACGCCGGGAATGGGAGGCTGTCGAGGCCGGCGACGAGCGGCCGAGCGACCGTGCGCACGGTGCGGCCGGACGCGTCGTGGAAGATGAGGCCGCGGATGCCGGGCCAGCGGCAGCGGTCGCCCAGGTGGCCGAGGAACTCGATGAAGGTCGCCTCGCCCTCGCCGCAGATGATCGCGTCGACGGACCCCGTCGCGAGCGTTTCCTCGGCCGCATAGGGGTAGTAGTGGCCGCCGGCGACGACCAGGCACTCCGGATGGAGCCGCTTCGCGAGTGCCGCGGCACGGAGGCCCTCGTGGGCCGAGACGGTCTCCTCGCCGATGCCGACCACGTCGACCGGGGAGGCCGCGAGGCGCCGCTCGAGCGTCCGCCAGCCGGTCTTCTCGCCGGGCGAGTCCCACACCTCAAAGCGTACCTCCGGCATGGCCCGGCGCACCGCCGCCGCCAGGCACAGAAGGCCCAGCGGCTGCCAGAACGCGCTCGTCTCGCTGTTGAACGGCCAGAGGTAGCGCGGCGGGCGAAGCAGGACGATTCGCATCGGCGGCGCTCCCGAGCGGCGAGCCCCGCAGCCGGCGCCCGCCAGGACGCGCCGACCATTGTACCGCCGCACGGGAGGCGATGAGAGGCAAATCGCGGGCCCGCATCCGCCCGCCTACCCGGGCGCGTTGTGGCCGCCGGCCGGGCTTCGTGCGCCCCGTCACCTTGACGCGCGCCTCCGGGGCCGCTATCGTGCCATCAGGCGCCCGTCCGGTGCCATCCTCGGCGCCGAGACGGTCGGGGCGGAGAGGTGCCAGAGTGGCCGATTGGGCTCGGTTGGAAACCGAGTGTGCCCGCAAGGGTACCCCGGGTTCGAATCCCGGCCTCTCCGCCACGGGATTCCGGGGCCAGGGCCTATGGTTCGCGATTGCCGGCGGCGGCGCCTTGCGGGGGGCGGTTCGGAACACGGTTGTGCTCAGCCCGCCGCCCCGGCCGCATGACGGCCGCTCAGCGTGGCGGCGGCGCCACCGCCACGCCGGGTGACGACACGCCCTCCCCCGGCTCGCCCAGCATGACCAGCTTCTCGCGGGCCCAGGCGACCCAGTCGGGCCGCGTGTCCTTGAGGACCACCGCTTCGAGCGCCTCGCGGGTCCGCTCGTCCTTCCTGCCCCGCTCGACCAGCACCCGCGCGAGGTTCGCCGAGAGCTCCGGGTTGTCCGGCTCCAGGGCCAGGGCCTCATCGTAAGCTTCCTCGGCCTCCCCTAGCCGGCCGACCGCCTCCAGCACCAAGCCGAGGTTGTTCTTCGGCTCGGCCGAGTGCGGCATGAGCCGGGCGGCGTACTGGAACTCGCGGGCCGCCAGGTAGAGCCGGCCCCGGCGGTAATGGACCAGGCCGAGGTTGTTGTGGGCCGGGCCGCAGAGGACGTCGGCCTCCAGGGCGGCCTTGAGGGCCTCCTCGGCGGCGCCCAGGTCGCCCTCCTTGACGAGCCGGACGGCCTCGGCGTTGGCAGCGCGGGCCGCCTCGACGTCGCGCCCGGGATCCTCGGCAACGGTTCGGTACTCGCGGCTTCGTTGCGCGTCTCCCCCGCACCCGGCGAGGACGACGGCGATGAGGGCGAGCGGCATCGACCTTCGCATGGTGGGGCTCCTTCAGAGCGTCGGCGGCGGCTCGTAGATGAGGTAGACGAGCACGAGTTCGGCGTCCCAGAGGTCGTCGGTGGCGTTTCGGGAGGGGGCCGTCAGGCGAAGCGACTTGGCCCTGAGCATCCCCTCGCCCCGCGTCAGGCCGTGGACCATCGCGACGAGCTGCTTCAGCGTCACCTTCCGGAGAAGCACCCGCGTGGGCTTTTCCTTGTAGGCGGTCTCGCCGACGCGACGGGCGGGCTCGGGGCTGATCCGCACCAGGCGCGCCGCGGAGATGCCGGCCGACTTGGCCGCCGCCTCGATGCGGCCGGTGGTCTGCTCCGGCACGCGCTCGCGGTCCTCGGCCAGGCGCGAGCGGTCCCGGAGCAGGCGGATCCGGTCGGCCAGGCGGCGGCACTCGGCCAGATCTTCGGACGCGGCCAGCGCCCGGCCCCGCGCCGCGGCGAGGTGCCGGAGGCTCCCCCCGAGCCAGAGGCCGAGGAGCGCCGCGAGAACGAGTGTCAGCACCGCCGTTCGGCGTCTCATGGTCGGCCCTCCTCGGGCGTTGGGCCTCCAGGGACAGGCGCCTCGCGCGGCTTGCCCATCAGGACGAACGTCACGGTCCCTTTCGCGTCGGCCTCGGTCCGGGGCGGCTCCATCGCGCAGCCCGCCCCGTCGCGGAGGGCCAGGGCGAGCCGCTCGGCGTCGGCGTGGCCCCGGGCCTGGCCGTCGAGCTGGACGTCGGTCGGCGTGATCCGCAGGTCGTAGAGGCGGAACCGGACGTCCTCCGGGAGGCTCGCGAGGACCTGCCGGAGGGCGTCCAAGGCACACGGCCCCTCGGGCAGGGCGCCGTGGGCGCCGCTCACGCCCGCGGCCCGCCGGGCGTCGCTCGCGAGGCGGCTCCGGGGGTTCACCGGTGCGGCCGCGTTCGGATACAGCTGGTGATATGCGATTACTTGCCGGTCTTCGTAGCCCGCGGCGAGGGCGTCGTAGCGGCCGGCCCGCCAGTGGGCCGCGGCACTCAACACGGCGAGCGAAAGGACGATGAGTGCAACCGCCGTGCGGATCGGCCGGGCCAGCCGTCCCCACCGATCCGCCGGGGCCAGGGGACCGGTTCGAAGGTCGACCCAGCCGGCGCCGGTCCCGTCGAGGAGGCACGCGGCGGCCCGGGCGGCCAGATCCGGCACCGGGTCTTCGCGGGCGACGACTGTGGCCGCCGTACGTTCGGCTATCGCGTGCTGCAACGCCTCGTTGGTGTCGCCGACGAGGGCAACGGTCGGGGCGTCGCCAGCGACCCGCTGGGTCAGTAGGTCGACCTCGATTGCCCGGACCACCTCCGTCGCATCGCGGGACGTCGTGTGCCACGTGGTCGGCTCACAATCGGCCATGCGGAAGACGTCCACGTGATCGGGCGACGCGAGGACGACGAACTCGCCGCCTTCGCCCTCGCCGGTCACGTGCCACAGGGCCAGCAGGGCCGTCGACGAGATCGACGCCGTCTCGACGCCCCGGTCGGCCAATCTCTCGATCAGCTCCGCCACGGGAGCGGCTTCTACGGCGGCGCCGAGCGCCCGGCCGCCGGCGGGACGCAGGAAGCCGACCGCCAGGTCCTCGGCGTCGAGCGGCAGACACTCTTCGAGGCGGAAGGCCATCGCGCTGGCCCGGTCCCGCCGCGGCAGGTTCTCACAGTCGATCGGCGCGGCAAGCACCTCGCGGCTCGAGAGGCCCAGGCACACGCCGCGGCCATCGTAGCCGAAGTCGTCGAGCTTCGCTCGGACCGCATCCGCCAACTCCTCTGCTGCGATCCGATCGCCGACGGCCGGCTCCGTATGCTCAAGCCGCACACTGCCCCCCGCGACACGGGCGACGGCCGCCCGGTCGGCTTCCACGGCGATGAAGTAGGCGGCCCGCTTCATCGGCCCTCTCCCCGCTTGGGGGCCTGGAGCGTGTGTTCCCGCCCGTCGAAGCGGACGACCGCCGCGTCGCTCGTCACGCGGACCAGCTCGGCCCCGTCAACCTCCTGGCCGACGCGGACGGTCCGCTGCCGCCCGTCCTTCGTCACGAGGACGGCGAACGCGAAGCCCGGCTCGACGATCGTCCCCTGGAGCGCCAGCGGCGGCGGCTTCGGCGGCGGCGGGGGTTTCCGGATGACCACCGGCGGCACCGGGTCGTAGAGCGGCCGCTGCAGGTCGCGTTGCCAGGCCGCCGCGTAGGCCGAGAGCGGTGGCGGCTCCGGCGGTTCGGCCGGCTTCTGCGTCACGGGGTCCGGCCGCGGCGAGACGGGCGGCGCCGGTTCGTCGAGAGGCGCAAGGACCAGCCCGCCGCCCGCGCCGACCAGGACGAGCGCGAACAGGGCGTTCAGCCCCCAGAGCAGCCGCCGTTTGGTTCGAAGCGTCATGGTTCCCACGCCAGTACGCGGAGCCCGCCTTCGCCGCCTGCGCCGACGGCCTGGTGCACGCAGAGCCGGTGCCAGGACCGCGTCCGGCCGCGGACGACGATCCGGAGGCTGTGGCACATGGAGGTGTCCGTGAGGAGCTTCCCGGCCTCCGCCCGCTGCTTCTCATCGAGCTCCAGACGGGCGATGGCCTCGGCCGCCGTGACATCCGGCTTCTCCTCCCGGAGCCGGACGAGCTTGTCGATCTCGAACTCTTTGAGGCACCCGCGGCCGACCTCGCGGAGAACGTCGCGGCCGGCGCGCCTTAAGTTGACCTTCCCGCTGCCCCAGCAGGTGACCTTCCCGGCGACGCCGGCGGCGCCCCGCCCGTCGCCCAGGAGATCGTCGGGCCCGGCCGCGTCGAAGAGCTGGTCGAACGTCTCGTAGCGGGCGAGCAGGTCCGTCGCCTTCGGTTCCTCATCGAGCGACAAGGGGCGAAGGTGGACCCGCACCGGCACCGCGGTCAAGGGCCGGAGTGTCCGCAATGCCGTCTCCAGGCCCCGCTTGCCCCGGCGATGGTGGAGCATGTTCGCGTTGGCCTTGGCCTGCTCGTCGGCGACGGTCACGTCGAACATGGTGCCCCCGAGGTCGAGGCTGAAGCGCCGGGAAACGGGCACGGGCTCGCGCCGCACCTCCTCATCATCGCTTCCATCGTGCCCCGCCTCCGCGTCCCGGCCGATCAGTATCGCTTCCGCCTGCGGCAGGCACGTGGCCTGGATGCCCAGGATGCCCCACTTCCGCTGGAGGGCCCTTTCGGCGTCGCCCGCCGCGGCGACGGCCTCCGAGGACCGCCTGGCCGCGGCCGCCAGCGCCGTCCCCGCCACGGCCAGGACCACCAGCACGAGGACGAGGACGAAACCGGGTTGCCCACTCTCTTGCCGCATGCGTGTGCCTCGCGGCTACTGTCTCCGCAAAAGAACCTCGAGCGTCTCGGGCGTCTCGGGCGTCTCCGTCCCGCATTCGACCGTGACAAGGACGGCCCGCTCGACGGCCCGCCAACCGTCCTTCGCCGCCTTCGGGTCGGAGCCGACCGGCTCGATCCGCACCGCCCGGACGTTCGCCGCCACGAGCTCGACGAGCGGCGGCTCGAACTCGGACGCCTGGCACCTCAAGAGGCACGGCCGCCCGGCCACCTCGTCGACCTCGTACGTCACGACGGCGGGCAGATGGGCCGGCGACAGGTCGTCGGCCGCGAGCGCGTTGAGCGCCTCGACCTCGAAGCCCTCGGCCGTCTCGCGGAACCGCGCGGCGTTCAGGAGGTCCGCGGCCAGCAGCCGCCCAAGTGACGCCTCCAGCGCGGCCGACTCGTGCGCCCGGCGCGCCACGGCCTCCGTCCGCGCCAGCGTCGTCGTCACCGACAGGGCCGCCGCGGCCAGCAAGGCCCCGATGGCCAGTGCCGCCAGCAGCTCAACCAGCGTCAGACCCGTCCGCCTCGTCATCCGCCTTCTCCGGCAGGAGGAGTTCCACACGCACGACGGCGCGCTCCCCTCCCTCGGCGTCAGGGTCCGGGCCGCGCACCTCCAGGGCCACGACCTCCCCGCCGAGATCGCGTGCCGTCTCGCTCTCCACGACCTCGGTCCGCCAGGTCCAGCCGTCGTGGCCCGGCGCGGGACCCGACCCGCTCCGCGGGAACTCGTCGAGGTCCCGCCACCACCCTTCGAGCAGGGCGTCGGCCAGGCGGCACGCCTCGGCCCGCCGGGTCGCCCGGCCCCGCTGGCCCTCCAGCCGGGCCGCCGAGACGACGATGCCCGCCAGGAGCGTCCCCAGGATCGCCGTCCCGAGGATCGCCTCAGCGAGCGTCACGCCCGCCCTGGATCGCCTCGAAGGTCTCACGGATCGCGTCCTCATCGCTCGTCCGCATCGCCTGGCCCGACAGGCCCGCCACCAGCAGCCACGTCCGGACCTTCCCCGGGGCCTCGACCTGAATCGCATACGTCGGCGTCAGGCCCTGACGCGAACAGGTCACCGAGACCCGCCCCGAGTAGCTTTCCTTCCCGGCGACGACCAGCCGGGCCAGGTGGTAGCCGTCCGGCAGCGCAATTTCCGTCCCGGCGCTCCGGCCCCTCTCGTCGGTTCGCCGGACGGCGCCGGCGTCGAGGTCGAAGACCATCCGCAGCGGGCGGTCCTGCTCGCGGGCCGCCGTGCGCGCCAGGTGGTTGAAGCCCTCGAACTCCGTCAGGACGCCCTCGATCCCCGCCCGGCGCAAGGGGTCATTCAGGCGCAGGGCGACGGCCCCGGCGACGATCCCCAGGATCAGGATGACGGCCGCCAGCTCGACCAGTGTGAACGCCGGGGACCTCATCGCCTCTCTACTCCTTCAGCCGGTCGCTGCGGATATCGGCATCGAGGCCCTCGCCGCCCTCCCGGCCGTCCGCCCCGTACGAGATGACCTCGAACGGGCCGCTCGATCCGGGCGAGTTGTACTGGTACGGCCGGCCCCAGGGATCGGCAGGCCGGCCCTCGATGAGCGCCTCGGGGAGCTTGTCGCTCGGGCGCGTAAGGACGTCGAGCCCTTCCTCGTTCGAGGGGTAGCGGCCGTACTCGGCGTAGAACGTGCTCAGGGCCTTGACGAGGGTGGCGATCTCCTGCCGGGCCGTCGCCTGCCGGGCCTTGAGGAGATAAGCCCGGACGTTGACCGTGATCATCGTCGCCAGCAGGCCGATGATCACCAGGACGATCATCAGCTCGACGAGGCTGAAGGCCCGCCGCGCCGGGCAATCTCCTGCGCCAGGTGCGCGGCGGGCAAGCCCGCCGGCGAAACGCGTTCCTGTGGCCGGCTCACGCGAGGGCGTCGCCCCGCCAATACGCTCATCACATGACATGGCTCGCCTCCAGGATCGGCAGGATCGTCGCGAACGCCACCGTGCCCACGAGGACCGCAAGGAGCACGATCAGGAGCGGCTCGACGGCCGCCGTCAGCCGTTCGGTCGCCGTCGCGACCTGGTGGTCGTAGCCCTCGGCCAGGCCTTCGAGCATCTCCTCCAGGCGGCCCGATTCCTGCCCCACCGCCAGGACCTGGACCACCAGGGGACTGAAGACGCCGGCCGCCTCCAGGGGCTCGGAGATGTTCCGGCCGGCCGTCACGGCCTTCTCGTAGTCGTCGAGGGCCCGGCGGAAGACGCGGCTGCGGAGCGTCTCGCGGGTGATGCGGACGGCCTCGCCGAACCGGACGCCGCTTCGAAGGAGCGCCGCCATCACGACCGCCATCCGCGACGTGGTCTCCTTGCGGACCAGTTCCCCGATGACCGGGACGGCGAGGATGAGCCGGTCGAGCGAGAAGCGCCCCCGCTCCGTCGCCCAGACGAGCCGCAGCGCGACGACGACCCCGCCCAGTCCCGCGAGGATGGCCCACCACCACGCCAGGAGGAAGTCGCTGGCCGCCTTGACGGCCCGCGTGACGGCCGGGAGCGTCCGGCCCGCCTCCTCCAGCGCCCCCACCAGCGTCGGCACGACGTAGGTCATGAGGAACAGGCACACCGCCAGGCCGATCACCGATACGATGGCCGGGTAGACGAGGGCCGTCGTGATGCGGCCCTTCAGCCGCTGGCCCTTCTCCTTGAAGGCCGCGAGGTGCTTGAGGGATTCGGCGAGCGTCCCCGTGCTCTCGCCGACGCGGGCGATGGCCACGCTGGTCTCGTCGAACCAGGCCGGGTGCCGGGCCATGGCGTCGGCGAGGCCCGAGCCGCCGGTCACCTGGTCGCGGACCTGCTGGAGGACCGCCCGGAACCGGCCGCCGTGCTGCTTCAGGAGCGTGTCCAGCGCCGCAAGGAGCGGGATGCCCGTCGCGAGGAGCGTCGCCATCTCTCGCAACGCCGCCACGACCTCGCCTTGCGCCTTCCGGCCCCGGCGGCGCTCGGCGAAGGTGGGCCGATCCCCCTCGGCGACGGTGCGGACGGCCGTGATCGTCAGGCCCCGCTCCCGCAGCAGGTCCCGCGCCTGGCGGGCCGTGTCGGCGATGATCGTCCCGCCGACCGCCGAGGCATCGAGGTCGATCGCCTTGTAGGCAAAGACGGGCATCCTAGAACTCCTCGCGGCCGGTGACGCGGACGACTTCGTCCATCGTCGAGGTCCCGGCGAGAGTCTTGGCGAATCCGTCCGCCCGGAGGGTCGTCATGCCGCCGGCCAGGGCCTCCGCCTTGATGCTCGAGGCCTTCGCTCGCCGGAGGATCAGCTCCCGGACGGGCTCCGAGAGCGCGAGGAGCTCGAAGATGCCGATCCGCTCCCGGTACCCCGTCCCGAGGCACGCTTCGCACCCGGTGCCCCGCCACAGCCGGTCCGGCCGGTTCGTCTCACACTCTGCGACGTTCCACCGGGCGAAGTCCTCCTCGGTCGGTTCATACGCTTCCCTGCATTCCGGGCAAATCCGCCGCACAAGC
Organism: uncultured Anaerolineales bacterium; assembly: GCA_964526295.1. Taxonomy (GTDB): domain Bacteria; phylum Planctomycetota; class Phycisphaerae; order FEN-1346; family FEN-1346; genus CAZGKW01. The sequence continues at coordinate 42,430 of CAZGKW010000028.1, forward strand.
CGCTGAGCCAGCACCCCGAGGAGGCTCGACGCCACGAGGTAGGGCTCGACGCCCAGGTCGAGCATCCGGGCCACCGCCCCCGCGGCGTCGTTCGTGTGCAGCGTCGAGAACACGAGGTGCCCGGTGAGGGCCGACTGGATGGCCATCCGGGCCGTCTCGGCGTCGCGGACCTCGCCGACCATGATGATGTCGGGGTCCTGCCGGAGGACGTGCCTCAGGCCCCGAGCGAACGTCACGCCTTTCTTCTCGTTGATCTGCGTCTGGCTGATCCCCTCCAGGCGGTACTCGATGGGGTCCTCCAGCGTGATGATATTGAGCTCGGTCGCGTTGATCTCCTGGAGGGCGGCATAGAGGGTCGTCGTCTTGCCGCTCCCCGTCGGCCCGGTCACGAGGACGATGCCGTGGTCGGTGCGGATCAAGCGCCTGAAGCCCTCGAGGACGCCCGCGGGCATGCCCAGCTCGTCGAGCGTGTAGAGGCGGGCGGACTTGTCGAGCAGCCTCAGGACGACCCGCTCGCCGACGTCGGTGGGGAGTGTGGCGATGCGAAGGTCGACGATCCGCTCGCCCACCTCGACCGTCGCCCGGCCGTCCTGGGGCAGGCGCTGCTCGGCGATGTCCATGCCGCCCATCACCTTGATGCGGCTGGTGATCTCGGGCTGGAGGGCCTTCGGGGGCTCAAAGACGTCGTGCAGGACGCCGTCGAGGCGAAAGCGGACCACGAGCCGGTCCTCGAACGGCTGGATGTGGACGTCCGAGGCCCGGCGCTTGACCGCCTCGAAGAGGACCAGGTTGACGAGCTTGATGACGGGCGCCCGGCCGGCCACGTCGAGGAGGTCCTCCCGCCCGGCGGCCCGGCGAAGCTCGCGGAAGACCTCCGCGCCGTCCAGCTCCTCGATCACCCGCTCGGCCTGGCCCGTGCGGGTCTCGTAGGCGGCATTGATGGCCCGGAGGACCTCTTCCCGCGGGGCGAAGACGGGCTCGACGGGCCGGCGAAGGGTCTTCGAGACGGCCTCGGCCTGGGGCCACTCCGAGAGGCCCGCCATCGCCAGGCGAAGGACGCCGTCCTCGGAGGCGAGGCCCAGAAGACAGTGCCGCCGGGCGAAGCCGATGGGCACCTTGGCCAGGAACTCGGGCGCCGCCGGGGCCTGCGCGAGGCCGTCCAGGAACTCGAGGCCCAGCGCCCGCGCCGCCGCGGCAGCGATGGGCCCGGCCTCGACGCCCGCCTGACGCGCGGCCGACGGGGACATGCCGTCGCCGCCACCTGACGCCAGCGCAGACTGCGCCGGCGCGAGAGAGGGGGTCTCGGGCACAAGGTCCCGCAACGCCTCCGCGAATCGTTCGTTCACGCGTGCCATGGGACCCCTCATTCCATCAGCATCGGACTGCTCGCCGGCACGTTCGGCGGCCGGCCCGCCGTCTCCAGGTCCGACGCCGACAGGTACTTCAGGTCCTCGAACCGGTCGTCCCGAAGGACCACCGGCCGCAGGAACACGAACAGCGTCGTCCGCGACTCCGTCCGCGACCGCGTGCTGAAAAGGTACTTGAGGCCCGGGACGTCTCCCAGGAGCGGCACCTTCGAGACCGTCTCGGCCTGGTCGCTTCGCGTCAGGCCGCCGACGACCACGGCGTAGCCGTCCGGCACGGTCACGTTGCTCGAGACGGTGTCGGTCTGGCGCGGCGGGGGGACGCCCTCGGCCCCGGCCCCCGTGAAGCTGTTCAGGGCCACCGAGTAATCGAGGCGGAGGTGGTCGCCCTCGGCGATGTGCGGCGTCACGCTGATGGTCGTCCCGGCCGAGGCGTAGCCGGCGAAGCTGGTCGTGGCGACCGTCTGGGAGGCGTTGACGCTCGTAAAGGGGGCCTCGGCGACGCTCTGGAGCGTCCCGGAGCCGTGATCGTTGACGAGGATCTTGGGGGCCGAGACGACCTGCGACCGGCCGTTGGAGGCCAGGGCCCGGATGACGACATTGACGGTCTCGGGGTCGAGGACGACGCCGTTGAAGCCCACGCCCGGCACGAGGCTGAGGGCGGCCGTCGTCGGGTCGACCTCCGAGAGGCCGAAGCTGGAGAAAAGGAGCCACCGGGGGTCTCCCTCGGGCCGGCCGCCGGAGAGCTCGATCCCGAGGGAGAAGTCGCCCGAGGTGTCGAGCGTGACGAGCGTGACCTCGATCATGACCTGCGGCCGGCGCTTGTCGAGCATCCGAACGAGCCGCTCGTAGGTCCGCTGCACCGAGGGCGGGGCGACGACGATCAGCGTGTTCGTGTTGACGTCGGCCGTGACGATGGCGTCGGATGTGCGGAAGGTGTCGCGTGCGGGCGCTTCGCCTGCGTTCCCGGCCGATTCCGCGGTCCTCTCGGCCTCTTCCGGCTCTCCTTCCGGGGCAGCCTCTTCGCCGCTCTCCTCATCATGGTAGGACGGCGGCTCGGGCAGTGCCTGGCCGACACCCGCCGGCGGCAGATTGGGACCCGTCCCGAGCGCGTCCGGACGCGGGTTCTTCGTTCCTGCCGGACCCTCCAGGGCGATACCCGCCAGGCCCCCCTCGCCCCCCTCCAGCGACCGGATCGTCGCCATCACCTCCGAGACGGTCGTGTTGAGGAGCTTGTAGAACCGGACGGGCTGCTGCCGCTCGTCGACCGCAACGTCCAGCTCCGCCCGGAGCTGCTCCAGGTAGGCGTGCACGTCGGCCGCGGCCGTCACGATCAGGAGGCCCGATTCCTCGTCGGCCGTCGACTTGTACGTCTCCCCTGCGGCGTACTCCCGCGCCAGGCGATCGAGGCGGCTCGGCGAGACGTTCGCCAGGCGATACGTCCGCCACTCGATGGCTGCGGCCTCCTCCAGGTCGGCCGCCGTCGAGGCGATCCACTCGTGCGTCGCGGCCGAGGCCGTGACGATCAGCGAGTTCGACTCCGTGTCGATGACCGACTTGTAGTGGGCCTTCCGGCCCTCGGGACCGGCGAACTCGCGGGCGAGCTTGTCGATCCGCTGGGGCGAGACGTGCTCGAACCGGTGGGTCCGCGTCTCGACGTCGAGCGGCACGTCGAGGGCGTCGAGGAGCGCAAGGGCCTCCGCCCCTTCGCCCTCGGCGGCGATCAGGACGACCTGGTTCGTCCGCGGCTCGTGGGCCAGGCTCACCCGCCGCTCCGGGGCCTTGCCGTCGAGGCCCGCCACGCGGTCCTTCTCCGCCAGGAGCGACGTCACCTTCTGGGCCAGCTCGCCGGCCTCCCAGTGCCGGGCGGCCACGAAGCGGACCGTCGCCTTCGGGCCGGGGCGATCGAGGAGCGCGATCATCTCCGCCACACGCCGGAGGTTCGTCACGTAGTCCGTGACGAAGAGGGTCCGCTGGCCCGCCACCCGGAAACTGTTCCCCCCCGGCGTGCTGAGGAACGGTTTTAGTGTTCCTTCCACCGTCTGCGGGTCGGCGTGGTCCAGGCGAAAGACCTGCATGACGACGGCCGTGGGCTTCTCGCCGTCGAGGTCGGCCGGGTCCCGCTGGATGTCGCGGGCGACCTTGATGAGGGCCTGCGTCGAGACGACCTCCTTCCACCCCGGCTGGTCGGCGTCCCGAAGCGCGAGGCCCGAGGCCTTCAGGATGCTCTCCAGGAGCCCGAGGAGCGAGTCCGCCGGCACCTTCGTCGGCGAGAGGATCGTCACGCGCTTCCGCACCAGCCCCTCGTCGTACAGGATATTCATCCCCAGCCGCATGGCGACGTAATCGATGAGGGCCTTGATCTCGACGTTCTCGGGGAAGTTGAGCTGAATGAGGCCCTCTTCGGCGGCCTCGGTCTCTGCGACCCCCGCGGTCGGCGCGGCAGGTTCCTCACCGGCGACCGGCACGGCCACGAGGAACGCCGTGAGGGGCACGAGAAGCGCCGCCAGAGACCACGGGCAGCGTGCCATGGCTTCTACTCCTTCCCCGTCCGGGCGGCGACGGCGGGCTCCGACGGCTCCGAGACGGTGAACCTGACCGGCAGGGCCACCGTCGGCTGGCCCTTCGAGTCCGTGTGGATGCGGACCGTGAGGCTGCCTGACCCGGTGCCGTGCGCCGTCACGACCACGGGGACGGCCCGTTCGCCGCCAGCCGGCACCGGCTCGCGCGGAACCTTGGCGAAGCAGCCCGAGCCGCTCGACGTGCTGTAGAGGAGCCGGACGGGCGCCTTACCCCGGTTCGCGACCGTCACGGACCGCTCCCGCCGCTCGCCGGCTGCCATCGCCCCGAAGTCGAGCGGCGACGGCTCGGCCGTCAGGGCGATGCCCACCTCCGCCCGGATCGGGATCGCGACCACGGGACGCTCCGGACTGTCCGTCCGGAGGAGGACCCGCTTGTGGTAGGACACGGCGTCCTTCGGCGCGACGAAGACGACCCGGACGAGGAGCGGCTCGCCGGGCGGCGCCGCCTCCTCCGACACCGCCGCCGACATGCACCCGCACTCCGACCGGACCTTCCGGACGCTTAAGGGGCGATCCGAGCCGTTCGGCACGGCCAGGAGCACCTTGTGGACGCTTCGCGGCTCGACGTAGCCGAAGCTGTAGCCGTCCTCGGAGAAGGGCTCGGCCCGTTCTTCGGGCAGCGGGCGGAAGCGGGCCAGCTCACGGCTGGCCGCCGTCTCGCCCGACTCGCCTTCACGGGCGTCGAGGACGGCCCCGTCCGTCAGGACGAGCACCGTCGGCGTCTCGACGAACCAGTCCCGCTCGTCGCTGACGCGGCCGCGGAGGCACCGCGTGTCCGGCGGCAGGAGCGACTCGCCCGGCGGGGCGTAGGGCGGCAGCTCCACCATCGCCGTCCGGGCGATGCCCAAGCGTTCGGCCCGTTCGCGGGCCTCCCGCTCGAACCGCGGCACCCGCTCCCGGCAGTGGGGGCAGTCGTGGTGATACAGGACGACGGTCCACCGGCCGTGCGCGAGCTTCCCGCCGACGTCGACGTGCTTAAGGAGCGGCCACCGCCGCCCGATCCACGCCTCCGGCTCCAGGACGACGACGCGGCTTTCGCCCACGACTTGACCGTCTTCTGCGAGGCTGGCGGGTTCATACAGCCCCGCTACGAGGCCGGCTGGGAGGCCGATCGCAAGTGCGAGTGCGGCCATCCCCGCCGAGCGCCGCCGCCAGTCGGGTGCCGGGCCAAACTGGCGCGGGTCCGGACGAAACAGCAGGAGCGCCGTCACGGCCCCTACGTCAAGGACCAGCGTGAACCAGGGATTGACCGGGACCTTTCCGAAACAGCCGCAAGACGCCTCACCGGCCCACGCCTTCCGGGCCGTCAGGACCGCAAACAGGGCGAAGCATCCCAGGGCCCCCCACCAGGCCCCCCGCGGCCACAGACCGCTCCACAGGAACAGTCCCAGGACGATCTCGATCTCCAGGCCCAGGATGAGGAACCAGCGTGCCGCCAGAAGGCCCTCGCCCAGAACCGGCTCCGTGGCCAGTTGATGGGCCTTCATGGCAGCGGCGGCGAGAAGCACACAGCCGACACCGACCGCCACGGCCCGTCCGACGCGGCTTCTCGCCTTCTCGTCGGCCATCCGACGCAGCCCTTTCCGGCCGGGGAAGCGCGGGCGCCTGTGAGGTGGCCCGTCTGCCGGACCGCACCCCCCGAATAGCCGAGGCGGCGGGAGCGGCCAAGACGGAATCGGGGGAGGTGTGACACCTGGGTGTCACTGCCCCTCGGCGGACGGCCCCCGTTCGGCACTTTTCTGCGCCCCAGTGACATACAGGTGACACACCCCCCCGGCATCGCCGTGGACAGGACCCGCCCGCAGGTCGTAGACCGGCCGTCGAGACGTTTGGAACGGCCGACCGGCAGCGGGACGAAGGCGCCGGCCGGCCCCAGAGCGAAAGGACCCTGCGATGACCTCTGCCCGGATCCGGTTGCGTCCGATTGCCCTGCTCGCCCTGATCGCGCTCCTCGCGGGCGCATCCGGCCCCTCGGCCCACGCCGACGGGCCTGACGACTGGGCCGCCCTGACGGTGGCGGAGCTGGCCGACGCGGCGGCGGACCTCGTGTCCCAGCCCGGCACAGAGGAGGACGTGCAGCTCCTGGCCGTCCATGCCGCCGACCGCTACGCCGCCCTGAAGGCAGCCGGCGACCCCGTCGACTGGACCGTGTGGCGTCGGCTGGCAGCCCTGGTGGGCCGGCAGTGCCCGGACGAAGCCCGGAAGGAGATGGCCCAGGACCTTCGGTCGGCCCTTGTGCCGGACGCGGCTGCCGCGGCTGCCCTGCCGGCGGGAGACCTGCTGGAAACGGCCGAGGCCCTTAAGGCCTTGGGGGCGGGCAGCGCCGCCGCCGAGGCCTGCGCGGCCTGGGTCACGGGGTCCGACGCCTACGCAACAACGGAGCCGGCCGCCCTCGGCCAGATCGGCCTCTACCTGGACGGGGCGGCGGAGACCGTTCAGGCGGCCCGCCAGCGCCTCGCCGCCGACGTCGAGGCCGCCCACCTGGCAGACGCCGCCGCGACGCGGGCCGTCTCGCCACAGGTCTGGCGGCACTGGGTGATGGCCATCCGCGGTAGCCTCTCGGCCGAGGAACGCCAGGCGTGGGCCACGAAGCTCCGCCAAGCCTTCGCGGACGATCCGGCGGTCCTGGCGGGCCTGGAGTCGTGGGACACCTATGCCCTGGTGGACGCCGCCCGTCGCCTGGGCTTCGGCCAGGAGGTGGCCCTGAAGGTGCTGACCGGGTCGGACGCCTGGCAGGAACGGTCGCCGAGCACCGTCCGGCAGATGTGCGGGCCCCTTCCGAAGGAGGCGGACGCCCCGGCCGACGTCCGGGCGGCCCGGGCGCGTGTCGGCGAGTGGATGACTGCCCGGTACGTCGAGGGCGAGACGCCACCGCGGGCCGACCAGTTGGGCGACCTGAAGGCGTTAGTGGACCGAGTCGGCATGGACTTCTCGGCCGAGACGCGTGGGGCCTGGGTCGCGAAGCTTCGTAGCACGTTCGCCGCCGACGTGCCGTCCTTCGGATCACTTGAGACGGGGCAGAAAGAAGCCCTTGTGGCGATGCTCGCCGGCCTGGGCGACGGCGAGGCGCCGGAACTCTGGTGGCAATGGATCGAGGGGGCCGCTCCCCTGCCAAGCATGGGAGCCCGCGACACGGGCAACCTGTGCCGGTCTCTCCTCCGCGCCGGCGGGGCCGACGCCCAGGGCCGGTTCGTCCAGCACCTGGCCGACCGGTATCTCTCGAACCCCGCCTCGACGCGGTCGCTTGCGCCCGGCCAGTGGCAGGCCTTGACGCACCGCCTGAGGAAGGGCCTGCCGGACGACGTGAAGGCCGCCTGGGCGGACGCCTTGTGGGGGGCCTTCACGGGGCCCTCGGCGCTCGGCGAGCTGGAGCTGGCGGACCTGGAGCCGCTTGCGAAGGCCTTGTGGCACCTCGGGCGAGGCGGATCGGACGTGCTTCGCACCCGCTGGGTCGAGGCGTCAGACAAGTGGCAGGAGATGTCGCCCGGGACGATCCGGTCGCTGGCCAAATCGGCCCGGAAGGCCGAAGGTGCCGGTGCGGCCGCGAGGGCCCGCATGGTCGAGCACCTCGGCGAGGAGGTCCTCGCTTCGCCGGCCGCGACGCGGACGTTCTCCTGCGAGGTGTGGGAGGATCTCGCCAAGAGCCTGGTGCGGGACGTGCCGCCCGAAGCCCGGGCCCGCTGGGCCGAGAGGCTCCGCGAGGCCTTCGTCGAGGACGGCTCGACGCTGGCGGCCCTCAAGCCATCGGACCTTTTCGACCTCTCGTCTGCCCTGGGGCGGCTTGGGGACAAGCCGGGCGACGACGTTCTGGTTCCATACGTCCTGGAGACCAAGGCGTGGCATGACTCGGACCCACACCGCTTGGGGGAGATCGTAGGCCGGTTGGACAAACTGGGGGCGATCGGCCGGAAGGCGCTGGCTCACGTCGCCAACCACATCGCGGCGACCTGTCTCGCGGACACGGCGACGGTCCGCGGGGTGGGACTGGGCCGATGGGACGGCCTGACGCCGGCCGCCCGGGCCCTGTCGAGCGAGGACCGCGAGGCCTGGGCCCAGATGCTTCGGACCGCCTTCGCCCCGGACGCCGCTTCGCTCCTGGATCTGGGCCCGGAGCATGCCCGGCAGTTGGTCGGGGCGATCCGGCACTTCGACCGGCAGCAGGCGGACAACCTGGCGCTCGACTGGTTCACCGGCGCCGCGGCGGAGAAGACGCTGGCCGACGGCGCGGACCGCCTGGGTCGGGCGGCACTTACAGCGCCCCGCGCGACCGCCGAACAGAAGGCCGCCATCGCAGCGACGCTGGAGGCCCAGGCCGCCGGCGACGGGCCCGTGGGGTTCTACGGGTGCGTCCGGATCGCCCGGCTGTGGCGGATCGCGGAGGACTGGGCCAAGGCGCGGACCTGGTTCCTCGAGGCGTACGAGGCGGCCGTGGGCACCCCGGAAGGCCGCCAGACCGTCTCGATGGCCGTCCTGAACGACCTCGCCAGGTACCTCTACGACTACGACCTGACCTACGAGTACCACGGGCGACCCGTCGAGACGGTGGCGTTCCCGGCATTCGCCGAGGCCGCCGCCCGGCACGCTCGGGAGGGGTCTCTGTCGCCCCGCAGCCCGGCGAAGATGGCCACCCTTCTGGCGTCGCCGGCCGACCGGGCGGTCGTGCGGGCCGAACTGGTCGATGCGGGGGGCGCGCCGCGCCTGCCGGTCGCCAAGCTCCTCGCCTACGCTCACCGCGACGTCGGGGAGTCGGCTGATTGGCGGACCTTCCTCAAGCAGCAACTCGATGCCGCCACCGACCCGGACAGCCGGGCCCTGTGGCTGTCGGCCCTGGGATACGCGGAGGTGCTCGCCCAGGACCCGCCGGACCCGCTGGCGCGGCGTCGCCGCCTGGATGAGGCCCTGGCCGTCGCCGAGACGGAGCCGGTCCGGTTCGTCGTGATCGAGGAGCTGGTGAGCGTCTACCGGCAATTGGGTCGGCCCGGCGAAGCGGCCGACCTGGTGGCCAGCCTTCGCGATCAGTTCGGTGCGGCGTTCGGACCGAAGCTGGCCGACCTGGAGGAGGACCTGCGATCGGCCCAGGCCGCCCGCCGGGCGGGCGAAGAGCGCACGCAGGCGGCGGCCGAGGTTTCGCGCAAGCGGTGGCGTTTGGGCTACTACCGCCGCTGCCTGGAGGGAGCCCGGGCCCGCGGCGACGCCGAAGCGGCCGCTGACCTGGAACGGTCCATCGCCGAGCTGGAAGAGGAGCTGAACCCGTAGGGGGGCCGGGCCTTCAGGCGGCAGGGCCCGGCCGCTCTCCGGCCGCGCCCGAACCGCCGACCCGTCCCCCCGTTCACCCCCGTGGGCACAGGAAGAGAGGTCTGTCATGGACATGTCGCGCTGCCGTGGGCCGTTGGCAAGTCCGGTGGGAATCGCCTTGGCGGCCGTCTTGGTGGTCGCCGCCGCCATCCCCGCGAAGGCGTGCTGGTGCTCCAGCTGCGGGGCGCCGATGCCCGGCACGCTGCGTTACGACGTCGTGTTCTCGCAGCCGCTGCCTCTGCCGACGCGGATCTACGACGATTCGTTCCAGCACGACATCGCGGCCCCCTACATCCACTATCTCGGGCTGGTGACCCGGTTCAACACGGTCACCCAGCAGGAGGAGGACTTCTACGCCATCGAGCTGGTCTGGGGCAAGGCCCCCTCGACGATGCTCGGCCGGACGGAGGTGGTGGACTTCCGGCGGTGCTTCTACCGGCGGAAAGAACGGGGCCGCGTGGGCATCTACGCCCCGGAAGACCGTCTGGTCTCCGCTCGGGCCCAATTCGACGTCGTCGAGCACGAGGATTGGCAGGAGCAGACCCTCTACCTGCACGGCCCCGACGGGTACCGGGTGAGGGCCTACGCCAGCGGCCCCAAGGACTCGCGCCCGAAACCCACGTCCACCGAGCTGACCGACGCCCAGGACACGGTCCTGATGGCCGCCACGTTCACCGTGACGACCGACCCGTGGAACCGCGTCCTGCCCCACCTGGACGCGCTCGAGACGCCCATCCACGCCTACCTCCGCCACTGGGAAGACCCACAAGGCGACCGGCCCACCAGGATCGAGCAGATGCGCCAGGGCAGCCAGGACCTCGTCCGGCACACCGCCTTCTCCGGCTACGGGGCCAACGCCACCAAGACGATCACCGTCACCGAGATGAACTCCGACAAGTCGCTGCGGGTCCGCAAGTGGCAGTACCTGTACGATTCGGTCGACCTGAATCCCTTCGACGCCTACGCCCGGCTGAAGTGGGCCAAGGACGCCGACGGCCGGACCACGATCGACTGCACCGGCTACGACGACGCCCACCGCGTCGAGGCGATGACGGGCGCGTTCGTGGCGGGGAGCGGCTGGTGCCGCACGGGCGGCCAGGAGGGGACCTACGGTTTCGTCTACTCCGGCGACACCATGGAAGACGAGTGGGAGAGCCTGGGTTACAGCGATGCCACGACCTGGAGGAAAACAACGTTCCCCAGCGGCCGCGAGCTTACCGAGACGCTGAGCGGCCACGACGAGGTCCTCCAGAGCAGCGTCGAAGCGGACGGCAAGACCTGGAGGACGACGCGCACGTTCAGCACCCTCGGCCGCGTCACCAAGGTGGTCTACCCGTCGGGCCACGCGGGAGACTCCGGCCTCGCCTACCACTACTCCTGGGACGTCGACACGAACGAAGTGCCCTACAGCCAGGACGACGACGATCCGGGCAGCACCAAGGTCCGCACGGTCAAGTACAGCGAAGGCGCGGGTGGAGGAGGGGAGCAATACTGGCTGGCCGAGTATGGCCCCTACGACTTCAAGGCGGGCGATCACAAGTACGTCTACCGCGTGGACAAGGAATACGCCTTCCCGGACAAGGACAACCCCGCAGAGAAGCTGGAGACGAACCACGACTACCAGTGCGCCGGCACGGCCATCGAGATCGAGACGGTCACGCTCCCGACGGTGGACCCGGGTCACAACGGCTCGGGCGTGCCGACCAGCGTGTCCTATTACTGGACGCCCCCGGGGAGCCAGATGTCCTACGTCGCCTGGATCCGGCATGAGGACGACACGTTCACGTTCCGCCGCCTGGGGGTGGACCCCAAGGACCGGGGCCAGCTCGTCGAGGTCGTCCGCGACGCCGACCTGACGAGCGGCTGCGACAACCCTCCGCCGGGCGTGCCGCAGACGGGGGGCCTGGACCTCCGCACCGTCTGGGACTATTACAACGACACCGCCGGCGGCCACGCCAACCACGGCCTGCTGCGGAGCGTCGAGCACCCCGGCGGCAGGACGACGGTCTACGCCCACCTCAGCGTCGGCACCGGCGCCGCCACCACTGGCCTGGCCACGCTGGTCGCACCACACATGAACGCCGAAGGGAACTACGGCTACGCCCCCGTTCGCATCGCTGTGACGGACCTCGAAGGCCACACGCTGACCGCCGCCGCCGGCATCCCCGCCACCCCGGATGACGGCGGCGTGGCGGACGCGGACCTGTTCAACGACTGGAACTCGGGCGGTTCGATCGGCGACACCTTCACGGTCTTCGCAAGGGCCGACAGCGGCATGACCGCCCGGACCGACTGGGCCCTCGGCCCGAACGCCGAGGTCCAGTCCGTCACCCAGTGGAGGAACGCAGACGACGCCACGAAGGACCGCCTCACCACCTCCTACACCCACAGCGTCGCCACCCGCCTGCCCTATCGCACGGACGAGCCCGACGGAACCACCCGCTGGATCAAACGCGACGGGCTGGACCGGCCCGTCGAGACGTGGCAGGGCACCGCCGCCGCCGGCGTCACCGAGACCAGCCCCGGCAACCTCAAGAAGCTCGCCGACACGGAGTTCGACCACGGCGGCGCCGGCGACGGCCACGTCACCCGGACCCGGCGCTTCTACACCGACCCGGACAGCCAGCAGCAACTCAGCTACGACACCCTCTACGACCGCAACGTCAGGGGCCACGCGACCGAAGTCCTGGGTCCGGACCGCGTCGGGACCGCCTTCAGCGTGGACAACTTCGGCCGGGCCACCATGGCCCGGGTCTTCAGCGGCGTGGCGGGCTTCCCGGTGACCGGCGGGACCCTGAGCGGCAAGGGCGAGACGTTCCACGACGAGCTCGGCCGCGTCTATCGCTTGCGGGACTACCACGTCCTGAACGCCGCCGCCGACTACTCCCTGAAGACCGACCACTGGTACGATGAGCGGGGGCGGTGCGTCAAGACCCGCGATGCGAACGGCCAGTTCACCAAGACCGCCTACGACGGCGTGGGGCGGCCCGTCGCCAGCTACCTCTGCTATGACGACGACGACGAGGGCGGCGCCTACGGAGCGGCCAAGACCGTCGAGGGCGACACGGTCGTCGAGCAGACGGCCACGGCCTACGACCCTGTCGGCAACGTCGTCCAGACGACCGCCTGGCGCCGCAACGACAACGCTACGGGCCTCGGCCCGCTGTCGAGGGACGCCGAACCCAAGGCACGCATCACCTACGCGGCCAATTGGTACGACGAGCTCCACCGCCTGTCCCGCGCCGCCGACTACGGCACGAACGGCGGGCAGGACTTCGACCGGCCCGCCAACGCGCCGCAGCCGTCGTCCGACCTCGAAGTCATCGTCACGGCGTACGAGTATAACGACGATGGGCGGCTCGACGGCGTCCGCGACAACAAGGACCGGCTCACCAGCACGTCTTACGACGACCTCGGCCGGGCCGAGAAGGTCATCCAGAACCACGTCGACGGCGACCCGTCCACGGGGTCCGCCGACCAGGACCGCACGGTCGTCAACACCTTCGACGCCATGGGCCGTCTCGCCTACATGACGGCCAAGAACCACACCCGGCCCGACCAGACGACCTACTACCTCTACGGCGATGCGGTCGACGGCTCCCGCGCCACCACCGTCGTGTACCCCGACACCGAGGACCAGGTCAACGTCGACGCGGACCGCGTCGTTACCCTCCAGGTCGACAACGGCGACCACACGACGACCGTGTTCGACCGCCTTGGCCGGAAAGTCATGGCGACCGACCAGCGGGGCGTGGTCCACGAGTACCGCTACGTCACGCCGGGGGCCCAGGGAGCGGGGGGCCTTGCGCTCGACACGGTCACGGCGTGTCCCGTCGGCGTCGACGGGTTTGTCCGGGCCATCAAGCGGACCCACGACCCCCTCGGCCGGACGGACACCGTCACGAGCTAC
>CAZGKW010000029.1:0-20438 GCA_964526295.1 uncultured Anaerolineales bacterium
GCGGCGTGAGCGACCCGTCCAGCGCCTCGCTCTCCACCACCCCGCTCGTCACGACGACCGCCAATGTATAAAGCAGCGTCACCGAAATGAGCGCCAGGACAAGCCCGAGGGGAATCGTGCGTCCCGGCCGGCGGACCTCCTCCGCCACGCTCGCCACCTTCAGCAGCCCGCCGTAGGAGACGAACACGAACCCCGCCGTCGAGAAGATGCTCGCCAGGCCATACGGCGCGAACGGGATCAGCAGCTCCGACCGCACCTGCCTCGCCCCCACCACGATGTACACCCCCAGCAGGACGAACAGGACGACCACCAGCCCCACCTGGACGCGGGCGGCCTCGCGCACCCCCACCAGGTTCAGCAGAACGAACAGGACGCACAGCACCGCCCCCGCCGCCAGACCGTGCAGGTTTACGATGAGGGTGGCGAACGTCGCCATCCCGACGATGGCGAACGCGCTCTTCAGCGAGAGCGAGAACCAGCTCAGGATCCCCGCCACCGTCCCGACGCCCGGCCCGAAGCCGCGCGTGATGAAGAAGTAGTCGCCCCCCGCCTTCGGCATGGCGGTGGTGAGTTCCGCGATGCTAAGGGCCCCGGCGGTCGCCAGGATGCCGGCCAGCACGTACGACCAGATGACGCCCGGCCCCGCCCGGGCGTGCGCCAGGCCCGGCAGGATAAACAGGCCGCTCGAAATCATCGCCCCGGACGCAAGCGCGAAGACATGCACCAAGCCGAGGCCTTTTTTCAGTTCGGTCGCCACGTGCGGTCCTCAGTGCTCAATGCCCTCGACCGGCCCCTCGCCCCGCTCGTGCGGGTGCTTGACGCACCGCATGTCGGTCGCCGGGAGCGCCCGGTCCACCAGGGCCGACCCGATGCCCCGGCCGGCCCGGGGCGGCACATCTCGAGGCGGGACCTCCCCCGCCGGCCCCCCGTCCTCAGGCGACTTCCTCGCCGCCCACCGACCCGACGTCGATCTCGATCTCGTCGCGGCGCTGCTGCCGGTCGATCAGCCCGTCGCGGACCCACAGGATCCGGTCGCTGACGCTCAGCATCTTCAGGTCGTGGGTCGCCGTGATCACCGTGACGCCCTGCTCGCGGTTCATCCCTTTGAGGAGCTCGATAATCTGCTTGCCGGTCTTGAGGTCGAGGTTCCCCGTGGGCTCGTCCGCCAGGATGATGCTCGGATCGTTCGCGAAGGCCCGGGCGATGGCGACCCGCTGCTGCTGGCCGCCGGAGAGTTCGTAGGGCTTGTGACGGGCCCGTTCCTTCAGGCCCACGCGGTCGAGGATCTCCAGGCCCCGCTCCTCGGCCTCGTCGCTTGCGGCCCCCGCGAAGACCATCGGCAGCGTCACGTTCTCCAGGGCCGTCATCACCGGGATCAGGTTGAACGTCTGGAAGATGTAACCCATCTTCTGGCACCGGAGCCAGGCCAGCTCGTACTCGTCCAGCTCGGCCACGTCGACGTCGTCGATGAACACCTGGCCGCGGGTCGGCTGGTCGAGGCCCCCGACCATGTTAAAGAGGGTCGTCTTGCCTGACCCGGAGGGGCCCATGATTGAGACGTACTCGCCCCGGCGGACCTCGATGCTGACCCCCTTCAAGGCCCGGACGAGGTTGTCCGTGCCCAGGAGGTACTCCTTGACCACGTCGACCGTCCTGACGGTGACGGGCCGGGCGTCCCAGTCGATGTTGTCCCGCTCGTCGCGGGTGACGGTGGCGTCTTCGACCATGCGTCGGTGCTCCGGCTCTATGAGGGCTGGCCGTGCAGCGTACCCGCCGGCGCCGGACCGGTCAAGCCCGGCCCGCGAGGCAGCGTGGCAGGGCCCTACGGCGGCGCGACGATCACCACGCCGCGCTTCCCCAGCGTCTTCAGGTAGTTCGTCAGGCCCAGCTCGGCCTCCTTCCAGGACCACTGCCACCGCTCGCGGAGCCAGGCCAGGAGGTCGGCGGTGGTGTGCTCGCCGTCGCACCGTTTCCAGATGCCGGCCCCGATCTCGTCGAGGACGATGTCCTTCGACTCGGGCCCGGCGAAGAAGCCCCGCTTGCCGCCGGCCAGCTTCCGCAAGGGGACGTGGAGGACGACGCCCTCGTCGGTCTCCTCCCACTTGACCAGGCGATGCCGGACCGGCCGGGCCGCCAGGCTCGTTCGGCGGTCGACCTCCGGCTCACTCGCCTTCCTGCGTTTCGTCAGCCAGTCGAACATGTCGGCCCTGCTCCCGCGCCTCCCACCATCCGCTGCGCGGCGGGTCTCGGCAGCCGCCGCGCCGCTACACTTCCTCTGGGCGGCGGGTCCCCGTACCGGCCGGGCGTTCCGCCCATTGGCGAGGTCGGTGCGGAGACCGAACGCGCAGAACTCTTGCAACCCGCTCAGTCGTGACAGTCGACCCGCCAGTCGGCGTCCTGGGCGGCCTCGAGCGTCGGGGCGTACACGTGGACGGCCCACAGGCGGTTGCTCGACGGACAGTGCCACGCCACGCTCTGAAGCGCGAGGCCCCGGAGCTTCGTCGCGGTGCTCGCCGCTCGCCGCCACAGGCCCGCCAGGATGCCGCGCGGGGGCCGCGCGGCCTCCAGGACCGTGTCGCCGCGGACCAGCGTCTCGCGGATTGCCTCCGGGTCGAGCTTCACGCCCTTCGGAAGCCCCCCCAGGAACCAGTCCGTCAGCGGCCGCTTCCGGAGGATGATCTCGGCCGGCCCGGCCCGGCGGATGTCGGCCCACAGGCCCCCCGGACCGGCGAACTGCATTTCCGCATAACCCGGCCCGAACCGGTGCTCCTTCAGACGCCAGTTCGCCGGCACCTCGAAACGCATCCGGTACAGGCCCCACGGCACCAGCTCATCCTCGTCCGGGGCGTGGTCGCGGAACGTCGCCAGGGCCCGCCGGGCCACCCCCAGCTCCAGCTCCCCCGCCGGGAACAGGACCTGGACGGCCGTCAGCCGCTCGCACCGCTCGCACGACGTGAAGGCCGCCACGCACTCCACCTCCGCCGACCACCGGACCGTCCGGCCCTTCATGCCCTCGGGCCACGAGGAGACCAGGGAGAACTCCTTGGGCTTGCGGCGGAAGCGCGAGCCGTTCGTGCCCTTGGCGGCGGCCTTTTCCAGGTGCTTCAGGTACATCTCGAGGGCATCGTCGCACGCGTTTTCGCCGCGGGCCCGGTCCCACTTCAACTCGACGCGGTGCATCAGGGGCCCGTCGAGGCGGACATAGCCTCGGCCGTCGTCGCCCTCCAGGTGCCCCGGCTCCCACGGTTCGGGCACCTCGATCCGGAACTGCCGCCAGCCGAACGTGTAGGTCGCTTCGTCTGCCATAGGCTAGAACTCGATACCCGGCTGGGCCTCGACGCCCCGCTCGTAGGGGTGTTTCAGGGACCGCATCTCGGTCACCAGGTCGGCCCGCTCGATGATCTCGGCGGGGGCGTCCGGGCCGGTCAGCACCAGGTGGACCCCGGCCGGCCGCGCCGCGACCAGGCCCACGACGTCCTCCGTCGAGACCAGGCCCAGAGCGACGGCCGACAGGACCTCGTCGGCGATCACCAAGTCGTGCCGGCCGCCCTCGAGCAGACGCCGCGTGAAGTCGACGGCCTCGGCGGCGGCACGGCCGTGCTCCTCGATCGGCCCCTCCCCCAGGGGCGGCACGAACCCCCGGCCCATCCGGTGGATCTCCAGGTGCGGCGCGAGCCGCTCGGCGGCCCGGTGCTCGCCGCACTCGGCGGCCTTGACGAACTGGACCACGGCGACACACCGGTCGTGCCCCACGGCCCGCATCGCCATGCCCAGGGCGGCGGTGGTCTTGCCCTTGCCCTCGCCCGTCAGGACGACGACGAGCCCGTGCGGTTTGACGTCGGCCATTTTTCCCACCGCCGATCGGTGCGCCCGTAAGCTTCCGGCCGGTATGCCCGGCCGCGGCCCGAGGGGACATTCTAGGCGTGCCGATGCCGATCCGCAAGGCGCGCCCCGGTGCCACCCGGCGGCGCCCTCACGCGGAAAACCGTTGCGTCCGGCCCGGCCGACGCCCTATACTGCAAACATCGCAGTCTGAAGATAGATGCACCGTGCAGAAAAGGGGCGGTCCCCCATGCCCTCGGACACCGTGGCGGAGGTGGCGCGGCGGGTCGGCCTGCGCACCGAGCAGACCGCCGCCGCCATAGAGTTGCTCGACGCCGGCCTCGACCCGGTCTTCATCGCCCACTACCGGCAGGCCGCCACCGGGGGCCTGGCCGAGGCGGCGCTTTGGCGCGTCGCGTCCAGCCTGGCCCGCCAGCGGCACATCGAGTCGCTGAAGGCCGAGGCCCGCGGCCTCGCCGAGAAGGCCGGCCTCCTCGACGAAGCCCTGGCGTCCTACATCGCCGGGACCGGCGACGAGGCCCGGCTCCGCGACGTCATCGCGGCCCTGAAGCCCGGCCGGCGGACCGCCGGTGCGGTGGCCCGCAAGCGGGGCCTCGAGCCGCTCGCCAAGTACGTCCTCGACGGTCCCGCCGACGGGCCCGACCTCCAGAGGAAGGCCGTCGAGTTCGTCGACCCCTCGAAGGAGGTCTACTCGCCCGAGGACGCCCTGGCCGGGGCCGAGCACATCCTGGCCGAACAGGTCGGCCGGCATCTCCGGGTCCGGGAGGCCGCCCGCCAATGCGTCATGGACAAGGGCGTGCTTCGGTCGGAGCAGTCCCGCCGCGGGGGTCGGGGGAACGCCGAGTTCCGGGGATACTTCAAGTTCAAGGAACCCCTCGGGCACCTTCCGCCGCACCGCGTCCTGGCCCTGAACCGCGGCGAGAAAGCCAAGGCCCTCCGCATCACGGTCGAGGTCGCCCGCGAGGAGCTGGAGGCCGAGGTTCTGGCCCTGGTGGCCCCGGCGGGGCACCGCTTCCGCGAGTTCCTCCAGGCCGTCGTCAAGGACGCCCTCGACCGGCTGGTGCTGCCCGGCATCGAGCGGGAGTGCCGACGCAAGCTGACCGAACGGGCCGAGGACCACGCCATCGACGTCTTCGCCGAGAACCTCCGCAGCCTCCTGATGGCCCCGCCGCTCGACGACACCCGCGTGCTCACGCTCCAGCCGGGCTTTCGCAGCGGGTGCAAGGTGGCCGTCCTCGACGGCGACGGCAGCCTCCTGGACGAGACGATCGTCTACCCGTTCGAGCCGCAGAGGAAGCGGGGGGAGGCCAAGGCGGCCTTGCTGGCGGCCCTCCGACGGCACGAGGTGCCGATCGTCGCCATCGGCAACGGCACCGGGTGCCGCGATTGCGAGGAGCTGGTCTCGGAGATCATCGAAGAGAACGGCCTGGACCTGGTCTACACGATCGTCAACGAGGCCGGGGCGGGCGTCTATGCCGACAGCAAGCTCGCCCACGAGGAGTTTCCCAACCTGGAGGCCGCGGTCCGGGCCACGATCAGCATCGGCCGACGCCTCCAGGATCCCCTGCGGGAGCTGGTGAAGATCGACCCCCGGGCCATCGGCGTCGGCCTGTACCAGCACGACGTGGACCAAAAGAAGCTGAAGGGTCACCTGGAAGAGACGGTCGAGTCGTGCGTGGCGGCGGTCGGCGTCGACGTGAACTCGGCCAGCCCGCCCATGCTGGGCTACCTGCCGGGCCTCGGCGCCGAGCAGGTCGAAGCAATCATGGCCCGACGGGCCCAGGGAAGGATCTCGACCCGCGACGAGCTGCGGGCCCTCCCCGAGTGGGACGCCAATGCCTTCCTCCAGGCCGCCGGGTTCCTCCGCGTCCGGGGGCCGAACCCCCTCGACGACACCCGTGTCCACCCGGAGAGCTACGGCCGGGCCGAGCAGGTCCTGACGCACGTCGGCCACTCGGTCGGCGACCTGGCCGATCCGCAGGCCCGCGGCGCGATCCAGGAGGGCCTGACCGGCCTGCCCCTGGAGCCGGTCGCCGAGGCCCTGGAGATACCCCTGCTCGACCTGCTGAACCTCGTGGCCGCCCTCCAGCGGCCCGACCACGACCCCCGCACCGGCCAGCACGGCCCCATCTTCCGCAAGCGGATCCAGCGGATCGAGGACCTGCACCCCGGCATGTGGGTCAAGGGCACCGTCCGGAACGTCGTCGACTTCGGGGCGTTCGTCGACGTCGGCCTGAAGGAGGACGGGCTGATCCACATCAGCCAATTCTCCCGGCGGTATGTCCGCAACCCGTTGAAGTTCCTCCACGTCGGCGACGTGGTCGATGCGCGGATCGTCACGATCGACGCTCAGCGGCACCGGATCGCCCTGACGCTGATCCCCGAGGAGAAGCCGAAGCGCCCGCCGCCCAAGGCCAAGGCGAAGGCAGAAACCGGCGACAGGCCGGAAACGAAGCAGACCGAGGAAGGGGCCCCGCCGAAGCCAGCGGCCGAGAAGAAGCTTGCTTCCGCGCCCCAGGCGGCGAAGGCCGAGGCCCCGGGGGCCGCCCCGCCTGCCGCCCCTCCGCCGGAGCGCCGGTCGCGGTCGCCCCGGGGTCGACAAAGCGGCGGCGGAGACCGCTCCTCCCGCGGCGGGGGCGTCCGGCGCGGCACGCGGCGCGAGTCCGGCCCCCGGCGCGACTCGGGACCACGCTCCGGGCGCGGCGACCGCCGATCCGCGGGACCGTCGGGCCGAAGTGGACGGCCCGGCGGACCCAAGCACCCCCGCGTTCACACCTTCCGCGACGACACCCCGAGGGCCGGCGAGCCCGACCTCGACGAGCAGGGCCGGCCCAAGATTCGGTGGGCCTGGTACGATTCCGACCAACGCGACGAGACCGACGAGGAAGCGACCGAGGAGTGAGCCACCCATGAGCCAGGCGCACGACCCGCCCACCAAGCCGGACCCGAACGATGATCGGGCCGCCCGGGGCACCGTGCCGCCGCCGGCACCGATCCCCGAGGTCCTCACGGGCCGCGTCGCGGCCGTCACCGGCGCGGGGAGCGGCCTGGGCCGCGGCATCGCCGAGGGCCTGGCCCGGGCGGGGGCCTCGGTGGCCCTGCTCGACATCGACCTGGAGGCCGCCGAGGAGACCCACGCCCGCATTTCCTCGGCCATCGCGCCCCACCGCAGCCTCGCCGTCCGGGCCGACGTCACCGACGAGGCCCAGGTCGCCCGGGCGTTCGAGACGACCGTCGAGGCGTTCGGCGGCCTCGACGTCTGCGTTCCGGCCGCAGGCGTCGCGCCGGCCCATCCGCTGGTCGAATTTCCCGTCGATGCCTGGCGAAAGGCCCTCGAGATCAACCTGACGGGCTACTTCCTGGCGGCCCGAGAGGCCGCCCGCATCATGGTGCGGCAGGGGCGCGGCGGGGGCCTCGTCCTGGTCTCCTCAAAGAGCGGCCTCGACGCCTCGAAAAACAACTCGGCCTACAACGCCACCAAGGCGGCCGAGATCCACCTGATGCGTGGCTGGGCGAAGGAGCTGGGCGAGCACGGCATCCGCGTCAACGCCATCGCGCCCGGCAACGTCTTCAAGGGCTCGAAGATCTGGAACGAGGACTACATCCGGGCGGCGGCCGAGAAACGCGGCATTCGGCCCGAAGAGGTCATCCCGTACTACGTCGGCCTGACGGCCCTCGGGATCGAGATCCAGCCCGAAGACGTCGCGGGGGTGGTCGTCTGGCTGGCCTCCGACGCCGCGCGGACGGTCACCGGCCAGGTGATCGTCTGCGACGCCGGACAGGTCTTCGTGCGGTGACAGGCTTCCGCGCGACGCGGACCGGGCCCAAGCGGAGAGGACGCATGCTGAACGGGCAACACATCCTGCTCGTACCGTGGCTCGGGGTGCTCCTTGCGGGAGGCTGCGTTGATCGGCCGGAGGACGAGGTCCCAGGCGCCGGCGCCCGACCGCCGGCCCCGGCGGCGATGAGGCGCCTTGCCGCGCCGCTTCCTCCTTACCGCCTGGATGCGTTTGGCCAGGGCAATCTCCGCTTCGAGATCGGCCCCACCGGGGAGGCCCACGTCCCCCTGCACACGCGCCTGCTGGTGCGGGCGGGCGCCTCGGAACAGCTTATCCTGGCGACGCCGCTGGCCCTCCCGCACAAGGGGCTTACGCTTACGAAGACGCTGCCGATCGGGCTTGCCGTCGACTCGGCTACCGCCCTGCCGAGCACGCCCAAGGAAATCGCCGTCAACTTTGAGGTGCGGACGGCGGACGGCCGCGAGTACCGGCAGGTCGAGACTTGGCGATTCGCTTACCCGGAGCTTGTACTCAGAGAGGTGGACGCCCTGTGAACCGTCTGGACGACTACCGGACCGTCTCCGGGCCTTACGCCCGGCCCGAGACCAACCGCGCGTGGAAGCTCTACGGGGCGGGCCTGGAGGGCCTGAAGCTCGAGGAGACTGCCGTCCCGGAGCCGGCCGACGACGAGCTTCTCGTCCGCATCGACGCCGTCGGCATCTGCGCCAGCGACTGGAAGATGATCGCCCAGGGCCAGGACCACAGCCGCATGCACGGCAAAGACCTCGCCACCGACCCGGCCACCCCCGGCCACGAGGTCTCCCTGACCGTCGTCCGCGTCGGGAAGGACCTCGAGGGGAAGTACGTCGTCGGCGACCGCTGCGCCGTCCAGGCCGACATCTACATCCACGGCGAGAGCGTGGCCTACGGTTACAAGCTGCCGGGCGCGGACCAGCAGTACCAGACCATCGGCCCGATCATCCACGAGGGCGGGTACCTGCTGAAGATCGACCCGGCGCTGGGCTACTCCCAGGCCGCCCTGGCCGAGCCCTGGGCCTGCGTCTTCCACGCCTACAGCAACCACCGCGAGACGCACGGCGTCCATCCGGGCGGTACGGCGTGGTACGTCGGGGCCGGCCCCATCGGCCTCATGCACATCGAGAAAGGCATCCAGGACGGGCCCAGGCGGATCGTCGTCACCGAGATGAAGGACGACCGGCTGGAGAAGGTCCGCCGCACGCTTGTTCCGCTTGCCGAGGCCAAGGGCATCGCCATGCAGGTCGTCGACCTGAAGGAGGCGTCGGTCGATGAGGTGCTGGAGCCGGCGAGCGTCGACGACATCCTCATTCTCTGCCCGGTGGCCAAGGCGTTCGAGGCGGCCCTCGACTACCTCGCCCGGGGGGGCTTTCTGAACATGTTCGCGGGCTTCCCGGACCGCGAGAAGGCGTGGGTCCGCCTGAACCTCAACGACATGCACTACGGCGACTGGTCGATTGTGGCGACGAGCGGCTCCCCCATCGAGGCCCTCCGGCGGTCCCTCGACGAGGCCGCCGCCGGGTGCATCGACCCGAACAACGCCGTCGCGTGCGTCGGCGGCATCGACGCCGTCCGCGAGGGCATCCACCACACCCACGAGGGGACCCACCCGGGGCGGATCGTGATCTACCCGCACTTCGAGATGCCGCTGACGCCCGTCGAAGACCTCACGGCCGATGGCCGCTGGACGAAGGACGCCGAGGTCGCTCTGCTGGAAGAGAAGCTGCCGTAGCCTGCGGCGCCCGGAACCCGAGAAGGGCCGCGGGTCGCCTTGACCCGTTCATTCGACCGCGCCTAGAATTGGCCGGTGGCGGCCGGTGGGGCCGCCCGCGACGCTTCGGTGCTTATCCGGTCACGTCCATGAGCTGTCAGCCTACGCGGTGCCGCTACCTCTCTCGTGCCAGCCACCTCGTGGCGGCCCTCTCGCCCCAAGGATCGATCGAGCGGATCGACTCGCACCGGCCCAACGCCCTGGGCTACGACGCCGGCGACTTCCAGGGGCGACCGCTGACCGACTTCGTGGCCCCCGGCCAGCGGGAGCACGTCGCCCGCCTGCTCCGGCGGTGCGAGACCGGCCAGCCCGTCTGGGACGACCTGACGTTCGTCTCGGCCGACGGCGGCCAGGAGGCCATGCTGGTCTGTTTCCAGCCCCTGCCGGCCGACGGCGGGCCGCTCCTGCTTCTGACGGGCCTTCGCCGCGAGACGATCGAGGGCCAGGCCCGGGCCGAGGCCGCCGTCGTCCTGGGTCACCTGGCGTTCCAGTGCCACCGGCCGGCCCACCGGCTGATGCAGGCCGTCGAAGCCCTCCGCGAGGAGAACGCCTTCTCCCCCGTCGCCGACGAGTGTCGGACCGAGCTCGACGCCCTCCTGGAGGCGATGAGCTGTGCGGCGGCGTGGCCCGCCTCCGACGCCCGGCGGACCCAGCCGACCGACGTCGTCGCGGTGCTGGAGGCGGCCCTGAGGCGGCTCGACGCCGACCCGTCGTTCGCCAACGTCGAGATCGACCTCTGCCCGGACGAGTCGGCCATGTGGGCCGCGGCCCATCCGGTCGGGCTGGCCTGCGTGGCCCTGCACCTGGCGGCCAACGCCCGCGACGCAACCGCCAAGGCGGGCAAACCCCACCTTTCCATCAACGTCTATCGCCGGGGCGAACGCATCGTCGTCGAGTTCACCGACAACGGGTCGGGCCTGGCCTGCGAGGACGCCCGGTGCGCCTTCTCGCCCTTCTTCAAGAAAGGGAGCGGCCAGGCGGGCGGGTGCGGCACGGGCCTCGCCACCTGCTGCGAGCTGGTCCACTACATGGGCGGGACGATCCGAATGCAGAGCCGGCGATCGCGCGGCACGACGGTGTTCCTGACGTTCCCTTCCTCCCGGCCGCCCCACTGATCCGCCCTCCTGCCTGGCCCTTCCAGATGCCCACCGGGCCGACCACGCCCGTCGCGCTTGTCCGGCCGCAGGGCGCCCCCGATAATGGATGACCGGGCGCACCCGGAAGGAGGACCCGCTGTGCTTCGACGAAGTATCACGCTCGCACTGACGTTCACGCTCGCCGCGCTGGCGGCCGCGGCGGCGCCGAAGGCTCCCTGGCTCGAAACGTCGGTCCACCCGGATCGGACGGCGGCGGCCCGGGGCGAGGAGTTCCGGCTGGCCGTCGTCCTGGCGATCGACGAAGGCTACCACCTGAACGCCAATCCGCCCTCGGCCGACTTCCAGGTCCCCACCGAAGTCAAGCCCGAAAGCCACCCGGCGGTCGCCTGGGGGGCCGTTCGGTACCCCGCCGGGCACGCGTTGGCCGCCGAATGGACCGAAGGCGAGGCCATCCAGGTCTACGAGGGGCGGACCGTCCTGGTCGTCCGAGGCACCGTGGCCGACGACGCGCCGCTCGGCGAGACGACCGTCCGCCTCGCCCTACGGTACCAGGGCTGCACCGACAAGGCGTGTTTCCAGCCCGTCACGCGGACGCTCGGGACGACGTTCGAGGTCGTCGAGGCGGGCGCCGAGACGGCCCCGGCCAACCAGGACGTCTTCGCCGAGGCGGAGGAAGGGACCTCGGAGCTGGCCGCCGCCTTCGAGCGGAACGTCCTGCTCTACCTCGGGCTGCTGGTCGTCTTCGGTCTGGCGCTCAACCTGACGCCGTGCGTCTTTCCGCTGATCCCGGTGACGATGAGCGTCTTCGCCCAGCAGGGCGAGGGCCGACCGTCGAAGGTCCTGCCGCTGGCGGTGCTCTACGCCCTCGGCATCGCGGCGACTTTCACGGTCGTCGGCGTGATCGCCGCCCTGGCGGGCCAAAGCATCGGCGTCGTGCTCCAGGAGCCGCTCGGCGTCCTGGTGATCGTCGCGGTCCTGGCGATCCTGATGGCCAGCACATTCGGGGCGTTCGACATCCAGCTCCCCTCGGGCCTGGTGGGCAGGCTCGGGGGGAGGAAGGGCCACCTCGGTGCGGTCTTCATGGGCATGGTGATGGGGGCCATCGCCGCCCCGTGCGTGGGGCCGTTCCTCTTGGCGCTGATTGCGTTCGTCGCGACGACGGGGTCCGTGCCGCTCGGGGCCATATCGTTCTTCGCCACGGGCGTGGGCCTGGGGGCCCCGTACATCGTGCTGGGGACGTTCACGGGCCTGCTGAACCGTTTCCCGCGGGCGGGGGGATGGCTGGTCTGGACGAAGCGGCTCCTGGGGATGGCCCTGGCGGGGCTGATCCTGTGGTTCGTCCACCCGTACATCGACGCCGAGTTCCTGTGGCCGCTCGTGCTGGCGGTGTTCCTGTTCGCGGCGATCTATCTCGGGTTCATCGAGGGCTGGTCGCGGCGGCCGTTCTCGAAGCGGTTCTGGGCCGTGCGGATCGTCGCGGCGGTCGCGATCCTCGCCGCGGGGGCGGTCTACGGCTACGTGACCTACGACCGGCCCGCCGTCGAGTGGAGGCCGTGGGACCCAGGCGCCCTCCGGGAGGCCCGCGACGAGGGCCGGCCCGTCCTCCTCTACTTCGGGGCCGACTGGTGCTTCCCGTGCAAGACGTGGCACTACCGGGTCTTCACGGATCGGGAGGTGGTGGAGCTCAGCCGGGGCTTCGAGCGGGTGAAGGTGGACCTGACGAACCTGGAGGAGGGGCCGATGAAGGAGTTCGCCCGCCGCTTCGACGCGACGAACCCGCCGGCGGTGTTCGTGATCGGGCCGGACGGGTCACGGGTGGCGGAGTTCCGCGAGCCGCCGCCGGCCGACGAGTTCCTCCACGCCCTGCGGAAAATGGATGCCCAACGGCCCGTCACCGACGAGGACGTCAGCCGTGCCATCGAGCGGGGCAAGGAATGGCTGTACAAGCAGTCACCGACCGACGGCGCCTGAGAGGGCTTGTCCCGACTGCGAATCCCCCTCACCCCGCCCCTCTCCCGCCAGGGGAGAGGGAGTCAAGGAACGGCCCCGCGGCACTACTCCCAGGCGGTCGGCCAGGACTCGCCCTCCTCCGGCCGGTCGGCCTGCCACTGGTCCCAGATGCGGCGGAACCGGCTCGCGTAGACCATCTCGAACAGCTCCTCTCCGTCGGGGTACCGGGCCAGGCACCGTTGGCGGAAGCTCTCGATCTGGATCTCGATGTCCACGCGGGGCAGGTTGGTGTGGAGGATGAGGTTGACGATGCGGTCGGCTTCCCGGCCCGGCTCTTCCAGCCGCTCGCGTCGTGTTCGGTCGGTGGTCATGGCTCTCCGGATGCCGTCGGCGTCTCGGCGGCCGCGCGGCCGAGGGCCTCGAAATAGGCCTCGACGTAGGGCCGAAGGTGCGGCGCCACGCGTGAGACGTCCTCCTGGATCGCGGGGGCGCCGTCGGGCCCATGCGAGGGGCGGTCCACGAGCGGCCGGGCGGCCGCATCGCCGGCGGTGTGCAGCACTTCGCCCGGCTCGGTGTCGCGAATCCGCCGACCGGGGCCCGCCGGCGGCGACATGGTCGGCCCGCCCACCCCGGCGGCGTCGAACCGCCGCTTCCAGCTCGTGACGAAGCGCCGCAGCTCGGCCGGGCCCATGCCCATCTCGCGGAGGGACCCGTCGCCGGCCTCGCCGTCGGCGAGCCGCTCGTCGGCCTTCCTTATTAAACGCTCGGCCCACCGGGTGGCGTCAAGGGCGTCTCGGGGAAACTCGGCCGGTTGGGGCCGCTCCGGGAGCGGGTCCACGGCCGGCCCGCCGGCGATGCCGGTTGCGCCGCCTCCGCCCGTGCCCGGCACGTGGCCGTCCGTCGCGCCGCGCGCGCCGTCGGTGACGCCCCTGTCGCCCGCACCGGACGGGGCGACGTTCGGCGGCTCGGCGGCGCGGTCGGCATTCGCCCGGCCCTCGCCCTGCAAGCTGGGCGGCGAAACCGGCTGGCCTGACCGGTCCCTGGCACCTATGGACGCGTTTCGCCGCCGGCCGTGCTCGCTGAGAGACCCGGCGTTCTGGCGCTCGCCGCCGGCGCCTCGGTTGGGCGGACCGGCCATCGCCGCCGCCAGCCGCTCGAGGCGTTCCCGGTCGCGGGCCAGGTCGCGTGCCAGCTCGGGGGCCAGGGCCGGGGCGGCAGACCCCTCAAGGCCGCCGGCCCCGGCTTGCGACTCCTGACCCCTTCTGTCATCCGCGCGATCGGTCCCGCCGGCCGAAGCCGGCTCGACGGCCCCGTCGTCTCGGGGCCCGGGGACCGGTCCGCACGGTGTGCCGGTTTCATCATCGCTTCGCGGGAGTTGCCCTTCGGCCGGCCCGCGCGAGCCCATCGCCCCCGCCGGCGACGGCGCGTCGCGTGACGCGAAACCGCCTTCGGCCCCACGGACCCACGGCCGGAACACGACCCCCTGCCCCATCCAGAGGGCCGCCCCCAGCATCGCCGCCGCACACGCCCCGCCGATGAGCGGCCGCCTGAGCGGCGCGGCCGGCGCCAGGTGCTCGGCCCGGGCCTGTGCGAGGAGCCGCGACGCCCGGGCGGCGACGGCATCGCACGCATCGGGGTCGGCGGCCAGCTCGAGAAAGGTAATCAGGGAGGTCCGAAGCTCCGGCCGGCGGTCTTCCACCAGGCGGGCGACGTAGAGCACGGAGGGCCGTCGCATCCACGCCGTCGCGGCCGCCGCGCCCGTCGCCGCCGCGCCCCCCAGGACCGCCGCCGCGTAGATCCACGGCCGCCACGCCGGGCCGAAATCGACCGCCGCATCGACGAGGACCAGCCCCGCCCAGGCGGCGAGCGCCCCCGCAGCCGCCCACAGTCCGATCCGTGCAGCGGACCGCCGGCGCATCACCCGGCCGACGGACCGGATGAGGCGGACGAGGAACTCGCGGGCAGGGACCTCGGTCGGAACCGGCAAACCGTCGTGCCCGGCGTAGGGGACGTGCGCAACTCGTGCAGCGGCCGACGGTTCTGTATCGGCATCGGCGGGGGCGGGACTTCGGCCAAATCGATTGACGCCCGGCGCCCTGCCGCGTACAAGGGAGGCATGAACCTGTCGGCCTTCCTGGAACACGTGGCCCTGTTCGCCGGGCTGGACGAGCCCGACCGCGAGGCGATCGCCCGCCTGGCGGTCGAGCGGGAGGTGCCCGCCGGCCAGACCCTGTTCCGCCAGGACCAGCCCTGCGAAGGGTTCTACCTGGTCCTGGAGGGCAAGGTGAAGGTGTACAAGCTGTCGCCGGACGGGCGGCAGCAGATCCTGCACGTCTTCGGCCCGGGTCAGGCGTTCGCCGAGGCGGCCATGTTCGCCGGGGGGACGTACCCGGCGTTCGCCGAGACGCTGGCCGAGAGCCGCCTGGCCTTCTTCCCCCGCGACCGGTTCCTGAAAGAGCTGGGGAACAACCCGGCGCTGGCGACGGGCCTCATCGTCAGCCTCGCCCGCCTGTGCCACGAGCTGGCGGGCCTGGTGGAGCAGCTCGCCCTCTCGGACGTCGCCGGGCGGCTGGCCCGGTACCTCGCGGAGCTGGCGAAGCGCCGCGGCGTGGCCCTGGAGGACGGGAACCAGGTCCGGCTGGACCTGGCGAAGGGCGAGCTGGCGCGCCGCCTGGGCACCGCCCCGGAGACCCTCAGCCGGGCCCTCGGCAAGCTCCAGTCGATGGACCTGGTGTCGGTCGAGGGCCGGGTCATCCACTTCCGCAACGGGCCGGGCCTGGCGGCCCTGGCCGGCGGCCTGCCGCCGGATTGAGCGCGATCGGGGCGCCCGTCCGACCGCGACTTTCCGCTTCCGTGATCGACTCCGCCCTTGGCCGCGCCGAATGGCGCGAACTTGACCTGCATCAAAGGCCCGTCGGCGGCCCCGGCCTATCATGGGGGCAGAACGAAGGACCCCTGCAAGGAGACGCCCGATGGCGGAGACGAAAACGGTCAAGCGGAAGATCGTCCGGATCGACCAGGCCCTGTGCAACGGATGCGGCGCGTGCGTCACGCCCTGTGCCGAGGGGGCCATCGAGCTGGTCGACGGCAAGGCCCGGGTCCTGAAGGAAGAGCTGTGCGACGGGGCGGGGTTCTGCCTGGCGGTCTGCCCCACGGGGGCCCTCTCGATCGAGGAGCGCGAGGCGGCCCAGTTCGACCCCGAGGCGGTCGAGCGGCGCTTGGCCGAGCGCGGCAAGGCGCTGATCGAGGAGACCTGCTTCCGCTGCGGCGCCGGCGAAGAGGACCGCGTCCTCTTCCCGTGCCGCACGAAGGGCGAGAGCCGGTGGGTGTGCGTCCGATGCCTCCCGCCGCTCATTCACGGCTAAACATCAGCAATTGAGGAGGCGCGACATGCCCTGCAACCCCTACAATAAGGGCGAAGGCTGCCCGGGCGCGCCCGGCGCCGGCAAGTGCCCCGGCGTGGCGATGGCCGGCAGGCTCGGCGCCGGTTTCGATGAGCTGATCGCCGACTACCACGGCCGCATTTGGGGCCCGGGCGGGACGATTCCGCCGAAGTTCAAGTACCTGATGGCCCTGGCGACGGCCGTCACGGGCCGGGAGAAGCAGCGGGCCCTGCTGGAGGCGAACAAGGCCCTCGCCCACGGCGCGACGCTGGAGGAGGTCCGCGAGACGCTGGAGCTGTGCGTCTGGCTGGGCGGGAGCCCGCTGATCCTCCAGGTCGCCGCCCCGGTGATGCGGTTCGTGGAGAAGCGCCTGGCGGCCGCCACGGCCGGAAATCCCACCCCCGCCACCCAGCAAACCTGACGAACGGTTCGCGGTCCGGACCGCCCTCGGTCAGGACCGCTCGCTTTCCCCCTTCGGCCGACAGTTTCCTTTGCCCCGCCCTGCCGCGTCTGCTACGCTAACCCCCGCGCTTTGCTTCAGGCCAGGGCGATGATCTACTTCGCGTACGGTGCCAACCTCTGCCGGGCCCACATGCGGCTGTGGTGCCCGGAGTCGGAGCCGCTCGTGACGGCGTCGTTGCGGGACCACCGGCTGGTGTTCCGCTTCTGGGCCGACCTGGAACCGTCGCGTCGGGACCGCGTCCTCGGCGCCCTTTACGAGGTGCCGAAGGCCGACGTGGCGAGCCTGGACGAATTCGAGGACTGCCCGGAGCTCTACGAGCGGGTCGCCGTGGAGGTCCGCACCAGGAGCGGCCGCGTCGAGGCCGTCACGTACCGGATGCACCGGGGCTACGACTTCGCGCCGCCGGCGCCGGAGTACCTCGCCCTGGTCGAACAGGGCTATGCGGACTGGGGCCTGGACCCGGAGATGCTGCCCCTCAGGACGGTGGGCCAGAGATGAGCACCCGCGACGAGCTGCTCGACCTTTACGCCACCCTCCGTGTGGCCGACGTCCGCGACGGGATGGACACGCTGCTGCGTCATCGGAGCGGGTCGATGTCGCCGTCGATCCGGCCGCTGTGGCGGACGCGGGCGGTGGGCATCGCCCGCACCTGCCGCTACGTCCCGTGGACGGGGACGGTGCCCGGCCTGGAGCCGGAGGAGTACTGGGAGTGGGTGGGGTGGTACTACCGGGAGGTCTGCCCGTACCCGTGGATGGAGCGTGTCGAGCCGGGTGACTTCGTCGTGATCGACGCGAGCGGCGTCGACGCGGGCCTCATGGGCTCGAACAACACGCTCGACGGCGTCCGCCGCGGCGCCGTCGGCTACGTCTCGAGCGGCGGCTGCCGCGATACCGACGAGGTGGTCCTCCAGAAGGTGCCGTTCTGGACGGCCGTCATCTCGCAGAGCATGGTCCAGGGACGCCTGGCGTTCGACGCGATGGACGTGCCGGTGGAGGTGGGCGGCGCGACGGTCCGCCCCGGCGACGTGGTCGTGGCCGACGGGGACGGCGTGATCGTCGTGCCGGCCGAGATCGGCGTCGAGGTGGCCAAGTGGGCCGAGGCGGAGCACCGCCGCGACATGAAGGGCCGGCGGAAGCATTACGAGGCGCTGGGCCTCGAGATCGACGAGACGGTGGGCGGGCCGGCGAGCGAGAGTGACGCGGCGGGCTGACGTGTCCCGCCGCTCCCGCGGCGGGCTCGGGACGCTTGCCCGGCGCGTCCCTTTCACAAATCAAGAGGAGCTTAGCCATGCAGACCATGGTCCATCGGGGCGAGTTCGAGCTGCTGGCCATCGGCATCCGGCCCGGCGAGATGCTCCTGGAGACGATCAAGAAAGCCCTCGCCGAGCACGACGTGAAAAACGGCGTCGTCGTCTCGGGCATCGGGACCCTGAAGAGCGTCCACCTCCACTGCATCACCCACACGCGGTTCCCGTCGGACAACCATTTCTGGCGGGAGGAGGACGTGCCGGCCGAGCTCCTGTCGGTCTCGGGGATCGTCGCCGACGGCGAGCCGCACCTGCACGTCACGGTCTCCTCGGGCGAGGACCGCTGCTGGGGCGGGCACCTGGAGGACGACAGCGAGGTGCTGTACCTGGCGGAGATCGCGGTCCTGAAGTGCAACGCCCTGGCGATGACCCGGACGCAGGACCCCGAACGGAAGGTCAGCCTGCTTGGGCCGAAGGAGGCGTGAGACGCGAGGGCGGCACGCACCACCCCGAAGAAGGGAGGCAACCATGGAGTACCGCCAACTCGGCACGAGCGACCTTCAGGTCACGCCCGTCGCCCTCGGGGCGTGGGCCATCGGCGGATGGCTGTGGGGCGGCACGGACGACGAGGCCGCCATCGACGGCATCCGACGGGCCGTCGACCTCGGCATGACCAGCATCGACACCGCCGCCATCTACGGATTCGGCCACAGCGAACGCATCTGCGGCCAGGCCGTCAAGGGCCGCCGCGACGACGTCCGGCTCCTGACGAAGTTCGGCCTCCGGTGGGACCTCGAAAAGGGCGTCGAGTACTTCGACACCACCGACAACGAGGGCCGGCCCCGCAAGGTCTACAAGTACGCCGGCCGGGAGAGCGTCATGGAGGAATGCGAGCGGAGCCTGAAGCGCCTCGGCACCGACTACATCGACCTGTATCAACATCACTGGCCGGACGTCTCGACGCCCATCGAGGAGACGATGGACGCCTGCGCCAGGCTCCTGAAGCAGGGCAAGGTCCGGGCGGTCGGCGTGTCGAACTATTCGCCCGAGCAGATGGACGAGGCCCGCGAGGTCGCGCCGCTCGCCTCGAACCAGCCCCCCTACTCCATGCTGAAGCGCGACATCGAGGCCGACGTCCTCCCCTGCTGCCGCGAGCACAACGTCGGCGTCCTGGTCTACAGCCCCCTGGAGGGGGGCCTCCTGACGGGCAAGGTGACCGAGGACCGCGAGTTCGCCGAGGGCGACAAGCGGCGGAACGACCCGAGGTATTCGCAGGAGAACCGGCGGCGGGTGCTCGAGTTCCTGGAGGACCTCCGGCCCATCGCCGAGACCCACGACGCGACCTTCGCCCAGCTCGTCCTGGCGTGGACGTTCCACCAGCCGGGCGTCACGAGCGCCCTGGTGGGCGTGCGGAACCCGAAGCAGGCCGAGGAGAACGCCGCGGCGGGAGACGTCGCCCTGGCGGAGGAGGAGATCGCCGAGATCGACGCCCGCCTGGTGGACCTGGAGCTGGACGTTTAGCGATCGTGGAGGGGACGGGCGACTTCCAGGTCGGCGTGGGCGACACTTGCCCCTACGCGACCCAGGTGCTACGCTCCCTATACTGTGGGAACAAGCGAAGCGATCAAACTCGACAGTTTTCGGGATTTGGCCGGTTCGTTGCTGGGTACGCAACCCGTCGCCCTGCTCGTCGGAAGTGCCGCCCACATACTCAAGTCAGTTCCCGACGGAACATTTGCCACGTGCGTCACCAGTCCGCCCTACTGGGGCCTGCGGGACTACGGCATCCCCGACCAGATCGGAGCGGAAGCGGAGCTGGCGGACTATCTCGCCAAGCTGACGGCGGTGTTCCGGGAGGTCCAGCGTACGCTGAAGGACGAGGGAACGCTGTGGCTCAACATCGGCGACTCCTACACCAGCGGAAACCGGAAATGGCGTGACACGGACGCGAAGAACCCCGCCCGCGCGATGAGCTATCGCCCGCCGACCCCTGAGGGCCTGAAGCCGAAGGACCTGATCGGCATCCCGTGGCGGCTCGCGTTCGCCCTCCAGGCCGACGGATGGTTCCTCCGCTCGGAGATCATCTGGCACAAGCCGAACTGCCAGCCGGAGTCCGTGAAGGACCGCCCCACGAGGGCCCACGAGCACGTCTTCCTGTTCAGCAAGTCGAAGCAGTACTACTATGACTACGAGTCGGTCATGGAGTCGGCCAACGGGTCGGGAGGGCTGCGGAACCGCCGCACGGTGTGGTCGATCAACACGGAGGGGTCCCCGGAGGCCCACTTCGCGACGTTCCCCCCCGCCCTGGTGGGGCCCTGCATCAAGGCCGGGTCGCGGCCGGGCGAGATCGTGCTCGACCCCTTCTTCGGATCCGGGACGGTCGGACTCGTCTGCCTCCGGACCAACCGGAAAGCGCTCGGCATCGAGCTGAAGCCCGAGTATGCCGAGATCGCACGGAAGCGGCTCGGCCTGGAGCTGCCCCTCTTGGAAGTCGAACCGTGATGCGGTTCCCCACGCTCGAACCAAACCTCCAGATGTCTTTTTCCTACAAGCTTCAGTCCATCCGGTCGCTGTTCCTTCACGAAGCCTTCAGCGGACGGTTGGCGGGCTGGAGGTCCCTCGCATCGACGGAGACCTGAAGGCGTTCGTCACGCCGGAGGCCTTGCGGAAGGTCGCGTCTTTCGGCCTGCGCGGAGAGGTCCTCTTCGCCGTCCCCTGCGTCCTCGCCGCCAATCCCTGTCTGCTGGGGTACTGCCGGCTTCTCTTGGGGCTCTCCCAGAAGGAGTTCTACGGCAAGGGGCCTTTCGGCAGGTTCAAGCGGTTGGAGGACGAAGGCCTGATCCCTGAACGGGCGGCCGCACTCGTCCGC
>CAZGKW010000029.1:20538-35058 GCA_964526295.1 uncultured Anaerolineales bacterium
CAAGCGGTTGGAGGACGAAGGCCTGATCCCTGAACGGGCGGCCGCACTCGTCCGCCGGATCGCCGAGCCACAGGGCCCGGAAGGCAGGCGGTTCCGCGAGATGCTCTGCTCGACCATCGGCATCCCGCTGTAAGGTGGCCGGCGCCGGGCAAGGGACACGAGCGGGTCTCCAGGCGCCGGGGCCAGTGGGGCCGGGCAATCGGACATCGGCTTACGGCGCCCCGGCGGGGACGGCGCTCGGCACCGTCCGACGAAGCACCGCCGTCACCGGGAAGTGGTCCGACGGGTACCGGTCGAGCGTCTTGCCGGTCCGGATCTCGGCGTCGACGGCCCGGAAGTGCGGCGTGTGCAGGATCCAGTCGATGCGGCGGTTCAGCCGCACCCCCGTCGGCAGACGGTACGTCCCCTCGTTGCCGCCCCGTTCGGGGTAGACCGACCGATAGCTGTCGATGAGCCTCAGGCCGTCCTCGCCGGCCGTCTCGGCGACGAGGGTCCCGTAGGTGCGGGCCCCCGTGTGGGTGTTGAAGTCGCCCGTGACGACGACCGGGGCGTCGCCGGCGATCTCCAGGATCCGACGGGCCAGCAGCTCCGCCGACTTATGGCGGGCGTGCCACGAGACGGCGTCGAAGTGCGTGTTGAACGCGAAGAACGTCGCCCCCGGGTGGGCCCGGTGGCGAAGCTCGACCCAGCTCGTCATCCGGGGCGTGACGCTGAACCAGTCGCGGCTTCCCGGCACGTGGGGGGTCTCGCTGAGCCAGAAGTGGCCCTCACGGACCGGCTCGAACCGGTCCCGACGGTACAGGATGGGGTTCTGCCGACCTTTCAGCTCGCCGTCCCATCGCCCGGCGCCGACGTAGCCGTAGCCCGGCAGCTCGCGGCGGAGATAATCGGCCTGCCGCTCTCGGACTTCCTGGGTGCCCAGCACGTCGGGGCCGAAGTCGCGGATACACTGGACGACGCTGTCCCGTCGATCGTCCCAGGCCCCGACGTGGACGTCGCCGCCGGCGCTCAGGATGTTGAAGGTCATGACGCGCAGCTCAATCTCTCCTTCCGCCGGTGGCCGCACGTCGGCCCGGACCGCCGTGGCGTCGCGGCCGCTGGCCATCAGGCCCAGCAAGAGGCCCAGCGCCGCCGCGACGGCCAGGACCGCTATCCCCGCCCCCAGGAGGACCCTTTTCGCACATGCCATGGCCCTTCCATCTTATCCGCCGGGGAGGCCGGAGTCAAATCGGGGGGCATCCGGGGGCCTCGGGTGGATTGAACCCGCGGCCCGCCGCAGCGCTACGGGGGAAGTGCAGGGCAGCGACCGCTACCATCGCTCGGCGCGGCGGGTCTCCGCACCCGCCGCGCAAAGTGGCAGTCTGTCCGTCCAACTGCGACCCGACAGCCGGTGCGTTTGGCCGCGACCCGAAGGGCAGCGCTCCATCGCGCGGAGGCTACAGGTCCAGCGGCGAGACGTAGTCGCCCTTCTCGCTGCGGAGCGCCTCGAGCCGCTCACGCTGGGCGGCGAACTGCTCGAACACCACCTCCGGCGCGTCCTCGAAGCCCCGCCAGGTCGCCTCCACCCGGTCCAGCTTCGCCAGGTTCTCCGGGATGCGGATCGTGAACTGCTCGACATAGTCCGACTCGGGGTAGTCCTTGTCGAGCACCCGGCGAAACAGGGGCACGAGGTCCGAGTGCTTCGGCAGGAGCCCCGTCGGGCCCTCGATCGCCTCGACGTCGCCGTTGACCCGCAGCTCCATCCACTTCACCCAGCAGTGCTTGTCGAGCTTGCCGTTGAGGTACTCGCCCTTCTCGTCCTTGATCCAGTAGTTCGTGGCGAAGATAACGGGCGGCCGTTCAAGGCGCGAGCCGAAATCGAGGTGGTTCTGGACGTACTTGCCGAACGGGATGGCCAGAAAGTCCTGGTTGCTCATCATGTTGAACTTGCGGACGCCGGCGGCGCCGAGCGTCGCCGCGGTGGTCTCCGACTCGATCGACGCCCCCATCGTCACCACGCCGTGCACCCAGTCGAAGCTCTGCTGGACCGGGACGGTCGTGTCGCTGTCGCGGCCGCCGTACATGATGCCGGCCACGACGACGCCTCCCGGGTCGTCCAGGTGGGGGTCGCAGTTCGCGAGCGCCCGGACGGAGACGGTGTACCGTGCATTGCGGTGCGAGGGGGTGATCTCGTTGCCCTTCTCGTCGGTCTTGCCCTTGTGCCACCGGCCGCCGTAGTTGACGCCTTCGTCGGGCAGCTCCTGGCCCATGCCGATCCAGTAGGGCCGGCCGCCGGAGACCAGGACGTTCGAGAAGATGACCTCGCCGGGGGGCGTCAGGACCTCGTAGATGACCGGGTCGTCCTGGGCGTTGACGTCCTCGATGATGCCGAAGATGCCCGACTCGACGTTCACGCCGCGGGGCTCGTCGTCGAGGACGCGAAGGTAGGCGATGTCGTCGCCCACGATCTGCTCGCCGGGGAGCATGGCGGTGGAGGTCTTGCCGCACATGCTGGGGAACGCGCCGGTGAAGTAGGTGACCCGGTCGCCGGGCCCTTTGACGCCCATGAGGAACATGTGCTCGGCGAGCCAGCCCTCGCGGTCGGCCTTTCGGATCGCCAGGCGAAGGGCGAGTTTTTTCAGGCCGATCGTGTTCCCCCCGTACTGCGTGTTCACGCTGTAAACCATGTTCTCCAGGATGTCTATGTACACGCGGCGCTTCTCGACGTCGGCGCTGGTGTTCGACTCGGTCAGCCGCCCGGCCGAGTGGAGGAACCGGAAGAACCGGCCCTCCGGGCCGCGGCGCTTCAGCTCCTCGTACCCCGCCCGGTAAAGCAGGTCCTCGCTGTGAGCGACGTAGGCCGAGTCGGTGCACTGGACACAGGAGATGCTGAAGGGCGAGTCGGTCGGCCCCAGGCAGAAGAACCGGACGAACATCTCCTTGCCCTGCATGGCCCCGTTCAGGAAGCCTCGGACCTCCGCCAGGCCGGCCTCCCGCTCGGTGGCGTTGAGGGCCGGGCCCAGGCTGACGCCCTCCGGAAGGAGGTACTTCGTGGCCTCCTTGTCGCGGGCCTGGTCGTGGTACCCGTCGAAATGGACGGTGTGACCGTCGGTCTCGAGGGGCCGCTCCTCGCCCAGCTCGACGGCCCGGCGCCGGACGTAGGCCACGTCCTCGGGGGCGTCCGAGCAGACCTTCACGGTCTCGGGCTTGCCCAGGGCGATGGCCTCGCCGACGAACTCCAGGACCCGCTCGTTGCCCAGGGCCTCGAGCTTGGCCATGCCGTCGGGGGCGATCTTCTCTTGCAGCGTCTTCGTCAGGGTCTCGTCCATGGCTCTCCGCCGGTCTTACGGGTCCTGGCAAACACGAGGCGCCGCGGCCGAAGCCTCCCCTCGGCGCGGATCCGGCCGCTCGGATGTGCATCCCCTCGCGCCCACCCGGGTGGGCGGGCGGAGTATAGGCCCGGCCGGAGGGCTTGTCAACGCCCTGGGAGAAGACGCAACGGCCGCCGTCTGAGAGGCCGGCGGGCCGGCGACGCGGCGGTCCCGCAGGGAAACGCGGCGGGGCCGCAAGGCCGGGAGGTGCCGAAAAAAGGCGGGAGAGATCCGCCAGTCGCACCGGATCTCTCCCCGGATGTGTCGTCGCTCCGGGCCGGCGGCCCGGCGGCCTACTTCTTTTTCTTCTTGGCCTTCTTTTTGGCGGCCTTCTTCTTGGCCTTCTTCTTGGTGGCCTTCTTCTTGGCGGCCTTGCGCTTGGCCTTCTTCTTCTTCACGGCCTTCTTTTTCTTCTTCTTGGGTGCGGCCTTCTTCTTGGCCTTCTTCTTTGCTGCTTTCTTCTTGGCCATAAACAAATCTCCTTTTCTTAGAAGGCTCCCTGACGAAGAGAACCCGTTTCCCCACGTGACGGCGATTCAGGAGACTTGAGCCAATGGCGCCTCATTCATCCGATGCTAGACGGCGCACCGAACGGTGTCAACAACTTTTTGCGGTCGCGACAAAAAGGTTGGCGCGCGTTGCCGACGGCGCCGGGGCCCGCTCTCACGCGCTTCTATCGGCCTCCCATCCATAGAGACTTGAAGGAACACGAAAGGAAAGACGCGCCGGGGCGCCGCCGCCGCCGCACGCGCAAATGAAACGAGGCCCACCGGCGCCGACCGCCCTCACGACCCCGCGCCGGTCTCGCCCCCCAGGTGGTCGAGCGCCGCCCGGACCGCGGCGTCCTCTTCGAGCGACACCGGCGGCGGATCCTGCCGCGCGACCGCCACGTCCGGCGCCACCCCCCGCCCTTCGAGGCATTCGCCGTCCGGATCGTAGACCCGGGCGATCGTCAGGCTCAGCGCCCCGCCGCCGAGGCCGGTCGGCAGCTCCATCTGGACCGCGCCCTTGCCGAACGTCCGCCGACCGACGACCGTCGCCCGTCCGTGATGCGCCAGGCACGCCGCCAGGATCTCCGCCGCGCTCGCCGTCTCTTCGTCGACGAGCACGACGAGCGGCCCGGTCCATTCCTGGCGAGCCAGCGGCGCCACGTCGTAGGCCCAGCTCGCCCCGATCATCCGTCCCCGGGTCCGGGCGACCCGTCCCCGCTCAAGAAGCATCCCCGCCACGTCGATCGTCGCCAGGAGCGACCCGCCCGGGTTGCTCCGCAGGTCCAGCACCAGGGACTCGGCGCCGGCCTCACGGAGCCGACGGAGGGCCCGGCGAAACTGCCGGGCCGACCCCGGGCGAAAGCTCGTCAGCCTCAGGTACGCCACGCCCTCGGCCGGGTCCAGGACCTGCTCGTCCCGGACGACGGGCAGGTGGATCTGCTTGCGGACCAGCTCGACGTCGCGCGGCTCGCCCTCGCCGCCGGAGCGGACCGAGACGACGACCGTGGTCCCGGGGCGGCCCCGCATCGTCGTGGCGACCTCGCCGAGGGCCATCTCGCCGACCGCCCGCCCGTCGACGCCCACGATCTCGTCGCCGGCCTTCAGGCCGGCCTCGGCGGCGGCCCCGCCCTCGAAGACCTCCTCCACGACGACCCGCCCGTCGCGGACCCGGACCGACACGCCGACCCCGGCGTACGTGCCCTCGTAGTGCTCGCGGCTGGCCCGCTGCATCTCGGGCGTCAGGTACCGGGTGTACGGATCCAACCCGTCGACCGCCCCGAAGAGAAACTCGGCCACGACCGCCCCGTCGGGCAGGCCGAGGGTCTCGCGGTTGCGGTCCATCGCCCGGCCGAGCCACCCCGCCGCGTGGTACTCCGACCAGGGGCGGGCGCCGCGGACCTCGTCGATGAGGTCGGCCACCGCGGCGTCGAAGGCCTCTCGCTTCGCCACATTCTCGGTCTCGGGGAACCGCTCGGCGAAGCGGGGGTTCTCCAGCGCCGCCCGCAGGTTCCACAGGCCGGCCAGCACCAGCTCCCGATACGTCACCGGCTCGACGTAGAACCAGGCGACCGTCCGCATGGCCTCGGCGTAGGCCCATCGGCCGGCCCAGCCGTCCATGCGTCGGGCCGACTCGGCCAGGTCCTCGTCCTCCCATCGGCTGGTGACGTTCGCCTGGAGCCGATCGAGCCGGGCCTTCGGGTCGGCGCCGAGGACGGGGGCCTCTGCGTCGTCCGCGGCGTCGGACACCGCCGGCGCCAGCGACCGACCCCGAAGCGCCGGATCGTGGGCCGGCCAGTACGCCCCGTGAGGAAAGACCGCGCACCCGCACGATACGAGGAGCGCCGCGGCAAGAAGGGCCGCCCGGATCGAGGCGCGGCGGACGGCCCCGGCGACGGACGAAATAGGAAAGGCCGAAGCGGTCACGAGCCGGCGTCCCGGAACAGGTCCTCGAACCGCCGGCGAGCGTCCTCCGGCGAGGAGCGGCTCGCCTTCGGCGCCGCCGCCTCCCCCTCCGACGGCTCGGGCACCTCCCCGTAGACGAACTCCTCGCAGAAATTCTGACCCGCCCGGTCGGCCACCGGCTCGGTCGTCGACAGGCGGCACGCGCTCAGCCGCGCGTCGTAGTGGCCGCAGTTGACGCACGCGTGCAGGTAGGCCGCACATTCGGGACAGTCGTCGCGGACGCCGATGCGGTCGCGGTGCTCCCACTCGGCGCCGCACTTACGGCAGCGGATTCGCATCGTGTGGTTCCCACAGAAAGGCGCATCGTACCAGGACCGCCGGGACAGGCGCCGGCCCTGCGTATTCCCGTGACAAGCCCCGTCGCCGACAAGGCGGACGCGTCGGTGCCGCGTCGGTCGCCCCAGGGGCGGCGTGCCCCGCCCGGGGGCCTCAGGCCGGGCATCCCGTGCGGTCGACCGTCTCCGCCGCCAGGGCGGCCCCCAGGATGCCGGCGTCGCCTCCCAGCGTGCTGAGACGGACCTCGCAGACCGACCAGGCCCGCTCGAAGGCCGACGCCTCGACCTGCCGCCGGACCCGGTCCAGGAACGGCTCGCCCGCCCCCGCCATGCCACCCCCCAGGACCACCATCTCCGGGTTGACGACGTGCAGAATGCTCGCAATGCCGATACCGAGGCAGTCGGCCGTCTCCTCCACGATCCGGCCGGCCAGCGAGTCCCCGGCATCGGCGGCGTCGAACACGTCCTTGGCCGAGAAGTCACCCGCCGACGCGAGGGTGGACCTCTCGCCCGCCTCGACGGCTTCGGTGGTGCGGGCGACGACCGCCGTGGCCGAGGCGTAGGCCTCCAGGCACCCCCGGTTGCCGCATCCGCACCGGCGTCCGCCGCGCTCGATCATGATGTGACCCAGCTCGGCCCCGGCGTCGCTCGTGCCGCGGAACAGCCGGCCCCCCAGGACCATCCCCCCTCCCACGCCGGTCCCGAGCGTCAGCATGACCAGGTTGTCGACGTCGCGGCCGGCGCCGCAGCGGAACTCGCCGTAGGCCGCCGCGTTCGCATCGTTCTCCAGCGTCACCGGCCAGCCGAAGGCCCCCTGGAGCCGGTCGCGGACCGCCACGTCGCGCCACCCCGGCAGGTTCGGGGCGAAGACCACCACGCCCGCCTTCGTATCGAGCGGCCCCGGGGCCCCCACGCCCACCGCCCGGACGGTGGCGGCGTCGTCGGCATCGCGGGCGATGTCGCGGGCCGCCTCGGCCATCCGACCCAGCACGTGGTCCGGACCGCGGTCGGCCTCGGTCGGCACGGACCGCTTCGCCACGATCCGTCCCTCGGGCGTCACGAGACCCAGCTTCAGGTTCGTGCCGCCCAGGTCGATGCCGATGCAAAGTGGGGCCATCGCGGGTCTCACGCACGTGGGCTCGGCGGGTCGCCGTCGGGCCGCTGGCCCGCCGCGTCGGACAGAGCTACTGGCCGCCGTCGGCCAGACGCGTCCGCCAGGTCTCGATGGCGGCCAGGCGCCGGGCCAGCGGGGCGCTCGGGTCGTAGCCGTGGTCCCGCCGGCCGGTGACCGCCTCGAGGGCCGTCAGGAGCCGCTTCTCGACCTCGGTCCGGCCTTCCTGGGCGGCGTCGCCCAGGGCATCCAGGACCGCCCGCACGGCCGGCGCTCCGAGCGCCTTCAGGCGGGCCGTCGCGGCGGCCACCTCGGCCTCCGTGGTGCCGCTGATCTGCGCGACCCACTGGGCGACGGCCGCCCCCTGGAGCCGCAGGTACGTCTCCTCCAGGGCCGCCGTCGCATCGGTCCCGCCCCAGTCCGGGGCGGCCTGCCGGAACGCCTCCAGCAGGTCGAGGCCGCGGGCGGCCTGGTCGGTCTTCAGGAGCGTCTCGGCCTGGGCGTGGACGGCCCGGGCGATCTCGAGCCGGTCCTTCGGGTCCGTCCCGTCCAGCACCTCGCCCAGCAGGGTCCCCGCGTCCGGGTCCGGCAGCAGGACCAGCCCGAGCTGCCGCTTCAGCCGAAGGGCCCGGTCCGGCTCGTCGGGGGGAACGGCGTCGAGCAGTTGCCGCAGGGCAGGAACGGCCCGCCGCGGCGTCCCGGCGGCCACGTGGGCCTCGACGAGCTTCTCCAGGACGCGGCGGAACCTCTCGCTGCCCACCTCGGCGGCGGGATACTTGGCCCGTGCGGCCTCCAGCAGGGCAGCCGCCCGTTCCGAGGATTCCGGTCCCCCGTAGGCCATGAACACGTCGGCCAGCTCCTCGGCCAGGGCGGGCCCCTCCTCCCGGGCCACCAGGGCCTGGACGGCCGACCAGAGGGCGTTGCGGACCGCCGGGTCGGCTTCGCCGCTCGGGTTCAGACGCTCGGCCATGCGGCGGGCCGTCTCGGGGCCCCCGAGCTTCGCGAGGGCGGCCGCCACCGCCTGCCGCACCCCCCTGTTGTCGTCCAGCAGATGGGCTGTCAGGGCCGACCGGGTGTTCGGGACCACGCGGCCCATGTTCCCCAGGCCCTGGGCGGCGCTGAACCGGACGCCGGCGTCGGCGTCCTCCAGGCACGCCACCAGGACCTGCTCGAGCCCGGGGTGCCCGATGCGGGCCAGGGCCCGGCAACTGGCCTCCCGGACGCGGGCATCGGACCCCTTGCGGGCCAGTTGGCCCAGGGGTTCGAGGCCGGCAGCGACCGCCGCCGCGCCCGGCGTGTTCCGCTCGCCGATCGCGCCCAGGGCCCCCGCCGCCCGGATCACTTCCGAGGCGTGCGGCGAGTCGAGCATCGCCACCAGCTTCGGCACCGCGTCGGTCACCCGGAGGGTCCCCAAGGCCGCCGCGATGGCCGCTCGGACCGATGGCATGGTCTCGGTGGTCAACCGGGCCAGCAGGGCCGGGCCGGCGGCGGTTTCCTGCCACGCCGCCAGGGCCTCGGCCGCCGCCGCACGGACGTCCGGCGAGGCGTCGCTGAGCCGGAGCGTCAGGGCATTCAGCAAGTCCTGGTAGGCCGCTCTGCCGTTGCCGTCGCCGGCGCTCGCCAGGGCCTCGCCGGCCAGCAGCGCGGCCTGCCGCGCGGCGACCGCCCGGACGTCGGGCAGGGCGTCGTCGAGGTGCTCGCGGATGAGTCGGGCCCGCTCCTTCGCGTCGGCCACGCGGTACATCTCGTTGAGGAGCCGGGAGATGCGTGCCCGGGCGGTGTCGAGGGCGGCCTCGCGGATCCGCAGCTCGGCCCGGAACCGGCGCACCAGGCCCCGCAGGAAGTCCGCCTCGGGCAGCGCCTCGTGACGCTTCCACCACGCCGCCCACCCGTCGGGGGGACGGTCCAGGCCCGTCATGTCCGACAGGGCCCTTTCGGCGGCCCGGGCGACGGCGGCGTCGGCCGTCGCCTCGACCAGGGCCTCGATGGAGCGGCGGTCGACGATCTGCGCCAGGCCCTCCAGGGCCGCCAGACGCACCGCCGGGGGCCGAGCCGTATCGGTCAGCAGGGCCTTCAGGCCCCCGACCACCCGGTCGCTGCCCGTGTAGGCCCCGAACGCGAGGGCGGCCTGGCGGCGAAGGTCTGCATCATTGTTCGCCAAGAGGTTAAAGAGCGGGTCGAGGAACGCCTCGTCACCCCCGGGCCGCGAGGCCAGGACGTCGAGCACCGCCATGGCCGCCTCAGACGGCGTGGCCAGCACCTCCACCAGGATGGCCCGGGCCGCGTCGGTGTCCTTATCGAGGAGGGCGGCGGCGGCGTCGCGACGCGTCGGCAACGTCCGGTCCGGCCCCACCAGGAACCCCCGGAGCCGCTCCAGCTCGGTATCAGACGGGGACGTCGGCGGGGGGACCGGCGGGGCATCGGCCGCCCGTGCGGCCCCCGCAAGGCACCCCAAGGCCATCCAGACGGCCACAAGGGCGGCC
Organism: uncultured Anaerolineales bacterium; assembly: GCA_964526295.1. Classification (GTDB taxonomy): domain Bacteria; phylum Planctomycetota; class Phycisphaerae; order FEN-1346; family FEN-1346; genus CAZGKW01. The sequence goes on from CAZGKW010000029.1 coordinate 30,211, forward strand.
CTGGGCCGCACCCCAAGCGCACCTGGCTGGAATTCCCTCGGAGCCATCGGGTGGTCTTCCAACTCTCGTATCGGCCGAGCACCTTAGCGTACTCGTGCCAAAAACCCGTGTCAACCGCAATTGAGGCCGTCGGAGGGCAAAAACGCGTGTCCCGGTGCGGCAGCACCCATGCTGTAGCCTTAGAAACCCGCCCGGCGGGCCAAAGTGCCGCTCTCTCCTGCCGTTTGGACGGCAAATTCTCGGTTTTCATTCGCTCGGCGTGTCCTTTTTTCGCAAATCCCGGCCCGTCCGACCGTTCACGTCCGATCAGGGGTGGCGGACGGGCCAGCCCGACCCCATCGGCCGGCCGCGGAAGCGGACCTGAAAAAGACTGTGCTGTGTCCCCTGCAACACGCCCCTCGAACCGCCTCGTCGAGGTGAAAAGCTCCGGCAACACGGTCGCCGAGTACTATTATGACGGCATGAATCGCCGCATCGCCAAGGTCCTGCCCGACCCCGACCCCGAGCACCAGGGCAAGTACGTTCGGACCGACTACTACTACACCACCGCCTGGCAGACCATCGAGGAACGGACCGACGACAACCTCGACTCCGAAGACACCGTTGCCACGACGCTTCGGTACCAGTATATTTGGGACGTGCGGTACATCGACGCCCCCATCGTCCGCGGCGAGGACACGAGCGGCGAAAAAAAAGACACTAAGTGTCTTTTTTCTGCGCCTAACCCGGTGTGGATAAAGGGCTTAGCTTCTGCCAAAAAGACACTTAGTGTCTTTTTCTTGACCAGGCAGCCCGCCGGCGGGTCGGAAGCGGTTCCGACGGCTCGGGCGGCGACCCGGACGGGGATTGTATTGACTCCGACGACGAACATCTCTATTACACGCAGGACGCCAACTTCAACGTCGTGGCCGTGACGAGCGGCCCCTCCGACACGAAGGAATCGGCCGTTGCCCTCAGAATTGCCCTCAAATCCGAGCTCAAGCCAGTAAGAAATCGTGCCGGGACAGCAACGCGCCGAGAGAACGCAGGTCCTTGGCCCTGCCCGACTTGAGCCGTAAACACTGCCCCTTCAAGAGCTTAGCGAAACGGCCCGGACCGAATCCCGGCCCCTCCGCCGGTTCCGACAGGCAACCAACCCCCGGGCGCCAAGCCTGACGTACGGGAAATCCCGCCCCCGCGTGCCGTTATCGGACTTTTCCTAAAGGGCGAGGGCCACCCGAGACGATGGTAACGCCGGATACGCCTGACCCCGCACCCAGGGTCGGGCCGCTCTCACGACCTCCCCGCAGGCATGTTCCGGACAGGCAGGGCCCATGCTCTCGATTGCCGCCAACCCGATCGACGCCTTCCTCGACTACCTGACCATCGAGTGCGGCCTGAGCGTCAACACGATCCAGGCCTACCAGCGTGACCTGACGCGTTTCGCCGTGTCGGCCGGTGTGGACGGGCCCGAGGCGTGGGGCGAGGTCCGCCCGGGCCAGGTGATCGACTTCCTGGTGGCCGAGAAGCGGCGCGGCTGTGCCATCGCCACCGTCAGCCGGGCCCTGGTGGCGGTGCGGATGCTGTTTCGCTTCATGGCCGCCGAGGGGTTCGTCGAGAAGGACGTGACGGAGCACCTGGAGGGCCCGCGGCTGTGGCAGAACCTGCCGGAGGTGCTGGGCCGCGACGCCGTCGACCGGCTGCTGGCCGCCCCGGAGGTGGGCCGCGACCGCTGGCCCCGGCGGGACCGGGCCATCCTGGAGATGCTCTACGCCACGGGGGCCCGGGCCAGCGAGGTCGCCGACCTGACCCTCGCCTCCCTGAACCGCGAGGTCGGGTACGTCCACTGCATCGGCAAGGGCCGGAAGGAGCGGATCGTGCCGGTCGGCCGGCGGGCCCTGGAGGCGGTCGATGCGTACCTGAAGGAGGAGCGGGGCCAGCTCGACCGCCGGGGCGGGGAGCACCTGTTCCTGACGCACTCGGGCCGGCGGATGGGCCGCGAGAGCCTGTGGCGGCTGGTCAAGAAATACGCCCGCCGGACCGGGGTCGGCGAGCGGGTCAGCCCGCACACGCTTCGACATTCCTTCGCCACGCACCTGCTGGAGGGCGGGGCCGACCTCCGGGCGGTCCAGGAGATGCTGGGCCACGTCGACATCGCCACGACGCAGGTTTACACGCACGTCGACCCGAGCCGCCTGAAGGCCATCCATCGGAAGTTCCATCCGCGGGCGTGACGAACCCGGAAGGCAGCATTGGGGCGGCGGGGACGCGGCGGCTCAAGCACGGCCCGGGGGGGTGGTAATCCATTTGCATCCAACCGGACACGGACTATACTCGTCTCCGGAAACCCCGCAAGAGGGCCACCGGCGGGAAGGGTGCCATGCCAGAACCTGAGCAAATCCGGGTCAATGTGTTCGTTGAGCGCCAACTGGACCGGCTGGCCAGCGAACTAGAGGCGCTGCTCTCGGCAGACGTTATGGCAATCGTCGGGCCCGTTTACCCGGGCATAGACGACGGTGTGCGCCAAGCAATCGAGGCTCGCAAAGAAAAAGAAGAGGCCATTGCTCCCAATCTGGCAATCGTCCTGGACACGGAAGGAGGCATCATCGAAGTTGTGGAACGGATGGTAATCACAATCCGTCACCACTATGATGATGTGACTATGCTCATCCCTAGCCGCGCGATGTCCGCTGGCACGGTCTTCGCGATGTCGGGCGATAAGATCATGATGGACTACTACTCCTGTCTCGGGCCTATTGACCCACAGGTTGAGCGCAACGGGAAGTTGGTCCCGGCGCTCTCGTATCTGGTCCAGTTCGAGAGACTTAAGAAGCGTTCGGAGACCGGCGAGATTACGAGTGCAGAACTTATGCTGCTCCAGCAATTGGACTTGGCGGAGCTGCATAGCTTCGAGCAGGCGCGAGCGCTCTCGGTGGAACTCCTGAAAAAATGGCTGGCGAACTACAAGTTCAAGGACTGGGACAGGACAGAGACACGAGAAATCGAAGTAACAGCGGAAATGCGCGAAAAGCGCGCCGAACAAATCGCAAACGAACTTATGGACCACGAAGAGCGCCAGAGGTGGTACTCTCACGGCAGACCCATCTCGATGGAGGTCTTGCAGAAGGACATCAACCTCAAGATCGATGATTTCGGGCAGAACGCCGACTTGAGCCGGGCGGTTAAAGACTATTACCAATTCCTTACCGATTACATGGGTAAACTGGGCGTCACAGGCATTGTCCACACGAGCAGTGTTTGCCTAAAATGGAGCTAAGGAGGTGCCCCGTGCCAACACCGTTAGACCCGAAGAAGGTAGCCGAAACGAATCCGGCGGTTGACCCCAAGAAGATCGAGCAGGCGGTCACCTACGGTAAGATGGCCGAAAAGGTTGGTGCTGCTCGCAAAGCTGGATACAACCTCTCGCCGCCGTTGGGTACGACGAAAGGCGGCCAAAAATGTTCTCAGGGCCACACGGTCCGTATGTCGCGGGCTTTCTAGCACGTTCGCTGGCTTGTCTGTGCACTTCTCTGATTTGGGCCTGAGACCTCGCCCGCTGGTTCGGGCGATTCTCGTGACGTTACCTGCGCCGTGCGGAATCGAACTGAAGGCTGCACCAGAGCACGCCCATGACCCATCCTAAGATCACGGTCGTCGGGGCCGGGCACGTCGGGGCCACGGCCGCCCTGTTTGCCGCCCAGCGGGGCCTCGGCGACGTCGTCCTCGTCGACATCGTCGAGGGGCTGGCCGAGGGCAAGGCCCTCGACCTGACCGAGGCGGCCCCGATCCTCGGGTTCTCGCACGGCGTGGCCGGCACGACGGACTACGGGGAGACGGCCGGGACGGACGTGGCGATCGTGACGGCGGGCCTGGCGCGAAAGCCCGGCATGAGCCGCGACGACCTGCTGGCCAAGAACGCCCAGATCGTGGCCGAGGTCGTCCGGGGCCTGCTGGAGGCGAGCCCCGAGGCGGTCCTGCTGATCGTATCAAACCCGGTCGACGCGATGACGGCCCTGGCCCACCAAGTGTCGGGCCTGCCGCCCGAGCGGGTGGTCGGCATGGCGGGCGTCCTCGACTCGGCCCGGATGCGGGCCTTCATCGCCATGGAAGCCGGCGTCAGCCCCCGCGACGTCCAGGCCTACGTCCTGGGCGGGCACGGCGACTCCATGGTGCCCCTGGTCAGGCATTCGAACATCGGGGGCGTGCCGCTCCCCGAGCGGCTCCCCAAGAAGACGCTCGACCGGATCGTGAAGCGGACCCGCAACGCCGGGGCGGAGATCGTCGGGCTCCTCAAGACCGGGTCGGCCTACTACGCCCCCGCGGCGGCGGCTGTCGAGATGGCCCAGGCCATCCTCCGCGACGAGGGCCGGGTCCTGCCCTGTGCGGCCTACTGCCACGAGGCGTACGGCGTGGGCGGATACTTCGTGGGCGTGCCGGCCCGGCTGGGCGCCGGCGGCGTGGCCGAGGTGCTGGAGTTCGACCTCTCGCCCGAGGAGCGGGAGGCGTTCGAGGCGAGCGTCGAGCACGTCCGGGGACTGGTCGAGACACTCGGCCGGCTGGACGTGTGAGGGGCCAAAACGGAACGGGTGGCACGGCCCGGCTGGCGCGCTGCACGCCCACGCAACGTCGCGCGAGCATGCCACCGCCGCCGCTGCCAGCAGGTCGGCAGAGCCACGCTGGATGCGCCGAGCTCGCCTCGCGGACGGACGTCCCGGATTGTGGCGGCGACGGGCGGGGCCGGCTCGTATAATCCGTTCGGAAGGGCCTTGGAAGGACTCTGGTCATGCGTGCCACCTGGTTGGCTTGTCTTGCCGTGCTCCTCGTCGCCGGGACCGCGGCGGCGGCCGACCTCTCCGATGAAGCGCCGGG
>CAZGKW010000029.1:35158-53894 GCA_964526295.1 uncultured Anaerolineales bacterium
TGCTCCTCGTCGCCGGGACCGCGGCGGCGGCCGACCTCTCCGATGAAGCGCCGGGCATCCACCGCTTCCGCATCGTTCGGCGGGCCGGGCCGGCGACGGGACCGCTGTCGGCCGAGGCCGCCCGGCAGGACGGACCATCGTTCTCCGAGCGGCGGACGGCCCTCTACCGCAAGGTCCGCGAAATCACATCGACCCACCTCGACGACTCGGACAGCGAAGCCTGGGAGGAGGGCCGGCGGCAGCTCCTGACGATCCGCGACCCGGCGGGGGTCGACCCCGTCGCGCGTCTGCTCGGCCGGGGCGACCCGCGGAAGCAGGAACTCGCCTGCGAGGTGCTGGGCGGCATCCCGGGCGACGAGGCCAAGAAGGCCCTGACCCGCATTCTCCTCGTGACGCCCTCCGACGACGTCTACCTCGGGGCGGTCGAGGCCCTGAAGTCCCGCGGCGACCGGACGGGGCACCTCCAGCTCGTCCGGGCCCTCGGCGGACGCGACAAGGCCCGCCAGCGGGCCGCCTATGCACTCGGCGAGCTGGGCGACCAGGCGGCCGTCCCGGCGCTGGTCGAGCACCTGACGGTCCGGCGGCAGAAGATCTACCAGGCGCCGCGGACCGGCGGCCGGGCCCTGAACGGGGCCTACATCGCCGTCGGCACGGTCGTCCCGTACGTCGCCGACGCCGAGCCGGTGGTCAGCGAGCAGGGCGTGGCGTTCAACCCGCAGATTCGCGGCGTCATGACGGGGGCGGTGCTGGCGATCAGCAACGTCCGCGTGGTCGGCGAGCGGAAGATCGTCACGTTCATCGGCCCGGCCCCGGCGGTCCGCGAGGCCCTTCGCAAGATCACCGGCGAGGACTTCGGCTACGACCGGACGGCGTGGCGGCGCTACATCAACGAGCATTGATCGACGCGGCCGCGGTCATTCCCGGCCCACCTCTTGCGCACGTGTCATTCCGAGCGACCCCGACTGCGCCCTGTCGTACGTCGGGACGAGTCGAAGGGGAGGTCGAGAAATCTCGTCTTTCGTTCGGACAGACCGCCACCCCCCCACGGCGAGGTTCCTCCGCGCGGTCCGACGGCGTCGGGACGCGGTCGGAATGACAAAGGCGTTGCGTCCCGTCGGGGCCTTCCGCCGCACCCTTTTTTGCACCGGCGCGGGGCGGGCCCGTATAATGGGCGTGCAACGAGGAGGTCCAACGTGCATCGCCCCGTGACAGTCTTTCTGGTCGTGGCGGTGGCGGCGGGCAATGCCCTCGCGGCCGAGTCGCCCGCTTCGTCCGAGGCCGCCGCATCGCCCGACGCCCCGACCGCCGCCGAGGCCCCGACCTCGCCCGAGTACGTCCGGAAGCTCGACGAGTACGTCGGCCGCGTCATCGAGATGGAAAACACCGCCGAGGCCCACGTCGAGGTGGCCCGGTGGTGCGCCGAGAACGGGATGGCCGACCGGGCCCGCGTCCACTGGCAGGAGGCCCTGTTCCGCGACCCGGACCAGGCCGAGGCCCGCGAGGCCCGCGGGTTCGTCAAGCGGGGCGATACGTGGTACCCTGTGGACGAAGCCCCGCCGCCCGAGCGAAAACCGGACGGCCCGCCCGGCCCGTCGCCGGGCGAGCGGCGGATCGAGATCGCCCGCCGCGTCCGTGAAATCTACCGGACGCTCCTCGACCCGGCCGACCCGGAGCGGTGGCGAAAGGGCGCCGTCGAGCTCCTCAAGGTCCGCGACGAGGTCGGCGCGGGGCCGGTCGCCCAGATCCTCGGCACGGGGGCCGTCGAGCATCGCGTGCTCGCGTGCCGGGTCCTGGCGGGCATCCCCGGCGACGAGGCCACCTCGTACCTGCTGGGGTTCGTCCTGGCGGACGAGGCCGACGAGGTCCACCTGGAGGCGATGAACGGCCTGGCGACGCGGCTCGACGAGCGGGTCGTCAACCAGCTCGCCTACGCCGTCTCCCGCGGGCGGGAAGAGACGATGCAGCGGGCCGCCCACGCCCTGGGCCACTACGGCTCGTGGGACGCCGTGCCCGCCCTGATCGCCAACCTCCGCACGCCATACTATCGAACGGTTTACGATACGGAGATCCGTTATCCGCCGCCGATCCGGGGCGGGGCCATCCCGTTCGTGGCGGGGGTCCGGCCGATCGTCGGTCGGCACGTCGTCGCCCAGGACCCCATCATCGGGTACGTGACGGCGGGCGGCGTCCGCATCCCGGAATACGAGTACCCCCGCGAGGTCGTCGTCAGGAAGACCGTCAAGGAGTACCACAACCAGCCGATCGTCCGGGAGGCCCTCGTCGAGATCACCGACCAGGACTTCGGGTACGACCAGGCGGCCTGGCGGCGGTGGTGGCGGGGCCGCCTGCCCCAGCGCGGCCCGCCGCCGAAGGTGCCGCTGCGGTAGGGCTTTCATCGTCCCCCTCACCCGCGCCCTCTCCCACCAGGGGAGAGGAAATAGCTCGAGCTACGTTGACGGCCCCCTTTCCCGCTTGACACCTCCCCGGCCGCCGGTAGGCTTGGCCGGTCCGGCGTCCGGACCGCGGGCGGCCGACTTCCTGCGTGTCCGGTGCGGACGCAATCGAGGGGGGTCCACCGTCCATAGAGGAGCGACCATGGTTCGCATCGTCCTGCTCGGCGCCGGGAGCGGCTTTACGCACAAGCTCTGCGGCGACATCATGCAGATCGAGGGCCTCGGCGGGGGCGCCCTCGGCCTCGTCGACGTCGATGCCAAGCGCCTCCGCCTCGCCGAAGGCTGCGTCCGCAGGATCGCCGAGCAGCTCGGCAAGGACGAGGCCTGGACCGTCACCGGCACCACCGAGCGGGCCGAGGTCCTCCCGGAAGCCGACTTCATCATCAACACGATCGAGGTCTCCGGCACGAAGACGGTCCGCATCGACAACGACATCCCCCTGGAGTACGGCGTGAGCCAGTGCATCGGCGACACGATCGGCCCGGGCGGCATCTTCAAGGCCATGCGGACGGTCCCGGCGTGGGTCGAAATCCTCCGCGACGTCGAACGCCTGGCGCCCGAGGCGACCGTCCTGAACTACACCAACCCGATGTCCATCCTGACCCACGCCGCCCAGGTGACGACGGGCCTGCCCGTCGTCGGCCTGTGCCACAGCGTCCAGGGCGGGTCGAAGGCCCTCGCCCGGTGGTGCGACGTGCCGTTCGAGGAACTGGTCTGGGAGTGCGCGGGCCTCAATCACATGGCGTGGTTCACGCGGCTGGAGCACAAGGGGAAGGACCTCTATCCGGGCCTGAAGCGCCGGGTCCGCCGCGACAAGGAGCTCTGGAAGTGCGACCCCGTCCGCTTCGACTTCATGCTCCACTTCGGCTACTTCGTCACCGAATCGAGCGGCCACTTCAGCGAGTACGTGCCCTATTACCGGAAGCGACGCGGCCTCATCCGCAAGTTCATGCGGAAACGGTACCTGGGGCAGGAGAGCTTCTACGCCGACGAGTGGCCCGGCTGGCGAAAGGCCGCCGACGAGCGTCGCCGCAAGGTCCTCCAGGGCAAGGAGGACCTCGACGTGAGCGGCCGGAGCCACGAGTACGCCTCCGGCATCATCGAGGCCGTCACGCTCGACCGGCCGTTCGTCTTCCACGGGTCGACGTGGAACACCGGGCTCATCGACAACCTGCCCGACGACAGCGTCGTCGAGGCGCCCATCCTGGTCAATAAGACCGGCTTCAACCCGATCCACTTCGGGCCCGTGCCCGACCAGTGCGCCGCCCTGAACCGTCAGCATATGTCGGTCAACAAGCTGGTGGCCGAGGCGTGCGTCGAGGGCGACCGGGAGAAGGCCCGCCTGGGCCTGATGCTCGACCCGCTGACGGCCGCGGTGTGCGAGCCGGCCGAGATCGGCGAGATGTTCGACCGCATGTTCAAGGCCGAGCGGCGGTACCTGAAGGGGTTCTGACGGCCCTTCGCTCTTGGGGGCATCTCGGGCCAACGTGGCGCGCGGCGGGTCTGGAGCACCCGCCGCGTCTCCGGTTCGCCCGGCGCGGTCGGTGCGGAGACCGACCGCGCAAGGGCCTGCCGCGGCCCGCGCGCCGGTCGCGCCCGAACGAAAGGAACGACCTATGTTGAAGCTGGTCGAAGTCGTCGGCACCAGCCCGAACAGCTACTACGAAGCCGTCCGGACGGCCGTCGAGAACGTCGCCGCCTCCGGCAGCAAGCCCCACTTCTTCTACGTCACCGAGCACCGCGGCGCCTACCGCGACGGGAAGGTCGAGTTCCAGGCCGTGGTGAAGGTGGCCGTCGAAGACTGACGCCAAGCGGTGATGGCCCGCTCCACCCTCGCGATGCCCGAGCCGACGCCGCGCCGAAACCTCGCGGCGGACCTGTTTTCACTGTCAGCCCGAGCGGAGTCCCGACGTGCGTCGGACAAACGGGACAGTCACCTTTCTTGAGGCCGGGGCCCCCACCTCGGTTCCCGGAGCGTCTGTAAAAAAAGGTGACCTGTCCCGCTTTTCGACCGGTCCCTTGCCGGGGACGGTGCCCCAGGCCTATCATAGGCCGTCCCGGGGGAAGGGACCTCCCATGCCGCGCTGCCCGATTGCCCTCACCCCACGCGCCGCCCTCGCGGCGTTCGCTCTGCTGGCCTCGCTGGCCGCCCTGGCCGGCATCCATCCCGCCCCCGCCGCCGGGCAGAACATCCAGCGATTCCTCGACGGGCGGCTGGGCCGACTCTCGCCCACCGTCGAGTACACCGTCACGGGCCGCTTTCGCGAGGGCGTCGACCAGCCGGGCGGCGACATGGCGTTCGAGCAGCACGACCTCTTCTTCTCGGTCCCGATCGTCCAGAACGAGCCCCGGGAGTGGTCGGCCCAGGTGGGCCTCAGGGCCCTCGACTTCCACACCGACGCCCGCCTGCCCGACACGGGCGAGGCGTTCCCGGATTCGCTGTGGGACGTCTCGGTGGGGACGACGTACCGGTGGCGGACGGCCCGCGGGTGGACGGCGGGGTTCAACCTCTCGGTCGGGTCGGCCAGCGACGAGCCGTTCGACAGTGAGGACGAGCTGACCGTCAGCGGCAGCTTCTTCGTCCGCATCCCGGACGGCGAGAGGAACGCCTGGGTGGTCATGACGAATATGTCAAACCAGCGCCAGTTCCTCCGCTACGTGCCGCTGGTCGGCGTGGGCTACTGGTACAATCCGGGGCCCGAGTTCCAGGCCCTCCTGGGCGCGCCCGTGACGTCGGTCCGGTGGCAGGCGACCGACTGGCTGACCCTGTCGGCCCTGTACCTCGTGCCGCGGACGGCCCAGGCCAAGGCAGCCTTCGCCGTCGGCGACGGGGCCGAGGCGTACGTCGGCTACGCGTTCGACAACCAGTCGTACTTCCGGGCCGACCGGTCGGACGACGACGACCAGCTCACGTTCTACGAGCAGCGGGTCGAGGGGGGCCTGAGGGTGGACCTGGGTGATCGGGCCTGGTTCGACGTGGGCGGGGGGTACGGCTTCAATCGGTTCTGGTACGAGGCCGATGAGTTCGACGACCGGGGCGATAACCGGATCAACCTGTCGGACGGCCCGTTCGCCTTCGTCCAGCTCGGCATCCGGTTCTGAAAAACGGGACAGTCACCTTTTTTGAGGCCGGGGCCCCACCTCGGTTCCCGGAGCGTCTGTAAAAAGGTGACTGTCCCGTTTTTTACGCGGAGTCGGCGGACGCGCATTTTTCGGACGCGTTTGTTTTTTTTCGATTTTTCCCCTTGCCCTGCCGCAGGACGCGGGCCTATAATATGCCGCAATGGACGCCTTATGGCCAAGCCGCGGCTCACCCCCGTTCCGGTCCGCTGCCAGGTCGACCTTGAAGCGAGGCGGGACCCACACGCGCGTCCGATCCGTTTCAAACAAACAACCGCCTGACGACCATCGAGCCTGGCCGACCCCGGGCATCCGCCGCCGCGCACAATCCGCCTACCCGCTTTCCGCTCGGCCGCCGGGGCGCCTAACATGGCGGATAGGCCCTCGCTCCCCTGCCGCATCTGCCGCGATTGCGGTGCCGGCCGCCCGACCGGGACGGGCAGACCCGCAAGGAGAGTCGCCATGATCGGCCTGTTGCGACCCACCGACACGATCGCCGAGAAGGACGTCGACCGCGGCATGCACGTCCTGATGTTCGACGGCATCGCCTCGCAGATCATGGCGTCCCTGACGATGGGGGTGTTCCTGGTGGCGTTCGCCCTGGCGCTGGGTGCGTCGAACAAGGTCATCGGCCTGCTGGCGGCCCTCGGGCCCATCCTGGCCGGCCTGGTGGGCGACTGGTTCGCCGACAAGCAGCTCAGCCTGGACCTGGCGTGGATCGCCGGAGAGTCCGAGCCGTGGCAGCTACCGGCCATGTCGCTCAAGGGGCTCGACTTCCTGTTCATTTTCTCGTTCTTCATGGGCCTGTACTCGCTCCAGCGGCTGGCCGCGGTGCGGGAGGAAGGCGAGGTGGAGGAAGAGATCGTCCGGGCGGAGCTTTTCAGCGAGGTCCGCCGGTCCGTCCGGCAGGTCTCGACGGCGGGGGGCCTCCGGTACCTGACGTACTTCCCGTTCGCCCTCCTCTCCGGGGCGATCAGTGTGACCACGGCGGCCGCCACGGGCCTGGGCCTCCGCAGGCGGGAGGGACCGGCCGAGGAAAAGCCGCCCGGCGAAGGCCCATCGGAAACCGGTCCGCCGGAGGAGGAACGGCCCGAGGAAGGGGCGGCTGAAGAGAGACCGTCCGAGGAAGGCCCGCCGCAAGGCACGGCCCCTCAAGAAGGGCCGCCCGAGGAAGCGTCGCCTGAAGGGCCACCGCCCGGCGAGCCCCCCGGCAAGGAGACCGAGGGACCGTCGGCCGGCGGCGGGGCCCCGACGCCCGGCCCGGGCCCGCCGTAGGCAGGCGGGCACACCCGGCGAGCCCGCCAGAGGCGGATAAACTCCCGCTCGCCGCTCCAAACAGCTATACGCGTTGGTCGCTCAAAGCAGCGGCATGCCGTCCGCGGTGAGCCGCGCCCGAAGCCCGCCGGCGTCGACGTCGCGCACGCCGCCGCCGGGCCCGACCATCGCTGCGGCCGCGCCGGCCGCCTGGCCGAACTGCATGCAGTTGATCATGACGCGGACCGCCCCGGCGGCCGCGTGGTCGGCCCCGATCGACCGGCCCGCCACAAGGACGTTATCGAGGTCCCGCGGCACGAGCGAGCCGTACGGCGCCCGCCAGCAGAGCGTCTCCCGCGGCGGGGCGTCCTCGGGCCGGCCGTCCCACCGGCCCCACTCGGAGCGGGCCTCGGCCCCGATGAATCGCCGCCGGCCGTCGAGGTACTCGAACGTGATGCCCGGCCCGTCGGGCGAATGGATGTCGACGGGGTAGGTGCCCTGGGCGACCGCGTCGTCGAACGCCCGGCCCTCGAGCACCTCCTCGCGCGTCAGGCGATGGTCGGCGACCGCCCGGTGCGTCTCGCGGACGCCGATCTGCTCGGCCACGTCCACCAGGTAGAGCTGGTCCCAGCCGGGCATCTCGCGCATCCGCCGCAGCAGCCACCGGAGCTGGTACCGGGCCTCGACCTCCGAGCGGGTCAAGTCGCGGGCGTCGGCGGCGTTGATGCCGGTCACGCGTGTCCCGGCGAGCATCTGCTCCCGCGGGTTCCAGACGCTCTCGACGCCCCAGACGTGGCAGGGGAACGGGCCGCCGGAGTAGTCCATCGGCAGGTCGGCGAGGGCCGACTGGATCCGGCCCGGCGAGGCGGCGTCCGGCCCTTTCCCGCCCACGCGGAAGACGAGCGTCGGCGACTGGCATCGCCCCTCGGGGTCCCCCAGCTCGGTGGCGGCGCCCGCGCGGCGGAGGAGGTCGGCATCGCCCGTGCAGTCGATGAACGTCTCGGCCCGGATGGCCCCGCGGCCGCTCTTCGATTCGACGAGGGCGGCCCGGACGCGCCGACCTTCCACGAGCGCCCCGGCGAGCCAGGTGTGGAGCATGAGGCGGGCGCCGCTCCCGACGACGAGGTCGTCGCAGACGAACTTGGCCGTCTCCGAGCAGACGATCCAGTTGCCGGTCTCGCCGTCGTCGGCCGTGTTGCGGACGGCCCCTTCGCGCTGCATGCGGCGGACGAACTCCTCGGCCAGGCCGCCGATGACCTTCGTCCGGCGGTCGGTCCCGTAGAGGGTGTGGAAGATGGCGACCCATCCGGCGGTGGCCATGCCGCCGAGGTGCCCGTGCCGCTCGACGAGGAGGGTCCGTCGGCCGGTGCGTGCCGCCGCGGCCGCCGCGCAGACGCCCGCCGGCCCGCCGCCGAGGACGGCCACGTCGCATTCGGCGACGACGGGCACGTCGCGGGCGGGCTCGTCGACGGTCGCAGCGGGCGGCGCATCGGGCAGGAACTCGCCCAGCGGGAACCGGACGTCGTGGGGGAAAGTCTCGGCGGCGGCGGCCATCGCATCCTCCTCTCGGACCACGTGCGCGCGGGGCAGTGTAGCCGGTGGGCCCTGCCCCGGCAAGCGCCGCGAAGTGGCTGCCTCTTTGACCCGCCAAGGCCGGGCCCGCTATACTCCTTGAATGCGGACGCCGTCGGCGTGCACCGGGTGAGAGGATCGACACGATGGCCAAGCGAAAGAAAACGCGGAAGAGCAAGCGGCGGGCCCTGCTCGTCGTCGACATGCTGAACGGCTTTCTCGACCCGGAGGGCTCGCTCTACTGCGGGGACGCCGCCCGCGAGATGATTCCCTACGTCCGCCGACGCATCCGCGCCTGTGACCGCCGGGGCGACCCGGTCGTCTTCGCCTGCGACCGGCACCGGCCCGACGACCCGGAGTTCGAGCAGTGGGACCCCCACTGCGTCGAGGGGACGTGGGAGGCCCAGATCATCCCCGAGCTGCCCGTGCCGGACGAATCGCTCGTCGTCGCAAAGGCGACGATCAACCCGTTCTTCGAGACGCGGCTCGACGAGGTCCTGGCGGAGCTGGGGACGGAGACGGTCGAGGTGGTCGGCGTGTGCACGAACATCTGCGTCCTGTACGCGGCGATGGAGCTTCGGGTCCGGACCTACGAGGTCCGCGTGCCGCGAAAGGGCGTCGCGACGTTCGACGCCGAGGCCCACGAGACGGCCCTCGCGCAGATGAGCGAGACGTTCGGCGTCCGCGTCGTCTAGTCGCGGGGGGATTCCCCGCAGAGAGCGCAGAAAACGCGGAGAAAAAGAGGCAGAAATCCAAAATTCTTACTCATTGTTCTCTGCGATCTCAGCGGCTTCTTCTGCATGCGGCACGGCGGGCCTGTGCACCCGCCGCGTACCGGGACCGGGATCGCAGTCGGTGCCGAGACCGGCCGCGCAGGGCGCACGTGAAACCGCTGGGCAGTAGTTCTCTGCGGCCCCTGCACCTGTGCGGTTCCTGCCACAGTTCCGAAGGAGACGGACCATGACGGTGGTTGACGACAAGCGGCTCGACGCGGACGTCTTCGGCATCGATCCGCGAATGCGCGACGGCCGGTACACCGACCGGTACTTCATCAACGTCCGCGACATCCTCACGCGGCTGGCCGAGGAGGGCTATCGCTTCGAGGGCGACGGGGCGGACCTGAAGGCGGCCGGCGCGGCGGTCGACCCCTCGGCCGTCGACGTCGGCGACATCCACGCCGAGATGCAGTGCTTCACGAAGCGGGAACCGTTCGCCGTCGCCTGCGGCGTCGACCACGCCCTGGCGATCCTCGCGACTTGCACCGGCTGCCGAGATGCCGACGGCCGGTGGCACAGCACGGCGGCCGACCTGGAGGTCGAGGCGGTCCACGACGGGGCAAAGCTCGAGCCCTGGGTGCCGGCCCTCAAGGTCCGCGGCCGGTACCGCGACTTCGCCATCCTCGAAACCGTCATCCTGGGCGTCATGGCCCAGGCGACGAAGGTGGCCACGCGGGCCTACGAGCTCCTCCAGGCGGCAGACGGCAAGCCGGTCTTCTTCTTTCCCGCCCGGTTCGACCTGCCTGCGGCCCAGGCCTCCGACGGCTACGCCTACAAGGTGGCGGTCGACGTCTACAACCACGACACGGGCCGGGAGGTGCCGGCGATGATCACGACGACGGCCCAGGGCGAATGGTTCGGAGGCACGGGCGGCGGGACGGTCAGCCACTCCTACGTCCTCTCGTTCCTGAAGGACTGCGCCGAGTCGATGCTCCAGTTCGCCCGCCTGATGCCGCCCGACGTGCCGCGGGTGGCCCTGGTGGATACGCGGGGCGACTGCGTCCGCGACTCCGTGCTGACGGCCCTGGCGATGTTCCGGCGGTGGCGGGAGCTTCGCGAGGCGGGCCGGACCGACGAGGCCGAACGGTATCGCCTGACCGCCGTCCGGTGCGACACCGGCAGCGAGGTCCGCGATGCGAGCGTCGAGCCGACCGGCGACCCCGCGACGGACCACGGCGTGGTGCCGCAGCTCATCCATAACGTCCGGGACGCCCTCGACGACCTGCACAGTTCGGGGGAGGTGCCGGAGGCGGCCCGCGACGAGGCCCGGGACTACTTCCGGGGCGTCAAGATCGTCGCCAGCGGCGGCTTCGACGTCGAGCGGATCGCCCGGTTCGAGGCCGAGAACGTGCCGGTGGACCTCTACGGCGTGGGGTCGGCGTTCCTGACGGGCCCGGCGTGCGATTACACGGCCGACCTGGTGCGGCTGCGGCCGGGCGCGGAGTGGGTCGACTTCGCCAAGACCGGCCGCCGGCCGGTCGCGAACCCCGACCTGGGGCCGGTGTCGCCGGCGTAGCGGCCTCGGCCGTCGACCGCGTGACTTCAACCCAGGGCCGGCGATGAGAAGAAACGGGGGACAGTTCAGGTTTCTGGACCGCGGCCGCGGAGCCGCTCTGCGAAGGAAGCCTGGCTCTCGGCCGACGGTTTCCCGGCCAGCAGACCCGCCACGCGGACGTCCTCGTCGAGGTCCTCCCAGTGGACGCCGTGCCCGCCGCCGAGAGGCGCCAGTTGGCCCGCTCAGGGGGCCCGGGCGATGGCCCGGTTCGGACGCAGGCGCGACGGCCAGCCGGGCGGATAGGGCGAGACGGCCCGCGGGGCACGCTCGGCCCGCGCCGCCGCCTCCCGCCCGAGGTCCGAGAGGATGCCCAGCACCTCGGTCTCGGAGATCGCATCCGGCGGACGGGCCAGGATCCGAACGATCTCCTCCTCGGTCACCCGGGCCACGCCGTACTCCCCCGGCACGGTGAAGAGCTGCCCGCACGCGGTGCACCCGAGCCGCTGCCCGGCCTCCGCGCGGTTGACGTGCGTGTGTGTGCCGCACCAGTTGCACCAGACGTCCATCGTCCCGTCCCCCTGCCGCCGCCTCAGACGACGGCCGCTGTCCGTCTCGTCGCCCCCTCTTCGGTCGCCCCCCGGCCGGCCGCGCGTCTGCTTGGATGCACGAGGGCCGTCGGCGGTTCCGTCGTCTCCGCCGCCTTTTCATTAAACGCGCCGACGGGCGGACTATTGCGTTAGAAATGGGTTCGACTTCGCGTCGGACCATCGCCGCCCGTATGCGTATAAACCAGGGGAGGCGGCCGGAAGCGGGGGAAGGCTAATTCTGTTGACACCCCCCGGGGCCGGTCTATAATCGGCG
Organism: uncultured Anaerolineales bacterium; assembly: GCA_964526295.1. Classification (GTDB taxonomy): domain Bacteria; phylum Planctomycetota; class Phycisphaerae; order FEN-1346; family FEN-1346; genus CAZGKW01. The sequence goes on from CAZGKW010000029.1 coordinate 46,690, forward strand.
ACGCGTTATCCTCGGGGGTCGTTTGCGCTTGTGCGCGGCACCGACGGGGGGAATGTGAAGAGGCGCCGACCGCCGGTCCCGTACGGGCCGGTGGACCTGCCAAGCGTGGCTCGCCGGGGCTCGAGGGAGGAGATGCCCGATGCTTTGTAGCCGGATTGCGCGATGCCGCTCTCGCTGGGAATGGATGCTCGTATGGGTCGCCGCGGGCGGGATCGGCCTGGCGGCCTTCGCCGGCCCGGTCCACGCCCAGGACGACATCACCCAGGAGCTGGAGGAGCTGTTCGGCCTGACGACAGAGCCGCCCGCCGAACCGCCGGCCGAACCCGAGCCGCCACCCGCCGAACCGGGCGTCGGCGAGCCGTTCACCGAGACGCCGGTCACGCCGGCCGAGCCGATCGGGCCGGAGGTGCCACCCGGTCCCGATACCGACATCGAGGCCGAGGCCGCCGCCACCGGTTATGGGGCGGCCGGTCTGCCGGTCGAGGTCGCCAGTCCCCGCCTCCAGAACGACTGGCGGATGATGGTCCACTACTTCAAGATTGTCCGATACGACCTGGCCCGGGAGCACGCCGAGCGCGTCCTGGCGGCCAACCCCGACCCGACGGTGGTGCTGGCGCTGGTGGAGTCGCCGTCGACAGGCCACGATCTTATGATCAAGATGCTGCGCCGCGAGGAGATGGGCGACGCCCCGTCGAAGCTGCTGAACCTGGCCGACGAAGGGCGACGCCTGAAGCGGACCGACGCCGACCGCATCCGGCAGAACCTGGAACGCCTGGACGAGGGGCCCCGGGCCTACTACCACGCCCTCAAGGACCTGAAGTACGCCGGCCCGTACGTCGTGCCGCACGCCCTGGGGTTCCTCGAGGACCCGGGGCGCGAGGCGATCCACCTGGACATCCAGCGGGCCCTGGCCGACATCGGCCGGCCGGTCGTCCTGCCGCTTCTGGCGGCCCTGGAGACGCCCGACCCGCGCCTCAAGGCGACCATCATCACGGTCCTCGGGAACATCGGCTATCCCTATGCCGTCCCGCCCCTGAAGGCCATCGTCGAGGACCCGGCCTCGAGCGAGGCCCACAAGACGGCGGCGACCGAGGCGATCGTCAAGATCGCCGACCGGACGGTCTTGGCCCGGCCGGCCGACAAGCTCTTCCTCGACCTGGCCGAGCGGTACTATTACGGCCGGATCCTCGTCGCCGACGAGCGGGCCCCGACGACCGACCTGTTCGAGTGGGTCAAGGGCGTGGGCCTGCTGTATAAGCCCGTGCCGAGCGTGGCGGTCAACGAGGCGCTGGCCGCCCGGGCCTGTGCCGACGCCCTCCGGAGCGACCCGTCGGCCCTGGAGTCGGTGGCCTTGTGGGCGTCGGCCATGATCCAGATGGAGGCCGACCTCCGCGACACCGAGACCCCCACGGCCCGGCAGGCCAACCCGTTCCTGCCGGAGAACATGCCCAGCGTCGACTTCTTCATCCGGGCCATCGGCCAGCAGCACCTGTACCGGGTGCTCGACCGGGCCCTGGCGGACCGGAACGTGCCGGTCGCCGTCCGGGCCTGCCAGGCCCTGGAGAGCGTGGCCAACGAGCAGTTCCTGATGCTCTACGGGGAGGGCGACGTCGGGTCGCCCCTGGTGACGGCCCTGAAGTATCCGGACCAGCGTCTCCGCTACGCCGCGGCGTTCGCCCTGGCCGCCATCCGGCCGACGAACCCGTTCACCGGCGCCGGGCGCGTCGTCCCGGTCCTGGGCGAGGCACTGAGCCTGGAGGCCTCGAAGGCCATCCTCCTCGTGGAGCCCGAGCCGGACAACCGGAACCGGCTCCAGGCGGCCCTGGCCGACCAGGGGTGGGGCGTCGTCGCCGTCACGAGCGGCAACGAGGCCCTGTCTCGGGTCACCCAGATGCCCCGCGTCGACGCCGTCGTCCTGTCGAGCCGGACCCGGAACGTCAGCCACGCCGACGTCATCAGCCTCCTGAGGCGCGACTACCAGACGGCCATGACGCCCATCGTCGCCCTGTCCTGGCCGGACGACCCGGTCCGGAGCGACCAGCTCAAGGCCGACTTCAAGTACATCGAAACGGTCGACCCGGACATCAGCGTCTCGAACCTCCTGCCGGAGATCGACGCCTTGAAGCGGGCCACCGGGGCGATGGTCCTCACGGACGAGGGCGCCCGGGAGACCGCCCTGAAGGCCGCCCGGGTCCTGAAGGAAGTGGCCGTCGGGAGCCGGATCTACTCGGCCCGGAAGGCACGGGCGTCGCTGATGCAGGCCCTGACGGACCGGCCCGACCCGGTGGTGGTGGCCGTGCTCGGGGCCCTGGCCGAGATCGCCGACCCGGAGATCACGCGGGCCATGGCCGCCATCGGCACCGAAGAAGCGCGGTCGGAGGAGGTGCGGGTGGCGGCGATGGAGTCGCTGTCTCGGGCGGCCCGACTGATCGGGAACCACCTGCGGCCGCAGCAGGTGGCCGCCATCCGATCGCTGGCCGGGAGCCCGAACGACAGGCTCCGCGATGCCGCCGGCCAGGCCCTCGGCGGCCTGGACCTCGACGCCGCCGGCGCCGCCCGGCTCGTCCTGGAGTTCGGCACGACCCAGGGCAGCCCCGCCGCCGGGGAATAACAGCCGTTCGTCCTCATTCGAGCCGCGAGCGGGCTTGGCACGCCGAAGTCCCCGCGGGCCGGGACGAAGGCGGGAGCTCGCGGTGGCCCGGGGCCGGGCAAGGCGAGTCGCCGCTGCCTCAAGGCCCGTGAGGGCGACACGCTGAGGAGTCCTCAAGCGCGGCCCCCCACGGGCCGCGCTGTCTTTTTCGCGCGTGCCGCTGGGCCCCGGCTCGCCAGGATGGATGAAAACGTGGTCCGGGGGCCTGGCCATGCCGCGATACGTCGTCCAGCAGCACTTTCGTTCGGAGGACGACTGGCACTTCGACCTGATGCTCGAGCGGGGCGAAGCGCTCGTCACGTTCTCCTCCGGCGTCCCCCCCGACCGGACCGGCGAGCTGCCCGCCCTCGTCCGGCAGCTCCCCGACCATCGCCCGGCGTACCTGGAATACGAGGGCGAGATCTCCGGCGGGCGGGGCTGGTGCCGCATCCACGACCGCGGCACGCTCGAGTGGATCGAGCCCGAAGACCCCGCCCTGGTCGAGACGGCCGACGAGGTCCGCGTCCGCCTGGACGGCGAGAAGGCCCGCGGGACGTTCCGCCTGACCCGCGAGAGCGCCAGCGGGACGGACTACTGGCGCCTGCGGCCAGTGCCTGACTGACTGGCGCCTGAACGCCTGAGCACCGGCCGAGCGGGTCGGTGCACGGTGCCGCCCGCGCCCTGCCCAGGCACGCCGGTGCGTCGGTCCCCCCGTGCCCAGCCGTCGGCAGTTGACACCTCCCCGGTACCCCCTATAATCCCCGCTATGACCACGACCGCGAGCGACGTCCGCGCCACACTGGAGGCCCTGACCGAGCGTCTCACGACGCTCCGGGACAGTCTTTGACCTCGCCCGGAGGCAGGACGAGCTGGCGGAGATCGAGCGGCGGATGGCCGCCCCGGACTTCTGGGACGACCCCGACGCGGCCCAGCAGGTGGTCCAGCGCCTCAAGGGCCTGAAGGCCGTCGTCGATCCCCTCTCGGAGATGACCCGACGCCTCGACGATGCGGCCGTCTTGCTCGAGCTGGCCGAGGAGGAGAAGGACGCGGCGGCCCTCGAGCAGGTGGCGGCCGACTTGGTCTCGGCCGAGCAGCGCCTGGCGCGCCTGGAGTTCCTCGCCCTCCTCTCCGGCCGCGACGACCCGAAGAACTGCTACCTGGCCATCCACGCCGGGGCCGGGGGCACCGAGAGCTGCGACTGGGCGTCCATGCTCCTTCGCATGTACTCCCGCTACATCGAATCCCAAGGCTGGGACATGCGGATCGTCGACGCCGTCGAGGGCGAAGAGGCCGGATACCGCAGCGTCACCCTCCACGTCGAGGGCCCCTACGCCTACGGGTACCTCTCGGCCGAGCGGGGGGTGCACCGGCTGGTGCGGATCAGCCCGTTCGATGCCGCCGGCCGGCGGCACACCTCGTTCGCCAGCGTCGACGTCCTGCCGGAGCTGGAGGACGTCGGCGAGGTCGAAATCCGCGAGGAGGACGTCCGCGTCGACACCTTCCGGGCCGGCGGCGCAGGCGGTCAGCACGTCAACAAGACCAGCTCGGCCGTCCGCATCACCCACGAACCCACCGGCATCGTCGTCCAGTGCCAGAACGAGCGGTCCCAGTACCAGAACCGCCGCATCGCCATGCAGATGCTGGCGGCCCGGCTGCGGCGGCTCGAAGAGCAGAAACGCGACGCCGAGCTGGCCAGAATGTACGGCCAGAAGGGCGAGATCGCCTGGGGAAACCAGATCCGAAGCTACGTCCTTCAGCCCTACACCCTGGTCAAGGACCACCGGACCGAGCATGAGACGGGAAAGGTCCAGGACGTCCTGGACGGGGGAATCGAGGACTTCATCGAGGCGGAGCTCCATCGCCGCGCCGCCGCCCGGTCGGGGGCTTCCTAGGATGCCGCGAAGGGCAACGACCGCCGGGGCCATCGTGTGGGCGGCGTGGGCCGGGCTTGCCCTGTCCGGCTGCGGCCAGGCCGTGCCGACCGGGGCCGAGGGCCGCGACGTCGTCCGGCCGGCGCTTCGCTTCGCCCTCGACGTGCCCGAGGGGTGGACGGTCCGCGACCTGGACGGCGACGTCGTCCTGGAGATCGTCGCCCCGCCGCCGAAGGCCGCGGCGCAAGGCGACGAGACGGCCGGCCCCGGGCCGGCGAGCGGCGGGGGCATCGCCGTCGTCCACGTCCTGGCGATCGACCGCGAGGGCCTGCCGGCGGCGGACGACGCAGACGCGGCCGAGGCGTTGGAGGTCTGGGCCGACGCGGCCGTCGAGGAAGCGTCCGACCTGAGGCGGGACCTCCGGGTCGTGGCCCGCGAGGAGACGGCCCTGGCCGACGGCCGGCCCGCCCTGCGGATCGTCCTGGAAGACCCGCGAGGCATCGACGTCTTCGAGCAGCGGATGCTCCTGGCCGTCACCGACCGGTTCGCCTATGGCCTCCTGGCCACGGGCCCGCGTCCGGCCCTCTCGGCGGTCGAGGACGCCCTCGCCGCCTGCTTCGGCTCGCTGCTCGTGTGGTAAGCCGTGCGGCATTCGGCTGCCCGAGATCGGCCATCGGCGATCCGGCACGCGCCGGGGCGGATGGGCCGCCGCCTGGGACTCGCTTGCGGGGGGGGGGGTCGAGACCGCGGTGCAAAGCGACACGACACGACACGCCCGGCCCTCGGCCGGCCGCCTGTTGCGCGCCGGGGGCTGGATCGCCCTGAGCGTCGCGCCGCTCGTGGCGGGCCTCCTGGGCGGCTGCTCGGGCCAGGCCGGCGCCGGCGGCGAGATCGGCCGGTACGTCCACTACAACGAGCGGTTCAGCCTTCGGCCGCCCGACGGATGGGCCCTCCGCCAATGGAGCGGCCAGCCGTGCCTGTGGCTGATCGGCCCCGGCGACGACGAGCCCGGCCGGCCGACGCTCAACGTCGTCGTCGTGCCGGCCCGGACGGGCGAGACGCTCCAGAAGGCCCTCGCGGCCGACCGACGCCAGATGACCGTCCTCCGGGGCTACGAGGCGGTCTCGGAGGAACCGCGCCTCCTCAACGGGGGAACGCGGGCCGTCGTCGTGACGTTCCGCCACGAGGGCCTCGGCCGGTCCGTCACGGTCCGGCAGCTCCGGGCCGTCGCGCTCGGGCGGGTCTATACGCTGACGGCGGCCGCCGCCTCGGACCGATTCGCCGACCTCGAGGAGACGTTCGAGGCCTGCCTTGGCTCGTTCCGAATCGAACCGTAGCCGCGAAACGCGCCCGACTCCTGCCCCCAGGGGACCGAATGAAACTGGACAAGCTCAAGCGAACCGACCCGCAGCTCGCCGACCTGGTGGAAGCCGAACGCCGCCGCCGCGCCGAAACCCTCGACCTGATCGCCAGCGAGAACCTCTGCCCACCCGCCGTCTGCGAGGCCGTCGGCAGCATCCTCACCGACAAGTACGCCGAGGGCTATCCCCATCACCGCTACTATGGCGGATGCGGCGTCGTCGACAACGTCGAGCAGCTCGCCATCGACCGCGGCAAGCGGCTCTTCGGCTGCGAGCACATCAACGTCCAGCCCCACTCGGGCAGCCAGGCCAACATGGCCGTCTACTTCGCCGCCGTCGAGCCCGGCCAGACGGTCCTCTCGATGGACCTGACGCACGGGGGCCACCTGACGCACGGCATGCCCGCGAACTTCAGCGGGCGGCTCTACCGGATCGTGCATTACGGCGTCGACCGGGAGACCGAGCAGATCGATTACGATGCGGTGGCCCGGACGGCGGCCGACGTCCGGCCGGCGCTGATCATCGCCGGGGCCAGCTCCTACCCACGGGCCATCGACGTGGACCGGTTCGCCCAGATCGCCCGCGACGCCGGGGCAAAGCTCCTCGTCGACATGGCCCATTTCGCCGGCCTCGTCGTCGCCGGCCAGCATCCCGACCCCGTCCCGGTCAGCGACTTCGTCACCGCGACGACCCACAAGACACTTCGCGGGCCGCGGGGCGGCATCGCCTTATGTAAGAAGGAATACGCCCGCGACATCGACCACATGGTCTTCCCGGGCATCCAGGGCGGCCCGCTGCTGCACGTCATCGCCGGCAAGGCGGCCTGCTTCGCCCTGGCCATGGAGGAGGCGTTCAAGGCCTACCAGGCCCAGGTGGTGGCCAACGCCCGGGCCATGGCCGACGCGATGGCCTCGCTGGGGCACCGGGTGGTCTCCGGCGGCACCGACACGCACCTGTTCCTCGTGGACCTGACGGGGACCGGCATCGCGGGCCTGGCGGCCCAGACGGCCCTCTGCCGGGCCGGCATCGTCCTCAATCGCAACGTTATCCCGTTCGACAAGCGGCCGCCGACCGACCCCTCGGGCATCCGCATCGGGACGCCGTCCGTGACGACCCGCGGCGCGGGCGAGGACGAGGTCCGCCGCGTCGCGCGGTGGATCGACCGGGTCCTGCGGGCCGACGACCCGGAAGCCGAGGCCGACGCCCTCCGCGGCGAGGTCCGGGACTTCTGCGCCTCCCACCCCATCCCGGTGTGACCGGCATCCGGAAAACCATGATTGGACCGCGGCGGGCAGTCTTGCCCGCCCCGCGGTGCCCACGACTGGGCACCGCGCTACGGCTCTT
>CAZGKW010000030.1:0-53262 GCA_964526295.1 uncultured Anaerolineales bacterium
GGTCGAGCTGGGCCTCGGGCAGGGGGTAGGTGCCCTCCTGCTCGATGGGGTTCTGCGTCGCCAGGACGAAGAACGGCTCGGGCAGGGGATAGGTTTCCTCGCCGCAGGTGACCATGTGCTCCTGCATGGCCTCCAGCAGGGCCGCCTGGGTCTTGGGCGGGGTCCGGTTGATCTCGTCGGCCAGGATCATGTTGGCGAACAGCGGCCCATGGACGAACCGGAAGACGCGCTTGCCGGTCGTCCGGTCCTCCTCCAGAACGTCCGTGCCCGTGATGTCGGAGGGCATCAGGTCGGGCGTGAACTGGACCCGTTTGAACGAGAGGTGCAGGAGCTCGGAGACGGTGCTCACCAGGAGCGTCTTCGCCAGGCCCGGCACCCCCACGAGCAGGGCGTGGCCGCGGCAGAAGATGGCCACCAGCACCTGCTCGATGACCGCGTTCTGGCCGACGATCACCCGGCCGAGCTGGTCGGTCATCTTCTTATAGGCCTCGTTGAGGGCCTTGACGGCGGCCAGGTCATCGCCGCGGGGAATGTGGGTGTCGGTGCTCTTCGGGTCGTTCGCATCTGCCATCACTCGGTCTCCCTGCTCGCTTGAGGGCCAGGAAAAGGACGGGCGTTCGACCGGGATCGGCCGGAACGGGTTTCCCCCACCAGGTCGTGCTCGGCGTTCGGCCCGCGGCGGCGTCGCGCGGGGCGCGTCCGAGAGACGTCTTTGGGCGCCCGACTCAGAAACGTGTCACCTGCGCGAGGAGGGCGCCGCCGCTCTCACGTCATGGAACCCGTTGGGCGGCCGCTTGTTCTGGACAAAATCCGCCGGGCGGAGAGGTGTGTCCGCCACAGAAGGCCGGCCCAGCCGTCGCACGGCGAGGGCGGAAAAGCCGTTGACACCGGTCTGCGGCGCGGCACAATGAAGGGGCCACGGGAGCGGGCGTAACTCAGTGGTAGAGTGTCAGCTTCCCAAGCTGAAGGCCGTGGGTTCGAATCCCATCGCCCGCTCCAGTTTCTTTGGCGACCCGCCCATGAAGCTTACATACGACCCACGCCACAACATGGCCGACATCCGCTTCCAGGGGCCGAAGGCGGAGGTCCTCACCCTTTCGCTCAGCGACTCGGTCAGCGTCGACATCGCACCGGACGGGACCGCCTGCGGCGTTGAGCTCCTCGACGCCAATGAGCAGCTCGAAGCGGAGGACGGCAGGCGTCTGGTCTTCGTGAACGAAGCCAACGGCCACCGCCAAGACATCGCCCTGGAAGACTGAGCGGGCACGCGGGCCAGTCCCACCCCAGAACCTGTTGCGCAAAGCCGGTTCGCAAGAGTTGCACGCGGTCGGTCTCCGCACCGACTGCGCTCCGCTTGAGGACACGCGCCGGGCCTCCAGACCCGCCGCGCCCAGTGTCAACCGGACTTGGGCGAAGGTCCACGCCAACTCTCAGAACGGCAGGGCCTCGTCGCCGCTGGTATGGCGGCCGCCGGCGGCGTAGTCGCGGCCGAACTGCTTCTCCAGGTCGGCCTTCTTCAGGACCAAGGCCGTCGGCCGTCCGTGGGGGCAGGTGGCCGCCAGGCGGGCCGCATCGCGGTGGGCAAGCAGGGCCTCGATCTCCTCGGGCTTCAGCGGATCGCCCGCCTTGACCGCCCCGCGGCAGGCCGCCACGTGGGCCAGCTTCTCCAGGACGTGCCGGGCCTCGGGCGGGGAATCACACGCCACCGCCCACGCCAGGAAGTCGCGAAGCGTCGCCTCCGGGTCGGCCTTCTCCAGCAGCGTCGGGAACGCGTGGACGCCGACCGACCGCGGGCCGAGGGCCTCGACCTCGATCCCCAGCCGCCCGAGCGCCTCGCGGTGCTCCTCCACCGCCGCCATCTCCTCATCCGACACGTCGAGCGTGACCGGCACCAGGAACCGCTGCCCCTCCAGCGCCCCGGCTTCCAGGCGCGACATCAGCTCCTCAAAGAGGACCCGCTCGTGCAAGGCGTGCTGGTCGACGATCAGGATGCCGTCCTCCGTCTCGGCCACGAGGTAGGTGTTGTGGAGCTGGACGGCGTGGTGCGCGTCGGCGGCCTCAGCCGCTTGCGGAGGCGGAGCAAGCCCCTCGCTTGGGCGCGTTTCGCCGTCCGGCTTGCCGGGCCCGCTCGCAGCCCGTGCCCGGTGCCGGCCCGCTCGCTCGCTGAAAGGCAATCGCGGCTGGGGCGGCGGCGGGCTGCGGAGGAAATCCGCCACCGCCTGCCGCACCCGGGCCTCGCGCTCGGCATCCGCCGGCGCGCCGCGCTCCCCCTCGGTTTCCTCCGCGCCGGTTTCCTCCGTACCAGGTCCGCTTCCGCCGCGCGCCGAGGGCAGCCACCCCGGGCCCTCGACCGCGAAGCCCGGCGTCATGCCCGGCCCGAGGAGCCGCTCGCGAACCGCCGCCAGGACCTGCCCGTACAGGAGGTGGGCGTCGCGGAGCCGCACCTCGATCTTCGTGGGGTGGACGTTCACGTCCACGCGGTCGGGCGGGACCGTCAGGAAGAGGAACGCGACGGGCTGGCGGCTGCCTTCGAGCATCCCGCGGTACGCCTCGCGGAGGGCATGGAGGAGGCCCCGGTCCCGCACGTAACGTCCGTTGATGAAGAGATATTGTTGCTTGGCGGTCGCCCGGGCGACGTAGGGCGGGGCCACAAGGCCCCACAGCTTCCCGGCGGGCCCCTGCGACCCGACGGTGACGAGCGACTCGGCCAGCTCGGCCCCGAAGAACGCCCCGATCCGGGCCCGGACGCCCTCGGCCGGCGGCAGCTCGTAAACGCTTCGCCCACTGTGGGTGACGGTCATATGCACCGCGGGGTACGCCAGGGCCACCCGGGCCACGTGCTCCGTGATGTGGCCCATCTCGGTGGCATCGGTCTTGAGGAACTTTCGGCGGGCCGGCACGTAGCGGAAAAGGTTCCGCACCTCGACGGTCGTGCCGACCGGCCCGCTGGTGGGGCGGGACGGCTCGACGCGGCCCGCTGAGGCGCTCACTTCGACGGCCTCCAGGGCCTCCCGCGTCCGACTCACGAGACGGACGTCGGCCACCGAGGCGATCGAGGCCAGGGCCTCGCCCCGGAAGCCCAGCGTCGTGATCGCCTCCAGTTCGCCGGCCGAGCCGATCTTGCTCGTCGCGTGGGCGGCCAAGGCACGGGGTACGTCCTCCGCCGCGATGCCGCACCCGTCGTCGCTGACACGGACCAGCTTTTTGCCGGCGGCCTCGAGCTCGACGGCGATCCGGGTGGGCTCGGCGTCGATGGCGTTTTCGAGGAGCTCCTTGACGACGCTCGCGGGGCGATCGATGACCTCCCCGGCGGCGATCTGGTTGACGAGCGTCTCGTCGAGGACGCGGATCGAAGGCATGGGCTCCATTCCCGACGGCCGAACGGCCCGGATTATAGGCCCCCGCCGCACGGCGTTACAAGAGCGGTGTTGCCGCCCGGAACGGGTCGGCCTACAATGGCCCGTGAATCAGCGATGGGCAGGCGGCAATGGGTGAGACGAAGCTGGTCAGGACGGAGCGTCGGCCCTGGTACGCCCTGGGCCTGCGCTTCGCGTGCACGCAGTGCGGCCGATGCTGCGGCGGGGCGCCGGGCTACGTCTGGATCGACGCCGACGAGCTGGCGGCCATCGCGAAGCACGTGGGCCTCGAGCCGAAGGAGTTCCGCCGCGCCCACGTCCGCCGCCTGTGGCGGAAGATGACCCTCCGGGAGCGGTCCAACTATGACTGCATCATGCTCGACCCGGACGGCCGTTGCCGCGCCTACCCGGTGCGGCCGCTCCAGTGCCAGACGTGGCCGTTTTGGCCGGCGAACCTGAAGAACGAGAAGGCGTGGCGGGAGGCGGGCCGGCGGTGCCCGGGCATCGGGCAGGGGCCCCTCTGGAGCTTCGAGCAGATCGAGGCGAAGTGGATGGAGATGGAGCCTTGAGCCGCGCCGATGCCGGGCGCCTTGCCGTCGAAGCGTTCCATCTCGGGCCGTGGGGCCCGCCGCCGTCGCCTCGAGCCCCCTCAAGGGATGCCCGCGAATCCCTCATCGCCCTCTACGCCCGAGTCGATGAAGAGCTGGCCGAGGTGGCGGCCGCCTGCGAGGCCTGCGGCGAATGCTGCCGCTTCGGCCGGACGAAGCCGGTCCTTTTCGCGAGCGCCCTGGAGCTGGCCCATCTGCTGACCCTCACGGGTCGGCCCGCCGCCGAGGTCCTACCGACGCTCGATGCCCCGGACGCGCCGTGGACGTGTCCTTACCAGAACGGACGGGCCTGCACGGCCCGAGCAGCGCGGCCGCTGGGGTGCCGGACGTACTTCTGCGAGGCTGAGGCCCGCCGGAGGGGCGAACTGGTCCACGCCGAGGCCCTGAAGGTCGTCCGCGCCATCTGTCGCGAGGCGGGCTATCCGTGGTGGTACGGCCCGGCGCGGCACGGGTTCGCGCTGTTTCGGGCGGTGCCGTAGCTTCCCTAGCACCGGGCGCACGCCCCCGGCCGGTTGCAGGCCCCCGGCGGCGGTTCCAGCTCCCGGCCTTTCTCCACCTGCCGGACGAGCACCTGGCGCGTTCGCGACCGGTCGCGGAAGACCGTGATGCCCTTGCACCCCATCTCGTGGGCGTGCCAGTAGATGTCGGCGACCGTCTCACACGTCGCCTCGTAGGGCAGGTTGACGGTCTTCGAGACGGCGTTGTCGACGTGGTTCTGGAAGGCCGCCTGCATCCGCACGTGCCAGGCCGGCTCGATCTCGTGGGCCGTGACGAAGAGTCGGCGGACGTCGTCCGGAACGCCCTCGAGGTCCGAAAGCGACGCCGCCCGCGTCAGGCGCTCGGGCAGATCGTCCGACCAGAAGCCCCGCTCGCGGGCGATCTCGACGAGCAGAGGATTCACCTCGCGAAGCGTCGTCTCCCCGTCCAGGACGTGCCGCTCCATCGCCAGGGCAAAGATCGGCTCGATGCCCGACGAGCAGTCCGCCAGGACCGAGATCGTCCCGGTGGGGGCGACGGTCGTGCGGCACGCGTTGCGGTAGACCGGCCCGTCGGGGCGGTCGTAGACGCTGCCGATGTGCTTCGGGAACGGGCCGCGCGGGCGGGCCAGGTCGGCGCTCTCGGCGTCGGCCTCGGTCCGGACGAAGCCCATCACCTCCTCGGCCGTCCGGAGGGCCTTGTCGGAATCGTACGGCACGCCGAGGCGGATCAGCAGGTCCGCGAAACCCATCACGCCGAGGCCGATCTTGCGGTTGCCCTGGACGATCTCGGTGATCTCGGGCAGGGGGTAGCGGCTGACCTCGATGCAGTTGTCGAGGAACCGGACGGCCAGGCGGACGATGGTGCGGAAGGCGTCCCAGTCGATCCGGCCGCCCCGGACCACCCGGTTCAGGTTGATCGAGCCGAGGTTGCAGGCCTCGTAGGGCAGGAGCGGCTGCTCGCCGCACGGGTTCGTGCACTCGATCGCCCCGAGGTGCGGGGTGGGGTTGTCGGCATTGATGCGGTCGAGGAAGATGGCGCCGGGGTCGCCGCCGGCGTGGGCGCACTCGGCCATGGTCTCCCAGATCTGTCGGGCGGGGACGCGGCCGGCCGTCTCCCGGCCGTGGGGGTTCACGAGATCGATCGAGTCGCCGCGCTTGACGGCCTCGAGGAACGCCTGAGTGCAGGCGACGGAGATGTTGAAGTTCTCCAGCTCCCCCTCTTCGAGCTTCGACCGGGAAAACGCCTCGACGTCCGGGTGGTCGCAGCGGAGGATGCCCATGTTGGCCCCGCGCCTGAAACCGCCCTGGTTGATCGCGCCGGTGGCGTAGTTGAAGACCCGCATGAACGAGATGGGCCCGGAGGCGCTGCCGCGGCTCGACTCGACGAGGGCGCCGGCGGGGCGGATGCGGCTGAAGCTGAAGCCCGTCCCACCGCCGGACTTGTGGATGATGGCGGCGTGCTTGATGGCGTCGAAGATCTTCCCGATGTCGTCCTCGACGGGCAGGACGAAGCAGGCGGCGAGCTGCTGGAGCCGCCGACCCGCGTTCATCAGCGTCGGCGAATTGGGCAGGAACTCGAGGCGGGCCATCAGGCCGTAGAACTGCTCCTCGGCCGCGTGGACGTCCTCGGCGGTGCCCCAGGTCAGCTCGGCCTGGGCCACGTTGGCGGCGACGCGGCGGAACATGTCTTCGGGCGCCTCGATGGGCGTGCCCGCCTCGTCTTTCTTCAGGTACCGCCGCTCCAGGACGAGGCGGGCGTTCTGTGACAGGTCGATCCGGTCCGGGACGTCGGCCTCGATCTGCGGTACGGTCATCGTGGGTCTCCGCCGGTGTCAGAATGGGTATTATACCGCGCCGCGAGGCCCTGCATATAGGGTATCGGGAAGAGCGAACGGGCTATGGCGTGGGGGCAGAGTAGTCGGCGACTCGGAGATACCCGCGAACTGACGTTCGCGGCTCGAAATGCCCGGCCATCCCGAGCCGCGGTCGTGAGACCGCGGGTACGTGCGGCCCGGTTCTCAGGCCCGCGCGCCGCGGCGTTTCAATTGAGCGACGCGCGAAGCTAAGCGGCGCCAGCTCCCGAACGCCGCTCGTGATCGTCGCCCGGCTCCTCCTCGCCCTCGGCATCCTTATCCGGTTCGGCGGCGCCGCCTTCGGCTTCGGCGATGCCTTCGGCGGCGTCGGCGGGCCGCTCCGGGACGGGGATGTCCGTGCCGTCTCGGCCGAGGAGCTCGGCGTCGGAGTAGATGGGGTGGAACGGCTCGACCTCCGGGACGTCGATGGCTTCGAGGGCCTCGTCGAACTCGGTCTTCTCGAACTCGACCTCGTCCATGATCTCCTGGAGGTGCTCCCGCTGGCGGGCGGTCGGGCGGCGGGGCCGCTGCCGCTCCAGGCCGTCGCGCGACGCCGCCGCCCCGAGGGGCTTGCGTTTCGTATAGGTCTCGGTCGACGGGTCGCGGACGTAGAGGCGGATGTCGCCGAAGTCGTCGCCCTGCTCGACGCCGATCAGCCGCTGCCGCATCAGCTCCAGCAGGGCGAGGAAGATCGTGATGGCGTAGCCGAGGTCCTGCTCGGGGTCGAAGAGGTCCGTAAAGAGGAGCGACTTCTCGGCCCGCAGGCGGCCCAGGAGGTCCTCGGCCGCTTCCTCGGCGGACGTCTCATCGTAGACGACCTCGCGGGGCCGCGAGTAGCCGAGCGTCTTGACGACCTGGGAGAACGCCCCGAAGAGGTCCCACACCTCGACGCCTTCGAGCAGCTCGTGGGCGGGGATGCCCCCCTCGTCGCCGGTTACCAGCCCGCGGAGCCGGGCGTCGTCGACCAGGCGCGGGTGCCGCCGGGCCATCTCGCCGCCCTTTTCCGCCAGCATCCCGGCGGCCTCCTTGTACCGGCGGTACTCCAGGAGCTGGCGGATGAGGGTCTCGCGGGGGTCCCCGCCCTCCTCGCCTTCGTCTTCCTCCTCGTCGATGGCGGGGGCCCGGGGCAGGAGGGCCCGGCTCTTCAGCTCCAGCAGCGTCGAGGCCATGACGAGGAACTCGCCCGCCACGTCGATGTCGAGGTCCGTCAGCAGGTCGAGGTAGGCGATGTACTGGTCGGCCACGCGCGAGACCTCGATCTCGCGGATGTCCACCTCGTCCCGCTTGATCAGGTACAGCAGCAGGTCGAGCGGCCCGTTGTAGACGTCGAGTTCGACTTTATAAGACATAACGGTATCCGACTATAAGGGTCCGTCGGCAGGCTGGAGTCTGCCGACCTCCCGATTCCGGGTTCCGGATTCGGGATTCCGAAGTCAACCGCGGCGACCCGTGTGGCCGCGGCATGGCAAGCTGCGCAGTCGCCCCGTCCGCGTGCTGTTGTGGTCCTGAAATCCGCAATCCGGACTGCGGAATCCTAAATCCCCTTCAGTCCGGTCGCCTGCTTGACCTCGTCCAGGGTTGCCTCGGCCACTTCGGCGGCGCGGCGGGCGCCGTCGGCCAGGATGGCCCGGAGGCGGTCGGGGTCGGCCTCCAGCTTCCGGCGGCGCTCCCGCGGCTCGGCGAGGCATTCGGCCAGCACCTCCGCCAGGCGGGCCTTGCAGTCCTTGCAGCCCCAGGCCGAGGTGCGGCACTTCTCGGCGACCTCCTCGTACTCGTCCGGCGAGAACGTCTTGTACCACTGGCAGACGTTGCACTCCTCGGGGTGGCCGGGGTCGGTCTTGTAGACCCGCTTCGGGTCGGTGATCATGGTCATGACCTTCTTGCGGATCTCGTCGGGGTCGTCGGCGATGTCGATCTGGTTGCCGTAGCTCTTGGACATCTTCCGCCGGTCGGTGCCGAGCAGGCGGGGGCTGCGCGTCAGCTTGGCCTCGGGCTCGACGAGGACGTCCCGGCCGACGAGGTTGTTGAACCGGCGGACGACCTCTCGCGTCAGCTCCAGGTGGGGGAGCTGGTCCTCGCCCACGGGCACCGCGTCGGCCTTGTAGATGACGATGTCGGCGGCCTGGAGCACGGGGTAGCCGAGGAAGGCGTAGTTGCGGATATCGCGGGAGGAGAGTTGCTGGAGCTGCTCCTTGTAGGTCGGGTTCCGCTCGAGCCACGAGATGGGCGTGTAGCACGAGAGGATGACGTGGAGCTCGGCGTGCTGGGGGACGTCGATCTGGCGGAAGATGACGCTCCGCTCGGGGTCGAGGCCGCACGCCAGGAAATCGAGGGCCACCTCGCGGGCGCTCTCGGGCAGCGACGCCGGGTCCTCGTACTCGCTCATCAGGGCGTGGTAGTCAGCGATCATGAAGAAGCAGTCGTACTCGTCCTGAAGGTCGCGCCAGTTGGCCAGGGCCCCGACCAGGTTGCCCAGGTGGAGGCGGCCGGTGGGCCGCATGCCGCTCAGGATCCGCTTCCGACCGCCGTCGTTCGCGCCCATCACCTCTCCTTGCTCGCTCTACACGCTCGGAAACACGTCGATGCCGGAGACCAGCTCGATCAGCTTGTACGCCGGGTACCCGAGGACCGAGAAGCCGAGGGTCCTCGCCAGGAGCTGGTTCGCCAGCACGAGACCCAGCAGAAGGCCCATGCCGTAGGGGCGCAGCTCGCTGTACCGAATGGCCACGTTCAAGGGCAGCAGGTTCTGGAGGATGTGCGACCCGTCCAGGGGGGGCACCGGCAGCAGGTTGAAAATGCCCAGGAACAGGTTGATCATGCTGAACGTCACGAGCAGCTCCCAGAGGACCTCACCGGCGTCGCCCAGGCCGCCCATCCAGCCGAAGGCGACACGCATCGCGAGGCCGGCGGCGATGCCCAGCGTGAGGTTCGCCGCCACCCCGGCCCCGCCCACAAGGACCTCGTCCCGGCGCCTCGTCTCGTGGTCGAAATTCGAGGCGACGACGGGCACGGGCTTCGCCCACCCGATGGGGCCGATCATCAGGCAGATCGTCCCGAACAGGTCCAGGTGGGCCAGCGGGTTCAGCGTCAACCGTCCCATGCGTGCGGCCGTGTCGTCGCCGCACTTGTTCGCCGACCACGCGTGCATGAACTCGTGGATCGTCAGGGCGAAGAAGACGACCGGGAGGCGCACGAGCAGTTCGACGATCGAGTAGCCGAAGATCACCGCCGGGCTCCCCCGCGTCCTGCCTGTGCCCGGGCCGGGCGACGCCGTCGCCGTCCGTCCCCGCGCGGGTCAGCGAGTGTATCCGGGGCGGCGGGGCAAGTCAATGCGCGCCGGGCGGGCAGACGCCGGCTGGCGCGCCGGCGGCCGCGTTTTTCCTGTTGACAGGCTCCGACTCACGCTCTAGCATGGCCCGCACGTGGGGAGGCCCGGCGGGTGTGGCGCGTTGAGCCGCGACTGCGGCGGGCCGACTTCAGGAGACCGAGTCCATGAAACGTGCAGTCCTGCTGGTCCTGGCACTGGCCTTCGTGTTCGCGGTGGCGGCGACGGGATGCGAGTCGTTCGAGCGGCGCTACGGCCCCGACATCCGGTACCGCAAGATCGTGCATCAGCGGGTCGTCGACGCCGACGTCGTCGGTTTTGCCGACGACACGGACGCCGTCTTCTTGAACGAGCAGCCGACCCACCTGTCGCCGTGGTACAACCAGTAGGCGCAGGCCTCTGAGTGTTCTTCCCGGCCCCGCCCGCGAGGGACGGGGCCTTGCTATGCGCCGACCGGACGGACCGGGCCGGTGCGCCGCCCCCAAAAGTCTGGATGGCCCCCCGACCGTCCCGCTATAATGACGCCGCCTGCACGTGCGGGACACAGGCGGAGCGAAGACGATGCGGTTCGTGAAACTCCACGGGGCCGGCAACGACTACCTCTACGTCAACGGGTTCGAGACCGAGGTGGCGGACCCGGCCGACCTGGCCCGGCGTATGAGCGACCGGCACTTCGGCGTCGGGGCGGACGGGCTGATCCTCGTCCTCCCGCCGGAGGGCGACGGCGACGTCCGCATGCGGATCTTCAACGCCGACGGGTCCGAGGCCGAGATGTGCGGCAACGGGGTCCGGGCCCTGGCCCGGTTCGCCGTCGATCGGGGCCTCGCCGAAGGGGAAGCGGTCCGCGTCGAGACGGTCGCGGGGCCCCGGGTGGTCGAGCTCCGCCGGGAGAACGGGCGGATCGCCCGCGGCACCGTGACGATGGGCCGCCCGCGATTCGCGCCCGAGCAGGTCCCCGTCCGGGCCGAGGGCGACCGCGTCGTCGACGCGCCCCTGGAGGTCGCCGGCGAGACGCTCCGGATGACCTGCGTCAATATGGGCAACCCCCACGCCGTGTTCTACGTGGCCGACGCGGCGGCGTGGCCGCTGGAGCGGCTGGGTCCTCGGATCGAGCATCACGAGCGGTTCCCCGAGCGGGTCAACGTCCACGCGGTCGAAGTGGCCTCGCCGAACGAGGTGACCGTCCGGACGTGGGAACGGGGCAGCGGGCCGACGCTGGCCTGCGGCACGGGGGCCTGTGCGGTGTGCGTGGCGGGGGTGCTGACGGGCCGGACGGGCCGGCGGATCGTGGCCCACGTTCCGGGCGGCGACCTGGAGGTCGCGTGGCCCGACGACGAGGCCGAGGTGCGGATGACCGGCCCGATCGAAGAAGTGTTCACGGGCGAGTGGCCGGACTGAGGGCGGCGTGAGAGACGCGTTGCACAACGGGGCGGCGGTCGGGACGGGGCTGGTCGTGTGGGCGGCTTTCGTCCTGGCCGCCGGCGGCGCCGAGGTTCCCGACTTCACGCCGGAGCAGATGGGCGGCACCCTCCGGCGGAACATGTCCGCCGAGCCCCAGAACCTCAACCCCCTCACGGGCAAGGACCTCTACGAGCGGCTCGTCAACAACTACGTCTTCGAGGGTCTCCTGGAGCGGGACCTGGACACGCTCGAGCTGAAGGGGGAGCTCGCCGCAAGCTGGGAGGTCTCGCCGGACGGGCGGACCATCACGTTCCATTTGAAGCCCGAGGCCCGGTTCTCGGACGGCCAGCCCGTTACGGCCGACGACGTCGTCTTTACCTACGAGACGGTGACCAACCCGGCGATCGACTGCCGCAGCCTGGCCTCGTACTTCGCCGACTGCGAGCGGTGCGAGAAGGTGGACGAGCACACCGTCCGCTTCGTCTGGAAGCAGAAGTACTTCAAGAGCGTCGAGGTCAGCGGCGGATTCAGCCCCATCATTCCGAAGCATCTTTATGAAAAGCACGTCCGGGCCGACCCGCAGGACCCCGAGCACTTCAACAGGCTGGCGAAAGGCTTCGTCGGTTCCGGGCCCTACAAGTTCGAGGCCTGGCAGACGGGCCAGGAGATCTCGCTCGTCCGCAACGAGCGGTACTGGGGCAAGCCCCGGGCGTTTGACCGCATCGTCTTCCGCCTGATCATCGACGACCAGGCCGCCGTCCAGACGTTCCTCAGCGGCGACCTCGACGACCTCTCCCTCACGCCCGAATGGTGGGTCAAGCTGGAAACGCTGAAGGAAGAGGACCCCGAACGGGCCGAGGTCATGCGGATGTACCGCTATGGGACCCCCGCCAACGGCTACTCCTTCATCGGCTGGAACAACTCGCGGTATCGGTGGGTGACCCGTGCCGGAGGCGAACCGGAGCGGATCGAGGAGGTCCACCCGATCTTCGGCGACGCCCGCGTCCGGCGGGCCATGACCCACCTGATCGACCGCCGCCGCCTCCTCGAGCACCTCTACTACGACATCGGAAGCGTCGCGACCGGCCCGTTCTGGCCGAAGTCGCCCCAGACCGACCCCTCGGTGAGCCCCTGGCCGTTCGACCGGCAGGCGGCGCTGGCCCTGCTGAAGGAAGCGGGCTGGGACGACCGCGACCAGGACGGGTGGCTGGAGGACCCCGGCGGCCGACGGTTCGAGTTCGAGTGGCTCATCCCTGGGGTGGACCCGACGGCCCAGGACCTGGCCCGGCTCCTGAAGGAGGAGTTCCGGCGGACCGGCATCGACGTCCACACCCGGTTCGTCGAGTGGTCGGTCTTCGTGGTCCGGCTGGACAACCGCGACTTCGACGCCGTCATCCTCGCATGGGGCGGGGGAGGCGTCGAGAGCGATCCCTACCAGATCTGGCACAGCGACCAGATCGCCGACCAGGGACACAATTTCATCTCGTTCCGAAACGCCGAGGCCGACCGCCTCATCACGGAGGCCCGCCGCGAACTCGACCCCGACCGCCGAAACGCCCTCTACCACGCCTTCCATCGCCTGCTCCACCGGGAGCAGCCGTACACGTTCTTCATCGCACGGGAGAGCTTGCGGCTCGTTTCGCAGCGGGTCCGCGGCGCGATCGTGCACAAGGGCGGCATGGACACCGAAGAGTGGTGGGTCCCGGCCGGGAAGCGCCGCCGAACCGGGACCGGGGCACCCACGCCTGCGGGCCCGCGCGGGGGGCCGACGCCGTGAAGACCTACATCGTCCGGCGGCTGCTCCTGATGGTCCCGACGCTCGTCGGCATCACGGTCCTGGTCTACACGATCGTCCGCCTGGCCCCCGGCGACCCGATCGAGGCGATGATCCGCTCCCAGGCCGGCGACATCAACCCTCAGGTCTTCGCCAAGGAGGCCGACGCCATCCGCGAACGGCTCGGCCTGAAGGAATACAACCTGTGGGGGGCGGACCCCGAACGCATCGATCCCCTCGAGAAGCTCCTCAACGTCTTCGCCGGCTATGGCCGGTGGGTCGCCCACATGGCCCGCGGCGACTTCGGAGAGAGCATCAAGTTCACCGCCAGCGACGGCACGAAGGACCCGCTGAGCCTGCTGAAGGACCGGGCGGCCGTCAGCATCACGCTGAACGTCATCGCCGACATCGCGATCTTCGGCATCGCCATCCCCGTCGGCCTGATGGCGGCCCGGCGGCGGGGGGCCTTCGACGTGGGCTCCACGTTCGTCCTGCTCGCCCTGTGGAGCATCCCCGTCATCCTCGCCGGGGCCCTTCTGAAACGGTACCTGGGGCAGGGCGGGGCGGGGGTCTCGTGGTTCCCTGTGGCCGGCCTGCATGGCGACGCCTACGTCGGCTACGACGTTTTCCCCGAGTGGCCGGACGGCATGGGCTTCAGGGAATATCTCTCGATGCTCTGGGCCCACTGGGGCACGGGCGGACCGCCCACGCCGGGCTTGGGACTCCTCGGGTACCTCGTCGACCTGCTGTGGCACGCCGCCCTGCCGGTCACGTGCCTGGTCTATGGCGGGCTGGCGTACCTGTCGAAGCTGGGGCGGGCCAGCCTGCTCGAAAACCTCCGGGCCGATTACGTCCGGACCGCCCGGGCCAAGGGCCTGCCCGAGGGGCGCGTCGTCTACCATCACGCCCTCCGCAACAGCCTCCTGCCGATGATCACCGTCATGGTCGGTGCGGTCCCGGCCCTGATCGGCGGCAGCGTCATCGTCGAGACGATGTTCAGCATCCAGGGGATGGGGCGGTTGTTCGTCGAGGCCGCCCGGGCCTACGACCTCTCGGTCATCATGTTCGAGACGCTGGTCTACGCCACGCTGACGCTCTTTTTCTTCCTCCTCGGGGACATCCTTTACGCCTGGGCCGACCCGCGGGTACGGTATGACTAGGGTGCGAGCACAAGCCGCCGGGGCCGTTGCGACCCCCGAGGACGCCCTCGCGGGGCCGGAGCGTTCGTACGGCTCGATCGTCTGGGGCCAGCTCAGGAAGCGTCCCAGCGCGACGATCAGCCTGGCGGTGATCCTCCTGTTCGCCCTCGCCGGCCTCCTGGCCCCGTTTATCGGCGGGGCCGTCCCCATCCGGTGGGTCGAGGACGGCGAGGTCTCCTGGCCGATCTACCGGTACCTGACGTCGATGGAGTACGCGGCCATGGCGGGCTTCGTGCTTGTGGCGGCGCTGCCCTTCACGGCCCGGCTCCTCAAACGCCGGACCCGGCAGACCGGCGGCAGTCCATGGGGCAGGGCGTTTCTGCTGCACCTGGCGGTCTGGGTGGCGACGACCGCCGCCCTGGTTGCGTTCTATCAGCCCGAGCGGCGATACGGCTTCTATCTGGAACGGGCCGACCGGGCCGAGTCGGCCTGGTTCCCCCTGATCGCCTACCCTCGGCACCCGGGCTACGACGAGCTCGAGGCCAAGGAGCGGCCGCCCTCCTGGGAGCATCCCCTCGGCACCGGCCGCATCGGCAACGACATCCTCCTGGAGGTGCTTTACGGGGCGCGGACCGCCATGACGATCGGCTTCGTCTCGGTCGGCATCAGCGTGACCATCGGCACCCTCCTGGGGGCCGTCAGCGGCTACTTCGGGGGGTGGTTCGACCTGGTCCTCATGCGGGTCGTCGAGATCTTCATGTTCACCCCGCGCTTCATTCTGATTATCATCATCCTGACGGTGGTCCCGGCGGCGTTTCCCCAGATCTGGGCCGTCGTCCTGGTGATCGGCGTGACCGGCTGGACGGGCTCGTACCGGTTCATGCGGGCCGAGTTGATGCGCATCCGCGGCGAGGACTACATGACGGCCGCCCGGGCCCTCGGCGCGCCGACGGGGCGGCTCCTGGTCCGCCACGCCGTCCCGAACGGGATGGCGCCGATCCTCGTCAGCGCGACGTTCGGCGTGGCCGGCGCGATCTTTCTGGAGGCCAGCCTCGCCTTCCTGAACCTGGTGCAGACGCCGAGCTGGGGCACCATGCTCAACGAAGGCACGCAGCACCCGGAATACTGGTGGATGTGGACGGCCTCGGGCGGGGCCATCTTTATCACGGTCCTCTGTTACAACCTCCTCGGCGAGGCGATCCGCGACGCCGTCGACCCGAGATTGAAGATATGATTTCAGATTGTGGATTGCGGACTGTGGCGTGGGGCGGCGGCGACCGCCTCGCCTCGGGGGGCCGGCCGCAAGGGGACGGACGTTGAGCGAGACCAGCGACATCCTGCTCGCCGTCGAGGGGCTCTCGACCCGCTTCTTCACGGACGAGGGCGTCGCCTGCGCGGTCGAGGACGTCTCGTTCGAGGTCCCCCGCGGCCGGACGGTCGCCCTGGTCGGCGAGTCGGGCTGCGGCAAGACGGTCACGGCCCTGTCGATCCTGCGCCTGGTGCCCGACCCGCCCGGCCGGATCGTCGCCGGGGCCGTCCGCCTGGACGGCACGGAACTATTGGCCCAGCCGGAGTCGGCCATGCGGCGCGTCCGAGGCAACCGCATCTCGATGATCTTCCAGGAGCCGATGACCAGCCTCAACCCCGTCTTCACCATCGGCGACCAGATCACCGAGGCCGTCCGGCTCCACCAGAGGGCCGGCGCCGATGCCGCCCTTTCGCAGGCCGTCGAGATGCTCCGCAAGGTCGGCATCGCCGACCCGGAGTCGCGGGTCTCGGAGTACCCGCACCAGATGTCGGGCGGGATGCGGCAGCGGGTCATGATCGCGATGGCCCTGGTGTGCGGGCCGGAGCTCCTGATTGCCGACGAGCCCACCACCGCCCTCGACGTCACGATCCAGGCCCAGATCCTCGACCTCCTGAAGGCCCTCCAGAGCGACATCGGCATGAGCATCCTCCTGATCACCCACGACCTGGGGGTCGTCGCCGAGACCGCCGAGGAGGTTTGCGTCATGTACGCCGGCCGCATCGTCGAGCGGGCCCCCATCCGGGAGCTGTTCGACAACCCGCTCCATCCCTACACGGTGGGCCTGTTCCGGAGCCGGCCGACCCTCGAGCAGCACGACGACCCGGCGAGCGGGCGGCCCGATCGCCTCGAAGGGCGGCGCGAGGCGCTCGCCTCGATTCCAGGCGTTGTGCCCAACCCGCTGGCCATCCCGCCGGGGTGCCCGTTCCATCCGCGGTGCCCGCTGGCCGACGACCAGAAGTGCCCCCGCGACATGCCGCCCCTGGAGGAAAAGAAGGAAGGCCACACCGCCGCCTGCTGGTACTCGACCCGCCTGGCCGAGATGCGGGAGAGGAAGGAGCCGATCTACTCGTCATGACCAGCCCTGCCGTCAACCCGCGACCCGCCGAGGACAACGTTCTCGTTGCGGTCAAGGACCTCAAGACGCACTTCCCCGTGCGTCGGGGCCTGTTCGGCCGGACCGTCGGCCACGTCCGCGCGGTCGACGGCGTCTCGTTCGAGGTCCGCCGCGGCAGCACCCTCGGCCTGGTGGGCGAGTCCGGCTGCGGCAAGACGACGACCGGCCGGACGATCCTCCGCCTGGTCCCGGCCACCGCCGGCAACGTCTACTTCGAAAACGTGCCGGTGTTCGCCCTGGGGCCGGCGTCGCTGCGCCGGCTCCGCCGCGAGATGCAGATCATCTTCCAGGACCCGTTCGGCAGCCTGAACCCGCGGATGACCGTCGGGGCCATCGTCGGCGAGGCGCTGACCATCCACGGCGTGGCCCGGGGCCGGGAGCGGGAGGACCGCGTCGCGGGGCTTCTGGAGCGCGTCGGCCTCAGCCCCGACCACCGGAACCGCTATCCGCACGAATTCTCCGGCGGCCAGCGGCAGCGGATCGGCATCGCCCGGGCCCTCACCCTGGAGCCGAAGTTCATCGTCTGCGACGAGCCCGTCTCGGCGCTGGACGTCTCGATCCAGGCCCAGATCCTCAACCTCCTGGAACGGCTCCAGGCTGAGCTGGGACTGGCGTACCTGTTCATCGCCCACGACCTGGCGGTCGTCAGCCACATCTCCGACGACGTGGCGGTCATGTACCTGGGGAAAATTGTGGAGCACGCCCCCCGCGACGCGCTCTACGGCGACCCGCTGCACCCCTACACGCGGTGCCTGATGTCGGCCGTCCCGCGGGACCATCCGGACCAGCATCGGGAACGGATCGTCCCTCGCGGCGAGGTGCCGAGCGCGATGAATCCTCCGCCCGGGTGCCCGTTCCACCCGCGGTGCCCGTGGGCGTTCCAGCGATGCCCGGTCGAGGTGCCCCGGCTACGGCCGGTCGAGAAGGACCCGGAGCACCTGGTGAGCTGCCACCTGTACCACGGGCCGGGGCCCGAGGTCGTGGCGGTTGAATAAACCCCAGGGCACGGCCGACCGATAGAGTAGGGCGGACGAGCCCCATGGGCGGGGCGTAGCGGCGGGTCTCCGTCCCTGCTGCGCCGTCAGGAGGTCGGGCCCGGTTGGTGATGAGACCGACCGGGGGGCCCCGCCACGTTACCCTTCGTACCGGACGAGCCATGGAAAGGATGCGCATGCCGAAGCGGACCGCGACAGTCGCTTGGGCGACGGTCTGGTTGTTGGCGGCCGCCGGCGCGGGGGCCGGCGCCGCCTCGCCCGACGTCCCTGCCCTGGACCTCGTCCCCCGCGACGCGATGGGGTTCCTCCATATCCCGTCCGTCCAGGCCCTCGAGGCCGACCTCCGCCGCTTCTCCGAGGAGACCGGCTGGAAGCTCGGTCAGGGCGAGGGGCCCGTCCTGGAGGCCTTGGCCCGCCGGACGGACATCGCCGAGGGGCTCGACCCGTCGGGACCGGCGGCCGTCGCCTGGCTCGACCCGAAGGAATACCGCGAGCGGTACACGGTCTACATTCTGCCGGTGGCCGACTGGGACCGGCTCCTGGAGGCGACGGTCTCGGAAGAGATGGGGCCCGGCCGCTATGCCGTCACGCGGGCCGCAGGGCCGCGCTACGTCCTCCGCCGCGGCCGGTTCGCCGTGGTCACCAGCTCCTTTCGGACGCTGGAGGACGTGGCGAAGTCGGCGGACCGCATCCCGGCAATCCTCTCGGCCGAGACGCTGGCCGGCGCCGCGGGCCCGGGGCCGTACCTCTACCTCGACTTCCAGCGCTTGACGCGGGCCTATGCCGAGGACATCGCCCGCTGGTTCCGGGCCTCCGGCAGCCAGGTCATTCAGGACCCGCGGACGCTGCTGTACGCCGACATGTTTTCGTCGTACCTGGTCGGGATGATGGACCTGATCGACCAGGTCGAGATGCTCGAGGGAGCGATGCGGTTCGGGCCGGAAGGCCTGTCGGCGGACCTGCGGGTGAAGTTTGCGGCCGACGGGTCCTTCGGGCGGTTCGTCTCGTCGCAGGCGCCGCACGGCCCGCCGGTGCTGCCGATAGGCATCCGTCCCGTAGCCACCGCCACGACGATCCACCTGAACCCGGCCGGCCGGACCGAGGCGGCCCTGGCCCTGACGCAGTTCTTCCTGGAGAAGGCCCCGCGGCCGACGCCGCTGCCGGAGCCCACGAAACAGGCCGTCCTGAGGGCCGTGCGGACGTTCGTCGACTCGCTCGGGTCCGAGGTGACGATGCTTACCGGGACGCCGGCCCCCGGCCTCGGCGCCGTCAGCGAGGTCAGCGTCTACCAGGTGAAGGACGCGGAGCAGTTCCGCCTGGGCATCCAGCTCCTGGCCGAGGCGTGGGAGCGGCTGGCCGACCAGCTCGGCATCTACCTGGAGGTGATGGTCCATCCGGACGCCGGGGACCTGGGCGGCGAACCGGTCGCCCTGTACGTCCCGCGGATGCGTTTCGGCATCGCGGCCCGGCACGCGAGGTTCCGCGAGCAACTGGCCGACCTTTACGGCCACGAAGGGCTCGTCTATCGCGTGGTGACGGTCGGCGACCGGGCGGTGGTCGGCGTCGGCACGGACACGACGCTCATGCGTGAGACGATCGAGCGGATCCGCGCCGGGGGCGACGCCGCGGCGCCGCCCGCCCTGGAGCGTCTCAACACCCACTTGCCGCCCAGGCAGAACATCTCGATCGTCACGAACCTCCCCCTCTACCTGAGGCAGGCCCTCCTTCGGGGCGGGACGGCCGAGGAGCGGATCGGGACGGTCGATCCGGGCGCGAGTCTGAGCGGACTGGCCGTCCGCTTCGACGGGCCCACCGTCCGGGTGGGCTCCTATTGGCCGCACGACCAGCTCCGCCGGGGCCGGGAGCTGCTGGAGCGCGTCGTGCCGGGGGTCACCGAAGCCCCTGAGTCGCTTTTCGAGCCCCCCGAGGGGGGACCGCCGGCGGGAACTGTCCCCGAAGGTGAAACTCCCGAAGAGGGACCGGACGCGGGCGCCCCGCCCGGCGGCGGGCCCCCGGCCCCGTAGCCGGGCCCTAACCGCCCCCGAAGTACATACCCAGCACCATCAGCGTGTTGAACGCCGCGTGGCACACGATCGGCGCCACCAGGCTCCGTGTCCGGTAGGCGAGGTATCCGAGCGCGAGGCCGAGGACGAACAGGGACGGCACGGTCTGCGGGGCCGCCGAGAGGTGGGCCGCGGCGAACAGCGCGGCGCTCGTGACCAGGGCTCCCCGCACCCCCACGTACTTCAGCAGGCTCACCTGGAGCACCCCCCGGTACATGAACTCCTCCCCCAGCGGCGCGAGCACCGACGCCTGAAGGAGCGTCGCCGCCAGGGCCCAAGGCTCCCGCATCTGGCGGAGGGCCTTCAACGTCGGGTGTTCCTGCACCTGCTCGGCGGCGCCGAACAACGCAAGGAACGCGAACGTGACCACCAGGACGATGACGCATACCGGCAGCGACGACGCCGCACCCAGCAGGCCGAGCCGGACCCCGTGACCGATCCGTCCGAGCCTCACGCCCAGCGACCCGGCCACCCCGCGCCCGAACTGGAGTACGACCGCCAGGCCGAGCCCAGCCGGGACCGTCGTCATCACGAAGCCCAGCGGGCTCAAGGGACGGGGCCCCTCCGACGTCTCCCACGGCAGGAACCCCTCGGCCGCCAGCGTCGTGTAGATCAGGCCGATGAGGATCGACCCCAGGAACATGGTCCCGAACAGGACCAGGCCGTACGGGGCCGGCAGACGCGACGCCGGAAAGGCCCGCCCCTCCGGCAGGGGGATCGCCTCGTCCGCCACCCACCAGTGCCACAGCCGATGCAGAACGTACACCGTGGCCGGCAGACAGAGCGTCGCCGCCGCGATCAGCCACCAAGCGAAAGAGGGGCCGGCGTCCTGGGGGGCGGCTTCGGCGAGCGGCACGGCGGAGCTACTCCCACTCGATGGTGCTCGGCGGCTTCGAACTCACATCATAGACCACGCGGTTGACCCCCGCCACCTCGTTGATGATCCGCGACGCCACCTGGGCCAGCACGTCGTGGGGCAGACGGGCCCAGTCCGCCGTCATCGCGTCCTGGCTCGTCACGGCCCGAAGGGCCACCACGTTCGCGTAGGTCCGCTCGTCGCCCATCACGCCGACGGCCTTGACGGGCAACAGAACCGACAGGGCCTGCCACACCTTCCGGTACCAGCCCGAGCGGTGCAGCTCCTCCAGGAAGATGGCGTCCGCCTCTCGGAGGATGCGAAGCTTGCGTCGGCTGACGGGGCCGACGATCCGCACCGCCAGGCCCGGCCCGGGGAACGGGTGGCGCCAGATGATCTTGTCCGGCAGGCCCAGCTCCTGGCCGACGCGGCGGACCTCGTCCTTGAAGAGGTACCGGAGCGGCTCGATCAGGTCGAACTTCAGGTCGGCCGGCAGGCCGCCCACGTTGTGGTGCGTCTTGATCGTGACCGACGGCCCGCCGCGGGCCGAGCGGCTCTCGATGACGTCCGGGTAGAGCGTCCCCTGGGCCAGGAACCGGGGCATGCCCAGGTCCTTGGCGGCCCGCTCGAAGACGCGGATGAAGACGTTGCCGATGATGCGGCGCTTCCGTTCCGGGCTCGCCACGCCGCGGAGACGCCGGAGGAACTCGCCGACGGCGCTGACGTAATGGACCTTGATGCCGGCGTAATCGCGGAGGTTCCGTCGGACGTTCTCCGCCTCGTTCTTGCGGAGGAGGCCGTTGTTGATGAAGACGCAGTGGAGGCGGTCGCCGACGGCGCCGTGAAGGAGCGTGGCGAGGACCGAGGAGTCGACGCCGCCGCTGGTGGCGCACAAGACGTGCTCGTCGCCGACGAGATCGCGGATCTCGGCGACCGCCTGCTCGACGAACGACCGGGCCGTCCAGCCGCCCTTGCACTCGGCCACGCGGAAGAGAAAGTTCTTCAGGACCTCCGTGCCCTGGGGCGTGTGGACCACCTCGGGGTGGAACTGGAGGCCGTAGAGCCGCTTCCGGGGGTGGCCCATGACGGCGACGGGCGCCGTGGCCGTCTCGGCAAGGACCTCGAACCCCGGGGGGACCTCGGCCACCTGATCG
The DNA here is from genome assembly GCA_964526295.1 of uncultured Anaerolineales bacterium. GTDB lineage: Bacteria > Planctomycetota > Phycisphaerae > FEN-1346 > FEN-1346 > CAZGKW01. The sequence continues at coordinate 21,427 of CAZGKW010000030.1, forward strand.
CCGTGGCTCATCCAGACCTGGAGCCGCCGGTCGAGGCCCCGGAAGAGGTCGCCCTTCTTACGGACGCGGATGACCGCCGGGCCGTACTCCCGCCGCTCGGTGGCGTGGACCTCCCCGCCCAGGAGCTTCGCCATGAGCTGAAGGCCGTAACAGATGCCCAGAACGGGGAGCCCCAGCCGCAGGAGGCCCGGGTCGCACGTCGGGCTGTCCGGGTCGGTGACGCTGGCCGGGCCGCCCGAAAGGATGAGGGCCGCGGGCCGGTCGGCGGCCAGGTCGGCCGGCCCGATCGTGTGCGGCACGATCTCGGAGTAGGCCCCGCACTCGCGGACCCGCCGCGCGATGAGCTGGGTGTACTGCGACCCGAAGTCCAGCACCAGGACGCGCTGCGAGGGCTGGGACGGGGCGAACCCCTTAGGCGGCCGATTCGTCTTCCTGCTCATAGGTCGAGTAGTAGTACGGGGTGAACGCTTCGAACTCCGCCGCGCACGTATCCACCAGCTTGTAGACACTCGCCACGCCGCGCTCCTGGCGCAGGCGGCGGACGGCGTGCTCGTCCTCGGCCCCGACGAGCCGGGCGAGCTGCCAGTCGCTGAAACCGAGCTGCTTGGCCTCGAGGAGTCGCTCGCGCGAGAGGACCGCTTCCGGCGACCCCGCCGTCCGGGCCGCCTCGGCCAGCTCGGACTCGAACTCGACGAGCCGGCGGATGTTGTCCAGGAACCAGGGGTCGACCTGGGTCAGGCGGTTCAGCTCGTCGGTCGTCATGCCCTGCTCGAGGGCCTGCTTGATGTAGAAGGTCCGCTCGGGGCCGGGCGTGACGAGGGCCCGCGTCAGGGCCGCCTCGCCGAGGCGCTTCGCCGGGCCCTCCAGCCCGTGGACGCCGATCTCCAGCGACCGCAGGGCCTTCTGGAGCGCCTCCTTGAACGAGCGGCCGATGGCCATCGCCTCGCCCACGCTCCGCATTGACGTCGTCAGCGTCGGCGGCGTCTGGGGGAACTTCTCGAACGTGAACCGCGGCACCTTGACCACGCAGTAGTCGATGGTCGGCTCGAAGCAGGCCGGCGTCTTGAGCGTGATGTCGTTCCGAATCTCGTCGAGCCGGTACCCGGCGGCCAGCTTGGCCGCGATCTTGGCGATCGGAAAGCCCGTGGCCTTCGACGCCAGGGCCGAGCTCCTGGAGACCCGCGGGTTCATCTCGATCACGAGCATCTCGCCCGTCTCGGGATGGACGGCGAACTGGATGTTCGACCCGCCGGTCTCGACGCCGATCTCGCGGATGATGGCAACGGCGGCGTCACGCATGGCCTGGTACTCGCGGTCCGTCAGCGTCTGGACCGGGGCCACGGTGATCGAGTCGCCCGTGTGGACGCCCATCGGGTCGAAGTTCTCGATCGAGCAGATGATGACGACGTTGTCGCTGAGGTCGCGCATGACCTCCAGCTCGAACTCCTTCCACCCGAGGACGGACTGCTCGATCAGGACCTGGTGGATGGGGCTCGTGTCGAGGGCGGTCTTGGAGAGGCCTTCAAGCTCGGCCGTGTTATAGGCCACTCCGCCGCCGGTCCCGCCCAGGGTGAAGCTCGGCCTGAGGATCACCGGCAGGCCGAGCTCGTCGCCGGCCTCGAGGGCCTCGGCGACGGAGGCGACGACACGCCCGGCGGGGACCTTCAGGCCGATCCGCTCCATCGCCCGCTTGAACAGATCCCGCGACTCGGCCTTTTCGATGGCCTCGGGGTTGGCGCCGATCATCTCGACGCCGAACCGCTCCAGGACACCCCGGCGCGCGAGCTCCTCGGCCACGTTCAGGGCCGTCTGGCCGCCGACGGTCGGCAGCAGGGCGTCGGGCCGCTCCTTCTCGATGATCGCCTCGACCGTCTCGGGCGTGATCGGCTCGACGTAGGTCTCGTCGCCGAACTCCGGGTCGGTCATGATCGTCGCCGGGTTGGAGTTGATCAGGACGACCTCGTAGCCCTCCGAGCGGAGGGCCTTGCACGCCTGGGTGCCGGAGTAGTCGAACTCGCAGGCCTGGCCGATGACGATCGGGCCCGACCCGATCACCAGGATCTTATGAATGTCGGTGCGTTTCGGCATCTTGCGGCTTACCTTCGGCCCTTGCGCATCAGCTCGACGAAGCGGCGGAACAGGTACCGGGCGTCGTGCGGCCCGGGCGACGCCTCCGGGTGGAACTGGACGCTGAAAAGCGGCAGCCGCCGGTGGACCATCCCCTCCAGCGTCTGATCGTTCAGATTGATATGGGTGATCTCGACGTCGTCGGCCGGCAGGCTGTCGATGTCGACGCAGAAGCCGTGGTTCTGGACGGTGATGGCGACCCGCTCGGTCCGGAGGTCCTTCGTCGGATGGTTCGCCCCGTGGTGGCCGAACTTGAGCTTGAAGGTCGTCCCCCCGAGGGCCTGGCCGAGCATCTGGTGACCCATGCAGATGCCGAAGATCGGCATCCGCCGGCCGCCCGGGGGCGACTCGATGAGTTCCTTCAGCGTCTCGACGGCGTAGGGCACGCCCGCCGGGTCGCCCGGCCCGTTCGAAAGGAGCAGCCCGTCGGCGCCGCTCTCGAGGACCTCGGCGGCCGAGGCCGACGCCGGCAGGACGAGCGTCCGGCACCCCTCGGCCTTCAGGCGCCTCAGGATCCCCCACTTGACGCCGTAGTCCAGGAGACCCACCACCGGCCCGTCCGGCGCCGACTCGGGCCCCCACTCCCACGGCTCGGCGCAGGTGACCTCCTTGACGAGGTCGCGCCCCAGGAGGCCAGGCGAGGCCTTCGCCTTGGCCACGGCGGCGTCCGGGTCGTCGGCGTCGGCGGCCGAAAGGACGGCCCGCATGGCCCCGGCCTCGCGGATGTGCCGCGTCAGGGCACGCGTATCGACGCCCTCGATGCCGGGGACGCCGGCCTCGCGAAGGTAGGTGTCGAGGTCCTGCGTCGACCGCCAGTTGGAGCGGATGCGGCTCAGCTCCTTGACGACGAACCCCTCGACCCAGGGGCGGTGCGACTCGACGTCGTCCGGGTTGACGCCGTAGTTGCCGATCAGCGGGTAGGTCATGGCGACGATCTGCCCCCGGTAGGAGGGGTCCGTCAGGACCTCCTGGTACCCGGTCATGGAGGTGTTGAAGACGACCTCGCCGGCGGCGTCGCGTCGGGCGCCGAACGCCCGGCCGCGAAACACCCGCCCGTCCTCCAGTGCCAGGATCGCCTCGTCGGCCATCGTCACCTGTCCAAGCCCGAATTGCGTGCGGCCGCCCGCCGGGCGCCTCACGGGCGGGCAAGCCGCCAGGGACACCCGGCACCCGCCGGCCGCTGTTTTGACCTATCTTTGCTTTTCTCTGCGCTTTCCGCGTGCTCTGCGGTCAACACAGGCCCAGTTACCCCTCGGCCCGGTGGGCCGTGTCGAACTGCTCCTTGTGGAACCCCTCGGGCACCTCCGTCGGGTACTCGCCCGTGAAACACGCCGTGCACATGTCCTCCGGGTTCGGCACGACGCCGAGCATGCCCTCCACCGAGAGGTGCCGGAGCGAGTCCGCCCCGATGTGGTCGCGGACCTCCTCGACCGTATGGGCGGAGGCGATCAGCTCTTCGCGTGTCGACATGTCGATGCCATAGAAACACGGACACCGGATCGGCGGGCTGGAGACGCGGACGTGGACCTCGGCCGCCCCCGAGCCGCGCATCAGGCGAATCAGCTTCCGCAGCGTCGTGCCCCGCACGATCGAGTCCTCGACGACGACGACCCGCTTGCCGCGCAGCACGCCGGTCACGGGGTTGAACTTGAGCCGCACGTCGAGGTCCCGCTCGTGCTGGTGCGGCGCGATGAACGTCCGCCCCACGTAGTGGTTGCGGATGAGGCCGATCTCGAACCGGATGCCCGACGCCTCGGCGTACCCGAGGGCCGCCGTGTTGGCCGAGTCGGGGACGGCCACGACGATGTCGGCGTCGGCGGGGGCCTCCTCGGCGAGCTGCCGGCCGAACTCCCGCCGAATTTTGTCCACCTTCTGCCCGTAGATCCAGCTGTCGGGCCGGGAAAAGTAGATGTATTCGAAGATACAGAACGCCCGCCGGGGCGCCGCCGCCAGGCGACGCGAGTGGACCCCCTCGGCGTCGACGATCATCATCTCGCCCGGCTCCAGGCTCCGGACGTAGTCGGCCTCCAGGATGTCGAACGCGCACGACTCGCTGGCCAGGACCGTCGCCTCGCCCAGCTTGCCGAACGACAGCGGCCGCCATCCGTGCGGGTCGCGGGCCGCGATCAGGGCCTCTTGCGACAGGAACAGGAAGCAGTACGCCCCGACGACCTGCTCCAGCGCCTCGGCCACCATGTCGGCCAGGGCCGCCCGTCGCGACCGGGCCACCAGGTGCAGCACGACCTCCGAGTCGGTGCTGGTCTGGAAGATGGACCCGGCGTCCTCCATCTCGGCCCGCAGGCGTGCCGCGTTGACCAGGTTGCCGTTGTGGGCGGCGGCGAGCTGGCCCCGCTTGAACTCGATGCGGATCGGCTGGGCGTTGGTCGGCCGCGACGCGCCGGTCGTCGAGTAGCGGTTGTGCCCGATGGCGGCGCTTCCGGCGAGCCGATCCAGGACCGCGCGGTCCGAGAAGACCTGCGACACCAGGCCCGGCCCCTTGTGGAGGCGGATGAGCCGGCCGTCGGAGGCCGCGATGCCGGCCGATTCCTGGCCCCGGTGCTGGAGCGAGTAGAGGCCGAAGTAGGCGTGGCGGGCGGCCCGGGCGTCGCCGTAGACGCCGAACAGGCCGCAGAATTCGCGCGGACGGTCGGCCCGGGCATCCGCCCGGCCTGGCCAATCGGTTCTCAACGTGCCCCTCCGCGATCGGTTGGGTGCCCCGCCTCGCGCGTGTGATACCCGCCCGAGCGCAGTCGAGCGGCTTTCCTGTCCTGGCGCGTCCTCACGACCCGCGTCTCAGGCTTCGGGCCTCTTGCTTTCTCACTTCGCGGCCACGTGGACCTTCCGCCGCCGCGGGCCGTCGAACTCGCAGAAGTAGACGCCCTGCCACGTGCCCAGCACGGGCTTTCCGCCGGAGACGATCAGCATCAGGCCAGGCCCGAACAGCGACGACTTAATGTGGGCCGCCGAGTTGCCCTCCGCGTGCTCGTAACCGTCCTCGAACGGGACGACCTTGTTCGTCTCCATGACGATGTCGCGGGCCACCGACGGGTCGGCGTTCTCGTTGATCGTGACCCCCGCCGTCGTGTGCGGCACGAACACCAGGGCCAGCCCGTCGTCGATGCCCTCGTCCCGGATGGCCCCGGAGACCTCGCGGGTGATGTCGATCAGCTCGACCCGCTTGCTCGTCCGGACGTTGAGCGTCTGCACGGGCGTTCTCCGCTCGGGCTTGTGATGAAAATCCGGGGCGGGCAGGCCGAACCCTGTGGCCCGCGACGCATTCTAAGACGCCCCCGCAGGCCGTTCAAGCACAAAAAGGTTGACTCCGACCCCGTGTCGGCCGACGATCTCCAAGATGGTGCGGCGCGGCGGGTCTCAGCACCCGCCGCGCACACGGATGCCGAACACCCCGTCGAGGGCCATGCGGCGCGGTGGGTACAAAGACCCACCGCGCAGAATGTGACGCCCCGGGATGAGCGTAGCGAATCCCGGAGAAATCAGGCCCCAAGGCCCCGAAAATGGCCGACATCCTCTCGCGGATCCTGGCCGTCAAGCGACGCGAGGTCGCCGACCTCGTGTCCCGCCTGCCCGACCTGAAGGGGGCGGCCCGCGATGCCCCTCCGCCGCGGGGCCTGGCTCGGACGCTCGCCCGCCCGGAGGGGCTCCCCATTCGCGTCATCGCCGAGGTCAAGCGCCGCTCGCCCTCGGCAGGGGTCATCGCCGACCCGTTCGTGCCCCGCGAGATCGCCGCCGCCTACGAGGCCGCCGGCGCCGACGCCATCAGTTGCCTCACGGACCGCGAGTTCTTCGGCGGCGACCTGGGTCACCTCGCCGAGGTGCGGGCGGCGGTGGGGCTGCCCGTCCTCCGGAAGGACTTCCTCGTGGCCGACGTACAGGTCTACGAGGCCCGGGCGGCAGGGGCCGACGCCGTCCTCCTGATCGCCGAGGCCCTGGCGGCGGGGCCGATGGCCGTCCTGGCGGGGCTGGCCGCCGACCTCGGGATGGACGTCCTGGCCGAGGCCCATTCGGAGGCGGCCCTGGAGCGGGCCCTCGCCTGCGGGGCCGCACTCGTCGGCATCAACAACCGCGACCTGACGACCTTCGAGGTTCGCCTGGAGACGACCGAGCGGCTCGGCCCGCGCGTCAAGGACGCCGGACGCGTCCTCGTGGCCGAGAGTGGCATCCGAACCGCCGCCGACGTCCGCCGGGTGATGGCCGCCGGCGCCGATGCAGTCCTCGTCGGCGAGGGCCTCCTCCTCGCGCCCGACCCGGCCGCCAAGCTGGCCGAACTCAAGTCGGCTTGACCGCTGCGTCCTCGCCGAGGTCCGAGAGTTCCGCCACCTCGCACAGCCGGGCCAGGGCACGGTTCTCCGTCGGGATGCCCGCTTCCTGGACGGCCGCCAGGGGATTCAGGCCCGCCGCCACGACGATGCCCGCGCGGCCCTGGCCGACGGGAATATCGAGCAGCGGCCGGCTCGGCTCGCCCAGGACGACGAGGCCGCACAGGCCCGCCTCGTGCATCCGATCGATCAGCCGCCGGGCCTGGGGCAGGGCGGCCGCCGCCACCTCCCGAAAGCTCGCCCCCACCAGCCCGCTGCCCGTCCGGGCCGCATCCAGCACCCGCGTCATCCGGGCCTTGATGAAGATCTCCAGCGGGTCCAGCGTCGTCCCGGCATAGTGGATGATATGTGTGAATCGAAGCGGCCCGCGATCGCGGACCTCCAGGAGGCCGCCGAACTTCGACGCCACCGGGATGCCCGCCCGGTGAAGGACGCCGTTCAGCGTGATGCTGCACACGGTGGCGACGGCGGCACGGCCGTCGGGGATCCGCTCGCCGGCCAGCGTCTCGCCGGGCCCCGCCACGGCCCCGCGCGACCCCATGCCGAGGCCCGCCCGGGCGACCTCCGCAACGATACGCCTCGCCTCGTCCAGACGCCCGGCGGCGACGCCCGAGGCGTTCAGGATGACCGTGCCGCTGCCGCGGGCCAGGTTCAGCGACATCCGGTACGCCAGATCGTCGGCCCGAGCGTCGATGAACCCGACCTTGTCGATGACGGCGGCGGAGGCCAGCTCCGCCCGGCCGCGGTCGGTCAGCCGACGCCCCCGCCGGCCGAGGTTGACCGTCAGGCCGGCCTCGTCCATCGTCTCGAGATAGTTGCGGACCATCCGCTGCTTCAGGTCGATGCCCGCGGCCCGCAGGCCCCGGGCGATCCGCGTGCTCCCGAGAGGCCGGCCGGCCTCGTCCAGCACGCGCAAGATGGCCGCGATCTTCCGCTGGCTCTCGAGGTTCATGACGCCGGGCCGCTCAGACCAGCCCCTGGGCCATCATCGCCCTGGCCACCTTCAGGAACCCGGCGATGTTCGCCCCGGCGACCAGGTTGCCGCTCTGCCCGAAGTTGTCCGCCGCCTGGACGCACTGCTCGTAGATGGCGTCCATGATCTGGTGGAGACGCTGGTCGACCTCCTCGAACGGCCAGTTCAGACGCATCGAGTTCTGGCACATCTCCAGGGCGCTGGTGGCCACGCCGCCGGCGTTGGCCGCCTTGGCCGGGCCGAACGCCACGCCGTTGTCGTGGAAAATCTTGACGGCCTGGGGCGTCGACGGCATGTTCGCCCCTTCGCCCACCGCCAGGCACTGGTTCTTGACCAGCTTCTGGGCCGCCGCGGCGTCGATCTCGTTCTGCGTCGCCGAGGGCAGGGCGACGTCGCACGCCACGCTCCAGATGCCCTGCCACCCCTCGTGGTACTCGGCGGACTTGTGCTCCTCGGCGTACTCGCGGATGCGGCCCCGCTCGACCTCCTTGATCCGCTTCACCGTCTCGAGCTTGATGCCCGACTCGTCGACCACATAGCCGGACGAGTCGCTCAGGGCGATCACCTTGCCGCCGAGCTGCTGGACCTTCTCGGTGGCATAGATGGCGACGTTCCCCGAGCCCGAGACGACCACCCTCAGGCCGTTCCAGTCCTTGCCCATGGCCTCGAGCATGCGGCTGACGAAGTAGACCAGGCCGTAGCCGGTGGCCTCGGTCCGGACGAGCGACCCGCCCCACTCCAGGCCCTTGCCCGTCAGGACGCCGGTGTACGTGTTCGTCAGCTTCTTGTACTGTCCGAACATGAAGCCGATCTCACGCCCGCCGACGCCGATGTCGCCGGCCGGCACGTCCGTGTCAGGCCCGATGTGGCGAAACAGCTCGCTCATGAAGCTCTGGCAGAACCGCATGACCTCCTCGTCGCTCTTGCCCTTGGGGTCGAAGTCGCTGCCGCCCTTGCCGCCGCCGATCGGCGTGGTCGTCAGGGCGTTCTTGAAGATCTGCTCGAAGCCGAGGAACTTGATGATCCCCAGGTAGACCGATGGATGGAACCGCAGGCCCCCCTTGTACGGGCCGATGGCCGAGCTGAACTCGACGCGGAAGCCCCGGTTGACCTGGACCTCGCCGCTGTCGTCCATCCACGGGACGCGGAAAATGACCTGCCGCTCCGGCTCGATCATCCGATCGAAGATTTTGGCCCGGGCCAGCTCGGGGTGCTTGTCGATGACGACGGCCACCGACTCGGCGACCTCGCGGACCGCCTGGTGGAACTCCTCCTCGCCGGGGTTCCGGGCCGCCACCATCTCCATGACGTGCTCGACGAACTGCTCGGACATGGTCGTGTCTCCTCTCAAGGGAACCTGGGTTTCGCGTGTCACAGGGGGCCCCTTATGGCGACGGCACGCCGAAATTGCAAGCACAATTTCCGCATTTTTCCGCCCGATACCCCTGCATACGGGCAATCGACTGCCGCATCGAGGCGCCACGCGTGCCTTCCCCGGCCTCGCGCCGCGGTCTGCCGGGGCTGAAACACAGGCCGCTCAGCCCGCTGCGCCGGCCGCCGGACCGCCCCAAAGACAGCCCCGTCGCGCGAAACCATCGCCCCTCGGTCCTTTCCGCGACCGCTCGCGGGCCGGCCACTACGGATCGTGGCCGCAGCGCCTACCCGCCACGCTCCCTTGGGGCAGGCCCCCCCAGCCGATTCCTGACGCGCCTTTCCACCGGGCCCCCCTCGCGGAAATTGCTAATTGCCCTCCCTGATCCAGCACCGGCAAAACCCCGAACACTGCTATTGCGGCAGCCGCTTCTTTCGCCAATAAGTACAGAGTCACGATCTGACACCGGGTCTCCGTCTCGCGAATCCCCGGCCCGGCCGAGGGGCCCGGACCTGCCGTCTCAGCAATCGGGCCCTCGGACGAACCGAAAACCCGTGTGCCCGGCTGCCCGCGACGACCGGCCGCCCCGCCGGAATAGCACCCCGCGGCGACGCCGCCCGAGGCCAGGGACGCCCGTCCCACACCGCGCCGGACCGTCGAGGCGCAGCGTACGGAGTGTCGGACACCGCTCTGACGGCGGCCCCGAACGGCCCCCCGGCTCCGGGGGCCGCCGCCGGGCGACGAGACGGCGCCGTCTGGACCGAAGCGTCGCATCGAAAGGGGACCTCATGCACGACAGCACGACACACAACTGGGAAAGCTCGATCTGCCTCGACGACGACCAGCTCCAGGACACCTGGCGCCGGTACCTTCAGACCCGCGACGATGCGCTCCGCAACGCCCTGGTCGACCACTACCTCGGCCGCGTCAAGCACTACTGCCGGTGGTACCACGCGAAGCTCCCCCGGACCGTCTCGCTGGACGAGGTGGTCAGCCTGGGCGTCCGCGGCCTGTGCGCGGCCGTGAAGCGGTTCGACCCCGCCATGGGCGTCAAGTTCCAGACCTACTGCAACGCCCGCGCCCGCGGCGCCATCCTCGACGGCCTCCGCAAGATGGACCGCGTGCCGCGTCACGTCCGGGTCCGCATCAACCATCTGAAACGGTGCTGCAACGAGCTGACGGCCGCCCTCGGACGCCGGCCCGACGACGAGGAGCTGGCCGAGTACGCGGGGATGGAGTCGGCGGCGCTTCAGCGGCTCAAAGCGCAGGCCCGGAGCGCACGACGCGTCAGCCTCGACGCCCCCGTCGGACGGACTGCCGACCGCCCCGCCCCGTCGTCCGTCCAACTCGTCGAGGACAAAGGGACCGCCTCCCCCGTCCGCCGGGCCCAGCACAACGACCTGAGGGACCTGGTGACCCAGGGCCTGTCGCGCGACGAACGCAACATCATCATTCTATATTATTACGACCAACTTACCATGCGCGAGATCGGCCAGGTCCTCGGGCGGTCCGAATCGCGGATCAGCCAGATGCACGCCGCGGTCCTGGCCCGTCTCCGGCAGAAGCTGGCCGACCGCCGCGACGAGTTCGTCAACTGACCCCTTGACGCCCGCCCCCTGCCGTTCTATGCAGTGCGGCAATGCCAGCCTGCCCGGAGCGACGCCCCGCCGGCGGCCGGGTCGAACGGGGTAAGGGATATCCCGAGCCGCCGATGTAAGTCGGCGGGGACGGGCGGCCGGGCTCCCCGCGGAGCGGCCCCAGGCCCGAGACCCGCCGGTGGTCCGTCAGGCATCGGCATCGAGCACTGTGCCTGGAGTCGGCGGCGTTGAGCGTTGGGCGTTCGGCGTTGGACGTTCGGCGTTGGACGTTGAGCGTTGGGCGTTGGACGTTCGGCGTTGGGCGTTCGGCGTTGGACGTTGAGCCTTGGGCGTTCGGCGTTGGACGTTCTGTCTCTGAGTCGAGCGGACCGCCTTGGCTTGCCTCTCTGCCGCTCCCCTCCGGCGGCCTCACCCCATTGGGGGACAAGGAGGTCCGTGGTCGCCGCTCCCGCCGGGCGCGGCACTCCTTACATACCCTCTGCTATGAGGCCGCCGGCTGCCGCCTGCCGTTCCAGGGACTGCGGTGGCAGGGCCCGCGCCAGCCGGCGTCGACACCGCTTTCGTTTCGCGCACGACAGGGAAAGCGGCCCCGCCGGTCTCCGGTCTCCCGCCTCGTGCCCGCAGCATTGCCCCGGAATATCGTCCTAACAGAACGTGCCGCACGCCGCGGCCCCCGAGGCGCCAGGACGTCTCGCGAAACCGGCTTCCGGGCGGCCCCGCAGAAAACCGTAAGACGTACGCGGGAAACTCAGCCTCGACAATATTGTGGCACGCTGAGCACTTGATCTTGTCGCGTCGGCGCTTGTAAGGGACCGTAATTTTTTCGCCGCAGACCGGACACTTGAATCGGATGGGTCGAGGCTGGGCCATGGCAGCCCCTTTCTACCCGAACTTGGTCAGGACTTCAGCCGCTTCCTGTAACGATTCCCCAGCGCCCCGACAACGCCAATGACCAGGAGAGAGAGTGCAGCAGGTTCGGGGATATACTCGACAACGTAACCGTGCGGGGCAATGGGATCGGACTCGTAAAGGTCATTCCAAGTCCAATCCATATGAACAGGGCCGTAGTGCAAGCGGTTCTCGTAGCCTTCGTGCAAGAGGTTGTTTGGCTCGTTGGCGGACCAGTTGGTATACGCCCAAGGTTCGCCTGTTACCCATTGCCAGCCCCCACTTGGTTCGGGGCTGCCATCAGGCTGAAATCCCCCCAGCCAAGGCCCTACACTCGTCGTCCCTCGCCCTGGAGTCCAGTAGTTCTCGCTCAAGGCAACAAGACTAAATACAAAAGCGTTCTCTCCTGGGCTCGTGGTAGTTGCGAGATACCCACCCATCGCGTTCGCAGCGTCACTTGCCGTTTGCCAATCAATCCCCTCGGGAACAAGGACCACCTCATAATAGTGGCCCGTTCCGATGTATTGGATGGGCGCGGCCGATGCGGGGGCAGCGGACGAAAACACCCATGCAGAGGCAACCCAACAACCGGCCAAGAACACAGCACACTTCCTGAGACTTGCCATTTCACTTCCCCCCTTCTGCCTTGCCAGAAACATGCCATTGGCTTGATACTCTACCTCAAGAATCGGGCTGCGTCAAACAGAAAAGACGCGCTACCAAGGGGGTGCCTAGAAGTAGCGCGCCGGGCCAAACCTGCGTTGGCCTACCAGGAAGCATTACCGATCATGTACTGCTGTCAAGCAAGAAAAACGACTCCTGCCCGTTGTCTACCAGGAATTCCGGTGACAGGGAATTCCGGTGACAGAATACGGTTTTTTTAAGTCCCTTTCCGTCGGCGGCCGGGGCGGCCGGGGCATGGCGCATTGCGGGCTCCTTTCGGATGTGCCCACAACGGCCTCCCCGCCGGGGCCGGCGCGCTGTCTGGCGGGTTAACTCGTCCCCTACTTGTTATATACCCGGCGCGAGCTCGAACTGTCGGTGGGTTCCGGGACGAACGCGGGTGTTAACTCAGAGAGGGGTGTTCAAGAGAGAGTCAGAGAGTTCGCGGCGAGGATTTCGGAAACCGGGACGGAACGTACACGTCTCGTCTTGGCCCGCGACCGGCGACCTGCGAAACAGAGAGCGCGGCGGCGGGGGGCAGATTCGCCCTAAGCCTGTGGGGGCAACGAGTTACGCGAACGCCAGAGAGCCTTGGCCCTCGGGCGTTTGCGTTAACTCAGACTCGCGGTCGATTCCGCAAGATTTGATCTGGCTCGACGGCAGCTCCGGGTGCTTGCGATAGCTGAATCGCCGCACGCCTTCGGGCCAGCGGTGCTCCTGGTGGACGATCACGTCCGGCAGCACGATGGCGTAACCGTCGGCGAGCCCCGGGTCGAACCCGGGCAACCAGTGGCCCACCGCTCCGTACCGCCCGCGCCAGTCGGGTCCGGTCTGCTCGTCGCATCCGGCCCAGGCGGGCTTGGCCGGTTTCGTCGCCGGCAGGGGCCCCTGGTCGAGAAAGATGCCGTAGAGCCCGCGCGCCGGGCCCCAGCCGGCGCCGCGGGGTTCGATCCGGACGGTCACCTTGCCGGACAGGTCGAGGAGCAAGTAACCTCCGTCGGGGAGCTTGGGCGTCCGGCGGGTCAGGACGGCCTTGCCGTCGGCATCGGTCACCCGAATCCGGTGCCAGGACGGCCTGCGAAAGTACAGGGCCACCCGAGTCGGCCGGTCCTGGGGCAAATCGAGCCGGACGACAATCTCGTGCAGCGCCTGCCAGCAGTGGGCAACCCGCCCCTTGCCGTCGGCCGTACGAGGGGCGAAGGTCGCCGAGGCGGGCAGGTTCTCCAGCCGCACCTGCTCGCTTCGCCGCTCCTCGACGCTGTAGCTGACTTCCGGGTAAAAGAACTGCTCGTCGAGGTCCGAGTCGGCGTGGCGGAGCATGCCCGGGTGGGGCGTGGCGTCGGCCACCTTGGCCGCAAAGTAGAAGTGGGCATCGTCGTAGGCGACGTACCCCACGGCGACGCCCGTGCGGCCGTCCGCGCCGAACGTCTCGAACGGCAGCCACATCCGCTCCTCGAAGCTCGGGCCCGCTTCGCCGTCCGGCTCGATCACCTGGGCCAGGGCGCCCCGCCAGTCCTCCAGCTTCCCATCCACCTCCACGGTCCGGCGGGCGATCCAGTTGACGCGCATCGTCTCGTGATGCGTCGCCACGCCGTCCTCGCCGGCCTCGAAGCGGACCGCCATCGGGTAGCGGTTGTCGGCGGCCTGCGAGCCCCCGGTGACGTGCACGTCGACCCACTGTCGCTGGCGCGCCGCGAACGAGATGCGCTCGGGATGCCGAAGCGTCAGGCCGTCGACGTCGACCCGAAGCCGGCCGGCGACGGGACGATTCAGTTGGTTGGTCAGCCGGAGGCGGAGCGTCGGCGACCGGCCAAGCGGCGCGAGCATGTCCGTGGCTACGATCTCGAGCGGCTCCAGGCCCTCGATCCGGGCCCGGCGGATGGCCCCGAGCAGTGCGGCGAAGCTGCCCCGGACGTCCGGGTCGGCCCGGAGGAAGTAGCCGCCGGCGTCCAGCGGCACGACGACCCGCCCGCCCGTCGCTTCCATGGGGTTGCCGTAGGAGTCGTACATCGCATAGGCGTCGCCGGCCTCGACGATCATGTGCGCGCCCTCGAAGGGAGCGCGTTCAGCGCGCATCTCGCGGAGCCTGCCTGCCAGCCCGCGGTGGCATCCACCGTGCCGCCCCTCGCCACGTACGAGGTGACGTTGTCCAAGGCCTCGGAGACCTTGACGACCACCGTGCCGCCCCTCTGGTCGACGGACCAGGTGTCGAGCCCGCCGTTGCCTCCGCCGAGGGCCTTCTCGAGGTTGGTCGTGCCGCCGAAGACGACGAGTTCGCTGTCGCCCGTGCCGGCCGGGTCGGTCACGTCGCCGGTGGGCTTCAGATTGAACAGGCCGCCGGCCACGGACAGGACGGGCACGTTGAGATCGCCGACGACGTTGACCGTGCCTCCACTCTGGCCCATACCGTGTGGACCCAACGGTCTGCGACGTTCGGCGCCGAGCCCTCAGGTCGCGGGGTTGCGATACTCGCCGGGCGGTGCCGGGCCGGGAAAGCAGTCATACGCCGACCCCTGGCCGGTCGGATCGGGTTCAATCCGGGTGGTGGCCGGCCCTTCGACCAAGTTCAGGGCCGCCCTGAGTATGTCGAAGGGCGGCGGCCAGGTGAAGGGACGCCCCGGGCCGTCTCCGGGATAACTGGATCCGGGCGTGCGTTGCGGCAGGTGCGCACCGGTGTGAATCGACCGGAAGAGGAGCCGTTGATGGAGAGGGCGAGAACAAGGCTGTGGTTGGTCGTCGGGGCGGTGCTGCTTCTGGGCGCATCAGGCGAGGCCCCGGCCCCGGGGGCCGTGCCGGAGGTCCGCATCACGGGTCGCCTGCTGGACGTGGAGGGCCACACGGAGGTCCCGGCGGGGCTGCTGGGGCTTCATGCGGACACGAAGCTCAGCACGGAACGGGCCCGCGACTGGGGCGTCGAGGCCTTCCGCCAGATCCACTTCGTTCCCGGGTCGGGAAGCATCGTTTGGGGCAAGGACGGCCAGCTTCGCGAGCCGTTCAGGAGCATGCCGGTCGTCATCGACTGCCAGGGCGACCGGTTCTACCCGGCGCTCGTGCTGACCAGGCCCGACTACGAGGACTACTTCACCCGCATCGGCCGGGACTACGCCCGCAAGTGCAAGGACCTCGGCTGGCACGGATACGCGGAGTTCTGGAACGAGCCCTACCTGAACTGGGCCGAGCGGAGTCGGAAGAACTACGATCCGAAGTTCTACGACGTGTCCAAGGCCGTCGAGGGCGGCCCGGTCACGATCAAGGGCTGGGACAGGCCGCTCAAGTACCTGCGGTGGCGGCGGCTCTGGGCCCGGGGGGAGGACGGGAAGATCAACTACCTCGTCCCCGTCCCGGAGGGGGCCAAGCCCGGCGACACCTTCGAGCACGAGCTGCGCCTGTACTTCGCCCCGAAGGGCAAACGCACCTACACGGTCGTCGAGAAGTGGGACGTCTACGACCCGACGGCCGTCAGCTTCTGGTCCGGCAAGCAGAACTACGACTTCTACCTGTGGATGTTCCGGCCCTGGGCCCGGGCGATCAAGGAGACCAACCCCGATATCACGGTCATCGGGGGTTGGGATTTCGCCTTGACGGCCGGGAATTGGGCGAGCTGGCGGCTCCTCTACAAGCCCCTGATCGACGACGCCATCGAGTACCTGGACGGCATCACCGAACACCACTACGGCTCGAACACGCGGGTGAACGCGGCCAGCTACGAGGTGGCGGTCGGCTACGCCCTGGCGGAGCACGGCAAGCGGCTCCACTGCTACAATACCGAGACCGCCGGATGCGTCGATCCGGCCGTCCCTGGCAACCGCCACGGCAACGCCACGCCGTACGGCGCCTACAACTACGGCCTGCGGGACATCGTCGAGCTGGTGTACCGGTCGCCGGACAAGGCCGTCTCGCGGATCGCCCACGGGTCGCTGGCCCCCGGCTGGGGTGGGGGCGGTGACGAGTTCCTGTTCAAGCTCCTCAAGGACCTCCGCGGACGTCTGGTGCATACGGCGTGCGAGGACCTGGACGTCTGGCCCGTGGCGAGCCTGAACGGGGACCGCCTGGTCGTCGTGGTCTTCAACGACCAGGGCGAGGCCCGCGACGTCCGGCTGGCGATCGAGGCACCGGACGGCACGGAGCTCCGCGACGGCCGGGAGACCTGGGTCGAGCCGGTCGAGCCGAAGGGGCCGTTGGCCTTCCACGAGGAAGCGGTCGCGGCGAGCGGCAGGCGGTTCGAGGCGACGGTGACGCTGCCTCAGAAGACCGGCGCGAAGTGGGTCTTTCCACTTGCTGGCAAGCCTCCGAGCCGCCCGCAGGTGGTCCGACGCCAGACGTTCGCCAAGGGGATTCTGAACGAGGTCCAGCCGCGAAAGCCGGTCACGTTGAAAGTGGCGGTTGACCCGGACCGGATTCGCGCCGCCGAATCGGCGTGGGTCAAGGTCGTGCTGGAGAAGGTCGACGGGGACGAAGCCACCGTCCGGGTCAACGGCCGGGCCGTCCGCGTGCCGGACCACGACTGGTTGACCGAGGTCCGCATCGACCCGGTCCTTCTGAAGGCCGACACGACCCTTGTGTTCGAGACCTCCGGCGACGGCTACCGGGTCGACGTCGCGAGCGTCGTCCTGGACGGTCCGCCGGAGGCGGCCCCGGCACAGGCGGCGCGGCCCAAGGCGGATGCCGATGCGGGCGCCGCCCATCCCGCCGTCACGGGCGAAGACCGGGTCTACCACACGGTTGTCGACGGCGTCGACTTCAAGCTGCTGGTCCCGTCCGGGATCGAGACGCTCCGGGGCCTGATCGTCCACGTGGCCAACTACCGTATGAAGCCGAAGGATCGCTGGGCAGAACTGTGCCGTCAGCTTGACTTCGGCCATATCGCCCTGAGCATGGACCTGCGGCGGACGAACCGCCCGAAGCTGATGCGGGCCGCGATCGACCGGGGGTTGGAGCTGGCAGCAGCAGCCTCGGGCCACGCGGAGCTGCCGGACCTGCCGATGGCAGGCGTCGGCCATTCGGCGGGGGGCCTGGTGACACGAACGCTCCTGGCGACGCCCGAGCGGGCCCTGACGAACTGCGTGAGCTGTGCCTGGATCATGGACCCGGCCAAGATGGGCGCGGCCGAGAGGCAGGTGCCCGCCTGCTTCACGCTGGGCGAGATACCGGACGCCTTCAAGATGCTGCCCGACATCGAGGCCAAGTTCATCCCGGCCCGCCGGCAGGGCCTGCCTTGGGGCCTGGCGGTGCAGCACGGGTGTGCACACGACTGGGGCAACAGCGCTGCGCTGTTCGTGCCGTGGATCGTGGCCCTGGCCGAGGCCCGGCTGGCCCGCGGAACGGGTGCCGGGGCGGTACGAGCAGCGATGGCCGAGGTCGACGTGCGGGCCGGTTGGCTCGGCGACCTCGACAGCACGCACGGCGTCTGGGCCGAGGTTGCCCCGTACGCCGACTATGGGGGGGACCGCAGTCGGGCGACGTGGCTGCCGAACGAGACCGTGGCCTGGGTGTGGCGAGCCATGATGGCCGAGAAGATGCCGGTCCAACTGACGGCCGGCACACCCGACGGTGGGAAGACGCTCGGCCCGTACCGGCCAAAGTCGGGATTCGAACTGATGCTCGAGCCGGACGAGTCGCTCGTGCTCGGCGTGACCGTCGGCGGCGACCAGCAAATGCGCCTGGTGACGTTCTACGACGGGGCCCGCAAGCTGGGCGACGCGAGGGGCGCCCCGTGGCAGTGGCGATGGGAGAGCATACCGGCCGGCTGCCATGTCGTCTCCGCCGTCTGGACGCTGACCGACGGGACGCGGGGCACCACGAATCCAGCCCTGCTGATCCGGCGCTTCGCACCGTCCAACCATCCCGTCAGCCAGGTAGAGATGCCCTAGCCCCGGCCGTTCGGTCGGTCATGGGAGGCGCCTATGATGCGGGTCGCAGCAGGTTGTGTGGTCGCAATAGTTTTGGCATGCCGGGTCGTGGCGGTTGCCGGCGAGGCGCCTCAGGTCGAGCATCCGTTCCTGCTCTGGACGAAGCAGGACCTGGCCGCCCTGAGGAAGCAGATCGAGACCGAGCCGTGGGCCCGGGAGGCCTATACCCGGATGGGCCGCGGAAAGGACCGGTGCCGGGACCTCGACGAGCTTTTCCGCTACGCCGTCATGGGCGACGCGGAGGCCGGCGCCGCGCAGAAGAAGAAGCTTCTCGGCGTCATCAAGGCGTCGCATCCTCTCGGCGCCGCGATGCAATGGCGTGTCCTGGCCTACGACCTTCTCTACGACGAGCTCACGGCCGAACAGCGGGAGGCGCTCGAACGGAAGTTCCGCGAGTATATCCGCTACGCCATCAAGCCCGGCGGGACCTACGATACGAGCGTCTACAACAACGAGAAGAACTACGCCCGCTACGACGGGGAGAACGGCCGGTACACCCGCACGAACTGGCTGCCGAACATCATTTTCCCCTGGAAGCTGAGCGCCAACCTGATGGCCGCCTCCCTTCGTGACGAGGACCTCATCCGCTGGACCTGGGCGACGCACGGAAGCATCCGGTGGTACTTCGATGACTACCTTGGCGACCTGGGTTTCTACATGGAGGAGTTCAGCAAGATGGGCTCCACGCCGGGGGCCCTGTTGATGTACTGCACGGCGGTCCGCAACCTCGGGCTCGACGAGCTGGGTTTCGGCTACGCAGGCGCCGGTGGGGCCAGCATGCGGCGACACATCGAAAGCGTGATCCACTTCACCTTCCCCGGGGTGGACACGGGCACCGAGCGGTGGCGCCTCGAGCGGATGAGCGCGGGCGACGTGCGGCCGTGGCTGCCGTTCCACCACGCCACCGTCAGCGGCTTTTTCCCCAACGGCCAGGGCGGCGACAAGCTCTGGCAGGCCCCCGGGGCGTGGGGCGGGACCCACCGCGGCAACAACCCGCAGTGGGACGGTTACTCCAATTTCACGCCCAAAATGCAGACCCGCCTGTGGTTCGAGTGGGGCCACGCCCTCTGGCCGGACGCCGGCTTCGACTGGTTCCTCGCCCGGATGCGCGGCCCCGACGAGGACCTCTATACGCCCACCCTCTACTTCGGCATCGACCCGATCGACCCGCAGAAGGTGACGCCGCCGTCGATCCGGTCGCGCGTCTACCCGGACCGCGGCTTCGTGATGCTCCGGGCCGAGGAAGGGCCCGACCACTGGCTGGGCCCGGCCCCGGCGGTCGCCCTCCGCCTGACCGCCCCGTACGCGCACCACGTCAACGACCAGCTCGCCTTGTGCGGCTTCTATGCCCTGAACCGCCCGATCTACCAGAATCCCAAGCCCGACCCCGGCTACGCCTTCCAGTTCAGCCGCTCGATTCGCAGCCACTGCGGCGTGATGGTCGACGGACACGTCGAGAAGGACGACTGGGGCCGCACCGGCAGCCTCGAGCCGGCCTTCACGGACGACTGTACGACGCGACAGGACTTCGGGCCGGAGGTGAAGTTCGTCGCCGCCCGTACCCGAGAGCGGTACCCCGGCGTCGATGAGACGCGTGCCCTCATGCTGACGCGCGATTACCTTCTGGACGTCTACGCCGGCCGTGATGACCAGCGGCACTCCTATGTCTGGCTCGTCCACACCTTTGGCGAGGTGTCCCCGGACAGACCGGGCGAGTGGGGCCCGTCGAACGCCCTGGCCGACCTGGTCAAAGAGCTGTCCGACGTACGGACACTCGACACCGGCGGCCGTCCCTGGAGCGTGACGGTCCGCCAGGTGCCCCCGAAGGACCCGCCCGAGAACACGCCCCTCGGGGAGGCCTGGTGGGGCCGCAAGGTGGGCGTGCGGGTCCACCTGCTGGGTCAGGCGGATGCGAAGGCCCACGTCGCGCCGACGCCGCGGCCGTACGGCAAGTCCGGTGCAGTCGAGCGCACCTCCGTCGACGGTGTGACCATCGTCTCGTCGCTCCGGGCCCCCGGTGCGACCTTCGTCGCGCTGCACGAGCCTTTCGAGCCGGGGCCCAGGGTGACGGCGTTCGAACGAATCGCCGGGACGCCCGACGCCGTCGCCGTTCGCGTGGTCGGCGCTCCGGGCAGCGGCATCGACGACCGGTTGATGGTCCGTTTCGGCGACGAAGCCGGCGAGCCGGTCACCTTGGCGGGCGGCGGCGAGAGCTTCACCTTCGCCGGTCACGCGTTCGTCCGCGTGGGCCAGGGCAAGGCGACCGTCCGCGGGGACGTCCGGGCGATAAGGCTTCGCGTCGGCCAGGGGCGTCCGGAACTCCTCGTAAACGGCAGGCCAGTCGAAGCGAGCCGGTCCGCCGACTTCCTGGAGTGGGCGAACTGATCCGGACTCGACGGGGCGCCTCCGCACCGAAGAGGCCGGCCAGGAGAAGACGGTCGCCCTGTCGGAGCTCGACCGTCCCGGCGCCGAGGTCCCCGAGGGCGGCACCGTCGATCGTGGGGCGGCAGGGCAACAGACCGCCGGCCCGGAGAAGGACCGTCGCCGTCAGGACGCTCGAAAGTCTGCTTTCCCGGAGTCGCACGTCGAGTCTCTCGGGGCGGGTCGCGAAGACGGTGTCGGTCACGGGCGGTGGCTCGATGGGTCCGGCAACGGCGTGCCCGTCGGCGTCGATCCCGAAGCCAAGGCGGGCGAGGCGACCTGCGGGGCCCAGCCCCGTGGTTACGCGAAGGGCCCGGCCGCCCACGCCCTGTATGAAAAGAGCGACCGTCCCGAGGAAGGACGGTCGGGGGAGAATGGGGTAGCGGGGGCAGGCTCCGGCATTGTCCCACGACCGGGCCGCAGCCTGGTCCTCGCGTTCCGTTGGGCGTCCGATGGCGTCACCGACGCGGCCTGAACTCAATGCCGCCTCCTTCGCTGCCTCCGCATCGCGGGGGCCTCTCCGCTTCCGCGGCCCCCGGCTCGCCGCAGGTGCGACCCGGCCCAAGGACGGCGCGTCGCGGGCTTTGCGCGGCGGCTCGGCGCAGGCCCGAATGCGGGTTAGCGGGATGGGAGAATCCACTTGACGTACGCGGCCAACTTCGCTACTATGTGATCACAGTGTAACAGAAAGGCGGCCGGATGGACGAGGCGAACAAGCGGCTGTATGCGATGAAGGCGGAGATGATCCAGGCGGCGGGGCACCCGATCCGGCTGGCCATCATCGACTTCCTCAGGGGCGGCGAGCAATGTGTCTGCGACATCGCCGAGCACGTGGGCGCCAAGCGGTCGAACGTCTCCAGGCACCTGGCTGTGATGTTGAAGGCGGGGGTGCTCGACAGCCGCAAGGACGGACTGAAAGTCATGTATTCGCTGAAGACGCCTTGTATCCTGGGGTTTCTGGCCTGCGTTTCGGACGCCTTGCGCGAGCGCCTGGAACGGGACAAGGCCGCCTTGGGCACGCTTTGAGGCGGGAGGTCTCGCCTTGTTTTTTTGGCGTTCCGTGTGAGGATAACGTAACAGACTCACGCAATGTACAGGGGGCCCTGAGCCGTGGTCCAGTGGAAGCACGAGTGGAAGAAGCTGCTGTGGATGGTCGCCGTTTTCCTGCTGTTCTTCTGGCTGCCGGTGGGCTGGGAGCGGCTGGGCGGCGGGGTCATGGAGGCCCTGCGCTTGGCGAAGTGGTACGCGCGGGAGCACGTGCTGCTGTGCCTGGTGCCGGCGTTCTTCATCGCCGGGGCCATCGGCGTGTTCGTCAGCCAGGCTTCGGTGATGAAGTACTTGGGCGCGAAGGCCAACAAGGTGCTGGCCTACGGTGTGGCGAGCGTGTCCGGGTCGATCCTGGCCGTCTGCTCCTGCACCGTGCTGCCGCTTTTCGCGGGTATCTGGCGGATGGGCGCGGGCCTGGGACCGGCCACGGCATTCCTGTATTCCGGGCCCGCGATCAACGTCCTGGCGATCATCCTGACGGCCCGGATCCTGGGGTTCGAGTTGGGCGTCGCCCGGGCCGTCGGGGCGATCGGCTTCAGCGTGGTCATCGGCCTGATCATGCATTTCATCTACCGCAAGGAGGAACTGGAGAAGGCCAACGGCCAGCTCGGCATGCCCGAACCGGAAGTCTCCCGGCCGTTGTGGAAGAACGCCGTCTTCTTTGCTGCGATGGTCGGGGTGCTGGTCTTCGCCAACTGGGGAACGCCCGGCACGTGGGACTACCAATCGCCCAGCGGCGAGACCGTTCGCGTTGACATCGCCGAGGCCCCGTTCGATCCGCACGAACCGGGGGCCACCTTCACGTTGAGGCCCGCAGGCGCACCGGCGGACGGCTCCAAGGACTTCGAGGCACCCGCTGAGGCCTTCTTGAGACATCGGCAGGCTGCTTCCGGAGTCTGGTCGGCGTTGTGGCAGAACAAGTGGCTCATCACCTCGGTCTTCGGGGTCGGCTTCGCCCTGGTGCTGATCTTCTGGCTCAGCGTCGCCTGGTGGAAGGTGGTCCTCGCGGCAATCCCCCCGGCCATCCTGGCGTTTGCCTTGCCGACGCAGGGCCTATGGGTGCTGCTTCCGTTCTTGGCGGGGGTGGTCGGCCTGTCGTGGGTCCTGGAGACGAGCAAGGGCGAGGGCGAGGAGTGGTTCAGCGCCACGTGGACCTTCGCCAAGCAGATCCTGCCGCTGCTGTTTTTCGGCGTTCTGATCGCGGGTTTCCTGCTGGGCCGGCCGGGGCATCCGGGGCTGATTCCGAGCCAGTACGTGGAGATGCTCGTCGGCGACAGCCCGGATTCGATGCTGGCCATCACCGGCTGGGGCGGCGGCAGCTTCGAGAGCACTGCCCGGGCCGTCTGGCCGGTGTGGACGAACTTCTTCGCCAGCATCTTCGGGGCGTTCATGTACTTCGCCACGCTGACGGAGGTGCCGATCCTCCAGGGCCTGATCGGCGCGGGCATGGGCAAGGGCCCGGCGTTGGCGCTGCTGCTGGCGGGTCCGGCTCTGAGCCTGCCGAACATGCTGGTCATCCGCAGCATCATGGGCACGCGGAAGACCGTCGTCTTCTGCTCGCTGGTGGTCGTGATGGCCACGATCTCGGGCATGGTCTTCGGGGCACTGTGACCGAGGAAGGGACCCGGTTCATGTTCAGCAAGGCGCTTGTGGCCGTGGACCTTTCCCCTGCTTCGCAGGCCGTTGTCGGATGCGTGGAGCGCTTGCGGGCCCTCGGAACGCGCGAGTGCATATTGCTGCACTGCTTCGACGTTCCGCAGGTGGCGGCATTTCCAGAGGAGATGAAGGAGCACTTTCTGCAATCCATGGAAGAGCAGAAGCGGCTGCTCGAAAGACAGGGCTTCATCGTGACGATGCGCGCCGAACCCGGCCTGCCCCAGACCGAAGTGCCCCGCATCGCCGCCGAGGAAGAATGCTCGCTGCTGGTGGTCGGTTCCCATGGGCACCATCTTGCCCATGAGATATTTCTCGGCGGCGTCGCCAGCGCCGTCATACAGCACGCTTCAGTGCCCGTGCTGGTTCTGCGCCTGACGACCGGCGAAGGCGGACGGCCGATGTGTGTGACCGGCCGCTGCAATTTTCTGGAGCAGGCGCTGTATCCGACGGATTTCTCCGACAATGCGGAGCACGCCTTTGCCTACGTGGCGAAGGTGGTAGAGAGCGGCGCGCGGAAGGTCACGCTTCTGCATGTCCAGGACAGGACGAGACTGGCCCCTCATTTGGAGCATCGCCTGGATGAGTTCAACGAAGTGGATCGAGGACGCCTCGAACGGATGAAGGCTCGTCTGGGCGAGATGGGCAGCGCGGACGTAAGCATTGAACTGCCATATGGACTTCCGAAGGCAGAGATTCTTGAACGTGCCCGGGCGGGGAAAGCCAGCCTGGTGATCATGGGCAGCCAAGGTCGCGGATACCTGGGCGAGCTGTTCCTGGGCAGCGTCAGCCACTACGTGGCTCGCCGCGCCGAATCGCCGGTGCTGCTCGTCCCCATGCCGGGCAAGGATGAACCACATGGATAGGCACCGGGGAAACGCTTAGGGAGAAAGGCCATGCCTTGGCTGGCAGGACACCCAAGAGAGAGGGTCGAGTGGTACCCGACGATCGACCCGGAGAAGTGTGTGAAATGCGGGATGTGCATGAACTGCGGACACAAGGTCTACGAATGGGCCGATGAAGGGCCGAAGGTCGCCCGCCCCAATGACTGCGTGGTGGGGTGCTCCACGTGCGCCAACCTCTGCGCAGGGCAGGCGATCTCCTTCCCGGACGTCGAGCGGCTCCGCAAACTCTACCGCCAGGAGAAGATATGGGCCAAGGTGAAAAAACACCTGATTGCCCAGGGCGTGATTTCATGAAAGTAGTGCTTGCCACAACTCTGATGGCGTCACTGCTGATGTCCGGCTGTGCGCTGCTCGATCCGACCGACCCGTATGCGGGCATGCCGCATAGAAGTGCGAGGTTGTTTCGCCCGGCCGAGTCCTCGACCGTGGGATGGGACAAGGGACCTGTGACGCTGTCGGAAGCGGTCGAGATCGCGTTGGCCAGCAATCCTGGGCTGGCGGCGAGCAGGCACGACGTGGATGCCGCAGAGGCCCAGGCGGACGTGGCCACCGGGGCGCTGCTGCCGAGCGTGGGCGTTGTCGGGGGGTACACACATTCCCTGGACGACCAACGGCTGGTGCCCGCTCGATTCAACGGAGAAAAAGGCGTCTTCACCGACGACCTCTTCTCGGCGGACCTGGTGGTGAGCATGCCGCTGTTCACGGGCGGTCGGCTCATCAGCGAAATGCAAGCCGCCGAGTTGCTGGCCAGGTCGGCCGACCATCGTCTGGCGCGGACGCGTGAAGAACTGGTCTTCAATGTATCCAGCGTCTTTTACCGCATTCTGGCGCTGCGCAGGGTGGTTGAATCGCAGGAGTTCTCGAAGAAAGCGTTGCAGGAGCATCTCAAGCGGATCGGCGACCTGATCGAGGCGCAGAAGGCGGCGAACGTGGACCGTTTGCGGACCGAGGTCCGCATCGCCGACATCGAACAGCGGCTGGCGGACACGCGGAACCTTCTGTCCATTCAGCAGCGCGTGCTGGCCAATCTCATGGGCGTGGAAGATCGGGAGCAGGCCCTGCAAGCCCAAGGCGAATTGACTTCGCCGGTTGCCGAACTGCCAGGCCGGAGCGGGTCTCTGGCCGTGGCGTTGGAGAATCGGGATGACTATCTCGCGGCACGCTCGGGCCTGGAGGCCCGGGCGAAGCTGGTCGATGCCGCCCGCGCCGGACACTGGCCGACGGTATCGGCTCAGGGTTCCTATGGCGGTCGATGGGCGGCCGGGCCGAGCGATCGGCCGGCGGGCACGGACAGTTCGGAAGACGTGGGACGCGCCGGCGTCGTCGTGGACGTTCCTCTCTTCGAAGGCGGCCGGATCGAGGCCCGCGTCCGTCGTGAACGCGCTCGCCTGGCGGCGGCCCGCCAGCGTCTGCGGGCGTTGGAACTCCAGATTCAACTCGATGTTGAGACGGCGCTGTCCAACCTGGAATCCGCCAGGCAGCGCGTTGAAGCGACCCAGAAGGCCATCCGGCAGGCCGAGGAAAGCCTGCGGATCGAGCGGCAGAAGCACGAGCTTGGCAAGGGCTCCATCACGGACGTGTTGGACGCTCAATCCGCGCTTCTGGAAACCCAGACCCAATACTACCGGGCCCTGGCGGACCACAATACGGCCCTGGCCCAGTTCCGCCTGGCCGTGGGAGAACAACCGTGAGAATGGCATGGCGTGCGTTGGCGATTGCGGCGGCCGGGGTGGTTGCCATCGGCCTGATTGGCTGCGACTCGGGCAAGGAAGACCCGGCGCAAGACGATTCGGAGCAGCCTGGCGGCGTGCCGACCCGACGGGGGACAGGCCCGCCCCCTGGGGGCGCACGCTGGCGACCGCCGAAAAAGGCCCCGCTTGTCCGAACCGTTGCGGCCGAGAAGGCTCGTCTGGCGGAGTCTCTGGAGGCGACAGGCGAAGTCGTCGCCACCAGGGCGGTGACCATTCAGGCGACCGTTGAGGGACCGATTGCCTTCTGTCCCTGGCGCGAAGGCGACCGTGTGGAGATATCCGCCGACGGTCCAACAAAGCTGATCGAAATCGACCGGCAACTATACCGTGCTGAAGTGCAGGCCGCCCAGGCCGCGTTGGCCGTGGCGAAGGCGAAACTGGCCGACCTGACCGCCGACGCGCGACCCGAGGAGGTCGCCCAGGCCAAGGAGGACGTGAAGAAGCTGGAGGAATGCGCCCGCTTCGCCCGCAGCGACCTGGACCGGGTTCAGAAGCTCGTGGAGAGCGGCTCGGTCCCCGGCGAGATGGTCGAGAAGGCCCGCGTCGCGTTCGTCACCTGCCAGACGCAGTTGGTCTCTGCCAAGCAGAAGCTCGCCATCCTGACGGCGGGGCCTACGAAGACCGAAATCGCCGTCCAGCAGGCGGCCGTGGACGAAGCCAGGGCCCGCCTGGCCGTCGTCAGCGCGAAGCTGGCTGAGTGCACGATTCCCGTACCGTTTGCCGGCGTCGTAACGAAGGTGTATGTGCAACCGGGCGACCTGGCAACGGTGCGCGCCCCGTTGCTGAAGATGTTCGATCCGGCTTCGCTGGTAGTTCGTTTCGCGGTGCCGGAGAGCCAATCGACCCAGGTAGCACCAGGCGCGGCGGTCTCGATTCGGCTCGATGCGTACCCGAATCGGTCCTTCGAGGGAAGCATCTCGCGGGTCTATCCCGAACTCGATCCCAAGACGCGCACGCGAACGGTCGAGGCGAAGTTGGCCTCTGGCCCGGATGATCTGGTGCCCGGGATGTTCGCGCGAGTTGACGTTGCGGTGCGAGAAGTCCCGGATGCCGTGGTGGTTCCCGACAGCGCCCTTCTCACGATGGCAAACGGGCAAACGGTTGTCTTTGTATTGGTCGATGGCAAGGCCGTCCTGAGAAAGGTCCGCCTGGGCATCGAGCGGGACCGGAAGGTCCAGGTCACCGAAGGCGTCGAGCCCGGCGAGTTGGTGATCGTGGCCGGTAACGAGGGCCTCAAGGACGGCGCAGCAGTACGGACGCCCCCCAAGCCCCAGCCGGCGGCCGCGACGGCCTCGGGGAGTAGCCAGTGAAGATCACAGCCACCACATTGAAGCGTCCGGTGGCCGCTACCGTACTGGCGATTGCGGTCTTCGCCACGGGTATGTTCAGCTTCACGCAGCTCGACGTGGACTATCTGCCCGAGATCACCTATCCGATGATCAAGGTCCACATCTGGTGGCGAGGGGCCACGCCGGAGGAGATCGAGACCAACGTCGCCGAGCCGATCGAAGAGGTCCTGGCGACGGTGGACAACCTCGATTACCTGGAATCCTCCAGCATCGAGGGCATGTACACGCTCCTGGTGAACTTCCAGTACGGCGTCGACGTGGAAGAGGCGTACCAGGACGTCATCACTGCGATGGGACGCGTGGCCCGCAAGCTGCCGCCCGACATGGACCCGCCGGTCATCATCAAGGCCGACCCGTCACAGTTGCCGGTCATGCAGGTGACGATCTTCTCCGACCAGCGCGACCTGGTCTGGCTGCGCGAATGGGCGGACAACTGGCTTTCCGAACGCCTGACGGCGGTGCCCGGCACGGCCGGCGTCGAAGTGGTCGGCGGACTGGAACGCGAAATCCGCGTCCACCTCGACCCGCCGCGACTGGCCGCCTACAAGCTTTCGCCCGCCCAGATCGCCAAGGCCCTTTACGAGGAGAACCGCCAGACATTCGCCGGGCGCGTCACCGTCGAATCTCGCGAGATCATCGCCCGCACGATGGGCGAGTTCGAGAGCATCGAGGAGATCGAGAACGTCGTTGTCGCCACCGGGGATAACGGCGAGAAGGTCTACCTGAAGGACGTGGCCACCGTCGAGGACTCGCACGAGGAGATGCGGGTCAACACGCGCTTCAACGGCAGGCCCGCCATCAAGCTGAACGTGCTGAAGCAGGCCACCGCCAACACCGTGACGGTCGCCGAGGCCGTTCAAGCCAGGCTCGGGCAGCTTCGCGAGGACGTGCCGGAGGATATTCAGTTCGGCTATGTCGAGAATCAGGGCGAGTATGTGCTCGGGGCCATCCACAGCGTCCAAAGCTCGGCCATCCTTGCGGCGGTTCTGGTCATCGTCGTGGTCTACCTGTTTCTTGGGCGCTGGCGGCAGGTGATGGTGATGGTCATCGCCCTTCCGCTGACGCTCCTGGCCAACTTCTTCCTGATGAAGACGGCAGGGTTCTCCATCAACGTCTTTTCGCTGGGCGGCCTGGTGGTAGCGTTGGGCGTGATCTTGGACAACTCCATCGTGGTGCTGGAGAACATCACGCGCCTGAAGTCCGAAGGCGCGACGGACTATGCGATCAAAGGCACGCGAGAGGTCGGCTCGGCCATCGTAGCGGCCACGCTGACCTTCCTGGCGATCTTCCTGCCCTTCCTGTTCGTGCCCGGGTTGGCAGCGTTGCTGTTCAAGGAACTCGTCCTGGTGGTCGCGGGCATCGTGGTGATTTCGCTGCTGGTCGCCGTCACGTTGACGCCTCTTCTGACCGACCGTCTTGTGCGTCGCGAGCGAGCCGGGGGCGGATCCAGGGTAGCCCGCGTTTTCGACGCCGTGCTGTCCGGCGTGGTGCGGGGCTATTCCGCTCTGCTCGGTGGTTGTTTGAGGGCCAAGTGGCTGGTGGTCATCCTGACGGCGGCGCTGTTCGGCGGCGGTCTCTGGCTGGCGACGAGAACCGGCTCGGAGTTCCTGCCCAAGGTCGATGACGGCCGGGTGATGGTCAAGGTCAAGATGCCCAGCGGCACGTCGGTCGGCGAGGTGGATCGCATTCTCAAGCAGATCGAGGCGAAGCTCGGAGGACTCCCGGAGATCGAGAGCACCTTTACGCTTGCCGGCGGCAAGGTGTGGGGGCTCTACACCTACGAGATCGCCAACGAGGGCGAAGTGAACATCCAGCTCGTCCCTCGCAGCCGGCGAGACATCAGCACCGAGCAGTTCATTGCGAAGATCAAGCCCCTGGTGGGCAAGGTGGCCCCGCCCGGGGGCAAGCTGCCGGTGATGCAGATGAAGGTCAAAGGCATCCGCAAGGTCGGCGAGCAGGAAGTCGAGGTCAAGGTCCAGGGCACGGAGATCGAGCCCATCTTCGAGTTCGCCAAGCAGGTGGCGGCCCGCCTGAATGAGACGCAGGGGCTGGGCAACGTGAACATCTCCATGGACATGACCAAGCCCGAATACCGCATTTACGTGGATCGGGCCAAGGCCTCGGACCTGGACATCTCGGTGACGCAGGTGGCGGGCACGCTGCGCGGGCTGGTGCAAGGGCTGGTCGCCACGCAGTATCGTGAGGGCAGCGAGTACTACGACATCCGCGTTGTGGTCCCGGAGGCCCGGTTGACCAGCAAGAGCGACCTGGAAGGGCTGATCCTCGACACCCGCAACGGAAGCCCCGTCTATCTGCGCGACGTGGCCGAGGTGCGACGGGCGGTCGGGCCGGTCGAGATCGTTCGCGAGAATCAGGCCAAGCAGGTCATCGTGCGAGCGGATGCGACCGGAGTGAGCGTCGGCGAAGCAGTCGCCAAGGCGGAGAACGTTTTGGCGCAGATGGACTTGCCGGCGGGCGTGAGCTATGCGATGGGTGGCCAGGCCCAGATGATGGCCGAAAACCGCCGGGCCATGGGCCTGATCATCGGCTTCGCGGTCCTGTTTGCCTACGTGGTGCTGGCCGTTCAGTTCGAGTCCTTCGTGCTGCCGCTCTTGATCATGGTCAACGTGCCGCTGGCGCTGACGGGGGCGTTCCTGGCCCTCTTCGTCACGGGCACGCCGATCGGCATTACCGTCCTGATCGGGCTGGTTGTGATGATGGGCGGCATCACCTCGCAAGGTGTGGTGCTGCTGTCTCTGGCCGAGGAATATCGACAGCAGGGGCAAAGGCCTCTGGAGGCCATTCGGATGGCGGCTCCGATTCGCGTTCGCCCGATCCTGATGACGCAGTTGACCACCGTGCTGGGTCTCCTTCCGCTGGCGCTGAATCTCGGCGAGGGCGGCGACATGCTCGTGCCGATGGCCATCGCCGTGATCGGCGGCTTGTTGTACTCGTTGCTGTTGACGCTCGTTTTCCTGCCGACCGCCTACGCGGGCGTGCGGCGGACAATCGGATCGGCGGCCTCGTCTTCGAGATCATCGTGGCCCTCTTCGTGAAGCCCTGCCATTGTCTGATCGTGACCCGCGGCAGCCGTGTCGATAAAGAGGTCGAGAGAAACGCATGAGCGCTTTCGTGACCACGTTTGCGGAGATGGCCGAGTTCGAAAGGGCCCGCGCGAGGCTCGAGGCCGGGGGCGCGGCGTTCGAGGTGGTCTCTCCCGAACCGGGGTATCGCTTGGTCGGGGCGCCGGCCCTGGTGGCGGACGCCGAGGGCCGGGCGGCCCTTGCGCCGCGCGGCGCGGCCCAGTTCGTTTCGGCCGGATGGGTCGAGTACCGGCCGGCGCGGATCGCCGTCCCCGCCGAGGAGCCGCCCGCCTGCGCGGAGGACGTGTTCGGCGAGGCCCGGATCGTGGTCCTGGCGCCGTGCGTCGCGGACCCGACGAAGATCCGCCTGATCGCCCACCTGACGGGCGACCTGACGGAGGTCTTCCCCTACCTGAACGCCGAGATGAAGGAGGCCTGCTACAACGCCCGCGGTCCGACCTTCACGTTCATGGACGGCTACCGGATGATCTCGATGTACGCGAGGCGGATCGCCGTGGCCAAGGCCGACGAGATCGTGGACGGCTGGCGGACGCTGGAGATGGTCCGCCGCCGCGCGAATGACACGTGGGCCCGCCGGGCGCACATCGAACCCTCCTACGTCATGCGGCAGAAACCGTCGGCGCTGGAGATCTTCAAGCGCCTGCCCGGCACCAACTGCCGCGCGTGCGGCGAGGCGACGTGCCTGGCGTTTGCCGTCCGCGTCTGCGACGGTCAGGCGCCGGCCACGCAGTGCCGTCCCGTCTTCGAGGGCGAGTACGCCCACTTGAAGGACGCCCTCGTGGAGATCTGCCAGGGCATGGGCGTGGCCGGATAGCGGCCGGGGTCCGGCGGCGCGGCAGCGGCCCCGCGCGGGGAGAAAGGCAGCAGCCGCGATGGCGAGGGGGGTTGAAACCCGGCGGAGATTGGCTATTATGCCAAACGACCAAGCACCGCCACGGGAGGCAACCATGGATGGGCCAACCCAAGCCCGCTACGAGGCCCGCGCCCGCGTCTTTAAGGCCCTCGGCCATCCGACGCGGCTTTTCATGGCGGACGAACTGGCGCGGGGCGAGCGGTGCGTCTGCGAACTGACGGCCCTCGTCGGCGCCGACATCTCCACGGTCTCGAAGCACCTGGCGATCCTTCGCGACGCCGGCATCGTCGACCAGGAGAAGCGCGGCAACCAGGTGTTCTATTCGCTCCGGCTGCCCTGCGTCGTCGGGTTCTTCGAGTGCGTGGAGACGGTGATTCGGGAACAGGCGAAGCGGCAAGCGGCCCTCGCCAGGTAGCGGGCCGGACCCGCGCCGGAAAGAACAGGCCCCGGCCACGCTCGCCGGGGCAACAATGAAAGGGAAATCCCATGGCGGAATGCTGCGGAGGCGAGAAACCGAAGTCGGCCGACGCGTCGTGCTGCGGCGGCAACGAGAAGCGGACGGTCCTTCTGTATGCCTGCTCGGGCGGGGCGAACGTGGGCGAGATCGCCGACCGCGCCGCCCGTGAGTTGATGTTCGAGGGGCACGGGACGATGTTCTGCCTGGCCGGCCTCGGGGCGGACATCGAGGGCATGGTCCAGACCGCCCGCGACGCCGACTTGAATCTGGTCATTGACGGCTGCCCGCTGGACTGCGCCAAGAAGGCCTTCGACCGCCACGGGATTGCCAACTACACGCAGATCAAGGTGACGGACCTCGGCATCGAGAAGACGAAGGGCGTCCGCTGCACCGACGAGCAGGTCGGCCAGGTCGTCACGGTCGCCCGCG
>CAZGKW010000031.1:0-52880 GCA_964526295.1 uncultured Anaerolineales bacterium
ACACTCCCTTCAACCTCGTGCCCTGCAACCGCGAACTGGAAGTGGCGCTGACGCAGGTGTATGCGTTCCGCAACACGTATCTGGCGCACCAGAACAAGGAACTCACCGACCGCGAAGAGGCCCGGCAGGCGCTCTGCAAGTGGGTCGAGTTGGTTGTCCGCCTGGAAGAGGGGGCCTAGAATTCCTGATTCGGCGGACTGCCGCGCCGTGGAAGGAACTCACAATGGACACCCGAACCTGCCGCTGGGCCGTCGCGCTGGGCCTGGTGATCGTGGGGTGTGCATCCGGGCCGGAGGGCGGCACGGTGCCGGTCGCATCGGCCGACGCGCCGGTCCCTCGGCAGACCGATTCGCTCGATGCCCCGCCCGCGGTCGCGCCGGCGACGCTCGCCCTGGCCGACGGGCTCGAACACCTGGCGCAAGGCCGGTTCGCAGAGGCGGCCGAGGCCGCCGATCCGGCCGTCGCCTCCGCCCCCGACGACCCCCGGCCGGTCCTGGTGCGCGGCATGGCGCTGCTCCTGGCGGAGAAGCTCGCCGAAGGCCGGCGCGACACGGAGCGGGCGTACCGCTTGAGCGGGCGCGGGTCGCTGGCCGCACGGGTTCACTCGTTCGCCCTGCGGATGCACGGCGACCAGGTGGGGGCGATGCGCATCGCCGTGCCCGGCCACAACGACTTCGACCGCCTGCTCCTCCAGGTGGGCAACGCCTACGGGGCCCTGGCGTTCGCGGGCCCCCAGGCCCCGGCCGAGTACGTCCCCCAGGCCGAACAGGCGATGGCCGGGGCCCGCGCGAAGTTCCCCCTGGTGGCCGAGCTTTTCGTCCAGGAGGTCGGCGCCGGCGGCCAGACCGCCGACGTCCATTACGCCCGGGGCGCCTCTCGGCTTGCGGCACGCGACTTCGCCGGGGCCGAGCGGGACCTGGCGACAGCCCTGGAGGCCAGGCCGGACGATCCGTCGCTTCTTGCTCGACACGCGACGGCCCTGGTTGAGCTGGGGCGGCTGGAGCAGGCCCGCCGGGAACTCTCGGTCGCCCTCAGTTGGAAACCGGCCCTGGTGGAGGGGTACGCCTGGCGGGCGGTCGCCGCGGCACGTATGGGCGATGCGGCCCGGGCCAGGTCGGACCTGGCAATCGCTCGCGAACTGGGCCGCCGCGGGGCGAGCGACGTCCTCAAGGCGATCGAGCCCGCCGTCGGGGCCGCCCTCGAGACGCCGTCAGGTTCGCCGCCGGACCTCTTCGAGGACCTGCTGGGCGCAGCCCGTAAGGCCGCCTCGGTCGACGACCTCACGGGACGGGCGTTGGCCGTGGTCCGGGCCTCCAACGCTGGCCGCCGACTCGGCGACGAGACGTACCAGGATCGCCGCCGCGTCCTGGAATGGGCCGTCCGCGCCGCGCCGGAGGACCCGGACGGCCTGGGCGCCCTCGGCCGGTTCCTCGTTGACGAGCTGGACGTGCGGTTTGAGCGGATCGAGCCCTGGTCCGACCCGAACTACTTTCGCACCCAGACCGAGGGCTTGGCCGGGAAGGAGCGGGGCTACGCCCAGGACCTCTTTGACCGGGCCCTGGCGGTCGACCCCGACCACCCGGCCGCGCTGGTCGGCACCGCCGCCCTCAAGATGCGCGACGGCCAGTGGGCCGACGCCGAGGCGATCCTGAAGCGTGTCATGGCCCTGGGACCGGGCTCGCCGGACGTGCTGGGGATGATGTCGCGGATCCTGCGGGTGGCGGCCGGCCAGAAGATGGCCCAGGCCGCCGCGCTCCGCCAGACGCGAACCTGGACCGAATACGGCTACGACGTCGTCTACCACTACACGCGGTACCCGAGCGCGGCGGAGCTGGCGACGGCCGACGCCTACGACCAGCAGGCCCAGCGGTTCCTGAAGGAGGCCCGCGAGTATCTGGAGCGGGCGGTGGAAGTGTGCAAAGGCACCGCCGAAGCCTTCGATTTCCAGGGGCAGATCGCCTGGCAGAAGGAGGACTACGAGGGGGCCCGCCGGGCCTGGGAGCAGGCCGTCCGTCTCGCCCCCGACCGCCGCGAGTACCGTTACAGCCTGGCCAACGCCTACGGGCGGCTGAACCTGGTCGAAGAGTGGCTCGAGGAGACCACCCGGGCCCGATGCCTGGAGCACACGACCGCCTCGGCTTTCCTCCAGCGGGCCTGGAGCAAGATCGCCAACCACGCGTGGCAGACGGTCGAGGGGCTGCTCGTGCGGGCGGCGAAGGGCGACGCCGGCGACCCGCGGATCGCGGCCTTCCGCGCGGCGGCCGCCGAGGGACAGGGCCGGACCGACGAAGCGCTGGCCTGCTACCGGGCGGCCTTGGCGATGGAGCTGGCGCTGGATGAGTTCCGCCGCAACGTGACCCCCGAGGCCGCTGCGAGCGGCCGCCCCGTCGAGTCGCCGCGCGAGGTCGGCCGCATCATCGCCCTCCGGGCACGCATCGGCCGGCTGCTCCGGCCGTCGGACCCGGCAGCCGCAGCCGAGCTGTTCCTGGCGAACGTCGCCTTGGAGCCGCGGTTCCCCGACCGGGCCCTCGGCGAGACGATTCGGACGGCCGTCCTGCCGGACGCCTCGCGGGACTTCGACGATCCGCCGCGGCCACGCCTGCTGGTCGCCCTGCTTCGGGAGAACCGGGCCCTGGCCGCCCTGGCATTGGCTGAGGCGGGGCGGCACAAAGAGGCCCTGGAACACTTCGCCCTGATCGACTCCTATAAGCAGCGCCGAAGCCACGCCGGCGGCCAGGCCTATCTGGACGCCGGCGACACGACCAGCCTCGACCCGAAGACGTGGCTGACGGCGGCCGAGTCGTCCCTGGCCCTGGGCGATGCGGCACCGGCCTTGGGCTGGCTGGGCCGGGCCGCCCAGTATTACGAATCGACGCCCGGTGGCCGGTCCGACGCCGCCTACGGCCGCTTCCAGGCGCTCCTGGAGTCTGTTCGCGGCACGGTCCTCGGCGAATACAGGAAGCTGCGCGACCAGGCCGTCGACGAGATCCGAAAGGCCGCCCCGGCCGAGCAGAACGCGGTGTCCGAACAGTGGACGGCGCGGCTGCGGTCGATGTGGCAGCAGTGGATGCGGGACGAGGGCGTCCCGCCACCGTGGGAGGACTTCTACAACGTGACGGCCGAGCCGTTCCAGCGGCAGCAGCAGGAGGCGCTGGAGCGCCACCAGCAGCGTGCCCGCGAGGTCGACGCCCGGCGCCGGAAGGACCTGGAATTCCGCCAGTGGGTCAACAGCGAGTACGACCGCATCCGCCGCCTGCCGCCCGACCAGCAGCGCGAGGAGATGGCCAAGCTCCAGGAGGCCATCCGCCGCCACGACCTCGAGCAGCGCCAGCGCTAGGGCCGCTGCCAGGTCGGGGCTTCGTGCGACTACGCCCGGCGCTTCGACGTCTCGGCGGCCGCGCCGGGGTCGTCCTGCTCGGCCATCCACTTCTCGAGCGCGGCCGAGAGAGGCGACTTGACGTCCCGCAGGCCCGGGGCCGCGGCGCAGCCGACGAGGCAGTCGAGCCAGCGGTTGTTCGGCCGGGTCGGCCGCGGCGTGCGGGCGAAAGCAAGGCCGCCCCCTGTTTTCACTCTGGCGGAATTCCGAAAATAACGCGCTTGCTTGCTTTCGTCGGCGGTAGCCTGTCCTGGAAGAGGCTGGGCACAGACGTCACGCGTCGTCCGAGGCGTTGCCCCCGTAGGCGGCCTGCACGGCTTGTTCCATACGGGCAACTTCCTTGTCCGACAAGAAGTCGAAGTGGCTGGCGCGCTTCCTCGCGGAAAGCAGGCCGTTGTTCTGCAGGCAAGCGCGGATGAAGAGGTCGATCTGGCGGTCCGGCATGTCAACGATGTCCTGGATGGCCGCCTTGGTCCGGTCATAGTTGGCCAGGAACGCCAACTCCTCGACGAGTTCCGTGTCGATGGTCCGCTCGATGAACCGGAAGAGCGCCTCCGCCTGGGGCGTCATGTCCATGTACCTGTACCACCGGACCGTGTCGTTATGCACGGTCATGCGCCCCTCCTCGTCGAGCGAGTGTTCCACCAGAGCCATGAGCGGCCGGGAGAACGCCTCGAGTGAGGCGTCGTAGTCGGCAGAATTCTTCAGCATGGCAGCCGAGACGGGGAAGATGACCCCTTCGGGCGTGAAACCTCGGCGGGCAAGGACGTTGTGGATCAGGAAGCGGTGAATTCGCCCGTTGCCGTCCTCGAACGGGTGCAGGAAGACGAAACCATACGCCACGGCGGCGGCGTGGACCACGGCACACACACCGCCTTCTCCCATGCGCGTGTGCGAACCGATCAGGCCCTGCATCAGTCCGTCCAGGTCCTCGGGCCTCGGACAGACGAAGTGGATCTTCTCTCTCTGCCAGGCCACCGTCTCGCCCACGTAGTTCTGGTTCTTCCAGTAATCTGAATCCCGGAAGCGTGGGTCCACGATGCGGTTCTGCAGGTCGACGAGCCGCGCCTTCTTGCAGAAGTCCTCGGTCTCCGCCAGATGAAGGAGGGCCACAAATCGCTCGGTGCGGGTCGAATTCGGTTTGATGCGTTCGATCTCGAACGAGGACTTCGTCTCCTTCGCGTAGAGATAAGCCATGGCGCGCTTCAGCAACTCCTGCGAGTAGCGGGAGACAACCTTCCGGCACCGCTGGGGGAGGTTGGCCGCCTCGAGACCTCGGAGGGCCTCGGTACGACGAACCGTTGGACAGAACCGCCCGTCGCCCAGCAGGTTATCGTTGACGCGCTGGCGGCGAACCCGGCGGGGCGGGGTGAACGTGTAGTACTTGTCCGGTTCGAGCAGATCGACGTAGTTTCCACGATCCAGGTCGTCAAGCGGGAGGGAACGGCCGGTCAGCACCTCATACAGGAACCAGAGGCGCCGTGCGTACTTGCCAGTCGGCTTGGACTTGAGGTAGGCAAGGAAGTCGTCCTCGGCCATCGCGTCGAACACCTCGGCGAGCAGGGCGAGGTTCGTGCCGTCGTACTTCAGCGCGAACTCGAGATGGTCGCCCAACCGGTCCCCCGGCCAGTACTTGGACGGGTATATCTCCTCGATTACGTCCCCGGTCGAGTCGGTCCTGTGGATCCCGCTCGTTGCGACCGAGGACCTGTGCCAGTTCGGGATGACGTCGAGGTGGTAGCGCTCGATCAGGGCCGCGTATCCCGCCGGCCTCGGTGCCGCCTGCTCCTGGCTGTTCTCAAGCATGGCGCCCTCCGGAGAAATGGTTACGCGAGAGGAATTATAGTTACGAGAGCGTCCGTGTCAAGAAAAAGAGTTACGCGGCCTCGGAAGCCGTGAGGGGTCCCCCCGCGTCGGAAAAACGGTTACGGCGCCAGAAAAAGGCTTACGGCAGGAGTTGGTCGCAGAAAACCGCTTACGTCATGGCCGCAGCGTCCGGGCCTGCACTTGGCGGTTCTCGTGGGTCGTGACCTGTCGCCCGCAATGGCGGCACTCCAGGCGACAGACGGTCCGGCCGTTCGGACCCGGCCGGCTGGCGATGACATCGAACTGTTTGCAGCCGTAGTGGCGACATTCCAGGGGACGCTTATCGTCCTCCGGCGGCCAGCGCTTACGCCCCGTTGTCCCAGCACCATCTTCGCCGGGGTGAATCTCGTCAAGAACAGGCACGGTCACCTCCTCCGCAGGTCGTCCTGCGTGTAGCGTTTCCGTTGGCGGCCGGAGCCTGCGTCCTGGCCGTGGGCCTTGACGCCGCACATCGAGGCCGCCGCGGCGCAGCCGACAAGGCAATCCAGCCAATGGTTGTCCGGTCGCGTCGGGGGCGGTGATGGGGCTGTCGCCGCAGGGCGTGGGCCGAGATGGTGGGCGGCCTCACAGAGCTCGCTCAGACGGCCACTTCTTCGAGTCGTGAGGCGCGGCGGGAGGGAGTGCTGCCGCACGGACTGCCGCTCGTGCCGCCGGGGCGACGCGAGCCGTTCCCGTCCGGGATGGCGATGTTGTACCGCTTCAGCTTGGCGTGGAGCGTCGCACGGGTGATGCCAAGAAGGGCCGCCGCACGCGTCCGCTGCCAGCCCGTCTCCTGGAGGGCACGCGTGATGAACAGCCGCTCGGCCGTCTCCAGCGAGAAATCGTCCTCCGGCACCTCGACGCTCTCCCGCGGCGCCTCCGGGGCCGCCTGAGCGTCGATCAGGAGGCTCTTCGGCTCGATCCGGTCCGACGCCTCGACGATCAGGGCCCGCTCGATGACGTTGCGCAGCTCGCGGACGTTGCCCGGCCAGGAATGGGACACGAGCTTCTCCACGGCCGCCGGGCTGAGTTCCCGCACGGCCCGTCCGCCCTCCCCGGCGCACGTTTCGAGGAAGTATTCGGCCAGCAGGGCGACGTCGTCGCGGCGCCGGGCGTCTCGCAAGGGGGGCAACTCCACCGGGAAGACCGCCAGCCGGTAGTACAGGTCCCGCCGGAACCGGCCTTCGCGGGCCTCCTCGGCCAGGTCGCGGTTGCTGGAGGCGATGATCGTGGCCCGGCAGGGGATGTCCTTCGTCCCGCCCACCTTGCGGAAGGCGCGTTCCTGGAGAACCCGCAGGAGCTTGGCCTGGAGGCCGGCGGGCATCTCGCTGATCTCATCCAGGAAGATGCTCCCCCCCTCGGCGGCCTCGAAAAGGCCCGTCTTGGCCCGGTCGGCCCCGGTAAACGCCCCCTTTTCGTGGCCGAACAGCTCGCTCTCGAGAAGATTGGCCGTCAGCGTGGCACAGTTGACGGCGACGAACTTATCGGGCGTCCCGCCGCGGAGGGCGTGGACGGCCCGGGCGGCCAGCTCCTTGCCCGTGCCGGTTTCGCCGACGATCAGGACGGGGTTGCACCGGCTCTCGGCGACGAGGCGGATCGTCCGCAGGGCGTCGCGGATGGCGTCGCTTCGGCCCGCGATCGGGATGCCGGGGGGGCATTCGGGGGCGAAGAACTCGTCCCGCCGATGGCCGGCGGTGGCCGCGGCGACGATCCGGTCGCGGCCCTCGGCGTCCAGGGGGCCGCAGATATAGTCCCGGGCCCCGTGACGGGCGAGCAGGATGGCCGCCTCCAGGTCGGCCTCCGCCGAGAGGGCCACGACGGGCACGCCGGGCATGGTGCGGCGGACTTCGGCCAGAAACGCCACCCCGTCGGCCGAATCGACCGTCTCGCGAATGATCGCCAGATCGGGCGGGGCCTCGCAGACGGCCGCCACGGCCTCCTCGACGCTCGGGGCGCACCGGACGTCCGTGGCGAGTGTTTCGAGGGGAAACCGGTCGGGCTTGGGCGGACCGCCCAGCGCGACGATACGGTAGAGGATCGGCTCCGGCCGTGTACCCATCCCGTCCCTTCCCTTAGCGGGGCGAACCAGCCGAACGCCAGTCGCCGCGGGTCGCGTCCCGGCTGCGCATCCCAGTCGCTTCGACCATCCCAGGTAGGGCGCCGAGCGGGTAGGCCGGCGCCTGGCGGAAATCGCGAGTCCCATCGGCGACCCCCGCCAAGTTGTGACTGTAGTCGGCCATGCGGTGGGTCGGGCTTTAGTAATTCACCTTATCGGACAGCCGGGGCGGACCCCGGCGCCCACGGCGCCAGGGGTTCGATGGGGGGCGGTGAGGGGGAAAGAGGGGGGTTTCGAGGGGGCTTCGGGGGCGGCCGGAAAGGCAGCGCGGCGCCTCCGGGGGGCGGTGCGAAAACGGAAAGACCTGCCGGTCGGCGGAAGCGTTTGCCGGGCCGCGGACCTCCACGAGGCGGGCAGGCGGGGCCGGGCCGGCTCGCGATTTTGCGTCCTAAGCCTTTGTCAGATAATCAGTTACGTGAGCGTCGTCGGAAACCTCGCCCCGCTTGGCACGGCCTTTGCAACGGTTCCGGCGGCAAAGGAGTCTCGACATGCAGCTTGTCTCGCTGATGACCGTGCCGATTGCCGCCGCCCCGCCGGCCGCCGAGCCGCGGTGTCCGGCGGCCCCGCGGGGCAGGGGGGACGTTGCCGAGGCGGGGGTGCCCTCTGGCAGTGAAGCTGGCCCGACCCGCCGGGGGGACGATGCCGGCCGCGATCGGCCGCCGGCCGCCGACCGCGGGGTCCGGAGCGACCCGGTCGACGGGCGGCAGGGCGAACGGGCGGACCCGCCCGGCCGCCAGGGGGCGGAAAAGGCCGAATCGGCCCCCAAACGGGCCTCTCGAGCCGCAAACAGCCCCCGGAAGGGGGGCAAGGAGGGCCCTGAGGGGCCGTCGGCGGCCGCGAACCAACCCGCCGACGCGTTCTCGCAGCTCCTTCTGCGTATCTCGGGCCTCCACCCGGCCGCCAAATCGGCCCCAAGCGCCGAGGGGGTAACCGGGGGGGTACTGGGGGATCGGAAGGCCTCCGCAGGCCTTGAAAAGGCCGCCACCGGGGGGCAACAGGGCACTGCCGAATTGGCGGTCGGCCGCGCCTCGGCCGATGGCAAGGCCCTCGCCGGTCCGATCGTATCTACAAGTCAGGCGGCCGCTGCCGCGCACTCGCAGGTGGTCGAGACGCCGCGCCCCGGGGCGGTCGCTTCGAAGGCGGCCCGCCCCGAAGGGGCCTCGGAGGGGGGCCGGAAGGGGGCCGCCGGCACCGGGAAGATCCCCAATGCCCCCCTCAATGGGGGGCGGTCGACCCCGACCTCCGCCAAGTCCGCGGAGCCGACGACCCAGGCGGCTCCCCGAACAGAGGCGCAGGCGGCGGCCCGCCCGGCGCCGTCCGAGACCGGCCCGGATGCGAAGTCGGCCGCTGCCGCGGCCCCGGTGAAGAGTTCGGCGGCTTCCGAAGGCCCCTCGGGGGCGAAAAGGGCCGGTCCTATGCCGAAATCGGCCCGCGCCGAGGGCCCCGAGGCAGCCGACCGGCAGGCCGCTCGCCTCGACCGCGGCGAGGGCTTCACCATAGAGCGAACCCCGCAGGGCACCCAGGTGACCCCCCGCAGCACCCCCGAGGGCCCCACCGGGCCGTCACCCACAGCCTCGCCCCCACCGTCGGGCGTGCCGCGTGCGGCCGTAGCCGCATCGCGGCCGGCCTCGGCGGAGGGGCCCGCCGGCCCGCGCGAGACGCCCCTCAGCGACCAGATCGCCGAGACGGTCCGCGCCAGCGGCGCCCCGGACGGCCGGCGGATCGTCGTCCGGCTCCATCCGCCGGAGCTCGGACGGGTCCAGATCGTGCTTCGCCGCGACGGCGACGGCGTGACCGGGACAATCCGGGTCGAGAACGAGGCCGCCCTCGGGCGGCTCGCCCGCGAGGCCACCGACCTCGTCGACCGGCTCCAGGACACCGGGTCCCAGCTTCGCCGGCTGGACGTCTCGCTGGATCCGTCGTTCGCCGGCGACGGGCAGTCCGGGTCGGCCTCCCGCGGGGGCGGCCAGGGGGCCGACGCGTCGTACACGGATGACGGGACGGGCCCCGAGACCCCCGACGCGGCCGTTCCGGCGGAGCAGCCGGCGGAGACGGACGGGGCCGCGGCCCCGCTGGTGACGGACGTGGCCATCGACGTGCAAGTCTAGGAGACGGCGATGTCGGCACTCTCGAGTCTGACGGCCCAGGAATCGCAGAACCTGAAGCTGGACTACCTGAACCTGTTGGTCACCCAGCTCCGGCACCAGAACCCGCTGGAGCCGATGGACAACGCCGAGATGACCTCGCAGCTCGCCCAGATCGCCCAGCTCGAGCAGCTCGAGAAGGCCAACACGAGCTTCGACTCGATCCTGTCGGCGGCCCGCAGCGGCTACGCCACGGGCCTGATCGGGCGGACGGTCCTGTTTGAGGGCGAGGACGGGTCGGTTCCCGATGACGGACGCGTCACGGGTGTCGAGTGGATCGGCAGCGACCTGTTCCTCGGGTTGCAAGGTGCGGATGGGAAAGACAAGGCGTTGGCTCTCGATGCGGTGAAAGCCGTTACGGCGTGAGCCTCGCGCGTCCCGGCCAGAACAGGAGAGACTGAAGATGAGCGATGCACTCATGTCAGGCGTCACGGGCCTGAGGGTCCACCAGAACATGCTGGAGGTGGCCGGCAACAACCTGGCCAACGTCAACACGTTCGGCTTCAAGGGAAGCCGGATCACCTTCGCCGAGCTGCTCTCCCAGACCATCAAGGAGGCCACCGAACCGACCGACTCGACCGGCGGGACGAACCCGCAGCAGATCGGCAGCGGCGTGGCCGTCTCCGACATCAGCCGCCGCATGAGCCAGGGCAACCTCGTCAGCACCGGCAAGCCCCTGGACATGGCCATCGAAGGGGCGGGCTACTTCGTGGTCAACGACGGCGAGAAGGACGTCTACAGCCGCGTCGGCTCCTTCGCCGTCGATGCCGACTACAATCTGGTCGACCCCTCCACGGGCAACCGGGTCCAGCGGACCGGAAACGAGGGGGTGGCCGAGGGGTTCCAGACGCCCGGGTCCAGCGACATCCGCGTGCCGTTCGACATCGCCCTGCCCGCCCAGGCCACCACCGAGATCACTTTCAGCGGCAACCTCAGCAAGGACAACCAGCTGCCCACCTTGAGCCTGCTGGAGAGCGGCCTCCAGTACACCGAAGGCGGCACCGTGGCCTCCGGCACCACGCTCCTGGCGAACCTCGACCAGGCCGGCGGCATCGCGGCGGGCGACACGATCCGGATCTACGGCACGGACCGCTCGGGCGCCGCCGTGGACACCAACTTCACCGTCGCCGCCGGCTCGACGCTCGATGATCTGGTGGCGTCGGTGACGGCGGCGTTCTCGGGCTCGACGGCCTCCCTCTCCAACGGCGAGATACGCCTGATCGACGATTCGGCCGGATACAGCCAGACTGACGTCTTGCTCGAATACAGCGGGGCCGGCTCGTTCGAGGTCCCGAGCTACTTCGAGCTGGTGACCGCCGGCGGCGAGGAGACCCACAACAGCAGCGTCGAGGTCTACGACGGCCAGGGCGAGCGGTACCAGCTCTCCCTCTCCTTCGTCCGCACCACCACGCCCAACATCTGGGACGTCGTCTTGACGAACATGACCGGCGACGTGGCCATCGACGACCGGCGGGTCAAGGACGTGACGTTCAGCGCCGTTGACGGCAGCTACGCCGGCCTGGGCGGCGCGACGCCCGACGTGCCCAGCTTCCAGCTCCGCTACGGCGGGGCGGCCGGCCCCGCGACCACGCTGAACCTGGACCTCGGGACGGTGGGCGACTTCGACGGTCTGAGCCAGTTCGGCGGCGACTCGACCGCCGGCGTCAGCGGCCAGGACGGCTACGAGGCCGGGTGGCTCTCCACCGTCTCCGTGAGCCGCGAGGGCACCCTTCAGGGCATGTTCACCAACGGCGTGCGTCGCGACATCGCGGCCCTGAAGATCGCCATGTTCCGCAACCCGGCGGGCCTGACGAGCGTCGGCGGGGGGTACTTCCAGGCCTCGGGCAACTCCGGGCCGGCCGTCCCGACGCGGGGCCTGGCGGGCGGGGCGGGGAGCATCCACGGCGGGTCGCTCGAGCGGTCGAATGTCGAGACGGCCCAGGAGTTCGTCGCCCTGATCGAGGCCCAGAACGGGTTCCAGGCCAACGCCCGGGCCATTCGCGTCACCAACGACATGCTTCGCGAGCTGGCCAACCTGATCCGGTAGGAGCCGCGCTGAGCCCATGGCCCCCCTTGCCGCCAACCTGACCGATCTCCTGGCCCTGACGGCCCCCGAGCGGTTCGAGGCCATGGGCAAATGGCCGCGGTCCACCATGTCGGTCCCGTGGATCGTCGTGGTGCCGGTGGTCGTGGCCGTGGTCCTGGCGGCCGTGCTGCTGGTCGTGTACCGGCGGTGGCACGCGCGTCGGGAGATGATGCGCCGGTTCTTCGAGACGGCTGAGCGTCTCGGCCTGACGCGGAGCGAGCAGGCCGTCCTGATGAGCATCGCGACGCTCTCCGGGGCGGCGCGCCTCAACCACGTGTACCTGGACGAGCGGATCTTCCGCCGGGGAGTCGAGGCGATGGCCCGCAACGAGGACGTGGCGGCGATGGGGGACGCGGCCCGCAAACGGCTGGACCGGGTCGTGGAGGCCCTCCGGACGAAGATCGGCCTGACGCCGGAGGCGTCGCTCCCGCGGCGTGCCCCGACCGCGGCCGCCGTCCTCCGAAAGGGCGACGTCGTGACGCTCGTGCGCCCGGACGCCTCAGGCGGCGTGGAGGCGACGGTTTCGAGCATCGGGCACCCCGAGCTGGCCCTCGTGGCGGTCAGGGCCCAGCCCTGGCGGATCGGCGAGGCCTGCATCATCCGCCAGGTCT
This sequence comes from uncultured Anaerolineales bacterium, assembly GCA_964526295.1. Taxonomy (GTDB): domain Bacteria; phylum Planctomycetota; class Phycisphaerae; order FEN-1346; family FEN-1346; genus CAZGKW01. The sequence goes on from CAZGKW010000031.1 coordinate 12,179, forward strand.
ACGAGGGGCTCCATTACGAGTTGAACGCGTCGGTCTCGGCGGTCAACGACCGGCTCCTGATCGTCCGCCTGATCGGCGAACCGCGGTACGTCAACCTGCGGCGGTTCCTGCGGACAGAGCTGGACTGTCCGGCGTACGTGGCCCGGTACTCGTTCACCGAGGAGGGCGCCGAGCCGCGTCCGCCGGAGTTCGTCCCCGGCCGGCTGACCGAGATGGGCGGCCCGGGGCTCCGCATCGCGACCCCTCTGAAGGCCCAGGTCGGCGACCGGGTCCTGACGGTGGCCCGGACGGGGGAGGACCGCACCGTCCAGGGGGTCGGCGAGGTCCGACGCGTCTCGGCGGACGGCGAGAACGCCGACCTGGCCGTCGAGCTGACCGGCCTGACGGAGGACGAGATCGGCAACCTGGTGCGGGACACGAATACGGCCGCCCGCCGCAAGGCCCGCCGGACTGTCGAGGCCGAGGCCGCCGAGACCAACTGACGGAGTCGAGACGATGTCCGATCACGTGGCGACGACGCAGGCCCTGAGCGAGCACTACCTGGTGCTGGCCCACAACCTGTCGAACGCCAACACGGTGGGCTACAAGCGGCGAATCGGCGTCATGGCCGAGGTGCCCGACCCGGAGACCCCGCCGCCCGACGGCCCCGGCCAGACCGAGCCGGCCACCACCGTCACCCACCAGTCGTACCTCGACTTCTCCCAGGGCCGGCTGGTCCGCACGGGCCGGTCGCTTGACGTGGCGCTGCACGGCGACGGGTTTCTCGTCCTGGAGGGCGAGTCGGGCGAGCTCTATACCCGCAACGGCATCCTCCGGACGAACGCCCAGGGCCAGGTCGTCGACGCCCTGGGCCGGCGGGTCCTCGGCGAGTCGGGGCCGATCATCGTCCCGAACACCGTCAGTGTCATGGACGTCCGGGTCGCCGCGGACGGGCGGGTCCTGGCCGACGGCCAGACCATCGGCACGCTCCGGATCGTCCAGTTCAAGGACGCATCGGTCCTGGAGTCGGTGGGGGACTCGGCGTTCCGGGCCCCCGCCGGGGCGACGGCCGAACCCGCCCCCGACACCACCGTCCACCAGGGCTTCCAGGAGGCGTCGAACGTCGACGTCGTGGGCGAGCTGGTCGACCTGATCCGCGTGAGCCGGCTCTACGAAGCGAACCTCAAGGCCGTCCAGGTCGCGGGAGAACGCAACGAGGCCATCCTCCAGGTGGCGATGGCCTGACCGGACGTAGCGGCAAGGAGATGAACCGATGCTGAGGGCCTTTTCGACGGCGGCGACCGGCATGACCGCCCAGCAGATGATCGTCGACACGATCGCCAACAACCTGGCGAACATCAACACGGTGGGCTTCAAGCGGAGCCAGGTCGACTTCCAGGACCTGGTGTACCTGAGGCTCCAGGAACCCGGCCGGGAGCTGGCGGCCGGCGTGACGGCCCCGACGGGGTTCGAGATCGGCTCGGGCGTGCGGCCCGCCTCCACCCTGAAGGTCTTCACCCAGGGCGAGATGGAGAACACCGAGCGGGGCCTCGACATCGCCATCCAGGGCGACGGGTTCTTCCGGGTCCGCCTGCCCGGCGGCGAGGAACGCTACACCCGCGACGGGTCGCTCCGCGTCGACGCCAACGGATCGCTCGTCACCGCCAACGGCCACGTCGTCGATCCGGGCATCACGATCCCCGAGGACGCCCGGTCGGTGGCCATCGGGGCCGACGGCACGGTGACGGTGTTCCAGGGCTCGGACAGCTCGGCGACGAGCGTCGGCCAGATCACGCTCGTGCGGTTCTCGAACCCGGCGGGCCTCTCGGCCGAGGGGGGGAACCTCCTGGCCAAGACACCCGCCAGCGGTGAGGAGATCACCGGGACGGCCGGCGAGGATGGGTTCGGCAGTATCCAGACCGGGTTCCTGGAGAAGTCCAACGTCCAGATGGTCACCGAGCTGGTGAGCCTGATCACGGCCCAACGGGCCTATGAGATCAACTCGCGGGCCATCCGGGCGGGCGACGAAATGCTGACCACCGCGAACCGTCTGATCAGCTAGGCGATGTCCGTCGCCTCCCTCTCTCCCGGTTGGAGAGGGGTGGGGTGAGGGGGACGCGAACCATGAAATCGCTTTCGGGGGCCCTCATGAAGGCGACTCCTTTCATCCTGGCCGCGCTGCTCGCGTCGGCGGCGCCGGTTCCACTCGCCGCCGAGGGCCCCGAGCCGCGGGTCCACGTCCACCTGCCGCGGACCATCCGGGTGGGCACGCCCGGTCTGCGTCTGGGGCAGGTGGCGGTGGTCCGGGCGGACGAGGAGTCGCTGACGGAGAAGCTGGTGGCCATCCCCATGGGCCGGGCCCCCTGGTCGAAGGAGGAGCTGGTCATCGACCGCCCGACGGTGCTGGGTCGGCTGGCGAGTCACGGCGTGCGGGCCGGCGACGTCCGCCTCAGCGGCGCCGAGAAGGTGACCGTCACGCGGGACGAGACGGCCGTCAAGTCGGCCCGCATCGCGGAGGAGGCCGAGGCGTTCCTCGAAAAGGACCGCCCCGGCCCCAAGGGGTGCCGATGGCGCCGGGTCCGGACGCCCGACGACCTGTGGGTGCCGGCGGGGGTGACCGTCGCACTGGAGCCGCGGCTCGCGCCGCACGCCGTCCGCGGCGAGGCGAAGGTCGAGGTCGCCGCCATGGCCGACGGGAAGAAGCTGGCCTCGGCCGACGTCGTTTTCCGGCTGGGGTATGCCCGGCGTCACCTGGTGGCGACCGAGGAGATCCCCCAGGGGGGCATCGTGACGGAGGCGAACACCGAGCTTCGCACGTCGATGGCCGATGCCCCGGAGCCGGAGGGCTGGTCCCCGCCGTACGGCCAGGTGGCCCTGCGGCTGGTCCCGACCGGGACGGTCCTGAAGCGGGGCCTGACGCGGCCCGTGAAGGCCGAGGTCCTCGTCCATCGCAACCGAAGCGTCATCATGCGGATCGCCGGCGACGGGTTCCAGATCACGGCGGTGGGCCTGGCGCTGGAGGACGGCCGGCCCGGCGACTTCGTCAAGGTCCGAAACATCGACTCCAAGCGGGTTGTCGTCGGCCGGGTCAACTTCGACGGCACCGTCGAGCCCGTCTACGAGAACGAGAACTGAGAGTACCCGAGTCAGGGGCAGAACGATGAGACGAGCGATTCGCGTGGCAATGGCCGTCGGGGTGGTCCTGGCGGCCGCCGGCATCGAGGCGCGGGCCGGGTCGATCTGGGCCAAGGCCGAGGGGCGGGCACGCACCCGCCGCGTCGCCGTCTACAGCGACGACAAGGCCCGGGCCGTCGGAGACATCCTCACGATCGTCATCAAGGAAGAGAGCGAGATCGACAACGAGACCAAGCGGTCGAACGACAAGACCTCGACCCGCGCAGCCAAGTCGTCCGGCAGCATCAAGCTGGAGGACATCGCCCACTACTGGGGCGACGACGCCGGCACGTTCAAGCTGCCCAAGGTGACCGCCGAGTCGGAGGGCAAGAGCGAGTTCGAGGGCAACGCCGCCTACGAATCCGAACGCACCATCGAGGACCAGATCTCGGTCGTCGTCCAGGACGTCCTGCCCAACGGGAACCTCGTGGTGCTCGGAAGCCGCCACCGCCACGTCGAGGGCGACACGCAGATCATCCAGGTCTCGGGCATCGTCCGGCCCAGCGACGTCGGCTTCGCCAACACCGTCGGCAGCGAGAAGGTGGCCGACTTCCGCATGAACGTGATCGTGAAGGGGCCGGAGAACCGGTGGTCGAAACCGGGGTGGCTGGGGCGGGTCCTGAACTGGCTCAGCCCGTGGTAAGCGAAGCCCGGCGCCTGGCCGCGGAGGCGGCGCGGCCGCCGTGAGGAGGTTTACATGATGATGCGCCTGAAGCTAAGCGCGGCCCCGCTGGTGCTGGCGGCCGTCTTCGCCGCCCCCGTCGGCGCCGAGCGGATCAAGGACATCGCCGGCGTTCAGGGCGTCCGGTCGAACCCGCTCCAGGGCTACGGCATCGTCGTGGGCCTGAACGGGACCGGCGATTCCTCGGACCTGACGGCCCGGGGGCTGGCGAACATCCTGAGGCGGGAGGACCTGGCGGTCGTCCCCGGCGACGTCGCGAGCGATAACATCGCCAGCGTCATGGTCCGGGCGGAGCTGCCGCCGTTCGCCCGGCTGGGCCAGACGATCGACGTCGAGGTCTCGGCCATCGGGGGCGCATCGAGCCTCCAGGGCGGGACGCTCCTGATGACGCCGCTCCGGGGGGCGGACGGCAAGGTCTACGCCGTCGCCCACGGTCCGGTCCTCATCGCGGGCTTCTCGGCCTCCGGCGAGCGGAGCTCGATCACGCAGAACCACGCCACCGTCGGCCGCATCCCCGGCGGGGCGAACGTCGAGCGGGAGGAAGTGGCCGAGTTCGTCCAGGGCGGGGCCGTCACGCTGAACCTCCACAACCCCGACTTCTCCACCGCCGAGGACGTCCGGGCGGCGGTCAACTCGGTCTTCCCGGCGGCGGCCGATCCGCTCGACGCCGGGACCGTCCGCATCCAGGTCCCGCCGGGCCTGCCGCCCAGCATGCTGGCGAAGTTCATCGACCGCATCGGGATGCTGGAGGTCAAGGTCGACACGCCCGCCCTCGTGGTCATCAACGAGCGGACGGGAACGGTGGTGGTAGGCGAGAACGTGGGCATCTCGACGGTGGCGATCTCGCACGGGAACCTCTCGATCGTGACCCAGGAGAAGGACTTCGCGTCGCAGCCGCTGCCGTTTTCGCGGGGCGGGACGACCGAGACGCTCCGGCGGACGGAGATCAGCGTCGTCGAGGAGGAGGGCGCGCTGCACGTCGTGCCGCGGAAGGTGTCGGTGTCGGAGCTGGCGCGGGCGCTGAACGCGATGGGCCTCCGGCCGCGGGACCTGATTTCGATCTTCGAGGCCCTCCGCCAGGCCGGCGCCCTCCAGGCCCAGATCAAGGTGATGTAGGGGAGCGGAACCGGCGACCCCGTGAGGGCAGGACCGTCTTCAGGAGTGGAACGTTGAGCGACCTTGGCATCCCGAGCGGGCCGATCCTGCCGCCCGACCTCTTCGAGGCGGCGAGCGCCGGGGCGCAGCGCGCCTTGGCCGCCGCCGGGGCTGGCCGCGGCGCCGGGGCCGCCGAGACGCTGCCGGAGGCCGGCCCGTGCGAGGACGCCGTCCGGGCCGCCAAGGACTTCGAGTCGATCCTCCTGTACCGCATGATGGAGGAGATGCGCCGGACGATCCCGGAGTCGGGCCTCCTGGAGACGGGCGGCTCGGACCAGGTGCAGGGCCTCTTCTGGTTCTACCTGGCCCAGGCGGCGGGAGAGCAGGGGGGCCTCGGACTGTGGAAGCAGCTCGTCGAACAATTCGTCCCGACCGGGGGCGAACCGGCTGGGCCGTCGCGCGGGGGAGATACGCCATGACCGATACCGACTCGGAACTGCGGCCGCTGGTCCAGCAGCTCATCGCTGCCGCCGACGAGGCGATCGAGATCCAGGGCGGGGTCCTGGCGGAGCTGAAGGCCCTTCTCGACGCCGCCAAGGCCCGCGACGAGGAGGCCTTGGCGGGGCTCATGGGACGCATCGGCGAGACCCAGGCCTCGCTGGTGGCGGCTGAGCAGCGGCGCCACGGGGTACGGAGCCGGCTGGCGGCCGCCTTGGGCTGTATGCCGCAGGAGGTGACCGTCGAGCGGCTCGCACCGCGCCTCGCGACCGACCAGGCCGAGGCCCTCCGCCGACGGCGGGACGACCTCAGGCTGGTCGCCGAGACGGTCCGCGACCAGCACCTGAAGACCGCGACGTTTATCTCGGAGTTCACCCGGGTCAACCGGGCCCTGCTCGAAGGCCTGATGCCCGGGGGGCAAGAGGCCCGGACGTACGGCACGGACGGCAAGGCCGCCTGGCAACTCGCCGAGGGGCTGTTCGATGCCAGGCTCTGATGAGCGAACTTCGTTTCCCAACGCGGAGACCGCCGAGAACACAGAGAACGACGACAAGAGATAGCTTAGATAGAAAAGACACGCATAGTATATCTCAGGAGGGCCCGCTTCTCTGCGGCCTTTGCGTTCAAACCACGCCTTAGGGTGAAACGATGGCGGACTACTCGATCGGCCTGAGCGGTCTTCAGGTGGCCCAGCGGGCCCTGGAGGTCGTCGGCAACAACATCGCCAACGCCCAGACCGAGGGCTATCACCGGCAGGAGGTGCGGATCTCGGCCGTCCCGGGCGTTTCGGTGGGCGGGCTGGTCATCGGCCGCGGGTCCGAGCTGACGGAGGTCCGGCGGCTGATTGACACGCTGCTCGACGCCCAGGTCCGCCGACAGATGCCCTCGCTCGGGGCCGTCGACCAGGAGCTCAGGACGCTCGAGTCGCTGGAGAACCTGATCGGCGACCTCTCGACGACCGGCCTGTCGGGGGCTATCGGCGGCTTCTTCGGGGCCCTCCAGGAACTGGCGTCGAACCCGGCCAGCTCGGCCCTCCGGGAGGCCGCCATCTGGTCCGCCGACAACCTCGCCTCCCGGTTCCGCGCCATCGGCGAGAGCGTCGAGAAGCTCATGCAGCAGGTCGTGCTGGAGGCCGACAACGCCGCCGACCGCATCAACGCCCTGGCCGCCCAGATCGCCGAGCTGAATTCCCAGCTTGCCGCCGCCGGCGCCTCCGAGCAGATCAACAACAACCTCCTGGACCAGCGCGACCAGGCCCTCCTGGAGCTCGCCGAACTGGCCGAGATCGAGGTCCAACAGGGCGGCGACAACACCCTCACCGTCCTGACCTGGGGCGCCGTGACCGTCTTCCGAAACAACTCCACCGAGATCGAGGCCGGCTACATCGACGGCGACACGATCGGCTACTCCATCAAGGATGCCGAGCACTTCGACGGGTCGGTCCGCGGCGGTCGGCTGGGGGGCCTGTTCGCCCTCCGCAACGACCTGTTGCCCGAGGTCCGCGACCGCTTCGATGCCATCGCCCAGGCGATCGTCCGAAACGTCAACCGGTTCCACGTCCAGGGCGTCGGCTCGGCCGGGTCCTTCCGTCAGCTCGACGGGTGGAACACGGCCGACGGGCTGATCGCCGAGTGGGACGACCCCGTCACCGCCGGCGACCTCTACGTCCGGGTGATCGACGAGGCCACGGGCGTCGCGACGCGGACGGCCGTCCCGATCGACCCGGCGACCCAGACGCTGGCCGACGTCGCCACCCTCCTGAGCGCCGTCCCGCACCTGACGGCGTCGGTGGCGAGCCGGACGCTCCACCTGGAGGCCGAGACGGGCTACACGTTCGATTTTCTGCCCGCCCTGGCGCCCGACCCGACGACCAGCGGCCTGACCGGGACGGCCGCGCCGGCCTTCTCGGGCGTCTACGAAGGCGAGGCCAACGAGACGTTCACCCTCACGGTGGTCGGGACGGGGGAGGTCGGGGTCACGTCGGGCCTCGCGGTCGAAGTCCGAAACGGCGCCGGCGAACTCGTCCGCACGCTGAACGTCGGACAAGGCTACGCCGCCGGCGACCGGATGGCCGTCTCCGACGGCATCTACGTGGCCCTGTCGGCGGGGACGTTGAACGACACCGAGGACTTCACGATCGAGGCCCTGGCCGACAGCGACCCGACGGGGTTCCTGTCGGCGGCGGGGATGAACGCGTTCTTTTCCGGCCGTTCGGCCTCGGACATCGCCTTGGCCGAGGCCGTTCGCCTCGACTCCTCGCGCCTGGCGACGTCGTTGGGCGACGGGACGGTCGACAACCTGAACGTCGTGCGGATGGCGGCCTTGGCGGACGAGCCGCTCGCGGGCCTCGGCGACGTGACCCTCGGGGATGCCCACCGCCAGCTCGCCTCGGGCGTCGGCCAGTGGATCGCCGTCCGCGAGGCCCGCAGCGAGGGGCTCCGGGACATCGTCGCCCAGCTCTCGATGCAGCGCGAGTCGGTCAGCGGCGTCGACGTCAACCAGGAGGCCGCCACGATGCTCGTCTTCGAGCAGATGTTCCAGGCGATGGCGAAGTACCTGGCGGCGGTCCAGCGGGCCACCGCCGAGCTGTTCGAGGTCCTCTGAACGGCGGCTTGACCTCCCTCTGCCCTGGCGGGAGAGGGAAGGGCGAGGGGCGCTGAACGGCAACGGTCGTTGCCGCCTTGAGAAGCGCGGCACGAAAAGGCGACGGGAGGTACCGGTGGGCGGTTTCGGCAGCATCCACGAAGTGACCCGGGCGGCCCTGGCGGACCATTCCCGCGAGCTGGCCCGGCTCCAGGAGATGGTGGCCTCGGGCGTCCGCGTCCGCCGGGCCAGCGACGCTCCGGTCGATGCCTTTCGCATCCTCGGCATGCGGGACGAAGGCCAGGCCCTCGAATCCTACCTGGCGAACCTGGGCAGTGTCACCGATTCGTTGACCATCATCTCGGACGTGCTCCAGCAGATGTCGGGTATCCTCGGCCGGGCCAGGGAGCTGCTGTCCCAGGCGGCCAGCGGCACCTACTCCGAGGAGGACCGGGGCCCCATCGCCGGCGAGATCGACTCCCTCCTCGACCAGCTCGTCCTCCTGGCCAATACGAAGCACCAGGGCCAGTTCCTGTTCGGCGGGAGCCGCGTCGATGCCGCCCCTTACCAGGTCGAACAGGACGGCCGCGACATCACCCGCGTCACCTACGTGGGCAGCCACGAGGAGCTGGCCATCCCGGTGGGGCGAGGCGTCCAGTATTCGGGCGTCCTCGTCGGCGACGACTTCTTCCGAGACGACGACCGCGAGGCCCCCACCTTCCTGGGTGCGACCGGCGCCGCCACGGGCGCCGGCACCTCCACCGTCCGCGGCGACGTCTGGATCACCGTCAGCCACGAGACGACCGCCTACCTCGGCGCCAGCGGCATCGCCCCCGGATCGAGCTCCGCCGCGGGGGGCGACACCGTCCTCGGCGACGGCCACACCCTCACCGTTGATGCCGTCGCCCGGACGCTCCAGCTCGACAGCGGCACGGTCGTCTCGTTTGCCGGCGGCGAGACGGACCTGCGCGTCGAGAACGAGTCCGGCGACGCCGTCTACGTCGACCTCTCGGCCCTCGACCCCCTGTTCGTGGGCACCGTGAACATCCAGGCAACCGGCACGATGTCCATCGACGACGGCGCGTCCGAGACGCCCATCGACTTCGCCAACGCGAACCTCGCCGTCACCGATTCGGCCACCGGCCGCATCCTCTATGTCGACGCCACCGGCATCACCCGGGCCGGCCTGGAGCCGGTCCGCGTGGGCGGGACGTACGACGTGTTCAACGCCCTGGTCAACGTCCGCGACGTCATGCGGAACACGCGGCACCTCTCGGAGCAGGGCCAGATGGCCCTGCTGGGCGAGGCGGTCGGCGTGGTCGACCGGATCATGCACCAGGTCTCGCGGGGGACGGCGGCCACGGGGGCCCGGATCGGCGCCCTGGCTGCCCTGGAGGACTCCCTCGACAGCCAGAAGGCCTTCGCCGACGATGAGGCCGCCGCACTCGAAAACGCCGACCTCGTCCTGGTCTCGACCGACCTGGCCCGGAGGCAGACGCTTTACGAGGCGGCCCTGGTGTCGGCGGCCCGGCTCCTGAGGCTCTCGCTCTTGAACTACATCTGATCCAGGGGAGGACGCCCCCGTGGAGGTCACCTTCATCACGTCGCGGATGTTCGAGACGACCCGCTCGCTGGTCACCTCGGCCGCCCACCATCCGGAGCTTCAGGTCCGGCTCGTCCGGGGCGACGCCGACCCGGTCGCGGCCCTGCGGGCCATGCAGACCGCCGACCGCATCTGGTTCGAGGGCGCCGGGCCGTGCCTGCGGGACCTCGTGCGCCGCGACGCCGCCGGATGGCTGGTCAAGGCCTGCCTGCGGATCGCGCCGGAGGAGATCGACGCCGTGCCCGTCCCGGACGTCTGGCGGCTGGTGGCGGAGGTCCTCGTCCCGACCCGCGAGGCGGCCCGGCGGGCGCGGGAGCGGCTCCGCCCCCCCACGGGCGTCGCGGTCGGCGTGGCGTCACGCCTGGAAGAGCTCCAGGCGGCGGTCCTTCGGCATGCCGGCGACCTAAGGTCCGGGGCCTGGACGGCCGTCCTCCAGATCGCCGACGCTTGTCGCGGACGGGTCCGTCTCCGGGGCGACCCGCCCGACCAGCTCGCCCGCTTCCTGGAGGTCGCCCACGGGCTGGAGGTGGTCCGCGACGGGCCGGCCGAGACGGTGATCCACTGGGAGCCGCGTCCGGCCCCGGCCGACCCGGTCTGCCGCATCGCCCGCACGTCGGACGCGCCGGCGCCGGAGTCGCTGACGCCGCCGGGGCCCGACCCGTCGGCGGGCCCGCTCGTCTCAGCGGTCGTCCCGGTCTGGAACGGGGCGGACACGATCGACCGGTGCCTGCGAAGCCTCCGACGCCAGACGTGGCCGAACCTCGAGATCGTCGTGATCGACGACGGCTCGACGGATTCGACGGCCGAGGTCGTCGGCGCCCACTTGTCGGACCCGCGCGTTCACTATTTTGACAAGCCCCACAGCGGCCGGCCCGAGACGCGGAACCTGGGCGTGGAGAAATCGCGGGGCGAGTGGATCGCCTGGCTCGACGCCGACGACGTGGCGATGCCGAACCGGATCGCGGCCCAGATGGCCGCCGCCGAGGACGCCGGCGGGGCCGACGTCGTCCACTGCGACGCCCTCTTCATGGAGCCCGACGGGTCGGTGTCGGTGCACCGGCGTTACGCGTCGCTGGAGGGGCCGGACGTGCCGGCCCGGTTTCTGGCGGGTCTGGCGGCCGCGTGTCCCGTTTTGAACACGTCCGCGGCCGTTCGGCGGGACCTCTACGACCGGCTCGGGGGGTACGACCCGGCGTTCCCCCGGTGCCAGGACTACGAGTTCTACGTCCGGGCGGTGATGGCCGGCGGCGTGCGGTTCTGCCACGTGCCTGCGCCGCTGGTCCAGGTCTACCGGGGCCGGCACTCGCCGGAGAGGCTCCACCGCATCCTGGGTTACTACCACGAGCTGGCCCTTCGGCTGATCAAGCGGTTCGGGCCGGCGGCCCTGGCCGACCCCGTGGCACGTGATTTGCACGAGCCCCCACAAGCGGCGGTAGCGCGCCACCTGGTCGCCGCCGCCCTGGCGTTCCAGGCGCCCCGGGGGCATCCGATGCTGGCCGATGCCGAGGGCCTCCTGAGGGAGGCCATCAATGAGGCCCGCGGGCCCAGCCGCCAGACCGTCTGGAAGCTCCTGTCGGTGGCCGCTGAGGCCCGGGGCCGCAGCGACGAGGCGGCGGCGTACCTGGCCCGAGCCAAGGGCGCGGTCGAAGCCAGCACCGAGAGACCGGAGACCGAGAGGGTCCCCGAAGGTTCGCTCGCACGCGTCGGCGGGGCTTGATGCATCTCCCGCCTCGTGCGATTGACGAGATGGCTTTTTGAAGGAGATGGGTGTGACGGTTTCAGCGACCGACGTTCCCACGTATGAGCGATGCGCCGGGCTGGCCGAGGCCGGCCGCCACGAGGAGGCCCTGGCCGGTCTCCAGGCCTACCTCGAGCAGCACGCCGACGACGGGCGGGCCCTGAACGATGCGGGGGCAATCCTTTATGCCCTGGGCCGGCACGACGAGGCGATCCTCCACCTGGAGGCCGCCCGCCGCCGTCTCGGCGACGACCGCGGACAGGCCCTGTGGAACCTGGCCGAGGTCTACCTGGCCGCCCGCCAGCCCCGGCGGGCCCTGGGCCTGTTCCCCGAGATGGACGAGACGGGCCTCCTGACGGCCGAGCTGGCCGGACGGACGGCGACCGCCCACATCGAGGTCGGCGACAAAGGTGGGGCCCTCGAGACGCTCGACTACCTGGCCCAGGCCGACCCCGACAGGCGGGACATGGTCGACTCGATGCGGACGGTCATCCGGTCGAAGCGGCCGAAGATCGCCTTCTTCTGCGAGAACGGCGACACGAAGTTCCTGGGCGACATCCAGGCGTTCACCGACCGGCGGTTTCAGGCCCGCTCGTTCGGGGACCTCTCGGACGCGGCCCTGGCCGAGGCCCTCAAGTGGTGCGACATCGCCTGGTTCGAGTGGTGCACGCCCATGCTGGCCCGGGCGACGCGGCTGCCGAAGACCTGCCGCATCGTCTGCCGGCTGCATCGCTACGAGGCGTTCCGCCCGTGGCCCACGGCCGTCGCGTGGGAGAACGTCGACGTCCTCGTCCTCGTCGGCAACCAGTTCGTCCTGGATTACCTGAAGCGGCAGGTGCCCGACCTGGAGAAGCGGACCGTCGTCTACCCGATCCGCAACGGCGTCGACCTGGACCGGTTCAGCCTGATCGACCGGCCGCGGGGCAAGCACCTGGCGTGCCTCGGCTACGTCAACCTGCGCAAGAACCCCGGCCTCCTGCTCCAGTGCTTCGCCAAGCTCCACACCATCGACCCGGAGTATCGCCTGTCCTTCGCCGGGCAGGTGCAGGACCCCATGCTCTGGCAATACGTCGAGTACATGGCGTCGGAGCTGGGCCTCGGCGGGGCCGTCTCGTTCGACGGGTGGCAGGACGCCGCCGAGTGGCTCGGCGACAAGGACTACCTGGTTTCGACGGCCTACGGCGAGGGGCTGCCCGTCAGCATCCTGGAGGCGATGGCCCGGGGCGTCAAGCCGCTGGTCCACACCTGGCCGGGGGCCCGGGACTTCTTCCCGCCGGAGTGCCTGTTCCGCACGGTCGACGAGTTCGTGGCGGCCGTCCTGGAGGGGCCGTTCGACCGGCAGCGGTGCCGCGACTGGGTGGGCCACTTCTTCCCGCTCCAGCGGCAGCTCAAGCAGGTCGACCGGCTGTTCACGGCGTTCGAGCGTCGGCCCTGGCCGCCCGAAGTGAGCGATGCAAATGACGGAGCGGGTGAGGACGGGGCGCCGGAGGCTGAGGCGTTCGTCGGCGGCGACTCTCTCGCCCTGGCCGACGGCCACACGGCCCACTATGACGAGCGGTACCGGGACGCCCCGCTGCGGGAGCGGTCGCTCCAGAAGGCCCGCCGAAAGAGAGTCGTCGAGGCCTTGGCCGAGACGGGCCGGGCCGACCTCAGGATCATCGACCTCGGGTGCGGCCTGGGGTACCTGGAGCCGCACCTGCTGGCCTGGGGCGACGTGACGGCCGTTGACTGGAGCCGCGAGGCCGTGGCGGTCGGCCGGCGGCACTGGCCCGAGGCGACGTTCGTCTGCGGGAACTTCCTCGAGCTGGCCTTCCCCCGGGAAGCGTTCGACGTGGTCGTTTCGGTCGAGGTCATCGAGCACATGGAGGACGACGGGCAGCGTCGGTTCGCCGAGCTGGCCCGCGACCTCCTGCGGCCGGGCGGGCGGCTGCTCCTGACGACGCCGAACCGGCCGGTCATCGCCGCGCTCGATGCGGCCCACCGCGAGCGCGAAGGCCGGCCCTGGACGAACCAGCCCGTCGAGAATTGGCTCGACGCCGACGCCCTCCGGGACCTGGTCGGAGGCGCCGGCCTGGAGGTCGAGCGTGTCGAGCCGTTCATCTCGGTCGGCGAGTTCGACGGGCTGCACCTGTTCCTGGCGGCCCGCCGACCCGAGGAGGCCTGAACCCGGCGGACTGCCCGTCAGGCGCCGACCACACGGAACCGCGACAGATGACCGACGCTGCCGCTCAACCCGACGGACCGCTCGTCACCGTCCTGGTGCCGACCTTCAACCGCCGGCGGTACCTGGCCGAGGCCCTCCAGGGCCTCGTCCGCCAGACCTACGCGAACTTCGAGGCGTTCGTCATCAACGACGGCGGCCAGCCCGTCCGCGACCTCGTCGAGTCCCTCAACGACCCCCGGTTCACACGGATCGAGCGGCGCGAGAACCGCGGCAAGGCCGCCTCCCTTAACGAGGGCCTCGAGCGGGCCGCCGGCAAGTACGTCGCCTACCTCGACGACGACGACCGCTACTACCCGCAGCACCTCGAGCGGCTCGTCGCGGCCCTCGAAGGGCCCACCGACTGCGGCGCCGCCTACACCGACCTCTACAAGGTCCACTGCCGTGTCAGGGCCGACGGCACGCGGGAGGTCCTGGGGAAGGTCGTCACGGTCAGCCGCGACTTCGACCGGTTCTTCCTGTGCTACTTCAATCTGGCGATGCACGTCTGCCTGATGCACCGGCGGGACCTGCTGGAGCGGACGGGCCTGTACGACGAGTCGCTGGAAGTCATGATCGACTGGGACATGACCCGCCGGCTGGGGTTCTTCACGGACTTCTGCCACCTGCCGGAGGTGACGGGAGAGTTCTACGGGCCGGTGGGCGAGTGTGACCGCATCTCCTATCGGCTGCGGCTCGACCGGCAGCGGTACCTGGCGAACCTCTTGCGCATCCGGACGGCCCGGCCGCCGAAGCCCTGGCCCCGGATGCCCGACCTCTCCATCGTCCTTGTGCCGGACCGGCTCGACCAGGCCGGGGCCAGGCTGGTGCACCAGGTCTACGCCTGGACGTTCATGCCGTACCAGGTCTACGTGCCGCTGGCGCCGGCCGATCTGGCGCGCCTCGAAAGCGACATGCCGAACCTGGTCCGTGTGCCCGCGCCGGCCGACGGTGGGTTCGACGGCCGTCTCGACGCGGCCCTGGCCCACGTCGAGGGCGATTACGTGGGTGTCGTCTCCTCCGGGGCCGAGTTCGGGCCGCTCTGGATCGAGGACGCCCTCCACGCGGCCGTCCACGACCGGGGCCGGCGGACGGCGTTCGCCCTGGCCGGGCACACGCCGGAGCGTCCCGCCCTGGTCGTCGGCAGAGAGGCCATCCGGCGGGCCCGGGCCTGTGCGCCGGGGGTGGGACTGGTCCAGTCGCTCCGCACGGCGGGCATCACCGTCCGCGAGCCGAGCGACAAGGAGCGGGCCCTGACGTTCGACCGGTGTCTCCAGGACGCCGAGGCCCTCGAACGCGAAGGCAGCCACGCCCAGGCGGCCTGGCTCTACGGCAAGATCGCCGACCGGCTCGGCAACCGCCGCTGGATGAGCGAACGCCAGACCCGGGCCCTCGTCCGGGCCGGGACGCGCGACGCCGACGCCGCCGAGGTCCTCCGGGGCATCAACGCCACGCGGCCCACCGTCAGCACGCTGCTGATGGAGGCCAAGCTGAAGAAGCGGGACGACCGGTTCGAGGCGGCGGTCCGGCTGCTCGAACGGGCCGAACGCATCCTGGCCGGGGAGGAGGCAACGTGCAACTCGTGACCGAACAGTTCGTCGTCGAAGAGGGACTCGACCAGCGGGTCGAGGTCCTCAGCGAGCTGGGCGACTGTCACACGTCCCTCGGGAACTACGACCGGGCCCGCGAGTGCTACGACCAGGCCGCCCTGCTGGCCCCCGACCGCGCCGGGCCGTACGTCGGACGGGGCGTCATCGGCCTCCAGACGGGCCGCCTCGACGACGCCCGAGGCGCGTTCGAACAGGCCCTTCAGCTGGACCCGGAGTCGGCGGAGGCCCGAGGCGGACTGGCCATGGTCCACCAGGCCCGCCAGGACTACCCGGCGGCCTTCGACCTGTACCTGGCCTGCCTGGAAAGGAACCCGGACAACCTCGTCGCCCTGCTGGGCCTGTTCCAGACGTCCTGCCAGATGGGCTCGTTCGCCAAGATCGTCCACTATCTGAAGCTGTATCTCGACCGGCACCCGGGCGACGTGTCGGTGCTGTTCTGCCTGGCGACGCTGGAGGCCCGCGACGGGCGGCTGGCCCAGGCCGAGGAGCAGCTCCTCAGGATCCTCGCCCTGGAGCCCGCCAACGCCGAGGCCGAACGGCTCCTCGGCGACGTGCGGCGGAAGATGAAGCGGGGGGCGGCGGAGGTAAGCGCGTCATGACCGAGACGGCACAGATGGAGGCGACCCAAGCGGCGCCGGCCGGAGACGGCGGAGACGGATGCTTCGCCGCACTGCTTGCCGCCCTGGCCGACCAGCTCGAGGAGGCCCGGCAGGGGCGGCTCGAAGCCGTCGCCGAGACCGGGCGCCGGGTCCAGGCCCTGCTCGACGAGGTCCGCCGGCGAGGGCTCGACCTCGACCCGGACCAGCAGGAGCAGCTCGTCAGGCTCCACGACCGCGTCGGCCTGACGCTGACCCAGCAGCAGCGGGAGGTTGCCGAGGCCCTCCAGCGGCTCCGCAAGGGCCGGAAGACGCTCCGAGCATACGACCGCGCTGCCGAGGCCTGAGGCCAGCCCCAACCAGCACCGAATCTTCCAAGCCCACGGGCGGCGCCCCGTGGGCTGCCTACGCCCACGAATCGCGTCACCCCGCCCTCGGCAGGCCGATGGCCAGCCGGTCGCCGTGCTCCGTCGGCCGGGCCACTACGTGGAACGTGTGGCTCCGCCCCCCGAGGCGGGCCGTCAGGAAGCCGCTCCCGGCGAGGCCGGACGCCAGGCCCGCCAGCTCCTCGAACCGCCCTACGAGCCGCGGGCCCAGACCGTCCGGCAGACGCGACCGGAAGTGCGGCTTCTCCTGGAGCCGGCCGTCGACCCGCAGCCGCAGCGCGACCCCTTCGGCCTCCGGCTCCAGGTAGACCTCCTCGGCCCCCCGCCGGAGGGCATCATCGAGGACGGCGGCGGCCAGCCGGCTGGCGGCATCGCGGCCGAAGGGCGCGTCGTACGACTGGGGAGGAAGCTTGCCCCGGGTCGGTTTGATGCCAACGGCGGCCTCACGTTCTTGCGTCGCGGATTTCGATTCCTGCGGGGGTGGGGCGTCTTCGGCGGCGCGCCGCTCGGCTTCCCGCTTCTGGGCCTCCGTCAGGATTGCCTCGAGGTCGATGCCGCGGTCGCGGAGGAACCGGACCAGGCCGCGCTCCGAGACGGCCGGTTCACCACCCGGAAGGCGTTCGGTCGCCAGCCAGCCGGCGCGAATCCACGTCTCGACGTTCCCGGGGGAGGCCCCCAGGAGTTCGGCGACCTGTCGCGTCGTATAGAGTCGCTCGGCCATCCTGAATCCTGAAACGCTTGCAGGGCCCGGGCGTCGAGGCCCGGCTCCATTCTGGCGCAGGTTCGGCGGCCGGTCAAACGCCGAATTCCCTTTCTCGGCCCCCGTCAGGCGCGCTATATAGAGGTGCGGGGCGGTGTCGGACCGCTCATCAGTCGGGGCGAGGCATGCCTCGCCTCCGCCACTCGGGACAGGAGGACCGACGTGTTGAGGGTGCTTGCTGCATGGGGCCTGGCTGCCGTGTTCTTGCCGGGAAGCGTGGGGGCCGCGGCTGCGGAGACGCCGGCTGAGATCGTCGAGGCCCGGCTCCTGACGGACTTCTCGGGCGACTTGCCGACCGACGACGGCGCCGTCACGGTGTCGCTGCGGTTCGTGGGCATCCGGCCGCTTCCGGGCGGCGGGGGCGACGTCGTCGTCCAGCTCGAGCGGCGCGACGGCCGGTGGGCCGGTACGGGCCACACTGCCGCCGCCGACTACAACCAGCGAAGCTCGAACCGCGTCGCCCTGGAGGGCGTCGAGTTCGTCCAGCAGGAGGTCGGCGGGAAGCTCCAGGTGCGGATCGGCCCGGACTCGCCCCGGCCGGGCAAGGTCGGCTTCCCGAACCCGCCGGACGAGTTCGCCATCGAGTTCACGGCCGACCGCCGGCCCGGTAAGACGCTGCCCTACCAGCCGGACACGGAGGCCTTCATGCCGCCGTGGCGGAAGGACGTGCCGCAGTTCGGCGGCGAGCTTGTCGAGGGGACCTACGAGGCCGAGTGGTTGTGGAAGGGCCGGTCCGAGAAGGTCCGGGGCAAGGTCGTCGGGTCGGTCAGCCCGGCGCCCGTGCCGGGCCTGTTCGGCGGCCGGCGGAACGTCCACTTCGAGCCCGCCCGGGGCGGCGGCGTGAAGGTGCTGGCGCGGCTGTCGCCGAAGCGGGTCGCCCCTCCGTCGTACGCCCAGATCGTGAAGCCCTTCGAGAAGCCCGAGGACTGGCGCCGGTGGGAGGGCCTGCGCCTCGCGGTCGGCTCGCGGAAGCGCCGCGACGGCCTGGGGGTCAGCGTCTCGCTGCACGAGGCGGGGGGCACGTGGTACAGCGTCCGCAACGCCGCGCTTCTCCTCGGGAAGGAGGCGGAGTTCATCGTCCCGTTCGCCGACTTCCGCGGCGGGACGGGCGGCAACTATTTCCTCGACCTCGACGCCCTCGACCAGATCGCCGTCGGCATCGAGAACCAGCACGGCGTCGGCGACGTCGAGTTCACCGTCCGCAAGGTCGAGCTGGTCCGGTGGGGCAGGGGGTTCGGCGGTCGGCCCGAGGGGTCGGTCAGGGTCCGCGTCGATCCCGAGACGGTCGTCTCGTTCAACGGGGCGGACGCGGTGCCGAAGGGCCTGTTCGGCATGCACGAGGGCGGCCGGCCCAACGTCAGGGACCGCGAGGGCAAACCCGGGCCGGTCGAGTACATGCGGCAGGTGAAGCCCGGCTACTTTCGACGCATCCATCACACGGGTTTCGGCGGCAAGCCGATCAGCGACGAGGAGATCGCGGCCAGGATCCGCCAGCGACTCGAAGACCAGGAGGAACCCGACGACCTCGACTCCCGGCGGATCGAAGCCGCCGACGCCCTCGACAACATGGTTCTCTGCCACACGCAGGACCTGTGGGCCAGGCCGGGTTGGATGGACATCCGGGAGGCCGGCCGGCCGGCGGGGCCCCGGGGCTTCGCCGACCGGGTCCGCGTCTTCTACCGCCACCAGGGGGCCCGGGCATGGGTGCCCGGCGACCGGTACAACTGGCTCCGACGCTTCGAGGTGTGGAACGAGCCGTTCATGTGGGGTCGGCACATCAACATGGGCCATCAGCAGACGGCGAACCTTACCGCCTGGACCGACCCGACCCAGTACGGCTACATTCCGGCCCACCTGGGGGCCGACGCCTACGCCGTCATCTTCGACGCCGCCTACGAGGGGGCACGCAGCGCGAACCCGCACGTCCTCCTGGGCGGCCCCAGCGCCCCGGCGTTCTGCTCGGACGACTACGGCGTCTTCGAGCACTACGTGGCCCGCATCCTCGACCGCATCGGCGACCGCGTCGACTTCCTCACCGAGCACCATTACGGCGGCCTGCGCCAGGCCTACCCCGCGAGCTACGAGGTGGCCGTCGCCTACCTGGATACGAAACACGGCCGACGGGTGCCGGTCTACAACACGGAGTGCAACGACCTGGGCGGCGACGCCCCCGACAAGGCTCATTACAACATCGAGGAGGTCCTCTCCTGTATCCGGGACTGCCCGGACAAGGCCGTCGGCCGGGCCATGCACATGATGAGCGGGGGGTACTTCGCTAGCGAGGGCGAGGCCCACGCCTACGAGATCATGGGCCGGCTGCGGGGACGGATCCTCCAGATCGAGACGAGCGACCCGTCGGTGATGGCCGTCGCCGCGACACCGGAGGACGGGACGGTCGTCGTGTTCTGCTTCAACAACTCGCGGTTCGACCGCCGGGTCGAGTTGGGCCTCGGCGGCGGGTTCGAGGCCGTCGAGCAGAGACAGCTCCTGTGCCACGAGGGAGATACCGGCGAGGAGGCCCTCGGCGACACCGAAGGGCAAGCCGTGAAAAAGGCCGACGGAACCACGGAGCTGGTCGACGGACCGACGCTCGAGAGCGACAAGATCGGTATCTACTCGCTGGTGCTGCCGTCGCGGTCGGCGGCGAGTCTCGTCTTCCGGCGGGCGGGGTATCGGCCGACGAAGCTCCGGTGCATCGAGCAGTCGTTCTGCGATGCGGTCCTGGCCCGGGTCGAGCCGAAGAAGCCGGTGCGAAGCAAGGTCCTGTGGCGCGGCCAGGGCCCCGCCGGGGCGAAGCAGGCCGTCCTTCGCCTCGTCACGACCGACGTCCACCGCGGCGAAGGCGTCGCCGTCATCAACGGGCAGACGTACCCCCTGCCGTGGTCCAGCTCGAACGACGGCGCCGCCGTGGTCCAGGAGATCGCCATCGACCCGGCGGTGCTCGGCGGGAAGACGGCCGTCGAGTTCCGCTGTGCCGACCCGGCGACGGCGAACGGCTTCGTGGTCTGGACGGCGTCGATCTGCTTGACCCGCTGAGATGTCCGATGGGGGGAGCGACGCGTGGCGAGCGCGAAGGAGGTCCACGGCCCGGCCTGCGACGTCTCGGTCGTCCTGGTCAACTGGAACGGCCGGGACTTCCTCCGCGATTGTCTCCGGTCGGTCCGCGAGCGGACCCGCGGCCTCCGCTACGAGCTTCTCGTCGTCGACAACGCCTCGTCGGACGGCAGCCGCGAGATGGTCCGCCGCGAGTTCCCCACCGTCCGCCTCCTCGTCAGTGAGTCGAACCTGGGCTACGCCCGGGCCTGCAACGCCGGCATGCGGGCGGCCCGGGGCCGGTACGTCCTGACGCTCAACACCGACACGGTGCTGCTGGATGATGCGATCGGCGGCCTGGCGGCCCTGCTGGACGCCCGGCCCGATGCCGGGGCCACCGGGTGCACCCTCGTGTGGCCCGACGGCCGCTTGCAGCCCGCCTGTGCCCGGTTTCCGACGCTTCCCGTGATGCTCATCGACGGGGCGGGTCTCCTGTTCGGCCTCCAGCGTCTGCTGCACCGGACGGGCTGGTTCTGGGGGCCGTACTACTCGCCGGCCGCCCATCGCCGGGCGCGGGACGTCGACTGGGTCCACGGGGCCTGTTTGATGGTCCGTCGCGAGGTCCTCGACGAGGTCGGGTTCCTCGACGAAGGCCGGTTCATGTATACCGAGGAGATCGACTGGTGCCGCCGCATCAAGAACGCCGGCTGGCGGGTTGTCTATACGCCGGCTGTCCGGGTCAGGCACCTGGGTGGCGGGAGCACGCGAATGTCGGAGGGCCGCCGCACGAGGGTCCTCGTCGAGGGGATCCGCCACTACTATCGTCGGCACTGCGGGCCTCTGCGATGCGTGGCCCTGGACGCGATGCTGGCTGCGGGATACGCCTGCCGATGGGTGTGCTTTCCGATCCTGGGCCTGGTGAGCCGGATGGCCGAGGCCTTTGAGCGGCGGGCCTGCCGGCGAGTCCGATAAACTGGAGTTCGGGTACGGGCCCTGATGTGTGCCAGAGGATGCTCCCCTACGAGATCAGGGGCTTCCCTGGCCCCGAAATGGGGGTTAGAGGCCGTTAAACACCGATTCGGCCTTGACTTCACGCCAAATGTGGGGTATAGTGTCCGTGGTTTGGTGATCCGTCCAGGCATGAGGGGGACGGATTCTACCCGGTCGGCGCGAGCCGCAGAAGGGCCATCGCGTCCGGCCCGGCCCTGTGGCGGGGCGGCGAATCCATGCCGGATTCGCGGTTTTCGGCCGACGGACGGGCCAAAAA
Organism: uncultured Anaerolineales bacterium; assembly: GCA_964526295.1. GTDB lineage: Bacteria > Planctomycetota > Phycisphaerae > FEN-1346 > FEN-1346 > CAZGKW01. The sequence goes on from CAZGKW010000031.1 coordinate 33,383, forward strand.
GCGGAAAATCTGAGCAATAGCCGGTGCGTGGCTACGCGACAACGTAACGCGAGCGGCGGCTTCGCTTAAGGGGTTGAGCGGGCCGTTGCGAAGCGCGGTTGGCGTTTCCGAAAACGCATCGTAAACGGGGGATACCGGCTCCAGGAGACGGTATCCCCCGTTTCTTTTTGCCGCGGGGGACGGGATAGAAGAGAGCGAGCAACGGGAGGACGCGGGTTCGGCCGTCTGCCGCCTGGGGGCGGCCGGCGGTCCGGGACACTGGCGTTCGTCCAGGGGAAGGAGTTCGACGATGAAGGCGACGCGGACGATGTTGGCGGCACTGATGGGCCTCGGCATGGCGGTGGCGGCCGTTCCGGCGGCGGCGGGCGTGCTCGAGACGCTCACCGACGAGAACTCGGAGGTCTCGATCGAGCTTCGCGGCGACGAGATCGCGACCGGCATCTACGAGCCGGCGCTGGGCATGCACGACTGGATCGTCGACGGCGTGCGCCAGCTCAAGCGGCAGTGGTTCTGGGGCGGATCGTTCGACGACGCCGAGACGCCTCTCGACGACGTGGGGCTTGACGAGGACTCGGTCCTGGCCAGCGACACCGACAGCGACGGCGACAACGACACGCTGTTCGCCCGCTACCTCAACGACACGGTCGAGGTGGAGGTCCGATTCTCGCTGATGGGCGGCGAGCCGGGCACGATCGTCTCCGACATCACCGAGCAGATCAAGATCAAGAACATCGGCGACGAGTTCCTGGACCTGTTCGTGTACCAGTTCTGCGACTACGACGTCCAGGGCACGCCCTACGATGACATTGTCGAGATCGTCGACGGCGTGTGGGTGCTGCACGACGACCAGAACGGCGGGGTCATTACGGACACCGTTGTGGCGCCGGTGGCGTTTGGCGGGAAAGCCGGCGAGGCCGGTGAAATCCTCGACGAGCTCAACGACGCCGTCCCGACCTTCTTCTCCGGGCCGGACGTGTTCGAGCCCGACCCGGCGGACCAGCTGGACGCGGCCTGGGTGCTTCAGTGGGAGCTCTTTATCGAGCCGGGCACGGCGCTCATTATCAGCAAGGACAAGCTGATCACGCCGGAGCCGGCGACGATCGGCCTGATGCTGGCCGGCGGGGCGGTCACACTGCTCGCGCGTCGCCGCCGCCGCGGCTGATTGCCCCTGCGCGTCGCCTGAGAGGATTCGAGCCCTCGGCCTCGGGGCCGGGGGCTCGTTCTATGTCCCCACGGTCCAGGCCCGGCGTGACAGCCCGCGGTCGGCGCGAAAAAAAGAGAAGGCCCGGTCGAAGCCGGCCCTTCCCTGGATGGATCGCACTCCACCTGTGCCGTCAGGACCGCCAGGAATCAACCCGCTTTCCATGAATGGGCTCCCCGGGTCGCCTCGGACTTCCCGCCTCGGCGGGCCTGCCCTCAGCGGCCGCGAATCGGCCCTAAGCAGGTTTCATCGGTTGTTCCTTTAGGCGTCGTCCAACACGAACACCGCAGAGGTGCGATTCATTCGACTCCCTTATCCTACACAGACGGTATCGGCCGAAAAAGGGAAAACCTTGACCTTGTTTCGGACGCCGTGCGTGCGTGCGGCTGGCGTGCCAATCACCTCGCCTCTGAATTGCGTTGCGTCCGCCGACCCCGGCCGCTAGGCTGAGGATAGACGGTTTTCCATGACACCAGAGAGGAAAGGGGCGGACCGTGACCGAAGCCACTGTCGAGGGCGGGGACGCACGCGGCGGATCGAGGCTGGTGGCCTTTACGATGGTCCTGATCGGCTGCGTGGTCTGGGCGGCGCTGGCGTGGGTGGCGTGCGTCATCGTCCCGGACTTCATGGAAGCTTCCAAGCTGGTGCTCATTGAGTTCCCCCGCTCGACGCAGACGCTGGCTGACGCCGTCGCGTCGATCCGCGGCGCCTGGCAGGTCTACCTGGGCGTCTGGGCCGGCGCGACCGTCGTCTTCCTGCTGGTCTTCACCGTGCCGAAGGGCCGGGGCGCCCTCCGCGGCGCCGTGTTCTTCGGCGTGGCGATGATGGTGCTGGAGCAGCTCGCAGCCTGTGTGGTGGCGTTTTCTCTGCACGCGTCGGCCCGGGCGATCCTGGACCTGGCCGCGGGCGGATAGCCGGCGGCCTCATTGCCTCCCTCTCCCCTGACGGGGGAGGGGTGGGGTGAGGGGAGCAAGATGCCCGGATGAGGGCCCCTGAGCGGGGCTCTCGGCCCTGCGTCCGGCTGGGCCGCGCAAAGGAGGGCCCGATGGACGGCGCACCGCCTGAAGTCCGAGGCCGGTCCGCCGCTTCGCGCATCCTGGCGGCTTGCCTGGTGGTGGCGGGATTCGTCCCGTGGGGCGTCCTCCTCCTCCTCCTGGTCCTCGTCTTCATTGTTCCTCGCTTCAAAGACATCTCTGCCCAACTGAAGATAGAGGGGGGCCTTCCGGCCACGACCACGGCGATGATCGCCCTCTCGGACTTCCTCATCCAGTGGGGGTTCGCCGTCGGGCCGTTAGGGCTCTTCACGGTCGCCGGTCTGGCGGTGCTGGCGGCCATCTCGCCGCGTGAGACGCTGCCCTGGGCGGGCGCGTTTCTGGGGGTGTCCTGTGTTCTCGCTTTCCTGGCCCCCGGATGCGTCGTGCTCCTGCTGTTTGAGCCGCTGAGGCGCATGATTCAGCAGATGGGACCGTAAGGACCGATGGCGCCGTCGTCTCGGAAGCGCCCCATGAGGCCCCCCGTGAGTGAGGTCCTCCGGCCGGAGTTGTCCGACCGCTTCGCCGATTGGGTGATGGCCACCTGCGGCAAGGCGATCGCCCTGGCCGCGGCGACGTGGCACGTCGTCTGGCCGGGCCACTGGCCGGCGGGACCGGACCGGCCGCTCGCCCGTCGCCTGATCGTGGCGTCCGTCGTCCTCTGGGCCGGGACGGTCTGGTTCTTCACCGTCCACCTGGTGGCGGTGGTCCTGTCGGCCTGGACCGAGAGAGGCCCCGCATTCCAGGTCGACCTCGGCGACCCGCTGAGCGTGCTGCTTCTCGCATCACGGGCGGCCGTGCGGCACCCCGTGGCGTTCGGCCTGTGGTGGTTCAGTTGGGTGGGGGCCGTGACGTTCGCCACCGCTTACGTCCGGTCGCGGCGGATCGCATTGGTGGCGGCCGTGGTGGTCAGCGTCGTCCTCGTTGCGGCGTACTTCGGGGTTGTCTTGTCGGTGAGCTTCCAGCTCCTGGACGCCCTTCTGAGCCCCTTCGTTCTCATGTAGCCGGCGAGGCGGGGTGTGCGGCCCGGCGGCCGAACGGCGCCGGAGGGTGATCCGATGACGACCATCCGAACGGCGCTGCTAGCGGCGGCCCTGGCGGGGACGGTGTCCGCTCAAGCGATCCCCGTCCCCAACGCGTCCTTCGAGGAGGGCGACGCCGCTCCCGTCGGCTGGCAGCTTTCCGACGGCGGGGGCGAGTGGCTCGCCGAGGGCGCACCTGACGGCGACCGCGCCATCGCCGTCACCGGCGACGGCACGGGAAGCAATCACTGGCTCTCCGAGCCGCTCCCCCTGGAGCCGGGCACCGCGTACGTGCTCCGCTTCCGGGCCCGGAGCATGGGGGCGGCCGGCGGGACACCCGTCTCCGGACCGCCCTTCTGCAACCGCGACCTCGGCGCCATCGCCGAGACCTGGACGGCGTACGAGTCCGTCTTCGTGACGCCCGACGATAGGACACCCGGCGATGCCAGGCTCCGCTTCGGCCAGTGGCGCGTCAAAGGCACCGTGGCGTTCGACGGCGTCGAGCTGTTCCGGGCCATGCCCGTGTACGACTGGCGGGGTCCGCTCGTCCTGGGCGAGGGCGAGATCGTCCGAGGCACCGAGTACACCTTCAACGCCCCCTTCGGCGCGGCGTCGCGGAACCACGCCCGGCCCCTGGCCGCCCACACCGCCCGCTTCAATTCCAACCGCTGGGTCTTCGGAAGCGGTGACGTGGTCGTCTACCGGCACGCCGTAGCCGACCGCGAGCAGACCTCGGCCGAGGTGACGGCGGCCGTCACCTGGCACGCCGCGGGGGAGCTGGCCGTCGAGGCGTCGACCAATGGCAAAAACTGGACGCCGCTCGGGACGCTCGCGGGCGTGAGCGGCGGGACGTTCGCCGTGCCCGCCGACCTGCTCCGCGCCAAGGCCGTCTGGGTCCGACTCCGGGCCAGACCGGCCGGCGGGAAGGACGAGGGCCGGGCGGCGGCCCTCCAAGTCGGCGATTACGCCTACTGGGCGGCCCTGACCGGCGAGCCCGTCACCCACCTGGGGCGGACGGACTTCTTCGCCGTCACCGACACCGATCCGCGGTTGAAGGTCCAGGTCTCCTCAGTCGGCGACGCCGTTCCCGGCGGCGACAACACGGCCGTCCTTCGGGTGACCAATACGACCCGCGAGACGCTCGCGGTCCTGCCCGCCGCCACCGTGGACGGCGCGGCACCCGTCGGGGCCGAATGGACCGGACTGGCACCGGGCGAGCACACCTGTCGGCTCCGCTACGTGCTGCCGGGGCCGGGCCCCCACACGGTGCGACTCGGGCTGAGGGTGCCGCAGGGACCCGGCTTCCGGGCCGAAGTGCCCCTGGAGGTCGCCCCGCTCCACGCCGCGTCGTACGGCGAGTCGCTGCCGGCGTCCAACGAGGCGGTGGGCCTGTGGTGGTGCCGGGCGGGGTGGAAGGTCAGCCGGCGCCGCGGCCCGCCGACGCGGCCAGGTGCGGCGATCCGCATCGTCGCCGCCCGGAACGAAACCGACGCCGCCCAGCTCGTCCTCCGGCCTCGCGAGCCGCTGAAGGGGCTGACCGTGGACGCGACGCCGCTGGCCGGCCCGGACGGGACGCAGATTCCCGCCTCCGCCGTCGAGGTCCTCCGGGTCCGGTACGTGCTGGTGACACGGCCGACTGACACGGCCGGCTGCATCGGATGGTGGCCGGACCCGCTGCCGCCCATCGCGTGGCCGCTGGAGCTCGAGGCCGGCCGGAACCAGCCCCTGTGGGTCCGCGTCGCCGTGCCGAAGGGGGCGAAGGCCGGCACGTACCGGGGGGGGATTCGCCTGAAGGCCGACGGCTACACGGCCGAGGTGCCCCTTGAGGTCCGCGTCTTCGACTTCTCCCTGCCGGACCGGATGACGTGCCGGACCGCGTTCGGCTTCCGGGCAGACAACGTGTGGCGATACCATAACCTGACGGATGAAGCCGACCGGCGGGCGGTCCTGGCGAAGTACCTGGCCGACTTCGCCGCCCATCATATCTCGCCCTACGACCCCGCGCCGATGGACCGCATCGAGGTCGCGTGGCCGGAGGGCGCCCGCAAAGGGGACGGGGCGCCTCTGCCGCCGGAGAAGATGGCGCCGCAGCTCGATTTCTCGGCGTGGGACCGGGCCATGGCCCGGGCCTTCGACGAGTACCACTTCAACTCGTTCCGCCTGCGCATCCCGGGGATGGGCGGCGGGACGTTCCATCGCCGATACGAGCCGAGCTTCCTCGGGTGGGCCGAGGACACGCCCCAGTTCCGGGCCGCCTTCACGAACTACTGTCGCCTCCTGGAGGCCCATCTCCGCGAGAAGGGCTGGCTGGACTATGCCTACGTCTACTGGTTCGACGAGCCTGCCCCGCGGGACTATGCCTTCGTCATGAACGGCTTCCGCAAGCTGAAGGATGCGGCCCCCGGCCTGACGCGGATGCTCACCGAGCAGGTCGAGCCCGGACTGGTCGGCGGACCGGACCTCTGGTGCCCGGTCTCACCCAACTACGACCACGCGAAGGCCGAGGCCCGGCGGGCCCACGGCGAGAGCTTCTGGTGGTATGTCTGCACGGGGCCCAAGACGCCGTACGCCGGCCTCTTCATCGACCACCCGGCCACCGAGCTTCGCGTCTGGCTGTGGCAGACGTGGAAGCGCCGGATCGACGGCGTCCTCGTCTGGTCCACGAACTACTGGACGTCCGGCGCCGCCTATCCCGACCCGGACCGCCCGCAGGACCCGTACGAGGACCCCATGGGATGGGTCTCGGGCGGCTACTCGACCGAGAAGGGGGTCCGCCGGCCGTGGGGAAACGGCGACGGGCGGTTTATCTATCCGCCGGAGCGGTGCGCGGACGGCCGCCCGCCGGGGCCCGTCCTGGAGGGACCCGTCGACAGCATCCGGTGGGAGATGCTCCGCGATGGCATCGAGGATTACGAGTACCTCGCCATCCTGCGCCGCCTGCTCGCGGAGAAGGGCGGCCGCCTTGAGGCCGAGGAGCGGACGCGCTGCGAAGCCCTGCTCGAGGTCCCCGAGGCGATTTCGAAGAGCATGACGGACTTCACGAGCGACCCTGTTCCGATCGAGGCCCGGCGGCGGGAGATCGCCGAAGCCATCGAGGCCCTGAAGCGGCGCTGAACGCAACCGCGAGCGCCCGAATCGGCAGGGAACCCCCGTGCCGACTTTCGTCCGTCGCGCTGCTTCGGCTCTCAGCGGGCCGCAAGGACGGCCGCTGATGGACGCGGCAAGGCCGGGCTTGCCAACGCTGGGCCGCGCGGGGGGCGCAAAATCGCGGCAGCGACCGAGGGGTAGAAAGCCGCTGCCGCTTCGAAAGACGGCCGAAGCCGCCCTTCTTTTTTCTCTATGATACCAGGTTTTCCTAGAGCAACCGCCGAACGCACAAAGTCGGAGGCGTCGCCCCAGCCCCAGTCGCAGAGCTACCGCCTTGGCGGTTTGGAGATGCGCCCGCTCCCGCATAGTGTTTATGACGCACGTCAGCGGCAGTGTCAAGTGAGAAATCGCGGTTTTCGGACCGCCCGCACGGCGGGACGCGCCAGCGGGGCCTGCCGCGCCGTCTTGCGAGCCTGACTGGCATCCGACTGCTGCGAACCGGCTCACTTCGAGCGGACCGCAAGGTTCCAGAACGGTTCGGCTTCGGCCTTGTCCCCGCCGCGGATCGCCTCGATCCGCCCCTTCAGGATGCGGCTGGCCTCGTCGTCGGGCCGGGCGGCGAAGGCGTCGGCCAGGGCGGCGTCGGCGGCGTCCAGGTCGCCCCGGTTCAGGGCTTCGACGGCCCCGCCGTAGGCCTCGGCCAAGTGCCGCAGTTGCTCCGGGGCCGGCTCCAGCGCCAGCGGCTCGTAGAGGACGACGCGCTCGACCTTGCCGCGGATGGCCGCGGGGCCGAAGGGGCGAAAGAGGACCGCCTCGCCGCAGGCCTCCCGCGTCGGCCCGGGGACGAGCACCTGGCTGCCGATCCAGCGGTTGGCCTCCTCGAGGCGGCCGCCGAGGTTCACCGTGTCGCCCATGGCGGTGTAGTTGAACCGCTGGGCGGCGCCGAAGTTGCCGACCATGGCCGGACCGGTCGAACAGCCGACGCGGATGCGGACCTCGCGGTCGGGCGGCAGGAGCCCCTTCTCGCGGAGTTGCCCGTTGAGCTGGGGCAGGGCAGCGTGCATGTCGAGCGCCGCTCGGACGGCCAAGAGGGCGTGATCGTCCAGCGGGATCGGGGCCCCGAAGAACGCCATGATGCCGTCGCCCTCGTACTTGTCGAGCGTCCCCCGTTCGCGATAGATGATGTCGGTCATCGTGCCGAGATAATCGTAGAGGAGTTCGTTGAGCTGGTCGGGCGCCAGCTTCTCCGACAGGGGCGTGAAGCCCCGGACGTCGCTGAAGACGACGGTGATGTCGCGGCGCTCGCCGCCCAGGCGGAGCATCTCCGGGTCCTTGGCGATCCGCTCGACGTGCTCGGGCGGGACGAATTGCTTGGCGACGCTCGTCGCCCATCGGCGGGCGTGCTCCTCGGTGAGCTGCCGGTAGGCCGACACCCCTCCGAACGCCACCACCAGCGAGAGGACCGGTCCCGCGACGGGCAGAAGGAACGCCACCCGGTCCGAGATGAGCCAGGCGGCGCCGAAGATGGCGCCCGACAAGGCGAACGCGGCCGCCACGCCCCAGCCCGTCGGCAGCCGGATCGTCGCCGCCGCCACCAGCCACGCTGCCAGCACCGCCATCACCCACTCCGACCACTCCGGGAGCCGCTGGAACGCGACCCCCGAGAGGATCGTCCGGGCGGCGATCTCGTAGACGGTCACGCCCGCCTGGGCCCTGCTGATGGGCGTCTTGTGCTGGTCCGTCAGGCCCGTGGCGTTGATACCCAGGATGCAAACGCGGCCCTCGATCCAGGGGCGGACCTCGTCCTGGAGCCGACGGGCCTCGTCTTCGGCGTCGACATACGCCTGCAACGTCGGGAGATGCCGGGCGGCGGCCTCGGCCCGGCGTCGCTCGACGCCCTCGGGGACCTCCTCAGGGCTCGTCCCGAAGCGGCGCATGAGGTGGTCGCCGAGCGTGCCTTCGGCGTCCCGGAGTCGAGTCTCGAGGGCCTGGCGTTCCTCGGCGGACGGGCGCTTTGCCGGTGCATCGTCGGCGCGGGCCTCGGCCTGGTCGAGGCGGCGTCGGGCCTCGGCCCATCCCGCCTCGGGCCAGAGCTTGTCCAGGTCGGCCATGGCTGCACGGAACGCCGGCTCGAGGTCCCGGACGGCCCGACGGGCATTCCGGACCCTGAGGACCCGCCACGCCGCCAGGCGGGTGACCATCTCCGGTCCTCGTGGCCAGCGGAGACTGACCTGGATCCGATCGTCCACCGGGACGCTGATCGCACCGCGGTCGTGCCCGGCGGGCGAGATGTAGAGCCGCCGGTCGGCCACACGGACCCGGTAATCGGGCCCGAAGAGCCAGTGGCCCGCAACCTCCAGGGCCAGGTGGGGGAAGACGGCGTCCTCCTGTTGGGCCAGCAGCGGCACCCGGCGGAGCGTGTTGTCGACGTCCTTGATGACGCTCGTGTAGCCCACGCCTCGGGCCGCGGCGCGGAGCGGCTCGATCAGCGTGTTCGAGCCCTCGGCCACCCGGATACCCGGGACACGGTCGGGCCGGAGGTCGAGGGCGTGGTCGGCCTTGAAGTCCTCCGCCAAGCCGGACCCGGCGGCGGAGTCGTCGGGGCCGGCTTGGCGGCCCGCCCGTTCCGCCAGGTGCATGCTGAACGCCATGACGACGTTGCCCGCCCGACGGACGCTCCGGGCGAACAGGCGGTCCGGGTCCTCGATGATGGAGCGCTCGCGGCCGCCTTCAGGCGTCCGCCGGTGGTCCACCTCCTCCCGTGCCGCCTCGGGATACTCGACGTCCAGGACGATCATCCGGGGGCCCATCGCCGAGAGGGCCTCGACCAGTTCCCCCTGGACGTGTCGCGGCCAGGGCCAGCGCCAGGGTCCCCCTTCCTGGAAGCGATGCAGCGTGTGGTCATCGATCTCGACCACCACGGCTTGGACGCTCTCGGAATCGTCGGGCAGGCGATTGGCCCGACGGAGGATGTCCGAGACCGCCAGCTCCAGAGACCGGCCGATGTCGTTGTCCATGAAGGTGGCGGCCGTGGCCCCGAGGCCCAGGGCGATGACCGAGGCGATCCAGATGCTCGCCCGCTGGAACGGCACCGGCTTGGCGGTGGTCGACTTGGCCACGAGCCTTCCTGCGGTGTGGCGTGCCCCTCTCCGGAAGCGCTCCTCCGTCGGCGGGGGAGGGCCACGGCGCGAGTGGTCCGACCGCGCGTGGCGAACACCGGCCGAATCGCTAGCCGCCGGGCTCTTCGAGCGGCTCTTCTTCCAGCTTCGGCGGGGCCTTGCCGGCTTCTCGCAGGCGGAACCGGTCGGCCCGGTCGATGACACCCACCAGCTCGCCCCCGCTGACGTGCTTGTACTCGGCCCCGCCGGTCATCAGCTCCAGGTACACGCACTCCCGCAGGGCCGCCCGGGGCACCGGGCCCAGAAGCCGCATCCACATGCCTCCCTCGACATCGAGGGCCCGGCAGAGGAGGGCGGCGAGTTGGCCTTTGCTGGTCGGCCGGGTCGGCTGTGCCTTCCGGAGCCAGCGGCTCGTGACGCCCGCGCCCTGGAGATACCGTTGGTCGGCTTCGAAGTCGCCCCCGCCGCGGCGGCCCTCGCTGACAAAGATGACGAGGGCCCGGGCCGTATCGGCGGCCGAGGCGACGTCCTTGAAGCCCAGTTCGGCGAAGAACTGGGCGTCGGAGCCGGCCCCGCTCGGCGCGGGCGGCTCTGCCTCGGCGGGGCCATGGGACGGCGGTTCGGCGGGGGCGACCCCCTCCGCCGCGGCCTCTCCCTCAGGAGGGAGGTCCTCAGGCGCCGGGATGGGCGGCAACTCGTCCGGGGGGGCCTCGGCGGCAGGCGGCGGGGCCTCCTCGGCGAGGGCGGCGTCCGGGGGCGTGGCGTCCTCTTCGACGGCTGCTTCCGCCGGGGGGGCCTCCTCCGCCGGGGCGCCTTCGGGCGGGGGAATGGGCGGAAGCTCCGCCGCCGGGGCAGGCGCCGACAGGCCCAGCCATGCGGCCGACAGCCAAGCGGTTGCGGCAATCGTGGCGAAACGTATCATCGACCCCCTCCTGGTCGACTCCGGGAGCGGTCCGCAGCCGAAACCGATTCTAGAGCCAGCCTCCTCCCGCCGCAAGTCGGTGGTCGCGCCCTACGCGTCGGCGTCTGCGCCCGGACCGAAGCTCTCGATGGCCTCCTCGACCGTCGGGTAAAGGTCGAAGAGGCGGTCCAGGTGCGAGATGCGCAGGACCGTGGCGACCGCGCTGTGGAGGTCCGCAAACGCCAGCCGTCCGCCTTGGGCGTGGAACCGGTGATGGGCCCGCACCAGGGCCGCCAGGCCCCAGCTTGAGACGAAGGTGAGTGCCGAGAGATCCAGTACGACGCGCTTGGCGCCCCCGGCCAGGACGGCGTCCATGCGGTCGGCGAACTCGTCCGTATTCGTGTGATCCAGGCCGCCGTCCATGGCCAGCAGGCGGATGCCTTCGGCGTCGGTCGTCCGTTCGTGGATCTCCATGGTCGTCCTTCCGCCGGGCCGCCGCGCCATCGTAGCGGGGTCCGGAGCCAAGTCAACGCGAATTCGCGGCCCCCACGTGCGTAGATAGAGATGAAGGGGATGGTCGTCGGGCCGCGGCTGTGCTATCCTGACGCCTGGTCGATCCGGGGACGGCGGGCGGCCGGACGCCGAGGACCACCGGCAGTCGCGAGGGAGGTAGCGAAACGATGGGACGGGTTGCCTTCACGCTGTGGGTCGTGACGCTGGCGACAGCGGCAATCGGGTGCCGACGGGCCGGGATGCGCGACGAGGGCCCTCAGGCGGCGCCGGCCGCGCCGGCCGCGACGGACGGAACGCCCGACGAGACCGGGTATGGTTCGGCCGCCGAAGCCGACCTCGCCCGTCTCGACTTCCGGGGGGTGGTCCGCGAGGCCAAGAACAAGGTCTTCCCGGCGGTGGTCTACATCAAGTGCATTCGCGAGACGCTCGAAGGCGGCAAGAAGAGCTCGGAGGAGGTCTCGGGCAGCGGCGTCGTCATCAGCCCCGAGGGCGAGGTCCTCACGAACTGGCACGTCGTCGACAAGGCCCTGGAGTGCCGGTGCCTCCTGTACGACGGCCGGGCGCTCGATGCCGAGGTCGTGGGGACCGACAAGGACACCGACCTGGCGCTGCTGCGGCTGGAGGTGCCGCCGGACGCGCCGCCGACACCCTACGCCGAGCTGGGCGACTCGACGGCCCTGGTCGAGGGCGACTTCGTGATGGCGATGGGGGCCCCGTGGGGGCTGTCGCGGAGCGTCTCGATCGGGATCGTCTCGTGCGCGCGGCGGTTCCTGCCGGGCCACAGCGAGTACAGCCTGTGGCTCCAGACGGACGCGTCGATCTCTCCGGGCAACTCGGGCGGCCCGCTGGTCAACACGGACGGCGAGGTGGTCGGGATCAACACGCGGAGCGTGATGTACGGCGGGGACATGGGCTTTGCGATCCCGTCGGATACGGTGCGTCACATCGTGGCCCAGGTCCGCGAGCAGGGGCGGGTCGACTGGAGCTGGACGGGCCTCCAGCTCCAGGCCCTCCGCGACTTCAACCGCGACACCTACTTCGAGGGTACCGACGGGGTGATCGTGGCCGAGACCGCCCCGGAGAGCCCCGCCCGGCGGGCCGGGGTGCTGGCCCGCGACCGCATCGTCGAGATCGGCGGCCGGCCGGTGACGGCCCTGACCGAGGAGGACCTGCCGGCCGTGCGTCGGGCCATCGGCCTGCTGCCGAAGCACGAGCCGGTGGAGGTCCGCCTGGTCCGGGGCGACGAAGCCCTGACGTTCGAGGTGACGCCGCGGGAGAAGGGCGATGTCGAGGGCGAGGAGCTCGACTGTCCCCGGTGGGACCTCACGGTCAAGCAGATCAACCAGTTCGGCAACCCCGACCTGTACTTTCACCGCAAGGAAGGGGTTTTCATCTACGGGGTGAAGTCGCCGGGCAACGCCCAGCAGTCGGGCCTGCGGTCCCGCGACATCATCCTGCGGATCGGCGACCGGGAGGTTCGGACGCTGGAGGACGTGAAGCGGATCCACGCGGACGCCATCGCCCGCGTCGAAACGGAGCACCGCAACGTCTTCGTGGTGCTTCGAAACGGCCTCATGCGCCAGGTGGTGCTGGACTTCTCGCGGGACTTCGAGAAGGAGTAAGGGGCTGCCGTCGGCGGCGGGCCCCGCTCCACGGGAGGCTGGTGATGCGAACCCGGACGATCCCGTTCGCTTTGACGGCGTTGGCGCTGGCGGGCCCGGCGCTCGGGGGAGAACCATGGGCCGCCGGCGACCCGGAGGCGGAGCTCAAGCCGGCCGAGCAGGCCGCCATCGCCGAGGCGCTCTCGCCCTCGCTGGTTCGCATCGAGTGCACCCTCCGCACCGACAAGGGCGAGGAGCCAAGGGTCCACGGATGGGCGAAGCGGTGTCCCACGTGCGGCCGGTTCCACAGCCTTAGTGTCGGCCGATTCATCGAGCAGGAGCGGCCGCTGGCGATCGAGGCCTTCCTTCTGACACCCACGCGGGTGGTCATCCCGGACGTCGCGATCCATCCGAGGTTCGTCGAGAAGGTCGAGGCAGTCTACGGCGACGACCGGGTGGGCGCCAAACCGGCGGCGTTCGCCCGCGACCGGGACGCGCTGTTCCTGGAGCTGGCGCGGCCCCTGGCGGGGACCCGCCCGCTCGCCTTTGATGCGACGAGGGGGCCCCCCTACTGGCAGGTGTCGTACGACGAGCTGGGCGGCGAGTGGAAGATGGTCGTGCAGCCGTTTTCGACGAAGACGTCGGTCGTGCCGGGGCGCCGGCAGGAGGTCCTGCTCGAGACGAACGTGCTCGTCGTCGATGCCGAGGGGGTGCCTGTGGCGCTGCCGATGCGAGCCGACCATGCCTTGGAGGAGACCTGGAAGGGGTCGCCGTTGGACTGGCCGGCGATGGAGGCGTCGGAGGAAGAGGCGTTTCGTGAACGGGTGCGACGAGTGGCCGAGGGAGGCGTGCTCCGGGTCCAACTGGGGTTCCGCAGCCCCAAGAAGGAACGTTCCGCCCGGGTCACGTTCATGGAGCGGGAATCGCCGACCGAGCAGAACGTGTTGGGGGTGCTGGTGGGGCCGAAACGGGTCCTCTTGCTTGCGAACCTCGCCCCGGACGTGACGGCCCGTCTGGAGCGGATTCGGGTCTTTCTGCCGGACGGCCGTGCCGTGGCGGCGACGTTCAAGCACACGCTGCGCGACTACGGGGCGCTGCTGGCGGCGCTCGAGGGGCCGCTCGAGGGGGCGGTCGACCTGGTCGAGGGCGACGTCCTTCCGCTCCGTCGGAAGCTCATGATGGGGGCGGAGGTGCGGCTCCAGGGGGAGGTGCGGACGGCCTGCTGCCTGAGGCAGCGGATCGCCGGGTTCCGCCTCGGCTGGCGGGAGCACCTGTACCCGCAGACGGCGGGCCCGGACGAGCAGCTCTTCCTCTTCGATGAGAGGGGACGGCTGGTGGCGTTTCCACTCGTTCGCCGGGTCCGGGGCGGCGAGGACCGAAGCTGGACCGGCGAGGGCCCGGACTGGACGGCCGCGGCCCAGGTGGCGCCCCTGCTCGCGGACCCGGTGGCCCACGCCGACCCGAACAACGTGCCGCTTTCGGAACAGGAGGAGAACCGGGTGGCGTGGATGGGCGTGCTGCTCCAGCGGCTGGACCGGGAGCTGGCCCGGGCCAACCAGGTCTCGCACCTGACGCGCGACGGCCAGACCGGGGCCCTCGTTTCCCACGTCTACCCCGGGTCACCGGCCGACGAAGCGGGCGTCGAGCCGGGGTGGGTGCTCCTGCGGCTCCACGTGGAGGGCTATCCGAAGCCGATCGAGGTCCGCCCGGAGCGGGACCGGCTCGCCGACTGGGAGTTCCCCTGGGACCGGCTGGACGAGCTGCCCGAGCAGCTCTACGACCGGCTGCCGGCCCCCTGGCCCCCCGTGGAGAACACCTTCACGCGGATGCTGACCGAGATCGGCTTCGGCAAGAGCTATCGGGCCGAGATGGCCCACGATGGCGAGGTGGTCTACAAGGAGTTCACGGTGGTCCCGAGCCCGCCGCACTTCGGCATGGCCGCCAAGTTCGAGAGCGAGGCACTCGGCCTGACCGTCAAGAGCATGACGTTCGAGGCCCGGCGGTATCTCCAGAAGACGCCCGAGGACCCGGGCGTCATCGTGGCCGAGGTCGAGCCGGGCAGCAAGGCCTCCGTCGCCGGGGTCAAGCCGTTCGAGCTCGTGACGCACGTCAACGAGCGGCCCGTCCACACGGTGGAGGACTTCGAGAAGGCCATCGCGGGCCAGGCCGAACTCCGCCTGTCGGTGAAGCGGCGCCTGACCGGCCGGGTGGTCAAGCTGAACGTCGACTCGCCGTAGGGCCGGTGGCGGTCCGCACCGCCCGGCCGCCGTCGGCCTGGGCCGGTCCGCGATGGGGCGACGGCTCAGTCGCCCTGGACCTTGCCCCAGTTGCCCAGGAGCTGGCTGAAGTCCTCGTCGCCCACCACGCCGTTGCCACTGAAGTCGCCGTCCACCCACGTCCGCTGGCTCTGGCCCCAACTGCCCAGAAGGACGCTGAAGTCCGCGTCGCCGACGGTCCCGTTCATGTCGGCGTCGCCGGCCATGGGCGTGAGGGCACCGACTTGGTTCGACCAGTGCGACCACGCCTCGCCGCGGACCGCACAGACGCGGTAGAGGTAGTACGTGTCGGGCGAGCACGCAAAGTCGGTGTACGTGGTCTGGTCGGCCGGGACGACGTCGAGCGGCTCGAACGGCCCCGCCCCGACCTGGCGCTCGATGACGAAGCTCTCCTCGTCGGAGGAGTTGTCCGTCCACTCCAGGTCGATGGTGAAGCCGCCGGTGACCGTCGCCACCAAGCCGGACGGCGGCTCGGGCGCCGCCGCGTGCCGAACGAAGGCGGACACCGCTCCGGCGTGAAGGACCACGACGCCGTCGGTGGACTCGCCGATGAAGGTCTGGCCGACGATGCGGACGCCGCCGCCGTCGTCGACGGAGCCGCCCGCGCTGATGACGGGCGCCAAGAGGACCGGCGCGCCGGGACCGAACGGGACCATGCCGTCGCCGCGGAGCAGGGCCGCTGCGGCCAGCGAGACCCCGACCGCCAGGAGTGTGCCGGTCCTCCTGTGAGACGTCATGGCGTCGTCCCTCCACGATCATTCGGCGGCAGTCTTTCTGCCGACAGACCCATGCTCGATCCCTTTACGGCTCGACCCAGATGCACTCGACGACGACGATGCAGTCGACGTTGGTGTCCTCGACTGCCACACAGTCGAGGCTATTGCCTGCGGCCACGTCGCGCTCGGAGGCTTCGTATCCCGATCGAGCAAACCTCTGCCCGGGACTCGTGTGTTCCCAGAAGTCCCCGTCCCACCAGGACATAGTGAGCGTGGGCCAGATGTCGGCCGGCGTGCCGTCGTTGTTCTGCAGCGTGACGGCGTCGCCGGCCCCGGACTCGCCTCCGCTTTTCCATCCGAAAAAGTCCAGGACGCGAAGCGTGCGTCCTGCCGGTACCACGTACGACAAAGTTTCTGTGGTGGTCGGCTCGAAGATGATCTTGAACGGCACGCCGAGGGTGGTTTTCAGGGCCGGGGACTGGGCCACGTGGACGCCCTCGCCCCACGAGGCGTTCCCCGCCGCGTCGCTCACGAGGACCTTCCCCTCGCCCGCGCCGGTCGGCAGCTCCAGGTGGCCGGTTACCTTGACCGGCCCCTCGAAGTGGCCCGCGTAGCCCGTCGACGTGGAGCCGTAGACCCCGTTGCCGTCGTCGCTGTGGCCCAGGACGCCGCAGGTGTCGGTCCCGAGGGCGCCGTAGTTGCCGCTGGCGTGATGGAGGGCGTAGGCCCCGTATTCGGCACTGCCGAAGTAGCCACGGTTCTGGCTGGCCTGGTGCTTGCCGAAGACGCCGTTGTCGGCGCTGCCGAGGAGCCCGTAGTTGCCGCTGGCCTCGTGTTTGCCGTAGGCGCCGTACGACCCGCCGAGGTAGCCGTAGTTGCCGCTGCCCTCGGCCTCGCCGTGGGCCCCGTAGGTCCCGCCCAGATAGCCGGTGGTCCCGGCGGCGGCGGTGTTGCTGCCCCGGACGGCGAAGTCGCTCGGATGGGCGGTCGTTCCGAACACCCCTTCGTCCGTGGTCCCGAGGTAGCCGTAGTTGTCGCTCAGGTGGAACTTGCCGTACGCGCCGCCTGTGGCCGTGCCCAGGTAGCCGACGTTCTCCGTGCCGTCGTGATAGCCGTAGACGCCGTGCGAGGGGCCGCCAAGGAAGCCGTAGTTCGCGTTCTCCTGAATGCCGAAGACGGCGCTGTCGGTGTCGACGGCCTGGCCGTAGACGCCGTGCGAGGGCCCGCCGACGTAGCCGTAGTTGCCCCCGGAGTCGGTGCCCCGGACCTGGCCCGCGACGTCCAGCTTGACGGTCGGCATCCTGCCGACGCCGACGTTGCCGGCGGTATCCACCTGGACCGCCGTCGTGAAGGTGTCCGGCCGGACGAGCCGTTCGGCGCTGCGGGCCTTGGCGGCGAACGGGACCATGCCGATCTCGGTCCGCGGCACCAGCTCCGCCTCGCCGTTGACGCTGACCCCGAGCCAGACCTGGGGCGCATCGAGGGCCGAGTCCGGCATGCCGCCGACCGTCTCCGAGCCGATAGCGATCGAGAAGACGCCGTCCGTCAATGGCACGCCCGCGTGCGTTTCGGTGAAGAGCACGGCCCCGCCGGTCAAGGCGTCGTAGAGCGTGATCGCGAGGTCGGCCGGCCCGGCCAACGGGTCGCCGGCCAGGTCGGTCAGGCGGCCCTGGTACGAGACCAGACGCGGGACGTCGGCCTCCGTCGGGGCCGCGGCGAGAAGCAAGGTCACCCACAGAGCGGCTGTGGACGGGATACGGCCCTTCGACGACATAGAGTGTCCTCCTCCGTGCGATTCGATGCCGTCCGAGGTACACTCCGGCTGCCCCCGGCCCTCGGGCGGCCGGACCAGCCCGTGGCATCCGGGGCGGGCGATGGACGGTCTGCGAGAATCCCTACTGAAAGGGCGCGATCCCTGTGGACCGGCGTGTCCCCCTCGACCGAAACGGTTCGCGTTTCCGGCCCGCCCAGGACGGCCGGACGGCGCAAGCACGAGGGCCCGCCCGCCGTCTGCGGCGGACGCGGCCCCGGGTGCGCGCCTCAACGGTTGGAATGTAACCCAAGATTCGGCTTGGGGCAAATAGATTCTTCATGGTGCCGGGCGCGCCGTCACCGAGTTTGCCTCTCCGCCGCCAGCGACAGCAGCTCGTCGGCCACCCGGCGGTCGTTCGCGCACTCCGGCACCTTGTACTGGCCGCCCAGCGTGCCCCGCTTCTCGAACCAGGCGAAAAACGTGCCGGGCGGCACGACGGTGACCTCCGGCAGCTTCATCTGGTAGTTCTCTTTCCGGCGGGCCCAGTAGTTCCGGTTCAGCTCCTGGGCCTTCGCATCGATCTCGCGGGCGAACGTCTCGAGGTCGGCCGGCGGTTCGCCCTCGAACTCAACGATGTACTGGTGCGCGCCCTGCTCGCGGCCCCCT
Organism: uncultured Anaerolineales bacterium; assembly: GCA_964526295.1. Lineage (GTDB taxonomy): Bacteria > Planctomycetota > Phycisphaerae > FEN-1346 > FEN-1346 > CAZGKW01. The sequence goes on from CAZGKW010000031.1 coordinate 51,269, forward strand.
TCGGGGTCCCAGTACAGCGGGGCCACCGTGAACGCTCCCACGCAGGAGCCCGTCGCGCGCGCCGCCGCCGCCACCGATCCGGCGAACTCCTCCCCGATCATGTGCTCGCCGAACGCATTCATGAACAGCTTGTGCCGCCCCGCGAACAACACCTTCGGCGGCCGGAGCGACACGAAACGCAGCACGTCGCCCAGGTCGTACGACCACAGGCCCGCGCTCGTGCTGATCGCGAGACAGTACGGCACGCCGGTCTCGACCTCGTCCACGAGCAGCCGCGGGGCGTCCGGCTTGCCCCAGTCTTCCAGAGCGACGAACTCGAACACCATCTCGTTGTCGACGAGCATCTCCATGCCGGGCCGACCAAGGTCCGACTGGATGCCGATGAACCCTTCCGTCGCCGGGTAGACCTCCATGAAGCGGACGCGGTGCTCCGGATGAAAATACCGCTCGAACGTGGGCCGGAGGGGCTCGAAGTTCATCCCCCCGTGGACGAACACCGCCAGATTGGGCCAGGCCCGGCTGATGCCGCCCTCCGCGTCGAACCCGCGGGCCTTACAGACCCGATCGCAAACGAGCTTTGCCCACGATGGGTTGTGCGCGAAGAACCGCACGTCCGCCTGGTAGAGCCGCTCGACGACCCGGGCCGTCTTTTCCTCGTAGTCCTCGATCAGGCCGATCTCGGGCGGAGGCTCGTAGCGGGATCGGATCGGCCAGGGGATCCACCGCAGGCTGAACGAGGCCATGCTGCCCATCTGGCCGCCCGTTTCGGTGGGCCGCGGCGTCCGGGCCCCGCCCATGAAAACGATCTTGCCGTCCATGATCCGGTTCATCAGGCCCCGCTCGGACCGCTCCAGCAGGGCCAGGATCGAGAGCCCCCCCTGGACCTGGTTCCGCCGCGTGCCGCGAGTGACGGGGATCCGCTTCAGGCCCGCCGTCGTCCCGGACGTCCGGGCGAACGTGCCCGGCCAGCCCGGCCAGCAGACGTTCGGCTCGCCATCGAAGATGCGGTCGAACAGGTCGGCCCGGGCGGCGTAGTCGGTGATCGGGACGGCCTTGGCGAAGTCGGCGTGGCTCCGGATGGAGGCGAAATCGTGCTCCCGGCCGAACCACGTGTCGGACGCCCGGCCCACGATCCGATCGAGCAGCCGCCGTTGGTATCGGCCGGGGTCGGCCGCCGTGCCGCGGAGCCGTCTATCCAGCCGCCTGAGATACAGCTCGAGCACCCGCCCGCCAAAGCTCATCGCCGCTCCTTGATGTTGCCTCGCGACCGGCCTTTCCGCCGAGCCGGCCCCCGACCGCGCCCCCTCCTTGCGGCCCCGCCACGCCGCCACGGACAGCAAGAGGTGAGGGAAGCCGGGCGGGCTTAACCGGCCGCTAACCGCCGGATGGGGGTCTATTTAGGGCCTGAAGGGGGCGAGGTCAAGCCTTTCTGCCTGTCGGGAAGGTCTGGCGAACGCGAGGCAAGGCTGCGCCGCCCTTTCGCCGGCTTGCGAGGAAGGCCGGGGCCGGTTTTCGCCGCCCCCTCGGGGGCTGGTGGGGACGGCCAAGGCCGCTCTTCGTCGCCGTCGTCGTACCAGACCTCGACGAGGCGGTTCCAGGCGTCCCAGACGAG
>CAZGKW010000032.1:0-51299 GCA_964526295.1 uncultured Anaerolineales bacterium
ATAGCGAAGGTCCGCGATGGATTGGCGGAACAGACGTTCGTGGTGCCCTGGTCGGCCGAGGAACCGGTCGGGCTGGACCAGCTTCGGCGTCTAGCGGGATTCGAGAGGCCCCAGGCCGAGGAAACATTGAAGCAAGCGTGAAGAAACAGGAGACAAGCCATGCCGACATACGATTACTGCTGCGAAGAGTGCTTCGAGAGGTTTGAAACCCGGGCGTCGATGTCGAAGTACGAGGCCTATTTGAAGGACCACAAGCCGCGTTGTCCCCACTGCGGCTCACCCAAGACCGCCCGGGTGATATCGCCGGTCAACATTGCGTCACCGAGGGCGGAACGGGCAAGTCGTACCCGCGACGCGGGTTGCTGCCCCGGCGGTCGATGCGTTTGAGAACCCTTGAATCAGGAGTTAGACAACACGAACCATGGAACCGGAGACCTTAACATGACAGCTCCAGTACACAGCACTACTGATGCAGAGGACACAGGTTGCTTCAAGACCGATGGCCCCGAAGAAAGATGGGATGCTGTCAGAGAAAAATACACCCTCTCAGCAGAAGCCTATTCCGCTGATACTCTAAGAATTCTAAGTGATGTTGGTGCCTCCGAAAAGAGAGCATGTCTAATCGGATACAAAGAAGCTGTATTCCCTGGAGCAAATGTTGTGGATATGGGCTGTGGGCCGGGGTTGGATTCTTTGATAATGGCCCGGATGGTTGGGCCCAAAGGCAAGGTGATCGGTATTGATATCGCCGACAACATGTTGTTACTTGCCAGGCTCTTGGCCGGAACCTTGGACATAACAAATGTTGAATTTCGATGTGGTCTCATGGAAGACCTTCCCATAGACGAGTATTGTGCGGATGTTGTTGTATGTGCCGGCGCAATCAATCTCTCTCCTCAGAAAGATAAGGTGTTCGCCACTGTCTACAGAATCCTTCGCAATGGTGGCAAGGTGATCATTAGAGACAGGCTTGCGTCAAAAGAGCTGCCCGCAGAGATAACGAAAAATAGGGATCAATGGGCAGGGTGTATTGGTGGCGCTATCACACTGGAAGACTATTTGGAAAAGATGAATCAGGCGGGGTTTATCGGTATCAAGGTTGTAAAGACAGACAAGCTCTCCGACAGGTCGCCGGTGTATTGCGGGCACATTACCGCATCCAAGTAAGATTGAATAACGACTATTCTGTCACAAGAGTTGTCGAACAATCGCATGCACTCGGACAGAAGAAGCGCCGCTCCTTCGTCGCTCTGCTTTCTACTGCCGGTGATGCGGGGAGATGAATCATGGCCCTGTTGACAGAGCAATGTTCGCAATCGCTGGCCGCGTTTGCCGAGTCGATCCAGAATACGGAAACCTGGCAGGAATGGAGCCAGGCGCAGCAAGCCCTTGAAAACGACGCCGCCCTCATGCGGCTCTTCGCGCGGTACGAGGAACTGACTGGTGCGATGCGGAACGCCAAGGCGCACGGCAGCGGGCTTGGCGGCGAGCAGATGGTGGAACTGGCCCAGGTGCGCGAGGGAATCATCAACCACCCGCTGTACAGCCGCCGCGAGGAGGCCGAGGAGCGGCTGACCAGGCTTCTGCAAGGCATGAACTCCTTGCTGACAAAGCGCCTGGGCTTGGATTTTGCGGCGATGGCCGCACCGAAAGGCGCCTGCTGCGGATGACGCGTTCGATTGGCCGACGCGTTGGCCGGCTTTCGCAGAACCGATAGGCGAGACACAAAAAGGAAGAAACAATGGACGAGAAACTCAAGGAACTCATTGCAATTGGCGCGTCGGTGTCCGCCCACTGCCAGCCTTGCCTGACCTATCACGTCGGCAAGGCCCGCGAACTGGGCATTTCAGAAGGGCAGATCGCCAAGGCCGTGCAGATGGGGCAGATGGTCGCCAAGGGCGCGGAGCGGGCGATGCGTCAGTTCGCGGCCGAGGTCGTCGGATCTCCTTCGAATGCGGCCGCGCCCTCACCATGTTGCCCCGGAGGCGGCTCTGGAACCGGTGGAAAATGCTGCTGATCTGACGCGGCTTGTGGACCGCAGGAACGAGAAGACGCGATGGATGATGTGTCGGCAAGACGGAAGTTGCTGAAGGCCTCGGGGATCGACGCCGGGTCGGCCCTCGATGTCGGCATGGGCGAGTGTGCGTGCATGTCGTTCCTGCTGGCTGCGAAGGGGGGCGACGTCATCGGGGTGGATCGCTCTTCGCAGGCCGTTCACGCGGCAAGGCAGGCCGCCGCCGACCGGCGGTTTCGGGGAAGTTTTCAGGCGCGGCGGGCCGCGATGCGCAACACCTCCCCTTCGAGGACGAGCAATTCGACGTCGTGAAGCGGTTCGTTGCCGACGTCCCGGTCACGAGCCTCCCGCCCTCCATGACGGTCATCGTGTGGCACGCCTCCGCCGCCGCCAATCAGAAGATGCCCATCGTCCTGGCGGGGTTCTCCGAAGAGCGGAAGTACGGGGGGCTGCAGGCGGTCGGACGCCGACTGGCCCGCGAAGGGCTGGACGTCCTGGCGGTCTTCCTGACCTCCGAAGTGTGGCTGCGCGAACCGAAGATGACGCCCGACGGCCCGGCGTACGGCCCCATCAAAGGCGAGGCGGTCTCCGTGGCAGGGACGACGCAGGACGGGCGGCGGAACCTCTGCCTGCTTCCCGTCCGGCGCGGCCGCAACCGGCGCATCATCCTGAAGACCGCCAAGGCGTCCGTCATGAGACACAGAGCGGGTAGCCGGAGCAAGGTGGGCGGCGACCTGCTGACCGCCTTCTGGCACGGCTACCAGCGCGGCCGGGTCCGGCGTCGGCCGCGCTCCGGTGCGCCCCCGAGCGGTAACTGAAGCAAGGCGCGAGCGGTGAGAGTCTATCTGCCAAAGTGGAAAGACCCGAAGACCGGCAAGGCCCGTGACGCGCGGACGTGGGTCATCGAGTTCGTCGACCACACCGAGACGCGCCGCAAGGTGATGGGCTTCAGGGACAAACGCCAGACGGAGGCCCTCGGGCGTCAGATCGAGCGTCTTGTGAGCATGAGGGTTTCCGGCGAGCCGGTGTTCGCGATGCCCGACAAGCCCGTGAAGCTGGTCCAGGCCGACCTGAAGGCCGCACGCGCGGCGTGGCTCAGGGAGGCGGGAACGGATGCGGAGCGGAAGCGGCGCAGCGGCCTATCCTTCCTGAAGTACCGCGATTCCGCCGGTCGGGTCGCGGACTTCCACGCCCTCCGCCACACCTACATCTGGCGCCTCGTCGCGAGCGGGGCGAACATCAAGGTCTGCCAGGAGCTGGCCAGGCACTCGACGCCCATGCTGACCCTGGGACGCTACGCCCACATCCAGCTCGTCGACCCGATGCGGGCGCTCGAGGCCCTGCCCAACCTGTCGACTCCAGCCCCCCCAGCCGCCGTCCCCGCAACGGGTACGCACGGCTGACCTCCCCCTTCGCAAAGCACATCGACTTTGGCGCGTACTTTGGCGCGAGACGGCGTACTTCGGGCGACAAACACGGACAACCGTGGAATCAAGAGGCGGGTATGGCCACTAGGCGATGTTTTGGCGTACTGGGCGAAACTCGCCAAGAGTCGCGGTTTTAGGGGCAAGAATGGCGGAGAGGGGGGGATTCGAACCCCCGGTAGCCAAAAAGGCTACGCCGGTTTTCGAAACCGGTCCGTTCGACCACTCCGGCACCTCTCCGCGGCGGACCGGCCAGTGATTTTACCGCTCAGGGCCGGCCGTCGTCCACCCCTTTGCGCAGGGAGCTATCGCTGCGTCGCTCCATCACGGGGCGACGCCGGCACGCCGTCCCGCTCCGCAGGCCCGGCGGCACCCCGTTCGCTGCCGCGCCCCCCGCCGTCGTCATCAGCGGACCGGGCCAGGAGGTAGAACTCGAGGTCCCGATAGGTATCGACGTCCGGATACCCATCGCACGTCGGGGGGATGGCGAACCGGGCGTCGCCCGCCGGGAAGTACGACTCGGCCTTCAGACGGGCCCGGACGACCCGGTCGTCCGGCTCGGTCTGGCTGTCGATGCGGCTTCGCCTGCGGCCGTTGCCTTCGCGGCGCACCGACCACCCCCCGCCGTACGTGTCCGCCGCGTCCGCCAGGCGGGGCGGGGCGGGCGAGCTGGCGTTGTTGCGGTTGGCCAGCGTGAAACCCCGTCGCGGGCCGGGCCGGGCGATGCCCACCACGAAGGCGTACCGCTTCCCGGACTCGAAGGTCGGCTCGTCGTCGACCGTCAGGTTCCATTTCATATAGACGAACCGGCCGTCGCCGGCGGCGGCGAGGTCGGGCATCCGACCACCCTTCACGACGCGGACCGGCTCGTACGCGATGCCCGTGACGAAGTCGTCGCATCGGTGGTTCGTGGAGAACCCGTGGGTCGCCTTCGTGCCGACCGGCGTGCCGTTGTCGTCGATGACCGGCGTTCCAGTCACCTCGAAGAACTGGACGAACACGGGGGCCCCGGCCGTGCCTTCGAGGAACGCCGAGTCGCCGGGGCCGGTCCGAAGGACGATCGCATCGAGGACGAAAGTCCGGGGGGCCGTGAAGACCTGCCCCAGGTCCCGGTTGCGCTGATAGTAACCCTTGATCTTCCACTTGAGGGGTTCGCAGTTGCGGACGGAGGTGTTGCCTCCGGTGTTCGCCGCCACCTGCCGGACGACGACGCGCCGCTCCTCGATGGGGAGCTGCCGCACGACGGCCCGCCATTTCCTTTCCGAGCCTTTCTGCTCGTCGCGCGCCGGAAGCGTCGGGTCGAGCTTCCCCAGGGCGGTCACCTCGAGGCCCGCCCGAACCGGGCCCGTCAACCCGGCCGCGGCCATCACGACGGCGGCGGCCGCGATCCGCACCCCGCTGCCTCTCATCGCCTATCCTCCATGCGCACGTCCCCGCCGCCGGGCGCGTCAGACCGACCCGCGAGCCGCGCCGACGGCCGACGCGCTGCGGCACGACGCCTACGGCTGAAACGCCGCGAACAGCTCATCGGGCTTCCCGGCGTTGCGCGGCCCGAAGTAGACGTGTTTCCACCGGGTCCGCCGGGCCGGGTCGGCCATCAGGATGCCGCCTTTCTGGACGTCGTCAAAGAGCACGCCGTCCAGCTCAAGTGGCTGAAGCAAAAGCATGTTGATCTTACGCGGAATGTCGGCGGCGGAGCCGTACCGCTCGGCCCACCGACCGGACGCCTCCGCCCCGTTCCAGCGGATGACCAGCCGCGCTTTCGCCGGGTCGGCGCTGTGGACGGTGAGACTCGCGCCGGGCACGACGATGAGGCCGTAATAGTCGAGGGCCTGGTTGCTCGTCCAGAAAGGGTTGTACTTGTTGGGCCGGCTGCCGTACTTGCGGGCCTCCTCGGCCGCGGCGGCGGTGTCGAACCGGCCTTCCTTGTCGGCGCGAGGGATCTTGAAGTTGAAGGCGAGGGTGGCGTCGCGCGTCAGGGGCCGTTCGGGCGAACCGGCCCGCACCCGGCCCTGGACGAGCAGATCGTGGGCCTCGGGCTTGGCCACGCGCTTGGCGAAGTAGGACCCGGACTGGAGCTCGAGCGTGGCCTCGGGCCCGACGATGTTGATCGAGGCCGGGCCGGTCTTGACGCGGCTGTCGGGCCCGCAGATAATCAGCCCTTCGTTGATTTTGAATTCATCCCCGACGGCCAAGTTGCCCAGCAGCTCGACCGACGCGCCCCGCTGCTTGTTGACGACGAGCCAGTAGGAGATGTCGGTCAACCGCTCGCGCCCGCGCAGCGAGACCGTCGCGGGCTCGTTGTCGTTGCGGATGAACGTGTCGGCCGCACCGGCGACGGTGTAGTCATGGTTGCAATACATCCCGCCGCCGCGCTTCAGCCAGATGTTGCCGATGAACGAGCGGATCCTGTCCGGCACTTTCGGGTGCGTCATCACGTAGGCCCCTCGTTCGATCGTCATGTGGCGGACGGTCCAGGGAGGCGAAGCCACCTGGTACGGCCGGTCGGAGGCGGGGAACCAGAGGTCGACGGCCTCTCCGGGCTCCGGGGCGGCCGTGGCGGGGCGACCGTTTTCGAGCCAGGTCGCGGGGTCTTCGCGGTCGAGGCCCGGGTCGCGCCCGCGACGCTCGTCGTTCGTGCGACCGCGGCGGTCCTTGGCGCTCGTGCCGGGATGGGCCCACACCAGGAGCCGGGCCGGCTCCCACTTCTGCGTGACGAACGCTTCCTTGCCCGTGAGGAGAGGCCAGACCTGCCTGTTCGCGAACTGGGGGTCGTGGGCGGTCGGCTCGGCCGCGCGGACCAAAGGCGCGAAGAGGCCCACGGCGAGGAGGCCGGTCGCAACCGTTTGCTTGGCAACTCCCATGGCCGTCTGCTCCTTTCGCGTTTCGTGCCGGGGGAAAGCGGTCCACTCCGCTGCTCGCCTATCCCTCGCCCTCTTCCTCTCCGCCGCCGCGGCGGCGGCTGCCTGCTTCGCCCCCTTCCTCGCGGGCGCCGCCGCCCCTGCCTCCGCCGCCGCCTTCGCCACCATCCGGCCTGCGCGGGTCTCCGGAGCGGGCCGGGCGGTCGCTGACGCTCACGGCAACCGAGGACTTCTGCCCGGTCTCCTTGGCGTTGAAGGGGATGACGGTGTAGGTGTACCGCCCTCTGCCGAGGCCGGCGGCGTCGGTGACGGTCGTTGTAGCGGCGGGCACCTCGGCGACCAGGTAGGTGGCCTGACCCTCCTCATTCAGGCGCCGATAGACGCGGTAGCCGGTCACGTTCGGCGCGTCGGTCCAGGAGATCGTCACGCCCTCGGGCGTGCGGGTCGCCTGAACGCTCTGGATGCGCCCGGGCCAGTCGTCGGGCAGCGGCGCCGGCGGGGCGTCGGCAACGAGCTTGTCGGGGTCGAGGATGTAGTACTTCAGGAGCTCTTCCCCGCGGCCGGTGAACAGCAGATGGATCTTGCGGTCGGGGGTCTGGATCATGCTGGGGTCGGCGTCCTCACCGCCGACGTCCTCGTGGAGCTGGAGCACCTGTTTCCAACTGGAGGCGTTGGTCGGGTCCTTCGAAATCCAGACGAACAGGCCCCGGTGACGCTGGGGATGGTTGCAGCCCGCCGTCAGGTGCCAGCCCTGGGCGGGGCCGCCGTCAACGTCCAGGCTCAGCGCCGCCACGCCGGCGCCGCCCTTGGGGATCCGCGGAACGGCCGTCCAGGACTTGCCGCCGTCGGTCGTCAGGTAATTCCCTCCCGCGCGCATGATGTAAATGATGCTCTGGCGGTCGGGCGTCAGGACCAGGAAGTCTCCGAGGATGCCCCTGTCCAGACCATTGTCGTGGATACTGCTCCATGGTGTACCACCCGGAGTCTGCCCGGCGTAGTTGTCCGGCAGAACCTCGACTATGGCCGGGTACATGAAGCTGCCTTCCGATGCGAGCCACAGCCTTCCGTCCCCAAACTCCACCGGGGGGCTCATGGCGAACCGCAGGTGGCCTTTGGCGGGCTTGGGCGCCCAGAACGGATCGTCGCTGGTGGGGAAAGGTTTCGGCTCCGACCAGGTCTTGCCGTCGTCGTCGGAGAACATCATCGCGGAGCCGGCGCCGCTGGGGTCGCCGTACCAGTACGCCGCGATAAGCGGCGCGCCCGGCTTGCTGGGCTGGAAGATAGTCCCGAAGTCGATCTGCCGGTTCTCGAGCCGCTTCGGTTCGGCCCACTGACTCGCGCCTTTCTCCAGGCGCGAGAAGAAGATCCGGTTGTGCGACGTGGCTTCGTCCGGCCCGCCGTTCCACATGAAGATCATCGTCCCCTCGCGCGTTCGGCAGAGCATGGACGGGTGGTTGTAGATGACGCGGTCGCCGTTCTCCAGCCGGGCGGTGGACTCGGCGATGTTGAGCATCTGCCGCCGGACGATCGCGCCCGTCCGCGGCCCGGAGTCGCCCGGGGCCGGCCCGGTGCGCGTGTCCACCCACGATTGTGCCGAGGCGACCGAGACCGCGGCCGACAAGCCGACGGCCCCGACGAAGATCCAGAGATGCACCGATGTTAGGACTTTCATTCCGAGCGATCCTTCCCCTCTCTTTGCCCGTGCGACGGGCCGCAGCGCTGCGGCCGCCTGGGCCGCCATCGCCCCCGCCGCCAGCACGGCCCGTCTGGAACGTTCCCGTTCTCAGGCGGTCTCCTGGTCCGCCGCGGGGCCGGGCCGCACGATCAGTCTTCCTCGCCTCGGCCGAGCCTCGGCGCGGGCCGGCGGGCGGCCATCCGCGCGGCCTCGTCAACGCCGACGAACAGGTCCTGGCCGCTGGCGGCGTTGTCCGGGCCGAACGTCACGTCCTTCCACGCCTTCCAGGCGTCGGCCCGCGGCAGTTGGATGCCGCGCCGCGCCACGTGGTCGATCACCACGGCGCTGCCGTTGAAGCGTCCGAGCAGGACGAGCGAGATCTCGCGAGGCACGTCCGGGGGGTCCTTCTGGCCCACCGCCCCGTGCCACTCGATCCGCAGCCGCGCCCGCGCCGGGTCGCTCGTATGGACGAGGATGGCCCCTTCCTGCTCCAGGACCAGGCTGAACGGGCCGAGGGCGGCCGGCCCGACCGGCGTCCCCCCGGGAAGGCCGCTCGAGCGGGTGTCGTCGCCGCGATAGCTGTCGAGGCCCTGGAGCTTGTAGCTGAGGCCCAGCGTGGCGTCGCGCGCGAGCGGCCGGTCCGGCAGGCCCCCCGTCAGGCGGCCCTTGACGAGCACGTCCAGCACCGTCGTGCCCGCGTTGCCGCGCTTCCCGAAGTAGCCCCCGCTCATCAGGGCCAGGTGCGCCTCCGGGCCGACGATCTGGACCGAGGCCGTGCCGACGGTCAAGCAGCTGTCAGGGCCGACGATGGCCAGGCCTTCGTTGACCTTCAGCTCGTCCAGGGCGCTGACATAGCCGACGAACTCGACGCTGCCGCCCTTGTACTTCTCGACGAGCAGCCACTGGCCGACGGCCAGCTCGCCGGTGTTGCGGTTCCACCCGGCGGGATCGTTGTCGTCCCGGAAGAAGGTCCGGGCCGAGCCGGTGATCTTGAGGGCGCGGCCGCCGAAGCCTGTTACGTGGAAACAGGCGCCCTTCTTGATCCAGACGTTGCCGAGGACGGGGTTGACGGCGACGCGGGCGTTCCGCTCGACGGTGACGTGGCGGGTCCGGAAGGGGAGGCCGATCTTGTGCTTCTGGCCGACGAAATAGGGCCAGTCGGCTGCCGGGATGAGGACGTCGGTGCTCTCGTCGGGCGGGGTGGAGGCGGGGCGGCCGTCCTGGAGCCAGTTCTCGGCGGCCGAGGCGTCGAGGTCGGCCCGGCCGCGGCCCCACGAGCCGCTCTCGCCGGGATGCGCCCAGACGAGGAGCCGTGCCTTCGGCCAGGTCTCCTTGACGAAAGCTTCGTTGCCCGCCAAGTTCGGCCAGTGCTGCTTGCTTCCAAACCGGGGATCGTGGGCGGTCGGCTCGGGCGACGCCTCTGTGGCGCCGCCGGACGAAAGCGGCGCAAGTACCGCGACCAGGCCGCCCGCCAAGACCGCCGGGAACACGTTGCTCCGGAGCGTCCTGGCGCGCCGAGACAGGTGTCCCGGCCATCGATCCGCCCGGCTCGAGGGTCTCACTTCGGGCCTCCCGCCTCCGCGACGACGGCCTGGCGAGGGGCGCCGTCCCGCCTCGCATCCAGGACCGTCCGCCCCGGAGCCGTCAGGTCCACCGGCCACGTCTGGGTATAACCGTCCGAAAAGCGGACGGCCAGGACGTATCGTCCCGGCTCGCGGACCGTCAGGTTGAGGGTGTCGGGGCCACGGCAGCCCGTCAGGACGTTTGACCCGATCTGCCGCAGGGCGACGACCCGCCGCCCGTCGGCGGCCGTCAGTCTGGCCGCGGCGCCGAGAACGCCGACCTTGCCCGAGACGCGGACGGTCAGGATTCGGAACTCGCGCTGCGTCCGCTCCTCGAAGGTGGGGTGCTCCTTGGGCGTGCGGAGGCCGAGCGTGGCGTTGAGCGCGATGGCCAGGCGCCCGTCGACGCCACCGAGGACGAGGTCGTTGGCGCCGTCGCCGTCGACGTCGCCGGCGGCCGCGCCCCACGCGCCCCGCCGGTGGGCGTGGTCGGTGCCGGGGAACACGCCGAGGTCGTACTTCTCCGGCCGCATGAACGACCCGTAGCCGCGGTTCATGTGGAAGTAGGCGGGCTGCTTCTCAGACCAGCTTGTCGTATAGAAGTCCACATAGCCGTCCGCATTCAGGTCCTCAACGAGGCTCAGGAGCTGCTTGTAGGTCGCCTCGGAGACCTCGTTGCCGAGGTAGGCGACATCTGTCGGGGTGCCGCCCAGCTCGGCGACCAGAACGAAGTCGGACTTCTGAGGGACGATGAGGGCCTGCCGGTCGCCGTGGAACAGCGTTCCGAACGCCCCGGCGCCGGTCCCCCCGGCGCCGGCCTCGCCCCCGCCGTCGAAGTCGAACAGGACGCCGTGCTTGAGGGGGGCGAAGCGGCCGTCCGCAGCCTGAAGGAGCAGCAGGCCCCGCCCGGCCGCGTAGAAGAGGTCGGTTCGGCCGTCGCCGTTCCAGTCGCCCGGGGCGAAGAAGCCGTCGCCGCCGGCCCCGGCCTCCGGGAGGTCGAGTCCGAGGCCGCTCGTCGCGTCGCGGAAGCCGCCGCCCCCGGGGCCGGGATTCAGATAGACCGCCAAGCCGCCCCCCGCCCGCGACACGACGACGTCGGGCCGGCCGTCGCCGTTGATCTCGACAAACGCGCTCGTCTTGAGGGCCTCGGCCGCCCGAGGGGGCAGAAGCGCCGACCGGGCGAAACCGTCGGCCCCGGCCAAGTAGACGGCCGCCCCGGCGAGCAGGTCGGGGCGCCCGTCGGCGTCGACGTCGGCGAAGTTGCAGCTCGGCGTCGCCAGACCCGACAGGCCGAGCAATTCCGTCCGGTCCTTGAACGCGCGGTCGTTCGTCTGGAGGTAGAGGCGGTTCCCGGCCTCCGAGCAGGCATAGACGTCGAGTCGCCCGTCGCCGTCAATGTCGTAGAGCGCGACGCCGCGGACGGGCTTCGCGAACCGCCCGATCTCCCGGTCCGGGAGGAACCGGACGTAGGGATGGCTCGGGTAGTAAGCGCGGCCGACGGGCACGTCTCGCACCAGGGCCAGGAGCTGGTCCTCGTGGCCGTTGAACGTGCCGAACATCGAGACCGTCTCGTCCGGCTCCGGCACGGCCGGCAGGTGCCGCGCCCACCGCCAGCGCGAGGGATCGTCCGGTCGCTCGAACTCGGCGACCTCCCAGTTGCCTTCGCCCGCGTAGAAAACGGCCTGGCCGGCGGAGGCCGTCTGGCCGCGGCGCGGCTGGCGGCCGACGAATCCCACGAAAGTCATGCCCTTAGACAGGAGATTCAGGCCGTCGTCGATCTCCTCGCCGGCTCCCTGCACGGTCACCTCCTGCGCGGCGAACGGGCCCTTAAGGACCTCCCGCACCCGCACCCGGAGCGTGCGGGCATCGTAATCGACATGGACGACCTCCCCGCCGATCACCGCGACGTAGCGGTCGAACAGATGCGACGGCTGCAACTGGGGATTGATGAAAGCCGGGGCGCCGCCGGCCGCCGCCCACGTGACCGCGACCGCCAGCAGCACCAGGCATGGTGTCCTTGTGGGCATCCGGCGTGTCACTCCTGGTCGGCCGGCCGCCGTCGGCTCCGCCGGGCGGCCCGCCGCCGGGCCTCCCGCACGACGCCCGGCGGGGCCGAGGCCTCTCCCCCCGGGCCGAAAAACCGGTAACCCGCCAGCAGGTCCTCCGCGTTCATCCGAACCTGCCGGACAGCATCATACAGCGGCCGCGTGTCGTACGGCAGGCGCCCGAGGCGAATCCGGCCGTCCGTCACGGTGATGTAGTGGGCGTCCTGCGTCGGGTCGTCGGGCCGCCGATACGACGTGCTCCCAGGGTTCATCCACAGGGCCTCGCCGCCGAGCCGGCAGACCCCCAGGCGGTGCGTGTGGCCGAGGACGAGACGCGTCCGGTCCGGGTCGCACGTGCCGTCGAAACGCTGCCCCAGGAACTCCCCGAACGCGCGGCGGCCCTGGATGGTCTCGTAGCGGCAGTACTCGTGCGTCATCGCGCAGGCGCGCCCGTCGATCTCGAATCGGAGCGTTTCCGGCAGGCCCTCCAGGTAGGCCACGTCTTCCTCATCGAGCGCGGCCGCATTGTGGTGCCGCCAGCCCCGCTCGTCTTCGGGCATCCGGTCGAACGGCTCGCCGCTCCGCCAGGCCGCGATGACGCGCCGATCGTGGTTCCCGATGACCGAGGCGGCGCCGCGGTCGCGAAGCCAGCGGATCGCCTCCGCCGGGAACGGCCCGTAATCGACCAGGTCGCCCGCGCAGTACACGGCGTCGGAGTCGCGTTCCTCCCTCCATATGGCATCGAGGGCGTAGGGGTTGCTGTGCACGTCGGCGATTACGAGGGCTTTCATGGCGATCCTGAGCCCGCGGCCCACCCGTCACGGTTGCAGCGCTGACCCGCTTCCTGCTACGAAACCCGGCCCGCCGGAATCCTCTCGCGAAAAAGCGGGCACCGCGGCCGCTGCGGCCGCCGGCCTATCCGTCCGCCCCGGAACGTTTGCCGCGAAAGAACTCCGAGAGGATCGCCCCACAGGGCCCGGCCAGGACGCCGCCGACCACCTCCACGCGGTGGTTGAGACGGGGCTCGTCCAGGGCCCGGAAGACCGAGGCGACGGCCCCGGCCTTCGGGTCGTCCGCCCCGTAAACCAGCCGGTCGATCCGCGCCAGAGCCATCGCCCCGGCACACATGAGGCACGGCTCGAGCGTGACGTAGAGGGTGCACCCGTGGAGCCGCCACGAGCCGAGGGCCTCGGCGGCCTGGGTGATGGCGATCATCTCGGCATGAGCAGTGGGGTCGCGGAGCATCTCCCGCTGGTTGTGGGCCCGGCCGACGATCCGCTCCCCGTGAACAATGACGCAGCCGACCGGCACCTCGTCGTGGGTGCGGGCGGCATCGGCGGCGCGGAGCGCCTCGCGCATCCACCGCTCGTGGTCGGCTTCATCCACGCGCCGCTTGGCCCGATCTTCATCCATGCGTCCGCTTCACCCCACGGAAAAGGCCCGGCCCGCCGACAGGCAGACCGGGCCGAATCGTCTGGCACGCCCGGAGGGATTCGAACCCCCAACCCTCGGTTCCGTAGACCGATGCTCTATCCAGTTGAGCTACGGGCGTGTGGCGCTTCCGGCGCCGAGGCCGCGCCCCGGCCGCCGAACACCGAACTATAGCGGTGCGTGTGCGACGTGTCAAGTTCGCCTGCGCCGAGGCGAGCCGGCGGGGCCGCCGCGACGCGCGCCTTGCGGCTACGGATCGAGCGTGCCCTCCTCGAGGTCGGCCGGCAGCGGGGCGGGACGCTCGCACGTGCTCTCCAGCTCGACGTGCCGCCCTTCGCGAGACGCATCATGGACGGCGTGCATGATATCGAGTACGTGGTAGGCCAGACTGCCGCTGGCCCGGTGGGCCCGGCCGGAGCCGAGGGCGTAGGCCATGTCGGCCGCCCCGATGCCGCGGCTGTTCTCGGCGTACGGCCGCTCGATCGGCATCTCCTCCCATTCCTCGCCGCGACCCCGGCAGACGCGGACCGGGCCGCGGAACCCGTTCGGGTCGGGGCACGAGAGCGTCGCCTCGGTGCCGTAGATCTCGATCCGCGGCAGGCCGTGGGCCTGGACGTCGAAGCTCATGACGAGCGTCGCGACGGCACCCGAGGCGAAGTCCAGCAGGCCCGCCACGTGGGTCGGCACCTCGACGGGGACCTTGCGGCCCTGCTTCGCGCCGCTGCCGATGGTCCGCTCCGTCAGGGCGGCCGAGACGGCCCCGGTGACCCGCCGCACCGGCCCGAGCAGCGAGATCAGGGCCGTCAGGTAGTAGGGCCCCATGTCGAACATGGGCCCGCCGCCGGGGGCGAAGAAGAACTCCGGGTCCGGGTGCCACCGCTCCGGGCCGGGGCCCTGCATGAACGCCACCGCCGAGACCGGTCGGCCGATGGCGCCGGCGTCGATGAGCTCACGGCACGTCTGGAGGCCGGCCCCGAGGAACGTGTCGGGGGCGCACCCGACGCGCAGGCCCCGCTCGTCGGCCTCGGTGAGGATCCGCCGGCCGTCGGCCCGGGTGACGGCCAGGGGCTTCTCGCTGTGGACGCACTTGCCGGCCTTCAGGGCAGCCAGCGAGATCCGGGCGTGGGCCCCCGGCGGGGTCAGGTTCAGGACGATCCGGACGTCCGGGTCGGCGAGCAGCTCGTCGGTGGTGACAGCGGGGACGCCGCCGAATTCCTCGCCCTTTTCGCGGGCCCGGGCGGGGTCGAGGTCCGAGCAGGCCGCCACCTCCAGGATGTCGAACGTCTGCCCCGCCTTGAAATAGATGCCGCTGATGTTGCCGCAGCCGACAATGCCGACCTTCGTCGTCTCCACGTCTGGCCTCCCACTGGATAGCCCGCCCCCTCCGTGCGGATTGGGCTATTAGGCCGATGCGCGGCGCAAGGTCAAGCAAAACCGGGAACCGTCGGCCGGAACGCGGGGGAAGTGGAGAACGCGGCGGTGAGAGGAGGCCCCCGCCGTGTACCCCTTCTGGTGACCGTCCACAGATCGGGAGGCATTCGGCTCAAAGGCAAGGAAAAAGAGACGGCCACAGCGGCGAGCGTCCCTCCGCCCTTCGACCGGCCCAGACCCGGCCAGACGCAAGGCGCCGGACGATCTGCTGCCAGAGGAGGCCGCACGCCACGAGCCCCAGACCCACCGCCCAGATCTGCCACTCGACCCAGAAGGCCAGGAACAGGCATGCCCCCAGGCCGCACCAGGCGAACGCGCGGGGGTACGGCCGGTCCTCCCGCCGCAGCCGCAGCGCCGACAGGTTCGTCAGGGCATAGTAGACCAACACGGTGAACGCACTGAACGACCAGGTCGTCTTGACGCTCCCGATGCACGCCAGAGCCGTGACGGCCACGCCGACGACCGTCACCGCAACGTACGGCGTGGTCTGGCTCCGGTCCAGGCGGGCCGTGACGCCGGGCATGTCGCCGCGTCGGCCCATCGCCAGGAGCACCCGCGACAGGCCGAGGACCAGATTCAGGAGCACGCCCAACATGGCGACCATGGCGCCGACGGCGACGACCGAGTGGATGCCGGGCACCCGGAACGCGCGGGCCGTCACCTCCAGGGGCGCGGCCCGGCCCTGAGGACGTCAGGCCGGCGTAAACTGCCCCAAGTCGTGGATGCCAAGCCGCTTCTCGGCCGCGGCGACCCGCTCGACGACCGCCTGGAAGCCGCCTTCGCCGAACATCTCGTGCTCGCGCTCCTCGAACCGCTCGCCCAGTTCGCGATACTCCTCGGCCGGCAGCATGCCTTGGAACGCCTTGAACAGCACCGTGTCTTCGCGGGCGGCGTGGGGGGCGTACATGCGGCTGTAGGAGCGCATGGCCGCGGCCAGACGCTGGGGTTCGCCGATCTCGCCGCCGCCGGTAAGTGCAGCGATCAGGTCCGTGACCCGGCGGCCGGCGTCGTGCTGGGCCTTGAGCGTCTTGGCCAATTCGACGTGCCGGCCGGCCTTCTCGAACCGCGGGAACACCTGCTCCTCTTCGAGCATTCGGGCGTGATAGTCTTCGACGAACTCGCGGGACAACCGGGCCATGTCTGCGATGGGGGCCGGGGGGACGTCCGTCCCGGCGTCGATCCGGTCCGCGGCCCCATCGTAGACCAGCAGGATCCGCTCCACCACGCCGTGCTCGAACATCAGGTCTTCAGCCGGCGTCACTTCGGCTTTCGAGGCCTGTTCCGCGCCGCCACAACCCGCCAGGAGCACGCCGCCGCCGACAGCGGCCGTCCCTGAAAGGAACCCGCGCCGCGTACTGCGATAAGGGATGCCCATGCCCGAACTCCTTCGCGAAAGGTAACCGTTTGGGGAACGAGAGTCGCCCCCCAAGACAGCCGCGGCCACAAGGACATGTTAACAGTCCAGGACATGCGCTGGGGGCCTGATTGAGAATCCCCGCCCGGCGGCCCGCGAGTGCTCTCGCCGAACCGACGATGCCGACCTTCGTCGTCTCCACGTCTTTGCTCCCACTGGTGTCCCGCCCCCCGCACTCAGGTTGGCCTGTTAGGAGGATGCGCGGCGGCAGGTCAAACCGGGGCGCCGGGCGACGGCGGCTGCATCACGCCCAAACGAAGCCGGCAGACGGCCGGAACTTGCATTGCGGACAGGGGTTTGCGCCATAGCGGGGCCCTGGCAGGGCCTTCGGCTTCGGGGCCGCCCGGGGCCGGGGGATTCGTCGGAGAACTTCCGAAGAAGAGGAGTCGGCGTGAGGCAGGCCTTGCTATCTCCGGGTGCGAGGGCCGGACGCATCCTTCCTGCGGCGGCGCTGGCGTGCGCCCTGGCGATCATGATCTCCGCGGGGCCGGCGGAAGCGGCGGAGTCGGCCATCCGCGCCGGCCCCTTCATCCAGTCCGTGATCGGCCACGAGGCGACCGTCCTCTGGTTCAGCGACTCCGACGTGCCGGGCACCGTCCGGTACGGCCTGGCGGCCGACCGGCTGGACTGCACGGCCCGGTCCAGCGTGCGGCCCATGCCTGCGGACGCGCAGCCGAAGGCCCGCCTTGCCCACGAGGCGGTTCTAACCGGCCTGCCCCCGGGCCGCGACGTCTACTACCACCTGACCGACCCGAAGGATCCGCTGGGCGTCGCGCGGTTCCGCAGCGACCCCGGCCCCTCGGGCACCCTGACGTTCATCTGTGGCGGCGACGAGGTCACCTTCGAGCCGTATTTCCCGTTCCTGGCGGCCCGCGGCATCCGGCTCGACATGGTGTTGGACCTGGGCGACTACCAGTCGGGCGGGACCCGGTACGGGCGCTCCTGGTGGCGCGAGGTCCCCGTCTACATGGCCTGGGGCAACCACAACGAGCCGGAGCGGGAGAAGCACGGATGGGCCCTGCCCGGCGACAAGGTCTCTTACACGTTCCCGCTGGGGCCCGCGTTCTTCGCCTTGACCTCGGACGCCGCCCCGGGCGGGGACGAGGCGGCGTGGAAGATCGCCGCCGAGCATTACGAGCTGATCACCAACGGCAAGCAGGCGAACAACACCGAAACGGCGGCGCGGTTCACGGCGGCGGGTTATGCCCTCCGCCTCAACGGCAACGATCACTCCTACGCCCGGACGTATCCCGTCGACGGCCCCCGTCGCGACCCGGAGGGCACGGTCTTTCTCACCCACGGCGGGTACCACGAGCGGACGAAGATCGTCAACCCGGATATCAGCAACTACTATATCTACAAGCCGGTTCGCTCGGCCCTGCTGCCGATCGTCACCGTCTCGCCCGACCGGCTGGAGGTGCGCGTCCTGCTGCATCGGTCCGGCGAGTCCCTGCCGAAAAGCGAGTGGCCCGAGGACTGGCCGGCCGGCCGCGGCCCGCCCCGGGACTACCCGCACGAGTGGGATTACTACGTCGGCGTCAAGGACCCCGCGTATGCCGACCGGATGCTGGAGACGCTCCGCTCCGCGCTCGCGGCCGGAAAGGCCGATGGCGAGACGCTGGCCGCCGTCCGCGAACTGGGCGGCCTGGTAGAGTCGCGGGCGGTGGCGCCGCTATCGCAACTCGTGAAGACGGCGAAGGACGCCGGCCTGCGCCGCGAGATCGCCCTGGCCCTCGACCGGATCGGCCGGCCCGAGGCGATGGCCGCCCTGAAAACGGTGGCGAGCGACCCCGACCCCATGACGCGGATCGCGGTGGCGCGGTTCTTTGCGAAGTTCGGCGACGAGCAGGATGCGAGGGACCTGGCGGCGTTCCTGGAGGACGACCAGGACCCGTCCGGCGCCCACGGTCCTGCCACCGTCTGCCCCCAGCAGTACTACGTCGAGGGGCTGATGCTGCGGATCGGCGGACCCCAGGCCCATCGCCTGGCCCCCGAATTGCTGGACGTACATCCTGACTATGCCGCGTGCGCCCTCCTGATGCTGGCCCGCGACGAGAGCCACCTGAAGCTGCCGACGTTGCGGGCGTGCGTCGACCGTGTGCTGGGGGCCGACGGCTCGCTCGACGCCCTTGCCGCTCCGCTCGCGGACCAGTTCGGCCCCCTCGCGGAGGGGCCCGAGGACCTGGCGCGGCTGGTGCGCCTGGGGGAAAAGCTCGGAAAGCGGGGCGGCTGGGAAGGCGTCGCCGCGGGCCTCTCCGCGGCCGGCGCCCGCGAGCACGTGCCCCTGCTCGTCCAGGGCTACCGCCTGGTGGGCCCGACGGGCCGCCGGGGCATCGGCGCCGCCACGGCGATCCGGTCCGCCCTGCATCAACTCGCCGGCCTCGACCTGCCGGACCCCGTGGTCCGCACGGGGAGAAGGCCGACACTCGACCCGGACAAGGTGGATGCGGGCGCCGCGCGGGCCGAGGAATGGGCCCGGAAGCATCTCGACCACGATGCCGCGCCGTGACGGTCGGCCCGCCGGGAGGTGCCTTCTCTCCCACAAGGGCCGCCCGAACCCTATTCCTGCCTTTCTCGGCTGCGGTTGACTCGCGGCGGCGGCCCTTTCGAGCAGAACTTCGCAAGCTTCCTCCCTACAAGGACGTGACGGGTCGGGACGCCGCGTCCGGGGCCTCTGCAAGACGCACGTCAGCGCAGAAATCCGCTTGACACGCAGGGGGTTGCGTGTTACCTTTTGTAGGAACGTGTTACAGCGCGCGGCACCCAAGGGTTTCTTCGGCCACGTCGGCAGCGGCGGCGCTGCTGGTTCGGAGAGGCGACAGGCCGGCCCTGCTTGTGCAGATCAGGAGAAAAGGAGGGGTTCACATGCGGTTGAGGACGACTCAGAGGCACGGCGGCTGGCGCATAGGAACGGCCGTCCTTTTAGGGCTTTTGGTGGCACAGGCGGGGGTGGCGGACGTCTACGACGCGCCCATCTGGGACCTGGAGGCCGTTGACGCGGACGGTCGGGGGACCCATCCCCTCGTCGGCGCCCAGGACCAGGTCCGGTTCACCGGCGTGGTCCTGAACGACCCGGCCGACATGCTGAACCCGGGCAACCCCGGCGGTTCGGGGGCCGATGCCTGGCAGGTGTACGTGCAGACGCTGCCCGACGCCGGCGGCAACCCGCAGCATGGCGGGATCGCCGTCTTCGCCGCCTCCCCCTACTATGGCGGCACCCCATACACCTGGCCGCGCTATCCAACCGACTTCGAGGAAGGCGACGTGGTGGAGGTCGTGGGTTACGTGGCGGACTTCAATGGCAAGGTCAACCTTAACGAGCGGCACGACCCGTACTACGAGTTCACGATCACGCACGTGCAGGAAGGCGGAGAGGACGTGAACATCGGCCTGCCCGAGCCGTTCGCGATCCCGACCGTCGCCGACGCCAACTATTTCGACCCGACTCGCGCCGGCGGCGGCGAGCTCTACCAGGCCCAGTGGGCCACGCTCGAAGGCGTCCACGTCACGGGCGGCACGTGGGGAGACGGCCAGCAGGTCGTCATCGCCGACGGCTCGAAGAACCCGGATGACAGCCCGGCGACCCTCGGCCTGCAGCTCGGCTACCAGGGCTTCTTCGGCAAGGGCGACGTCTGCGACTTCAGCCAGTACCCGGCCCCCGGCCCGAACGGCAAGTTCAACGTCACCGCCATCTTCAACCAGGAAGACCCCGGCGAGGGGGGCACCTATCACGGCGGTTATTCCATGTGGCCGCTCCAGCGGAGCCAACTCCAGTACTGGGGCGACGCCGACCTCGACAAGGACGTGGACCTGGTTGACGCCGGCACGGTCTACAATCACTTCACCGGCGCCAACAAGCCGCCTGCAAAGACGTGGTCCCAGGGCGACTTCGACGGCGACCAGGACGTCGACTTGCTGGACGTGTACGAACTGCTCGTCAACTGGACCGGCGCACTGACCGGAGCGACGGGCCCAATGGCTTTGGCCGCGGCCGACCCCGGCACAGCCTGCGGGACCTACGACTGGACGACGGGCGAGATCGTCCTGAGCGCCTCAGGGATCGAGTACCTCCGGGTCGACGGCGACGGTCTCTTGACCGGCGACGCCCCCGACTGGAGCTTCCTCTCGGCCGGCCTGACCGACGACTGCGACGATTTCACGGGCTATTGGGCCCTCGGCAACCCACAGACCTTCACGGACCAGAGCATCGGCGACGTGGCGGCGCTGGGGCTTGAGGCGGGCGACCTGATGCTCGTCTACCAGGCGGACGTGGACGCAAATCAGTTGTCGGTGCCGCTGGAGGTCGTGCCGGAGCCGGCGACCGTGGTGCTGCTGGCAGCAGGGGGTTTGGCGCTCGTGTCGCGGAGGAAGCCGCAGGAGGCATAGCGGCTGACATACGAGGAACCGCAGGGGCGACGCCTGGGGTGCGTCGACCGGTTCCAGGAGGATGGTGCGATGGGCGAGACTTTTCCGTCGGCCCGTGGGCCGCGACGAATCACCTGGAAGGGCGATGACGGCTACCTGCCCCTGCTGGAAGGACCGCCGGGAACCCGCGGCATGCGAAGCGGAAGGGTCTCCTTGAAGGCCGGGGAGGACGTCGGCGAGCACTCCACGGGGGACCACGAGGAGATTGTCATTGTCCTGGAGGGCCGGGGCCTCGCCTGCGCCACCGGGCGGGAGCCGCTACACCTGGAGGCGGGACAGGCGGTCTACGTCCCTCCTCACACGACCCACAACATGAAGAACCTCGACGCCCCGGTCTTTGAGTACATCTACGTGGTAGCGCCCGTGTCCGGCGCGAAGGAGTAAGCGATGGGCCGGCCTACAGGTCCGCTGCCGGCGGCGCGCGGAGTCCGGCCCTCTATGGCCCCCGCGTTTACACTCGCGGAACTTCTCATCGTGATCGCCATCCTCGGCACCTTGAGCGCCCTCCTGGCGCCGGCGCTGGGCCAAGCGCTCCTCTATGCCAAGATCACCCAGGCCAAGCATGACCTTCGGCAGATTCGGCTGGCCCTGTGGAACTACTACCTTCGCCACGAGACCTTCCCGCCGACCCGCAAGTACTGCCTGTCGGCCAAGCGGCACCTGGATTGCTGTCTGCCTCCCGAACTCTGGGAGGGCGGTTACCTGGACGGCCCGCTCTATGACGTGTTCAACGAGGGACAGACCTACCGCTACACGGCGATTGGCCCGTTCTCGTTCAACGATTCACCCCCCTCGGGGGTGCTGAGGTACTACATCCCGGCGGAGTTCCCGCGGCCCGGCGGGGAGATCGCAAGTTACGGGGAGGGCGACAAGGCCCCGATCCGTTGCGCGATCTGGAGCGCCGGCCCCGGCGGACCGCCCGTCCAGGTCTGCTACAGCCTGGACGGCGTCCGGCCGGAGAACCCGGCCCACTGGTACCCCGAGCGCGAGAACGGGATTATCTGCCACTACTACGATGGGGGCGTGTGGCGCTATTCGTACTGATTCGGCCTCGGCCCACTCATGCCGTCGCGTTTCCGCGCGACCGCAGCCGCGCCACAACGGCCGCCACGCCAACCAGGACCGACGACAGAATGACGATCATCGCGCCGGTCGGCAGGTCCAGCAGAGCGGCGATGAGGAACCCGCCGAGGCCCGAAACGGCGCCGAGCGCGGCCGAACATGCCAGCGCCCGCCCGTGACCCCTCACGAGCTGGAATGCCGCGGCCGCCGGGTTGACCATCAGGCTGTAGATCATCAGCCCGCCCACGGTCTGGAAGTTGACGGTCAGGACGGCGCTGGCGAGGACCAGAAAGGCGCTCCAGACCCCCACCACGTGGATACCTGAGGCGGTCGCGTGGAGCCGCGAGAACAGGATCGCCCGCATCTCCTTGTAGAAAAGTAACAGGAACAGGAGTGTCCCGCCGCCGACCGCCGCCATCAGGGCCACGTCGCTCCAGCGACAGAAGTTCAGGCTGCCCCACAGGAGGCCCCGCACCTCGTTGTCGCTCCTGCCGAGGACGCTGAAAAGGCCGATCCCAAGAAACGCCAGTCCCATGCTCAGGCCGAACAGGACGCCGATCAGGACGTTCGTGTCGGCCCGGAGCCGTTCGGGGTCCGCCAGGCCGAGAACCAGGGCCGTCGCACCCGCCCCCGCCAGCGCCGGGGCCAGCAGCGCCGAACCTTCCAGCCCCCCCAGCGAGCCGAACACCGCGCCGGCCAGCGCTGCGTGGGAGACGCACACGCCCAGGAACGGGATCCGCATTCCCACGATGTACGTCCCGAGGAGGCCCGTCGAGGCGCCAGCCACGGCGCCGCCGACCATCACGGGGGCGAAATACGCCAGGTCGATCATCCGGGGCCCCCTCCTTGCGGGATTACCGCCAGCCGCCCGCCTCGATTGAGGACTTCCAGGCCCGGCCCGTAGAGAGATGCCACACGCGAGGCCGTGAGGACGGCCTCCGGTTCCCCGCCGGCCAGCGCCCGTCCGTCCTTCAAGAGCAGCAACTGCCGGCACGCCGGCGGGAGGACCTCCAATTCATGACACACCAGAACGACCGTTGTGCCTGTCTGCCGGTACAGATCGTCGATCAGCGCCACAATCTGTTCCCGCCAGCCGAGATCGAGGTTGGCCGTCGGCTCATCCAGGATGAGCAACTCGGGCCCCTGGACCATCGCCCGGGCGATAAGGGTCTTGCGCTGCTCGCCGCCGGAGATGTCCCCGTAGGCCTGGTCCGCCAAGGACTTGAGCCCCAGGCGCTCGATCCACTTATCGGCGAATCGCCAATCCTGGCGACGGAGCGGCCGAAGGAGGCCCGCCAGGCCCGTTCGGCCCACGGCGACCACCTCCCGCACCGTCAGGGGCATCTCGCTCCGGGCCGCCAGCATCTGAGGCACATAGCCGATCCGCCGCCGTAGCCGGGCCAAGGCACCGGCACGGAGTCTTGTCGGCGCCTGGCCGAGAACGCGGACTCGCCCCGCCGACGGCCGCACGAAACCAAGACACGCCTTCAGAAGCGTGCTCTTACCCGCTCCGTTGGGACCCAGGACGGCGAAGACCTGTCCTGGCGGCACGGCCCAGCTCTCCAGCGACAGGATCGCCCGCCCGCCGGCCCGGACTTCCAACGCCGCGACCTCGATGGCGGCTTCGCTCATCACGGTGCCGCCGCGACCAGGGCCTTTGCATTTTGCCGCAGCAGGCGGTCGAACCCGTTGCGGGTGCCCTCCTCGGGGAAGTTCTCCAGGACCACGACCCGTGCCCCGAGACGCTCGGCCAAGGCCTCTGCGACGCGCGTTCCTTCGGGCCGGTTCGCGACGACGAAACCGGCGCCGCCTGCCTCCCCCGCTTCGATGGCCCGACTCAGGCTGCCGGTCGTCGCCGTATCGGCCCCCGAGAACGTCGCCAGCACGTTCAGCCCGAGCCACCGGCAGAATGCCGCCTGGTGTTCGCTGCATACGGCGCCCTGTCCTGGGAGGCCGGCTCGTCGGGCCTCCGCCTGCAAGTCCCGAGCAAGGGCTTCCGTCCGCGAGGCGATTTCCCGCAAGCGGCCCTGGAGGTCCGCCTGCCCCGCCAGACCGCCGGTCCGGAGGGCGTCGGCCACCTGTTCGCAAGCGGCCCTGTACGTGGCCGGTTCGCACAAGCCCCCCTGGAGGACCACCGGGCAGATCACCAGGCCATCATCACCGAGGACGGCGAGTTTGGCGTCCAGCGACCCCTGGAAATCGAATCGCAGGAGCAGTCGACACCGGCGCAGGGCTTGGACCTGGCTCGGCCGGATGTCGAAGTGCCCCGGGCACATGCCCGGACCCGCCAGCCGCATCACCGGCGTGGAGTCACCCGTCAGGTCCCGCACGGCACAGGCCAGGTAGGTGCTGGTCGCGGCAATCTCAGGGGCGGGCGGCGCCGACTGTCTCTTGCAGCCGGCGAACGCAAACAGGGCCAGGAGAAGCACCCATCGTCTTCCGACGTACACCCAAACCTCCTCTCTCCTTTGCGTGTTACGAAATCCAAAGACGTACTACCACAGAGGTGCGCCAAATGGAAGTGGAAACCACCGCTCCCCGCCGGGCGGCCGGTGGGCCCCCGGCGAACCGGAATCGCCGGCCTCGGTCGCCCCCGCGTCTCGTCGCCCCATGGGCCGGCACCTCCGTCGTACCCCGATTGGGGTTACTTGCGTGGGGGGCGGCCGAGGGCCGAGTTGAACCGGAATTCGTCGGCCGTCAGGTGCGGCCAGCGCGCGGTACGCCGGGGGCGGTCCGATGCTACTGGCCGCGGACGGATGTCTTGTGCGGACCGGACTCGGGGCGATGAGGCCCGGCGGCGATCCCCCCGCCCTGGGGCGGTACGATGTCGCCCTTCGGGGCGTGCCTGGCCCACTCGGCCTCCGGCAGGAGCATGAGCCGGTCGGCCCGGCCCATGTTCTGCGTCCACTTGCCGTCCCAATGGCCCACGCCGAGGTGGACGCTGCCCGGGTTGACCATGTTCTGGTGATGGGGCGGGCTGGAGAACCACTGCCAGAACGTCCGCTCGCCGCTGCGGGACCCCAGGGCGATGTTCTCGCTGAAGCCCCGCGGGTAGCCCGCATTCTTCATCCGCTGGGCCATGCTCTTGTTGGCGGCGGTGGGCGAGGCGTGGCTGAAGTACCCGAGGTCGACCATCTCCTTGCTGTGGCGGCGGGCGCTCTGGAGGAGCCGCGGGTCGACCTCGTAGGGCAGGATGCCGAGGTACTCGCGGTAGCGGTTGACGAACCGGACGTTCTCGTATTCAGCCTCGCTCATCAGGGGGCGGAGCGTACGATTGTAGGCCTCGATCTGCCGGCAGGCCCGGTAGAACCAGAGGAGCCGCCGGGAGGGGTCGTCGGGGGCTTTGCCCTCGCCGAACGGGGGGATGGCGGCGGCCTCTTCGACGGTCATACCCAGGGCCGCCTCGCCCTCGGCCACGAGTGCCGCCTCGGCCTCCTCGCCGAAGAGGCGCGACCGCGGCGGGGCGAGGTCGCGATAGATCGCCAGCAGCTCGGCCCGCCGCCGGAGGGCCTCCAGCACAGGCAGGCGGACCTGGTAGACCTGGTCCAAGAGCTCCGTCATCTCCTTGAGCTTCGCGTGGTACTGCTCGGCCCGACGGAGGGGCTCGCCCTTGGCCAGCTTCCGGATGTTCTCGCGGGCTGCGGCACGGGTCTCGATGAGCTCCTGCTCCACGGCCCGGGCCTTCTCGGGGTCGCCCAGAAGCCGCGAGGCCCGCCCGATGACCGTCTGGTCCCGCTTCAGGATGTCCCGGACCGCCCCGAAGAGGTACCCCCGTGCCGCCGGGCCCATGGCCTGCATCCTGTCGATGGCGGCCCGCGAGGCGGCCGAGTCGCCGCCGAGGGCCTCGCTTCGCAATCGACGAAGCTCCATATGAAGGGCGGCCGTCATCGGCGCCGGCGCGGCGGCGGCCGGCCGCGCCGACGGGCCAAGCGCCGCCAGGGCGGCCAGCACGAGTGGCGCAATTATGTTCGACGAAAACACTGTTTTGACCATGCCGTGACCCCGCGTTTCCCCCCGGCGCCCCCTCAGTGGCCCCCCGTTGACCCCCCAGTTCATACGCGGAGCACCCCCCTCTCAGCAAGCCCAAGCGGCGCTTGACGCCCGGAATCGGCGCGGTAAGGTGGCCGGACTTGCCGCCCGAGCCGGGGGGCCCAACCGCGAAAGGTGCCGCCGCATGAAGCCGCCGAACGTCCTCTGGATCATCTCCGACCAGCACAACGCCAAGGTCCTCGGCCACAAGGGCCACCCCGACGTCCGGACGCCGCACCTCGACCGCCTGGCCGCCGAGGGCACCCGCTTCGAGAACGCCGTCACTCAGAACCCCATCTGCACGCCCACCCGCGTCTCTTACATCAGCGGCCAGTACCCCCACAACCACGGCTACTACGGCCTGTCGGGGCCCCGGCCGCAGGGGCTGCCCACCGTCTTCGGCCACTTCCGCCGGGCGGGATATCGCACCGCCGCCATCGGCAAGATCCACTGCCCCGAGTACTGGGTCGAGGACGACTGCGACCTCTATCACGAGACGACCGGGTGCAGCGTCGGCGGCCGGTGCGAGGCCTACGCCGACTACCTCGCCGAGCGGGGCCTCACGCACCTCGAAGACCACGGGGCGATGGAGGAGTTCGGCAAGCGGGGCCGACAGACCGTCGAGGGCCGACCCTCGAAGGTCTCATACGAAGATAGCCAGGAAGGTTGGTCCGTCCGCCGGGCGGCGGCCTTCATGGACGATTGCGCCGAGGCCGGCGCGCCGTTTCTCTGCCACGTCAGCCTCCCCAAGCCCCACCAGTGCTACACCCCGGCCCGGCGGTTCTGGGACCTGTACGACGAATCCACGCTGACGCTCCCGCCGAACGCCGATTACGACATGCGTGCCGCCGGCAAGCCGCCGCACCTGGTGCGGGCCGCCGAGCGGTGGCGAACCGGCGACTGGACGCTCTTCGAGCCGCACACGTTCGAGGCCGGCCGCCTGCGGAAGCTCCACGGCTACCTGGGCAACGTCAGCCACGTCGACCACGCCGTCGGCGAGCTGCTCGCCCACCTGCGCGAGGGGGGCCTGGAGGAGAACACGATCGTCCTCTACTCCAGCGACCACGGCGACTACGCGTGCGAGCATGGCATCCTGGAGAAGGCCCCCGGCATCTCGGCCGACGCCATCACCCGGGTGCCGTGGATGTGGCGGTGGCCGGGCCGCATCGCCGCGGGCCGGACCGCCGAGGAGCTGGCCGAGATCGTCGATTTCGCCCCGACGGTCTGCTCGCTGGCGGGCCTTCCGCCGATGCCGACGGCCGACGGGCACGACCTCTCGCCCCTCCTCCAGGGCGAGACGGGCGAGGTCCGCCGCCTCGCCGTCACGGAGTTCGCCTGGTCGAAGAGCGTTCGGAAAGGCAAGTTCCGATACGTCCACTATCCGCCGGCGATGTTCCCCGACGAGCACCCGGAGGGGTTCGCGGAGCTCTACGACCTGGAGGCCGACCCGTGGGAGATGCGGAACCTGGCGGGCGACCCGGCGCACGCGGGCCTCATCGACGAGATGCGAAAGGACCTCCTCGACT
Organism: uncultured Anaerolineales bacterium; assembly: GCA_964526295.1. Classification (GTDB taxonomy): domain Bacteria; phylum Planctomycetota; class Phycisphaerae; order FEN-1346; family FEN-1346; genus CAZGKW01. The sequence goes on from CAZGKW010000032.1 coordinate 26,900, forward strand.
GGCTCATCACGACGACGCGGCCGCGAACCGTCCTCTTGTCGGTGCAATTGACCGGCCTGGACGTCGTCACGCGTTACGGCAACGCGACGTACCCGGACGGCAAGATCGGCCCGTCCGACATCGCCCGCGTCCGCGAGGCGAACCGCAACTACCTCTGACGCCTGACGCCAGGCGCCGGGCTGCTGTCCCCCTCACCCCACCCCTCTCCCGCGGGGGGAGAGGGAGTCATGAACGGCGTGCCTTCATCGTATCTCCCTTGACGGGCTTGCCCGGCATAGCCTTGGCGACGCTCGGAGAGGAAATGGGTGAGGGTGCCGGCGGCCGAAGGCCGCCGAGCTGACATCCGGGTCTCCAGAAGCGAGAACCCGAAACGGTTTTCTTGTTTGACGGCCGGCAACGCATCGACGAGAGAGACGCCGTGGCACGTCCGGCACGCGTCGTCAGTCAGGGTTTCGCGCCGTCGGCTGAGTGGCGCGGCGGGCACGGAGACCCGCCGCGCACAGTCTATCTGAGACCGCTCAGGCCCCCTCCAGGACCAGGGAGCCGTAGGGCGGGAGGCGGACGGCGCCCTCGACCGGGCGGCCGTCGTCGAGCAGGTCCGTAAAGCGGGCCCCGCCAAGGTCGACCGTCTGCTCGCGACGGGTGAAGTTGAGGAGGAAGACGAACCGCCGCTCGCCATCGGTCCGCATCTGGGCCGTCACGCCATCCGGCAGGTTCGTCTCCAGGACACGCTCGAGGCCCAGCCCCTCGACGAGCGCCCCGTAGAAATCGCCGAGGAACCGGTCGTCGTTCCGCGACGCGACGTAGTACGCCTTCCCCTCCCCGAACGCGTTCACCGTGAGGCACGGCTCGCCCGCGTAGAACTGCTCGCCGTAGGTCGCCAGCACCTCGGCCCCCTCGGGATGGATCCGCTCGCAGAAGACGCGGGCCTCGTACTCGCCCGAGAGGCCCAGCGGGTCCCCCTCGAGCGGCACAACCGTGTTCCGCTCGTCGTCGTAGAGGACGTCCAGCTCCTCGGCCCACACGCCCAAGAGCTCCCGCAGCGGCCCGGGGAAGCCGCCTTGGAAGCACCGGTCGTTCTCGTCGACGAGGCCGGTCCAGTAGGTCGCGACGAACGTCCCGCCGCCGCGGACGAACTCTTCGATCCGCTCGGCGACGCCCGGGCGGACCATGTAGAGCATGGGGGCGACGACGATCCGGTAGGGCGAGAGGTCGGCCTCCTCCCAGACGACGTCGACCGGTATGCCGCGTCGCCAGAACTGGCCGTAGTGCCGCTCGCACGTCGGGTGGTAGTCGATACCGTGGTGCCGCGGGCCGCGGGCCTCGTCGATGGCCCAGCCGTTCTCCTTGTCGAAGATGACGGCCGCCTCGGGCCGGACACTGGTGCCGATGACGGGGTCGAGTTCTTTGAGGATCGCGCCGACCTCGGCCACGGACCGGAAGATCCGCGTGTGCTCCGTGCCGTCGTGCATGACGACGGCCCCGTGGAGCTTCTCGCACCCGCCGCGCCCGGCCCGCCACTGGAAGTACTGGACGGTGTCGGAGCCGTGGGCGACGGCCTGGAGCGAGATCAGCCGGTGGACGCCGGGGCGCTTCAGCTTCATGTAGGGCATCCAGGCGGTGTCGCAGGCCGAGCCGGGCGTCCCCTCCATCATCATGTAGGGCCGGCCGCCCTTCGCCGCCCGGTAGAAGTCGTGCAGCATCGACCAGCCCCGGGCGTCGCGGGGCGTGTCGTCGCGGTCGTGGTACTTCGGGTACGGGTCGACGCTCATCACGTCGACGGCGGCCGCGAGGTCGCGCGGCACCATCGATGTGCAGTAGCCGTAGACGTTTGCCGTGACGGGGACGTCGGGCGTCACCTCCTTGAGGACGTCGATCTCGTTTCGGAGGCAGGCGACGCCCTGGTCGGAGGTGAAGCGTTTCCAGTCGAGCGCCAGGCCGTGCAGGCAGAATTCGCCGCCTGGACCGGGAAGCTCGATCTGGGGGAAATCGTTATAGGTGTGGCTCCAGAAGCCGGTCCACCAGGCCCGGTTGAGGCCCTCGATCGAGCCGTACTTCGCCCGGAGCCAATCGTGGAACTGGCTGCGGCAATGGTCGCAGAAGCACGCCCCCGACATCTCGTTCGAGACGTGCCACACGAGCAGGGCCGGGTGGTCCTTGTACCGCTCGGCGAGCTTGCGGTCGATGATGCGGCACTTCTCGCGGTAGACGGGGGAGGTGAGGCAGAAGTTCAGCCGGCCACGATGCCGGCCGGGCTCGTCCAGGCGGTAGACCCGCAGAACCTCGGGGTAGGTCTCGGACATCCACGCCGGGTGGGCCGCCGACGGCGTCGCGAGGACGGCGAACATGCCGCTGTCGGCCAGCATGTCCATGACCCGGTCGAGCCAGCCGAAGGTGAATCGGCCCTCCTCGGGATCGAGCTGGGACCAGGAGAAGATGGCCGTGCTCATGGCGTTGCAGCCGGCGAGCTTCGCGAGGCGCATGTCCTCGGCCCAGACCTCAGGCAGGTCGCTATCGCGGTCGATCGTCTCCAGGTCACTCAGCGGCACCCACTGGTCGGGGTTGTAATCGCCCCCGTGGAGGAAGTGGGGGCACTTGGGGCTGATCGGCGGGTACTTGCCGGGCATCGAGGGCCCTCCCTTCGGAGGCTGGTTCGTAGCTGGTCGCCCCTCGCCCCCGCCTTCGCCGAGGCTTCGGCGTGGCAAGCCGCCCCTCTCCCGCCAGGGGAGATGGAGGGGTTGAAAGGCCGCGCGCGGCCACCGCCGGCCGGGTCGGGGATTCTAGCACGGCCGGCGGGAGGCACAAGCGGCAAAGCGGTGGGAGGCGCGCTTCGAGAGGCCATCGCGCGGCGGGTCTCCGTGCCCGCCTCGACCAGTGACGAAGAGGCTGCGTGGCCCCTCTAGCGGCTGAGTGTCTCGGCCTGTTCGGCGGCGCGGGCGACGGCCTCGTCCGCGGAGAGCTTGCGGGCCACCAGCTCGGCCAAGCGGGGATCGCGGCCCATGCCGCCGCCGGCGAGCAGGTTGTAGGCCTCCTCCCGCCGACCGCTGCGGGACGTGACGGCGCCCACGAGACCCACGTCGGCCACCGCACTGTGGGAGCACGCGTTCGGGCAACCGCTGACCGCGACCGTCAGGCCGGGGTCGGCGACGCCGTTCAGGCGGGCCCGGATGCGGTCGGCCAGCTCGTTCGTGTCGGCCAGGGCTCGGCTGCACCACCGCGTGCCGGGACACGCCACGACCGACGGCTGCGGACGGGCGGCGGGCCTCAAGGGGCCGAACTGCGAGACCGCCCGGCGGAGGGCCTCCTCGTCCCGCCCGAAGACGAATACGCGGTGCGGCCGGGCGATGCGGACCCGAACGTCGGCCCGCGAGGCCAGTTCCGCGAGCGCCTCGGCCGCCTCCGGCGCCACGTCGCCGTTGGCGAACGTCAGGACAACGCGGGCCTCCAGGCCGTCCTCGGGCGTCCGAAGCTCGACCGGGGGCCAGCCCCGCTCGGCCTTCGCCGCCGCGAGGCGGTCCGCCAGGGCCGCTCGGAACGCCTCGTCGCCGATCCGTTCGCGGACGTGCCGCAGGCGGGCCCGACGGCGGTTTTGCCGGTCGCCGTGCTCGCTGAAAAAGCGGACCGCCGCCAGGACGAGCGGCCGAACGTCCTCCGGCGGGAGCCCGTCCCAGAGCAGGATGCCCGTCCCCGGCCTCGACCCCAGCGACCCGCCGCCGATCACCCGGAAGCCCCACTCGCCGCCCCGCCGGTGGGCGACGAAGCCGAGGTCGTGTATCCACGGCTGGCCGCACCCGTCGGAGCAGGCCGACAGGGAGATCTTGAACTTCCGCGGCAGGTTCAGGATGCCGTCGGTCGCCTCCAGGAGCCGCCGGATCGACCAGGCGAGCGGCTCGAGGTCCGGCAGGTCCCGCCGCGTGCCGCAGCACGGGTCGACGATGATGTTTCGGAGCGTGTCGCCGCAGGCGCCGAGGCCCGTGAGGCCCGCATCGGCGATGGCCCGCTGAAGGCCAGGCACCTCCGATGGCGAAACGTCGTGGAACTCGACGTCCTGCCGCGTCGTCAGGTGGAGCGGCGTGCCGGGCGTGTGGCGGCGGGCGGCCCCGGCCAGGGCCCGCCACTGGTCGGCCGTCAAGGCTCCGCCGAGGACCTTCGTCCGCTGCATGAACAGGCCCTCCTGCCGCTGGGGATAGAGGCCCAGCAGCCGCGCGACGTGTTTGTCCTGGGGAACCTCCGCGCAGGGGAAGGCGATGGGTGCCATCAGATGCCCGCCCCGTCGGTGAGCTTCATGGGCTTGGTGTTGATGCCGCACTCCCCGCCGCACTTGCTGGTGTCGATCCAGCGTCCAGCCCGTTCGTCGCGGCCGGCGGTCAGGCGGGTGCACGGCGCGCAGCCCAGTGAACGGTAGCCCTTGGCGTAGAGGGGGTTGACCTCGACGCCATTGAGGGCGGCGTAGCGCCACAGGTCGTGCTCGTACCAGATGAGGATGGGGTTGAGCTTGACGAGGCCGTCCTGCCGCAGCTCCACCTCGTCGAGGGCCGCCCGGGTGCGGCCAGAGGTGCACCGGACGCCGGTGGCCCAGCACTCGACGCCCATCTCGCGGATGGCCTGACGGGCCGGCTCGACCTTCAGCAGCTCGCAGCACCGGTCGGGATCGGTCCGGTGGAGGTCGTCGGGCACCGGCTCGCGGTTGCAGAAGACGCGGAGGTTCCGGTACCGGGCGACGGTCCGCTCCATGAACTCGATGGTCTCGCGATGGCTGTGACGGGTGACGACGGCGAAGCCGCGGATGTCGGGGCTGACGCGCTTCGCCAGGTGCCACGTGATGCCCGTACCGAGGCTGTTGGCGACGACGAACCGGTCGCCGAACTCGGTCCAGGCGGCCTCGATGAGGGCCAGCGACCGGTCCACCTTCTGGCCGTAGTGCAGCCCGTCGACGAGCGGGACGACGTCGTCCACCTGGAACTCGCGGAACGCCGCCAGACGGTCAGATACTGTAGCTTGGGACATGCCCGACCTCCCTCTCGGCCTCGACCAGCTCCCCGAGCGTCGTCGTGTCCAGCACGCCGCCCACGGCGTCGCGGGCGCGTTCCCACATGTTGCGGAAGGCACACGCCGGTCCCAGGGGGCACCCGGCGGCCCCGTCCTGGATGCAGTCGACCGGGGCGAAGGGGCCGTCGATCTGCCGGACTACGTCGCCGGCGGTCAGCAGCTCCGGCGAGATGGCCAGCAGGTAGCCCCCGTGGGCCCCGCGGCGCGATTCCACCACACCGCCCTGGCGGAGCTCCCTGAGGATCAGCTCGAGAAAGCGGGGCGGAACGGCCTGGGCGTCGGCAATATCGGCCGCCGACCGGGGTCCTTCACCGTAGTGCTTGGCCAGCTCGAACACGGCCCGGAGGGCATACTGGCACTTCTGCGAGACCTTCATCATTGAGCGACCCTCCGCCGGTCCACCACTACCCGAGTAATTCAATCGGAATACTAACCTAAGCCCCCTGCCCTGTCAAGCGGATTCCGGGCGGTTTCTTCGGAAAGGCCGGGGGGCTTCCCCGCCAACCCACAGGATGGCGGGTGGAGGAGCCAATGGGTGGCAAATCGGGACGCGGAGGCAGGAAGCCGCGGGCTGCCGAAATGTGCAGCCGTGGGCCTCCGGGGATCACGATTTCCGCGGTCGCCTCGTGCAAACTGCCACCTTTTGCCATTGAACCCTTCGCGACTCGGGGCCTATAATTGCCGAATTCACAGAGGGGAAGTTGCATTTTACCCCGGTTCGCCGGGAGACGCCTGATGACCACACTCGTCCGAATGCCGACGCCCGAGCTGGCGGCGAAGACCGACCGCCTCCGCCGCGAGCGCCGGGCCGTCATCCTGGCCCATAACTACCAGCTCCCCGAGGTCCAGGACGCCGCCGACATCGTCGGAGACAGCCTGGCGATGGCCCGCGAGGCCGCCGAGGTCGAGGACGCCGACGTCATCGTCCTCTGCGGCGTCCGGTTCATGGCCGAGACGGCCAAGCTGATGAACCCGGAGCGGCCGGTCCTGATGCCGGACCCGAACGCCGGCTGCCCCATGGCCGACATGATCCTCCCGCGCGAGCTGGCCGAGGCGAAGGAGCGGTACCCCGACGCCGCCGTGGTCTGCTACGTCAACTCCTCGGCGGCCGTCAAAGCCATGAGCGACGTCTGCTGCACAAGCGCCAACGCCGTCCGGGTGGTCGAGTCGATCCCCAGGGGGCAGCCGATCATCTTCGTGCCCGACCAGAGCCTGGGAGACTACGTCGCGCGGCAGACGGGGCGGGACAACCTGGTCTTGTGGCCGGGCTTCTGCCCCACGCACCACCGGATCCTGGCCGAGCACGTCGCCGCCCGGCGCCAGGAGCACCCCGACGCCGAGGTCTGCGTCCACCCCGAGTGCACCCGCGACGTCATCGAGCTGGCGGACTTCGTCGGCTCGACGAGCCAGATCCTGCGGCACGTGGCGGAGTCGCCGAAGACGACGTTCGTCATCGCCACGGAGCTGGGCGTCTGCCACACGCTCCGCCAGCGGAACCCCGAGAAGACGATCATCCAGATCACGAACCTGGCGGACTGCCCGAACATGAAGCTCAACACGCTGGAGAAGGTGGCGTGGGCGCTCGAGGACATGCAGTACGAGGTGGAGGTCCCGGAAGACGTCGCCGCCCCGGCCCGGAAGGCCATCGAACGGATGCTCGCGATCTCCTGACCCCGCCGCCTTCGCCGTGAGGCGGCCCCCATCCGCGGAACGAGCCATGAGTACAACTTCGGCCGACGACACTGCCACACCGCCGGACGCGATCGCGCCGCCAGACGCCGACCGGCTGGGCGTCCGCCGCTCCACCCGCTCGTTCCGCCTGGTCGACCTGATCGACGTCGACACCCTCCAGGCCATCCAGGACGGCTTCTCCGAGCTGACGTGCACGGCGACGAGCATCCGTGACGAGCGGGGCCGCCTGGTGACCAAGCCGAGCTGCTCCAGCCGGTTCTGCGAGCTGATCGGCGGCCCCTTGCACGACAACGAGGCGTGCGCCCTGTCGAATTACGCCGCCGCGTCGCTGGCTTCGCGGCAGCCGGAGGAGCCGATCAAGTACGTCTGCCACGCCTTTCTGACGCAGTTCGCGGCGGCGATCCGCCTGGACGGGCAGGTCCTCGGGACGGTCGTCCTGGGCGACCTGCCGGAGGAGCCCCTGACGCGGGAGCAGGTCGACCGGGTCGCCCGCCGACAGGGCATCGACCGGGAGGATCTGTGGCAGGCGGCCCAGGAACTGCCCATCTGCAGAGAGGGGGAGATGCGGGCCGCCATCAAGTTCCTGCGGCTGCTCGCGAACACGCTGACCCGCCTGTGCTACCAGCAGGCCCTCCTGAAGGACCGGATCGAGGAGCTGACGCTCCTGTCGGAGACGAGCGGCCTGCTCTCTTCGACCCTCGAGCCGGGACAGGTGCTCGACAACGTCGTCCGCACGATGGCCGAGATCATGCGGGTCAAGGCCTGCACGCTGCGCCTCCTGAACGAGGACGGCGACGAACTGGTCATCAAGGCGACCTACGGCCTGTCGCCGGAGTACCTGAAGAAGGGTCCCGTCCTGGTGGGCGAGAACCCGAGCGACCGGGCGGCCCTGCGGGGCGAGACGGTCCAGACGGAGGACATGCGGACCGACCCCAACGTCCGCTATCCCGGCGAGGCCCGGCGCGAAGGGCTCGTCTCGAGCCTGGCCGTGGGCCTGATCGCCAAGGGCGAACCTCTCGGCACGCTGCACATCTACACGGGCCATGCACACCGATTCACGCCGGAGGAGGTCCGTCTGTTCCGGAGCGTCGCCGACCAGGCGGCCCTGACGGTTCGCAACGCCCAGCTCGTGGAGGAGATCGCCCGCACCCGCGGCCAGCAGCGGGAGCTGGCCCTGGCCGAACAGGTCCAGCGGCGGCTGCTGCCCGCCTCGCCGCCCGTCATCGACGGCTACGACTGCTACGGACTGACCGTGCCGTCGCAATACGTGGGCGGCGACTTCCACGACTGGATCGAGCTGCCCCAGGGCAACTGGGGCGTGGCGGTGGGCGACGTGGCCGGCAAAGGCGTCCCCGGGGCGATCCTCATGGCCTACGTCCGCGGGGCGCTGCGGGCCCAGGCCGAGCACGTCTACGAACTCGACCACATCATGGACCGCGTCAACCATTATCTGGCGGCCGACACCCAGGCCACCGAGTTCGCCACGCTCTTCTACGGCGTGCTCGATTCGGCCCGGCGACAGCTCACGTGCTGCTCGGCGGGTCACGAGCCCGCGATCCTCGTCCGGGACGGCACGCTGCGGGAGCTCGCGGTCGGTGGGCCGCTGCTGGGCGTCATACCCAAAGCGGACTACCGGTACGAGCTCCTGTCGCTGGAGCCCGGCGACTCGCTGGTCGTCTACTCCGACGGGGCCAGCGACACCCTGGACGAGCAGCAGCAGCGGTTCGGGAAGGTGCGGCTGAAAGAATCGATCCTTCGACATGCCGGCCTGGAGGCCCGAGGAATGGTGGAAGCCATTCGGGCCGAGACGCGACGGTTCGCCGGCCTGGCGCCTCGGGCGGACGACATGACACTGCTCGTCGTCAAGGTGCTCTGAGCGAATCGAGGGACATCCCGCCGGCGGCAAGCGACGGCGCTACGAACCTTCCGGCTGGTCGCCCGAGAGGCGGATCGGTTTCCACTCCGGTATCCCCTCGGGCTTCGACTGGAGCCACCGCTGCCACGCCGCCTGGTCGTAGCCGAAGTCCTTCCCGGTCAACTGCTTCAGGGCGGCCAGGATGCCGGGGTGCCGGACGACGACCCGCTCGTACTCGGGCGAGACGTGCCGCTCGCTCATGGCGATCGTCGTCGCCAGGTCGATGATCTGGACCTCCGGCAGTTGGATGGTGGTCTCGGCGACGGCAAACGGGGCGGCGGCCTGGACCGTCACCTCGCGGAACCGTTTCACGTCGGCCACCTGGAACCGGATGTCGAACTGCATGTCGTAGTCGGTGACCTCGGCCCCGACGAGACGGTACTCCTCGGTCACGAGCCGCTCGACGAGCATCCAGACGGCCCGCCTGTCCCGCAGCTCGGCCAGGGCCGCGGCGGCCCGGTCCCTCAGAACGGTCACTTCGCCCAAGGCCAGGTGGGCCATGAGGCGGTTGGTGGACCGGCCGCCCGAGGCGTTGCGGATGGCCTCGACGGACCGGCGACGATGGCCCCGGCTGCCGTCGCCCACGGCGATGTCCTGGAGGTACGTCTTCGCCGTCTCGGACCCGTCCTGGCCGAACCGCTCGAGCGCTTCGATCAGGAGGCGGCGGTACTTCTCATTCGGGCCGTAGAGGACGTTGACCAGGGGGCCGATGACGGCCTCGTCGCGGATGGCAAGGACCTTCTCGCGGCCCTTCCGGAACTCGGCCGGGTCGGCGCTTCGCAGGTGCCGGATCTCGATCAGCCGGACCTTCTTCAGGTACTCGTGGTACTGCCGGGCGGCTTCCTCCCGGGCCGCCTCTGCGGCGTCCTCGGCCTTCCCGGCACGGACGGCGACAGACGCGGCAGCAAAAGCCGCGACCCAAGCCAGCGTAAGGGCCGTCAACCGGACGGGTGCCATGCTTGCCCCTCCCCTGCCGAACGGACGGTCATCCGCCCGTGCAATCGATTATACGAACCCGGGGCCGGCCCCGGGGATGTAAAATCGACGAGCGGTCACCAGTCCCCTCTCCATCTCCCTCTCCCCTCCGGCGGCCTTGCCCCGTTGGGGGAGAGGGGCGGGCCTGCCCTGAGCAACGCACAGCGGAGTCGAATGGGGAGAGGGGACAAGGAGTGCGGCGAATCGGGTCACCGACGGGCCACCGCCTTCTCCGCCTCGGCGGCGCCGACTCGGAGGGCCTGACGGTTCAGCGACAGGATCTCGCGCTTGCCCGGCTCGGTGCCGAGCTTTTTCTGGAGCAGGCGGACCATGGCCTTCTCGTCGGCGAGGTGCTTCAGGGCGTTCAGCGCCCCGAGCATGACCATGTTGGCCACGCGGACGTCGCCGATCTCGTTGGCCAGCTCCGACGCCCGGACCTCGACCAGCCGGGCCGGACCGTGGTCGCCCGTCGGCGAGATCATGCTCGAGTTCGACAGGACCGTTCCGTCGGGCGTCACGACCGGGGCGAACCGGTCGTAGGAGAGCTGGTTCATGACCACCAGACAGGTGGCTTCCTCGACGACGGGCGAGGCGATCGGCCCGTCGCTCAGGACCACGTGACAATAGGCCGTCCCGCCGCGGACCTCCGTCCCGTAGGACGGGAAGAACGTGACCTCGTGGTCGTGCATCATGAGCTCGGCGACGAACTTTCCCAGGGTCATCAGGCCCTGACCGCCGAACCCGGAGAAGATCATTCGCTCGTCCATCGTCGGCCCCGTCTCCTTGCGCCGGCCCGCCCTGCCGACCGTCCGCGGCGACGTTTTTGGCGCGGCCGTTGCGTGGCTTCGGCCGGACCATCTATCATAGGCTAAGTCCGGGCGGGTGCCCGGGCAAGCCAATTCAGCCGAAAGGAGTCTCTCATGGACCAGCCGATCACTCGCCGCCGGGCCCTCGAGACGGTAGGCCTGGGGGGGTTGGGCGTCGCCATCGCCGCCGCCGGGTGCCGTGCCGCCACCGAGGAGGGGACCGGTACCGTCGCGGTGCCCGAGCCGCAGCCGTTCTCGCTACCCGCGCTGCCGTACGAGTCGCTCGAGCCGGTCATCGACGACCAGACCCTCGCCTTGCACCACGACAAGCACCACGCCGGTTACGTCAAGGGAGCGAACGCCGCCCTCGACGCCCTGGCCCAGGCCCGCGACTCCGGCGACTTCGCCGCCATCAAGCACTGGGAGCGGCAGCTCGCCTTCACCGGCTCCGGGGCGGTCCTGCACACGCTGTACTGGACGAGCATGTGGCCGGGCGGCCGGGGCAAGCCGTCGTCCGAGCTGGCCAAGGCCGTCAAGGCCTCGTTCGGGTCGCAGGAGAAGATGCTGGCCCACATGGCCGCCGCCACGAAGGCCGTTGAGGCGAGCGGCTGGGGCATCCTGGCCTACGAGCCGCTCTCGATGCGTCTGGTCGTCCTCCAGGCGGAGCGGCACCAGGACCTCACCATCTGGGGATGTGTGCCCATCCTGGTCTGCGACGTCTGGGAGCACGCCTACTACCTGAAGTATCAGAACCGGCGGGGCGAGTACGTCGACGCCTGGGCCGGGGCCATCGACTGGGACTCGGCCGGCATGCGCTTCGCCGAGGCGGTCGCGTAGCGTAAGCCGAGGGGCGCGTGACCGCACGGCAGGCGGGCACCGAAGACGCCCCGGAAAGGCATCCGTCGCGGCGGGCGCGGCGACCCGCCGCGCACAACAGTTCGGGGAAGCGGCGTCGCCCGGGGTGGCCGCCTCACCACTCGAAGACGGTACCCAGGAGCTTGCTCGGCTCCGCCGCGAGGACGTCGTAGACCCGCGGGGCTTGGGCCGCCGGGACGACGTCGCGGACCAGCGGCCGGATGCGGATGCGGTCCGTCCCGACCATCCGGACGACGGTTTCGAGATCGATCTGCTTGAAGTGCCCGGTGTGGAGGAGGGCCACCTGGTTGCCGCCGGCACGCAGGTAGCTGTACTTCACCTCCCGCCGCCCGCCGATCATCACGACGCGGCTCCGCCAGCCGACCATGCAGGGCGTGGGCTTGCCGGGCACGCCGATGATCCAGTCCAGGACGTCGGCCCCGGTCGTCTCCATGACGACCGAAAACGGGGCCTGCTCCTGGAGCCGGTCCATCGCCCCGTCGTCTTTGGTGTTGACCGTCTCGTCGGCCCCGCACTCGGCGGCGAGCTTGAGGCGATCGTCGTGGTGACCGGCGACGACAGTGCGGGCGCCGAGGCAGCGGGCGGCCTGGGCGGCGAACTGGCCGATCAGCCCGTCGCCGACGACGAGCACGGTGTCGGTCGGTCGGACGTCGCCGCGCATCGCATCGTGCCACGAGACCGACGCCACGCCCAACTGGGCCGCCGCCACGAGGTCGAACCCCTCCGGCAGCTTGACGATGAGGTCGGATTCCTTCGCCAGATGCAACGGCACGTGGCCGGGGAACGTGGCCGTGAAGACGACGTCGCCGACCTCGAAGGCCGTGATCTCGTCGCCGCACTCGACGACCTCGGAGACGTGCTGATAGCCGATCCGCTTCGGGTAGGGCGCCTGCCAGCCGTAGTGCAAGCTCATCAGGAAGCTCCGCTCGGTGCCGTTCGAGAGGCCCGAGTAGAGCGTCTTCAGGAGGACGGTGTCGGGCTTGCAGACGGGGTCGGGTTCCTCGACGAACGCGGCCTTGCCCTTCTCGACGAACGTGATGCCCTGCATGGGGGTCCTTTCCTTGCGGCGTCGCGTGCGGAAGGTGAGGCGGCTACAGGCGCCCGGCACACCACTGGACGCCGCGCTGGAGCACCCGGCGGAAGTTCGGGTCCACCCAGGTCTCGTTGTCGTGGCCCGACTCGAGACAGAAGACACGGGCCTTGCCGTGCGACCGCGTCCAGGCCAGCGTCCGCGCGCTCTTCGGGTGGTCCGTGGTCAGGAGGACATGGCAGCCCTCGCCGGCATCGGCCATCTCGTAGGTCTCGTCGACCATCGTCCAGTCCGCCAGGCCCTCCGTGACGGGGTGGCCGGCGTCCTCGACGTGGACCGGCACCGTCTGGCCGTGATGGTAGGTCTCGAATCGCCGCTCGGGGATGCCGACCATCTCGGCCCAGACGTCCCACTCGGGCCAGGCCAGGATGCCGTGGTGCAGGACGAGGACGCCCTGCCCCGTCCGGCCGAGCGATTCGAGGGCGTCGCGGCAGCGCTTGCCCCAGTGCTTCTCGTCCTCGGCAGGGGTCTCGCGGTGCATATTGTAGAACAGGACGACGTCGTACGTCTCGCGGACGCCGGCGCAGTCGGCCACCCAGTCCTCGAGCGTCTGAACGTAGGCGTCGATGCCGTCGAGGGACCGGAAGAGCTGGTGGAAGTGCGGCACGTCGAAGGCGTGGCCGCCGGTGATGACGGCGCAGGTGACGCCGCCCGGTCCGCCGATGGGGTGCTCGGCCATCGCGAGTTCCTCTCTCCCTTGGCGGCCGGGGGCTACTTCGTCGTGTCCTTGATGACGCCCCGCGGGAAGACCTCCTCGAAGTATTCCTCGATGTACGAGACGGCCTTCGGCGGCGGGACCCGCCAGTAGGTCGGGCACGGCGAGAGGACCTCGATCAGGCTGAACGCCTTCAGGTCCCGCTGGATGCGGAAGCTCTTCTTGATGGCGTTCTTGGTGCGGCGGACGTCGCGCGGCGTGCCGACGACGGTCCGCTCGATGTAGACCGGCTGCTCGAGCGTGGCGAGCATCTCGCTGACGCGAAGCGGGAAGCCCTCGTTGACGACGCTTCGGCCCTGGGGGGTGGTGCTCGTCTTCTGGCCGGGCATGGTCGTCGGGGCCATCTGGCCGCCGGTCATGCCGTAGACGGCGTTGTTGATGAAGATGACGCTGATGGGCTCGCCCCGGTTGGCCACGTGGACGATCTCGTTCGTGCCGATGCCCGCCAGGTCGCCGTCGCCCTGGTAGGAGAAGACGAGCTTCTCGGGCCGGGCCCGCTTGATGCCCGCGGCAACCTCGGGGGTTCGCCCGTGGGCCGCCTCGCAGCAGTCGACGTCGAGATACTGATACAGAAGCACCGCGCAGCCGACGGGGGCCATCCCGATCACCTGGTCGCGGATGTCCCACTCGTCGATGATCTCGGCGATGATGCGGTGGACCACCCCGTGACCGCACCCGGCGCAGTAGTGCGTCCGGTTCGGCAGCAGCGACTGGGGTCGACCCACGCGGAGCGTCGGCCCGTCTTGTTCGACCATCGTCACACCTTTCGCACGCCGGCCAGCCCGCGGACGCGGCCCGTCACCTCGGCGACGGTCGGCACGCCGCCGCCGGCCTTCGAGAGCAGGTCGACGGGGGCCGGCTTTCCGTAGAGGCCTAGCTTGATATCCTCGACCATCTGTCCCCAGCTCATCTCGACGGCGAGGAACCGGGCCCCCCGCCCGGCCGCCTCCACCAGCGGCGCCGCCGGAAACGGCCACAGCGTGATCGGCCGCACCAGACCCGCCGGGATGCCCTCCTCGCGGGCGTTCCGCACGGCCGCCCGCGCGATCCGGGCGCTCGTCCCGTACGCCACCAGGACGACCTCGGCGTCGTCGAGCTGCTCGGCCTCCCACCGCGGGAGGGCCTCCTGCATCTCGGCGTACTTGGCCCGCAGCCGCTCGTTGAACCGCTCCAGCTCGCCCGGCCGCCAGTAGAAGCTCTTGACGATCCGCCGCTCGCGACCCCCCGCCGCGCCCGTCAGGGCCCAGGGATGGTCCTGGACCTTCGGCACGTCCTTCATCGGCGGCAGGTCGACCGGCTCCATCATCTGCCCGAGCTGCTGGTCCGAAAGGAGCATCACAGGGCACCGCCACCGCTCGGCCAGGTCGAACGCCTCAAAGGCCAGGTCGCAGGTCTCCTGGACCGTGTGCGGCGCGAGGACGATCAGCCGGTAGTCGCCGTGCCCGCCTCCGCGGGTGGCCTGGAAGTAGTCGCTCTGGGCGCACCGGACGTCGCCGAGGCCGGGCCCGCCCCGCTGGACGTTCACGATGAAGGCCGGGAGCTCGCTCCCGGCCAGGTAGCTCAGGCCCTCCTGCTTCAGGCTGATGCCGGGGCTGGAGCTGGACGTCATGGCCCGTGCCCCGGCGGCCGCCGCCCCGTGGACCAGGCTGACGGCGGCCAGCTCGCTCTCGGCCTGGACGAACGTGCCGCCGACCTCCGGCATGCGGGCGGACATGTACTCGGGCAGGTCGTTCTGCGGCGTGATGGGGTAGCCGAAGTAGAACCGGCACCCGGCGCGGACCGCCCCCTCGGCCGCCGCCACGTTCCCCGTGATGAGGACCTTTTCCTGGGTTGCCTGCACGGGTGCCCTCCCCGCACGAAAGGGTTCGCGAGCCTCTATCCTAAGGCGGCGACGGGCCGTGAGCAACGTCAAAAGCGCCGCCGGGCCGACCTGCCCCGGCTCCGTTTGCGGCGGGCACGTGCCGGCTCAGCCCAGCCGCTCGAGGATCGGGTCGACGGGCGCCACAGCCACGTCGACCGTCCCGCGGGCGGTCGTCGTGTAGACGACCCACCGGGCGTCGGCCGAGAAGTGAGGATGCGGGTCCAGGTGATAGCCCCGCCTGTCGGCCACCGGCACGGGGGGCTCCGGCAGGCGGCTTGCGATGGCGATCTCGCGGCCCGAGCGACGATCGAAGAACCAGACCCCGCACGGCTTCTCGTCGCTCCAGTCGTACGGGTTCTGATCGCCGCAATAGAATCGGCCCGACGGGTCGCACTGGCCGTGGACGAGCCGCCGGGGCCAGACGAGCGCCCGCCGCCCGTCGTCAGGGTCCACCTCGTAGACGCCCTCGTGGTAGTCGCACCAGTCGATCTTCCCGTCCGCCGTCCACCACTCGTGGCAGCTCATCGAGTTGTGTCCGAACCATCGGTCGGGCTGGACGGGCTCGTAGCGGGCCAGCCGGGTGTCCATGACCCACATGCGGACGTCCATGTCCGTCTTCTCGCCCGTGATCGGGTCGTACGCCGGCCCGTGGTTCACCATGAACAGCTCGGGGTCGTGAAGCGAAAACGCCGCGTGATGGTGCTCGCGGGAGAACCACTTCAGGGGCTTCAACTCGCCCGAGGCGACGTCGACCAGCGAGATGAGCCAACGGTTGCCGATGTGGCTGTCCAGGAGGAAGTGCCGCCCGTGGCACGACATCGTCAGGTCCGTCACGAGCCGGAAGAGGTACCGCCGGCGGATGATCTCGGCCGGCATCCGCGCCACTTCCTCGGCCTCGCCGTCGAACGGCAGCCGGTAAAGTCCGTCGCCGATGGCCACGTAGGCGGCGTCCCCCTCGGGCACGAGGAGCGGGTTGCCCGGCCAGTCGGCCGCCGGGAACACGCGGACCTCGGGCCGGTCCGGGGCGAGTCGCGCCGCCGCCAGCGTCCACCGGCGAGACGGAGGCCAGGCCGCCTTGAACCACAGCCATCCGCCACCCGTCGGAACGCTCGGCGTCACGTAGTAGAGGCCCTTCTGGAACGGCGCCACCCGCCGGCCCAGGATGAAGCTCTCGACGCCCGTCTCGGGGTCCGACCACGGCTCGAACAGCGGGTGGTCCCGCAGGTCAACCGCCATGGCCGCCCTCCCCGTTCGCTCCCCGGCGACAGGCCTCCTCGGCGTACCCGAGGTCGAGCGTCACCTGGTCGACGTGCTTCGGGAACAGGCCCACCGCGACGGCGTCGGTCGGCTTGATGCGGGCGTAGGCGTAGCGGATGGCCGCCCGGACGTCGTCCTGCGTCTCGCAGAGCCGTCCCGCCGCCAGCACCTTGAACGCCACGACAGGCTTTGGGACGGCCCCGATGACGCGGACGATGGCCTCCCGGTCCTCGTCGAGGTAAAGCTCTATCTCGTAGTCCGCCCGGCCGGTTACCATCATGGACTCGCGCGGCGTGCGGGAGATGTTGTAGAAGCAGGCCAGGTAGAAGTCAACGTCCCAACCGCGGTCCTCGGCGTACCCGATGACCTCGGGCCGGTGCGTCGCCAGGCCCACCGCCACGCCCGCGTCGCGCATGCACGCCAGGTAGTCGGCCGTCTCGTCGATCCGCCCTTCCCGCCAGAACTTGTCCGTCTGCGTTCCGTGATGGCAGATCGCCTCGACGCCGGCGGCGGCCATGACGCGGATGTTCCGGAAGACGTCGTGCATCTCGCTGGCGGTCTGGCCAATAACGTTCATCCGGCCGCCGGCCCGGCGATAGGCCTCGACCCAGCCCAGCATGCGATAGTCGCCGCGGATGAGGAAGGTGCGGACGCCGAGCGCCTCGGCCCGCTGCCACAGGGCCACGACGTTCTCCGGCGTAAAGTAGGCCCGCATCTCGGCGTTAAGGGCCTCGGTGCGGTGGCTGTTGCCGCAGGGCGGATTGTGGCCCACGATGAACCGGGAGACGCTTGCGCGGCCGAGGGGAACGGTCGAGGTGGGCCCGCCCGCCGAGGCGGTCGGCCCAGAGGGGCGGTCCGAGGACGTCGCCATCACGCTTCCTGAAGCTCCCAGACTTCGATCGCGGCGTCCGGGCAGACGTGGTAGCACATCTGGCACCCGGTGCACTCGGCCCCGGCCTTCGGCCGGGCCGGACGCACCCCGAGCGGCGTCAGCTCGTCACCCATCTCCAACACGCCCGATGGGCACGTCGCCACGCACAACTCGCAGCCCTTGCAGTACTCGCCCAGGATTT
Organism: uncultured Anaerolineales bacterium; assembly: GCA_964526295.1. GTDB lineage: Bacteria > Planctomycetota > Phycisphaerae > FEN-1346 > FEN-1346 > CAZGKW01. Next base: position 44,209 of record CAZGKW010000032.1, read on the forward strand.
TGACCTGGTACGGCATAGACGCCAGCCTCCAACACGGGCACGACTATCCTAGGCCGGCGGGGCCCAGTGGTCAAGCGTCGCAGGCTCACTTCCGCTTGTAGTACCTCGGCAGGTGCCCCCAATGGAGCTTCTCGCTGAGCGTCGAGAACGTGCCGCGGGACCCGTTCTGGACCACCAGGAACGTCGCGTCGGACCGGCGGACGCGGACCGAGTCGCCGGCCGCCATCCGGACCCGCTCCTGACCGTCGACCACGCAGACGGCCTCGTCCTGGAGGTCGGTCGGCGTCAGAACGACCTCGCTCTCGGGCCGCAGGACAATCGGCCGGTGCGTCAGCGAATGGGGGCAGATCGGCACGAGGACCATCGCCTCCAGGCCCGGCATGAGGACCGGCCCCCCCGCCGCCAGGCAGTAGGCCGTCGACCCGGTCGGGGTGGAAACGAGCACCCCGTCGCCGTAGTACGTGGTGACGGACTCGCCGTCGATGGCGGCCTCGATGCCGACCATGCGGTGGGCCTTGCCGCCCACGACGAGGATGTCGTTGAGGACGCGGTGCTCGCACGCGTCGCCTTCGCTCCGCTGGACGCAGGCCGAGAGCATCAGCCGCCGCGAGATCGGCAGCCGCCCCTCGAGGACCTCGTCGAACCGGTCGCAGAACTCCTCGGTGGTGAACTCGGCCAGGTAGCCGAGCTTGCCCAGGTTGATGCCTACGACGGGGATCTCGCGGCCCGCGAGCATCCGGGCCGCCCGCAGGATCGACCCGTCGCCGCCGAGGACGACGACGAGTTCGGCGTCGGTCTCGACGGGCTCGTCGCCCAGCTCCAGCGTCCGGGCCTCGACCCGCTCCTGGACCCAGGGGCAGAGCTCGTCGAGGGCATTGCGGGCGCCGACCTTCTCGGCGTTGTACAGGACCAGGACGCGTTCGGACATGCTCGCTCCCGTGTGCGAGGACGCGCCGCTTCACTCGCCCGTATCACGGCCCCACCTCAGCGACGCCCTGCCGTGCCGCCGGCCGGAGCGCCCGTCAGCCGCCTTCGGCCAGTTGCCGGGCGCGTTCGGCGATGGCACCGGCCGTCAGGCCGCACGCCTCGAGCTGGGCCCGGCGGGTGTCCTGCTCGACGAACCCCTCGGCGACAGCCATCCGGTGGACCTTCCGGGCGTCGAGGCCCGCCGCCTCGGCCGCCTCCAGGACGGCCGACCCGAATCCGCCCGGCAGCGTGTGGTCCTCGACCGTGAGGACGAACGGCTGCGAATCGAGCCACGCCGCCAGCAGGTCCATGTCGATCGGTTTCGCGAACCGAGCGCTCGCCACGGCGACGCTCACACCGTCCTCGGCCAGGCGCGCCGCCGCCTCCAGGGCTTCGGTCGTGAGCGACCCGTAGGCTAGCAAGGCCCCGGCGTCGCCCTCGCGAAGGACGGCGGCCTTACCGACCTCGACCGGCTCGTCCGTGAAGTCCTCGTCGGGCAGGCTGTCCCGCGGGTAACGAATGGCCCAGGCGGTGTCGGCGTCGAGGGCCGCCCGAAGCATCCCCACGAACTCCCCCCGGTCGGCCGGCGAGGCCAGCGTGAACCCCGGCAGGTGCCGGGTGTAAGCCACGTCGAACAGGCCGTGATGGGTCGGTCCGTCGGCCCCCACAAGCCCCGCCCGGTCGATGAGGAAGACGACGGGCAGGCCCTGGAGGGCCACCTCCTGGAAGAGCTGATCGTAGCTCCGCTGGAGGAAGGTGGAGTAGATGCCGACAACGGGCCGCCGGCCGCCCCGGGCCAGCCCTGCCGCCAGTGCCACGGCGTGCGACTCGCAGATGCCCACATCGTGGAACCGGCCGGGGAAGGTGTGGCCGTACCGGTCGAGGCCCGTGCCGTCCGGCATCGCCGCCGTGATCGCAACGATCCGTTCGTCTGTCTCGGCGAGGTCGATGAGCGTTTCGACCGCCGTGCTCGTCCACGTCGGTGCGTCGGGGGCCTTGGCGGCCGGGATGATCTCGCCGTTCTTCTCGGTGAACGGTTTGGCGCTGTGCCAGGCCTCGGGCCTCTCGCTGGCGGGTCCGAAGCCCTGCCCCTTCGTCGTGTGAACGTGAAGCAAGCGCGGCCCGTCGAGGCGCCGGAGTTCGCTCAGCACCTCCGTCAGGGACGCCACGTCGTGGCCGTCGAGCGGCCCGAAGCATCGGAACCCGAAGTGCTCGAACGCGTGCTCCGGGATCACGATCTCCTTCAGCGACTCCTTGAACGTGTGGATCGCCCGTGAGATCGTCCGGCCGATCTCGGTCCGGTCGAGCACACCGTGGACCTCGCTCTTGAGGTGGTCGTAGGCGGGGGTCGTCCGGACGGCCGTCAGGTACCGGCTGAGGGCCCCGACGGTCTGGCTGATGGCCATCTTGTTATCATTGAGGATGACGAGGAGGTCCGCGCCCGTGCCGCCGGCATGGTTCAGGCCCTCCAGGGCCATGCCGTTGGCCAAGGCCCCGTCGCCGATGACGGCCACAGTCCGGGCGTCGCGGCCGGCGGCCCGGTCCGCCAAGGCCAGCCCCAGGGCGGTCGAGATGCTCGCGCCGGCGTGCCCGCAGCGGAACGGGTCGTAGTCCGGCGACTCGCCCGGATGGGGGAACCCGCTGAGGCCGCCCGCCGCCCGAAGTTTCGAGAACGCCTCCCGCCGGCCCGTCAGGACCTTGTGGGCGTAGCACTGGTGCCCCACATCGAACACCAGGTGGTCCCGCGAGAAGTCGAAGACGCGGTGGAGGGCGATCGTCAGCTCGACGATGCCTAGGTTGCTCGCCAGATGGCCCCCTCGTCGGGCCACCGTCTCGGTAATCAGCAGACGGACCTCTTTCGCGAGACGCTCCAGCTCCGCCTCGCTCAGTCCCGCCAGGTCGCGGGGCGATTGGACCCGATCCAGCACGGACTCGGCCACGTGTGTTTCCCTCAGTGTGTCCGCTCGACGACGAACCGGGCCACGTCGCGCAGGCGGTCGGCTTCGTGGCCGAAGACGCTCAGGGCGTCGATGGCCCGGTCGGCCTCGGCGTAGGCCCGCTGCCGGGCTGCCTCCACGCCGTACAGGCCGACGTAGGTCAGCTTCCCGGCGGCCCGGTCCTTGCCGGCCGTCTTGCCCAGCGTCTCGGTGGTGCCCTCGGCGTCGAGGACGTCGTCGGCGATCTGGAACGCCAAACCCAGGTGCGTCCCGTACTCGCGAAGGCTCCGTTCGAAATGATGGCCCGCGCCCCCCGCGATCGCGCCCATGACGACGGCCGCGGTGATGAGGGCGGCGGTCTTGCGGCGGTGGATCCACGCCAGAAGCCGCTCGTCGGCGAGGCCCTCCCGTTCGGCCTTGAGGTCGGCCATCTGGCCGCCGACCATGCCGGCCGCCCCGGCCGCCGTCGCCAGCTCGACCGCGAGGCGCTGGGCCGTCTCGGCCGACTTCACCTCGCGGGCCAGCACGGCGAACGCCTCCGTCAGGAGGGCGTCCCCCGCCAGGATGGCCGTCGCCTCGTCGAACTTCGCGTGGCACGAGGGGCAGCCGTGACGGAGGTCGTCGTCGTCCATCGCCGGAAGGTCGTCGTGGATCAGCGAGTAGGTGTGGACCATTTCGACGGCGCAGGCGGCCGGCAGGGCATCGTCGACCGGCGAGCCGCACGCCTCGCACGCCAGCAGGACGAGGACCGGCCGGAGCTTCTTGCCGCCCCCGAGGACCATGTACCGCATGGCCTCGTACAGCTCGGCATGAGGGGCGGCCTGTGCCCCGCCGTTGGCGTTCTCAGGGAGGCGAAACCGCTCGTCGAGGGCCCGGCGGGCCCGCTCGGCCAACTCGCCCAAGTTGCGGTGAAGCGCTTTCGGCGGCTTGCGGCGGTCCTTGGATTGCACGGCCACTCGCCCATCTCCCCCACGGGGCCGCCCGGCGGCGATTCGAGCCGGGACGTAACAGGGCATCGTATCCGCCGTCGGCCGGGCCCTCAAGCAAAAAGGAAACCACGGCGAGGACCGCGACTTGAATCCGCCCCGCCGCGCGGTATAATCCCACGCCTTGTGGGGCCGTAGCTCAGTTGGGAGAGCGGCTGGTTCGCAATCAGCAGGTCAGGGGTTCGAATCCCCTCGGCTCCACCATTGTTAGGTATTGCCAAGTCGTGCCAAGTGGCGTCACGTGCGCCGCTTACGTCGCTCCCTCCGCTCGCGCTACCTGACGCGCCTTCCTGCCAAGCGTTGCCAGGTTTTGCCATACCGGGGCAACGGCGCGCTGCAATAGCGCTGAAAGAATCCGGGCCGGTGCCATGGCGGCGGCCTATACGCCGGGTGGCGTTGTGGTGAGTATGCTGCGGGCAATCGGCGTCAGGTGTGTCAGAGCCTCAGCGTCCGAGACTCCATGCAGCTGATTCACGGTTTGATACGCGCATGCCTTGATCGAGAGTGGGAGATATCCCAGGGCCTGCGTTTCGCCGGTCCCAGCCGCTGTTTCGAAGACGGTCCCGTTTAAGACAAGTTTACCGAGACCGATAGTGAAGGAGGCCAGGTCCGTGATCCGTTCGTTCTGCTGCTCATCAGGATCAGTGATTCCGTGGAGCGCGAGATAGTGGTGGGTCATTTCATGTGCTAGAATCGCGCCCAGTTCGTGTCGTTTGCCCACGTAAAACAGGGGGATACGAATGCGGCTTCGGCAGCCGGCACGGAACGCGATCTCGCCCGCTGCTTCGGGAGTGACCCTCAAGCCCAATTCGTATTCCGTGACGGGGAGAATGCCAACCCCGATGTGCTGGCCTATCTTCATCACAGCAGATTGGAGGTCATGGTCGTCGCCGCTATCCAATTCGGCGTAGAAGTCGGGCGTGGGGTCCAGTAGAGCAGACGCGCCATTTCGTTCCAAGCCTAGATGAGAATGCAGGTAAGAAAGCCACTCGTTCACCCAAGACGGAGTCAGATCGCTTGGTTCCCGAGGTGCGTTTGGCCAGGTTTCGTCGACGTGGCTCATCGGCCAGGTGCTTTCCGGAGTGTTTCGGCGATGTCGCGGAGTTCCGGGTGCTCGCGTCCGATTCTACGCAGGCGTCTTCTCTGGCCGAACTTGAGCCGCTCGTTCCGGAGGTAGCACTGCTCTGCGGCATCCAGAAGCGTAACGAGTTCGTCCGTCATTTTGGGACGCAGGTGCCGCAGCGCATTCACTATTGCCTGCCTTGCCGTCGGCTCGCTGGCGGTGAGGTCGGCAAACAGCGAAAGAACAAGCTCGCGGTCTCCGAAACGCGTGAGAAGCCGGACAAGAGAAGCCCGCACCCGCTCGTCTTTTTCGAATCCCAGCAGCTGAGCCACTTCCGTGGCGTGTCCCTCAATGCCGGTCTCGCAAAGAACCGCCGCGGCCTTTACTCTCGTATCGGTGTCTGAGGTGGAGATCGCGCGGAGCGCACCCCGCCGCAAGGCGTCGACAGCAGGTTCCAGACCCACCAGTGACGCGCGTTCGTCTTCGGAGGCCTTGAGATAGTAATCCAGCCAGGAGCCCTCCGGTGTTGCTCGCACGTAATCACTGAGCAAAGAGCGCACCACGGGGTCCCGCTCCGCAGCAAAGTAAGGAAGCAGCATTAAGCGGTTTTGGCCCTCCCCGGCACGTGCCAGTTGTTGGGCGGCCGCGCGTCTCGCTTGCGTGGGGTTCCCTTGACTCAACTGGCCGAGAACGAAAATGAATCCCAGTCCGGACTGCGCGACCTGTTTGGCCCAGACCGCCTCCACATGTATCGCCAGCGGCGACAGGTGGGTGAAGACGATGGCGCACATCGCCAGGATGTCGCGCGGGAGCTCCGGTTGTCGCAGAAATCGGTCAAGGAGTTTCTCGGCCGTGTCATTGTCTTCGTCACGGAAGAGCGAAAGGAGCGCCTGAACTTCTGGCCCGGCGTCTTTCTGGAGCCTTCCGAGCAACTCCTCGGCGGCGACAAGAGATTCGATGGGGCGCGAGGCTTCAGACGCCCACGTGCGGAATCCCTGGGATTCTGCGGCCGACGACGCTGCCCGTTTGGCGGCGGCAAGAATAGCGTCGTGGTATTCCTTGCGGACGGAATCTAGGAGTGCTTGCAGCCGGTCCCAGCCAGTCTGACGATCCAGATAGTCATGTATGACCTCTCTGCCAGAGGCCAGAATACTCTTCTGTTCTGGCGAGAGAAGGTCGGCGCGTTCGTCGAGGAATCGGTTCAACTTCGCAACTGTATCCGTGGCCGAACGGCAGGCCTCTTCATAGAGTTGTCGCTCCCGCTCCTCCTTGATGCGCCGGCGCATGTCCGTCAGCGCCGCTTCGACCTTTCGGGTCAGTACGCCGACCTGTGCGGCGTTCAGCCGGTACGGTGCGGCCATCTCGGCATTGACGGTCTTCGAGGTACCTTTATCCATTGCCGATACCGACAGCGTCCCAGCCGCGTCGACCTCAAAGGTCACCTCCACAACGGGGACGCCAGCAGGGGCCGGCGGCACGCCCGTGAGCGTGACTTCGCCGACGAAGATGTTATCGCTTTCTCTTGCCTCTTCCCCCTCGTACACCCGGACCGTCACGCTATCCTGGTTATCGGTGGTCGTGGTAAAGGTCTCTTCGGCGCTCGTGGGAATGGTGGTGTTCCGCCGGATCAACACGCTGGGCATGTTGCCTTTGAGGGCGACAGACAGGCTTCGTGGTGTCACATCGAGAAGCAGGCGGTCTCGGGCCGGTCCCTCATTGGCGAGCATGGCGGCAAGGTGGGTCGCACCCACCGCCACGGCCTCTTCCGGATGGACGGATCGATTGGGTTCCTTGCCGAAAACCTCCCTGACGAGCGATTGGACGGCGGGGATGCGCGAAGATCCGCCTACAAGAACCACCTCCTCCAATTCATGCGTACTTACGTGGGCATCCTCGATACAGGCAAGACAGATCTTTCGGCAGCGTTCGAGAACGTCGCTGGCAAGCTCCTCAAATGTTGAGCGAGCGATGCAAGCATCGAGGTGCCAGGGCCCGGCAGCATCTCCCGAGATGAATGGAAGGTTTACCCTGGTTTCTGCAATGTCCGTGAGTTCGCACTTGGCTTTCTCCGCGGCCTCCTTTAGCACTACAACGCCAAGTTGGCTCAAGAACGGTTATGCTGCAAGTCGATAGCTTCTT
>CAZGKW010000033.1:0-47418 GCA_964526295.1 uncultured Anaerolineales bacterium
ACGGCTACCGGTCGGGCACGTGCCCGGAGGCCGAGCGGGCCTGCCGGGAGGTGGTGAACCTGCCGACCCACCTGCGAGCGGACGAGGCGACCGCCCGGCGGAGCGTCGAGTTCGTCCGACAGATTGGTCCACCCGAGAACTGAGCGCAACACTGACCATGGACGTTCGCATCGCCAAACTGAAGCGGGAGCACGTGGCGGGGGTTGTTCGCGTTCACCTGCGATCGTTTCCAGGTTTCTTCCTGACGTTCCTCGGCCCGCAGTTTCTGGCCGAGTTCTATCGATCATTCACAGAAGATCCCGCAGGAATGGGCTACGCCGCCCTCGACGAGGAAGCCGGGCGGGTGGTGGGCAGTGTGGTCGGCCCGATCTCTCCGGCCGGGTACTTCAAGCGTCTCCTGAAGCGCCGCTGGTGGGCATTTGCGGCGGCCAGCCTTGCAACGATGCTGAGAGATCCACGGGTCGTCCGGCGGCTGTTGCGCGCTCTGGTGTACCGTGGGGATGCGCCATCCGGCCCCGCTCGGGCGCTTCTGAGCTCGATCAGTGTCGACCCGTCCGTCCAAGGCACCGGTGTGGGGCGCCGGCTGGTCGAAGCCTGGGCCCGGGAGGCCCGCGATCGTGGGGCCGCCGGATGCTTCCTCACCACCGACGCAGAGAACAACGAAGCCGTCAACCAGTTCTACCAAGCAGGCGGGTGGACGCTGGAGTCGTCCTACGTAACGCCGGAAGGACGGCGGATGAACCGCTACGTCTTGGATTTCGAGCCGGACAACCAGGACGTGTGACGCCCGCACCTCCTGGCCCCCAAGCGTGGTGCGGAACCCCGCTACGCTGCTGTCTCTATCCGGTTCCCGCCAAGAGCGATTCGTAGGCGGTCGTGCACGCGGAGCGACCGAAGCGTTCGAGCAGGCATCGGCGGGCGCTGCGGCCCATCTCCCGGAGCGGCACCGGCTCGTCGGCGGCCCGGCGGACGGCATCGGCCAAAGCCGCCCCGTCCTGCGGCGGAACGACGACGCCGCAGCCCGCCTCCCCGATCATCGTCGCCGTATCGCTGTCTTCGGCAACGCTCGCGATGACCGGCCGACCCGCCGCCATGTAACCCAGCACCTTCGAGGGGATGCTGCTCTTGCCCGCCTCGGGCAGGAGGGTCACCAGGCCCACGTCGGCGGCCGCCTGCATGTCCGGGAGGACCTCCTCGGGCTGAAACGGCAGGAACCGGAGGTTCGCAAGGCCGCGGCGGCCGGCCTCGGCCTCCAGATCGTCCTTCGCTACGCCCTCGCCGACGACCAGAATGACGATGTCCGGCCGGTCGCGGAGCCGCTCCGCCGCCTCGGCGAGCACCGCGGCGCCGCTGATGTAGCCGATGGTGCCGGCGTAGAGGGCGACGAACGTCTCGGGCGGGATGCCTTGGGCCCGCCGCCAGGGGTTGTCGCGCGGGCCGGGGCGGATGCGGTCGGCGTCGATCCAGAACGGGACGACCGTCACCTTCGCGGGGTCGATGCCGCGGGCCTCGATCTGGCGTTTCATGCCGGGCCCGAGCGTGGCGATAGCGTCCGAGCGCTGCATGAGGGCCGTGTCGATGGCCCGCCAGAGCCGGTAGACGAGGCCCTCCGACAGGAGCCCCGCGCTTCGGGCGCCCTCCGGGTGAAGGTCGAAGACATCGTAAACGAAGCGCGATCCTTTGAGGCGCGACAACACCCAGGCGAGCCAGACCCCGAAGATCGGCGTCGAAAGACACAGGACCGCGTCGATCCGCCCTGCGGCCACGCCGTTAACGAAGGCGCTTACGCCGAGAGTCAGGTAGTAGGTCAGCCGGGACACTCGGCTGGAACGGTCTGGAATGGTGTGGCCGCACCGGATGACCCGGAACCCTGCCGAGTCGCGTTCGACCTGGCGGAACCGGGCCCGCCAGCCCTTGAAGAGCCGCCCCCCCGGATGGTTCGGCCAGCCCGTCAGGACGGTCACCCGGTGGCCCCGCGACGTCAGGTCGGCGGCCAGCTCGCGGACCATGTGCCCCGCGGGCGCGACCTCGGGCGGGTAAACGGAACAGAAGATCGCGACGTTCATCGGTCGACCGGCTCCTGATGGCAAGCCGGGCTGTACTCGCCTGCTCGGCGGAGGGTGTCCTTCAAGAGCTCGATGACCGGCCGGGCGTTGTCGGGCATCTCGGCCCGCTCGAACACCTCCCGCCACCGCGGAAGGTCGGCCAGCACCTCCTCGACGCGGGCCGCCAAAGCCGACGCGTCGCCGCTCGGAAACAGCACGCAGGGCTCGGGCCGGGGGGCGGCGTCGCTGGCTGCGACCGGCACGCCCAGCGAGATCGCCTCCCGGATCGACCCGCTGTCGCCCTCGCTCCGCGTCGGACGGACGAAGACATCGGTGTATTTCAGCGTCGGCCAGAAGACGTGCGGCTCGGCCCGGACAAGAACGGCGTCGGCCAGGCCTTCTCGCGCCAGGCGGTCGCGGAACTCCGCCAGGCCCGGCATCGGCTGAACCACCGAATAGAGGCTCAGCAGCAGGCCGACCCGCGGGTGACTCCCGCGGAGGACTTTCAGCGCCTCGAGCACCAGGTCGAGGCCGTACAGGTCCGGCCCGAGCGGGGAAAGCAGTTGCCCGTTGGCCGCCAGCACCGGCTCGTGCCGGCGGGCGAAGGCAACGACCTCCTCGGGCGGCTCGGCCGAGGTGTCCGCCGGGGCGATGAACCCCGGAATCACGTGGACCCGCTCCGCCGGAACGCCCGACGCCAACACCACCTCCGCCAGGTGCGGCGAGACGGCGATCACGTGGTCGGCCCTCCGCAGGGCGACGCGGGTCATCCACTTGGCCAGGCGCGGCCCGCGGGCCATCGTCTCGACGAGCTGCTCCTCGCCGATCCGCAGAATGTACCGCTTGCCCCGCAGCACTTTCAGCAGGTACGCGGCGAATCGCACCGACGGCCGCCCCGTGAAGACGTACAGGACCGGCTCGGATGAGGCCAGGGCGAACCCCAGGAACCATCGGAAGGGCCGGCGGCGGATCGAGACCGCCTGCGGGGGGTGCTCGCCGTCGCTCGACCGGTTGAAGACGCGGGCCCGGATGCCCTCGTCCTCCAGCCGATCCAGGAGCCGGACAATGTGCGTCGCCATCCCCCCCCACGGCGGGGGCCAGGTGCCCCATATGGCCACGTCCCATCGTCCTCCGGCGTCCGTCACGCGGTGCCTCCTTCCGGCCGGCCGGCCAGGAGCTCTTCATACAGCGCAACGACTCGGTCCGTCATGGCGTCCATGCTGTATTCGGCCGACACCAGGCGTCGGCCGTTCTCGCCGAGGGCCCGGCCTCGGTCGGCGTCAGCCAGGAGCCCTCCGACCGCCTCGGCCATCGCCTCGGGGTCACGCGGAGGGACCACGATGCCCGCCTCGGCTTCACGCAACAGCGCCGGCGCCTGTCCCACGTCGGTCAGCACCACGGGCAGGCCCTCGGCCATGTACTCGAGGACCGCGAGCGGCAGCCCCTCGCCCACGCTGCTCAGGACCCCCACGTGTGCCTCTCGTAACAGCGGTCTCACATCCTCACGGGCGCCGATCAAGAGGAAGGCATCGGCCACCCCAAGGTTCTGGGCCAGACCGCGGACCTGCTCGGCGTAATCCGGGGCGGGGAAAGCCCCGGCGGCGCGCCACGCCAGGTCGGGCCACGACCGCCTGAGGATGGCGGCCGCCCGAACCGCGGTCGCGTAGTCCTTCCGCGGGTGAACGTTGGCCACCTGGGCCACCGTCGGCGGCCCGGACCAAGGCGGGGCGGGGCTGCCCACCTCGACGCCGTTCCTCACGTACAGGCAGCGACCCGCCGGAAGGTCAAGGAGCCTCAGGGCCCGCTCGTGCAGCGACTCCGTGACGCTCACGTAGGCGTCCACGTGCCGCAGGAACGCCCAGTCGAGGAAGGCCCGCAATCGGCCCCCCGCGCCGCCTCCGCTATGGTCATGGGCGACGTGCACGAATTTCCGCCGAGCCAACCATTGGGCCTTGCGGGCCGAGTAGTTGACCGTATGACTGTGCGAGTGGACGACGTCGATGCCGTGCCGGTCCACATAGCGGGCGATCCGCAACGGATACCGGGCGCCCAGCGTGTGGCGCTTCCCGGCGCACCAGACGCGGACCTCGGCGTCGAGGGCTTCCTCCAGGGGACCGAGGCGGCGCGTCGCAACCAGGTGCGAGTCCAGCCCGCGGCGGGCCATCCCGTTGGCGAGGAGGACCGCCACACGTTCGGCGCCGCCGACGCTCAGCGAACCCACCATCTGGGCGACGGCGATCGGACGGCCTGCCATGTCAGCCCTTCCCGTCGTCCGTCGGTGTCCGTGCCCCGGCCACGCCGTTCGTCCGGCCCCCGGACCCGTCGCGATGTGCTCGGTACCAGTCGATCGTCCGGCGAAGGCCGTCGCGAAAGTCCGTCTCGGCCCGGAAACCGAACCGCTCGGCCGCCCGCGTCGTGTCGAGGCACCGCCGGGGCTGGCCGTCCGGTTTCGAGGCGTCCCACTCGATGCGGCCCTCGAAGCCGACCATCTCGCGGATGGTCTCGGCGAGGTCGCGGATGGTGATCTCGCGACCCGTGCCCACGTTGACCGGCTCGGGCCCGTCGTAGCGCTCGGCCGACAAGGCGATGGCCCGGGCGGCGTCCTCGACATAGAGGAACTCGCGGCTGGCCGACCCCGTGCCCCAGAGCGTGACGGCCTCGGTTCCCGATTCCGTCGCCTCGACGAACTTGCGGACCATGGCCGGGATGACGTGGCTCGAGGCCGGGTCGAAGTTGTCACCCGGCCCGTAGAGGTTCGCCGGCAGCAGGAAGATGCCGCTTAAGCCGTACTGGGCCCGGTAGGCATGGAGCATGACGAGGAGGGCCTTCTTGGCGACGCCGTACGGGGCGTTCGTCTCCTCCGGATAGCCCTTCCACAGGTCGTCCTCGCGGAACGGGACGGGCGTGTGCTTGGGATAGGCGCAGACCGTGCCGATCTGGACGAACTTCTTCGCCCCCGCCCGCCGGGCGTGCTCCACCAGGTGGAGGCCCATCGCCATGTTGGCGTAGAAGAACCGACCGGGCCGGTCGCGATTGGCGCCGATGCCGCCCACCTCCGCCGCCAGGTGCACCACCAGCGTCGGCCGCATCTCCTCGTACATCCGCACGACGGCCGTTTCGTCCGTCAGGTCGTACTGCTCGACGCGAGGGACGAGCAGGTGCGACTCGTCGACCCCGCGGGACCGCAGCTCGGCCTGGAGGTGGCGGCCCAGAAAGCCGGCGCCGCCGGTGACGACGATCCGCTCCTCGGCAAGGTTCATCCGGCGGGCTTTCCGTTGCGGGCCCGATGGTCGGCCAGGACCCGCTCCTCGCGGGCCAGGTCCCAGTCACGCTCGACCATCATACGCACGAGGCCCTCGAAGTCCACCCGCGGGGCCCAGCCGAGCCGCTCTCGTGCCTTCGTCGCGTCGCCCAGCAGCAGGTCCACCTCGGCCGGGCGGAAGTAGCGCGGATCGATCTCAACGTGGTCCCGGTAATCCAGGTCCACCCTCGCGAACGCCTGCTCGCACAGCTCGCGGACGGAGTGCGTCTCGCCGGTGGCGACGACGTAGTCGTCCGGCTCGTCGTGCTGGAGCATCAGCCACATCGCCTCGACGTAGTCGCCGGCGAAGCCCCAGTCGCGTTTCGCGTCCAGGTTCCCCAGGTAAAGCGTCTCCTGGAGCCCTTCCTTGATGCGGGTGGCGGCCCGGGTGATCTTTCGCGTGACGAACGTCTCGCCGCGCCGCGGGCCCTCATGGTTAAAGAGGATCCCGCTGGCCGCGAACATGCCGTACGCCTCGCGGTAGTTGATCGTCTGCCAGTGGGCGAACAGCTTGGCGCAGCCGTACGGGCTGCGGGGATGGAACGGCGTCCGCTCGGTCTGGGGGACCTCGGCCACCTGGCCGAACATCTCGCTGGAGGACGCCTGGTAGTACTTCGTCGGGAGTCCGAGGTCGCGGATGGCCTCCAGCAGGCGGAGCGTCCCGATGGCATCCACCTGGCAGGTGTAGACGGGCTGGTCGAACGAGACGCGGACGTGCGACTGGGCCCCCAGGTTGTAGACCTCGTCCGGCCGGCACTTCGTCAGCACCTGCCTGAGGCCCGCCCCGTCCGTCAGGTCGCCGTAGTGCAGCCTCAGCCGGGCGTCGGGCTCGTGCGGGTCCTGGTAGATGTGGTCGATCCGCTCGGTGTTGAACGTCGAGGACCGCCGGATGAGGCCGTGGACCTCGTAGCCCTTCGCCAGGAGGAACTCGGCCAGGTAGGACCCGTCCTGACCGGTGATGCCGGTGATCAGTGCCCGCTTGGCCATCGTCGCAGCTCCTGGCGCAAAGCCTCCCCGGGAGGCGTCATCGGCCTGTCGGCCGGCCGCCCTGAAGCCCGTTTCCGGCCGTGCAGCCGTCCCCAAAAAGGCCCCACGGCCCCTTTCTCAGCCGTTGCCGAAGGCGCGGGCCAGGACGTCGGCGTAGCGCCGCGTCAAGAGGCGGCGGGAATACCGCTCCTCGGCGGCCAACCGGGCAGCGGCCTGGTACCGGGCCAACAGTTCCCGGTCGGCGTGCAGCCGACGGATCGCCGCGGCCAGCTCCTCCGGCCGGCGCGGCAGGACATGCACGCCGCATCCCTCCTCCCGGACCAGGTCCGTGAGCTCCGTCTCCGAGGGACTGACCGCCAGGATCGCCGATCCCGCCGCCAAGGCGTAGTAGGTCTTCGACGGGACGGCGATGCCCTCGTACCCCTCGTCGAGGCAGACGACCGCACAGTCGGCCGACGCCAGGGAGCAGGGCAGCATCTCCAACGGCTGGAACGAGAGGAGCGTCAGGTTCGGCAGGTCCGCCGCCGCCACCAGGTCGGCCACCTCCCGTTCCCGCGTGCCCCCGCCGATGAGCAGGAAATGGACGTCGTCCAGGTCGCGGAGCCGCTGGGCCGCCCCGATCACCGATCGCATGTCGTGCGTCGCCCCGAACGAGCCGCTGTAGAGGACGACGAACTTGCCGACGAGGCCGTGCTGCTCGGCGAACGGGTTGCCCCGCTTCGGCCGGGGACGGATGACGTCCGTGTCCGCCCAGTTCGGGATGACCTCGATGGGCGACGGGGCCGCAGGTGCCCCCGCGAAGTGGTCCCGTAGGGTCTCGGCCATGTGCTCGCCCAGTGTGATGACCCTTTCGGCCTCGCGCATCGACCGGGCGCTCAGGCGCCGCCACAGGCGGGCGATGGGGCCGCCCGGCCGCAGCAGGCCCATCCGTTCCCCCACGTCCGGGTAGATGTCGTAAATCAAGAGGACGTAGCGCAGGCCCGTCACGCGCTTCAGGGCCGGCAGCAGGAGCATCGTCAGCGGCGGGTTCGTCACGACGAGGGCCGGCGTCCGACGCCCCGCCGCCAGCGTCACCAGGGCCCGGACGGCGAAGGCCGACCACGTGGCCAGGCGCCGAGCGAGCGGCGACTTACGAAGCGCCACCGACCGGAGCACGCGGGACGGCCGCCGCAACCCCGCCGGACGGTCGACCGCCCCCGCCAGGACCGTGCAGTCGATCCCCAGCCCCGTCAGGTCCTCCAGCAGCTCCCGAATGAGGGGGCCGACGACCTGGTTGACGACCAGAAGCGAACGCACCGCGGGTCCCCCGGCTGCCGACCTCGACCGATGAAGGACGTGAACCTGCCCGGACGCACTAATCTATTGACGCGGCGGCGGGCTTGCCAGCACAATCGGCCCGCCACCGCCGGCCGGAGAACGCCATGGCGTCCGTCGCGTCCCCCTGGGACTATCTCGTCCTGACCGCTTCGAACGAGCAGCAGGCGGCGGCGTACCGGTATCAGCTCGACCTCCGCCGGGGCCTGGGCCGGTTGACCGCCGCCCGTCACGTCCGGGTGGTGCCGGACCTGGAGGGGCGGCGAATCGGCAGCGCCGGCAGCACGATCCTGTGCCTGGCGCAGATCGCCCGGGACGCCGCGACCAATTGCGGCGAAGTGCCGCCCGCCGACCCCGCCGCGTGGGAACGGCTCTTCGCCGGGCTCCGCATTCTGATCGTCCATGCCGGGGGCGATTCTCGCAGGCTTCCCGCCTACGGGCCCTGCGGTAAGGCGTTCGTCCCCGTACCGGGCGAGACCGACGGCGCGGTGCCGGCGATGCTGTTCGACCGCCAGGTGCCGATCTACCTGTCGCTGCCGCCTCCGGAGGGAGGCGGCGGGCAGGTCGTCATGACCTCCGGCGACGTTCTGCCGCTTTTCGACCCGGCCGCCTCCCGGTTCGCGTCGGCCGGGGTGACGGGCCTCGGGTCGCTCGCGCCGCCGGAGCTGGCCGCCCGTCACGGCGTGTTCGACGCGACCGGGGACGGCGAGGTCCGGCGGTTCCTCCAGAAACCGACGCCCGAGGACCAGGCGGCCCGCGGCGTCCTGGACCGCTACGGCCAATCGATCCTCGATACGGGCGTCATGAGCTTCGGCCCCGCCACGGCCGCCCGCCTGCTCGACCTGGCCGGGGCAGCCCCCGACGAAGAGGGCGGCCTTGCCTGGTCGGGACCGATCGGGGGGGCCATCGACGCCCACGGGATGGACTTCTACCGCGAAGTCGCGTGCGCGCTGGGCACGGATGTCTCGCCGGAGGACTACGTGACCGAGGTGCGGCGGGCGGGCTCCGCCTGGGACGCGGCCGACCTGGAGCGGGTCTTCGAGGCCCTGCGGGGCGTCCCGTTCCACGTCGAGACACTCCCTCGGTGCCGGTTCCTCCACTTCGGCACGACGCGGCAGCTCATCGCGAGTGGGACCGAGCTGCTGATGCGCGACCGCGGCACTTCGGGGGCGGGCGGGCCGCTCGAGATCAATTGCGAGCTTTCGGGCGAGGGGCGCCTGGCCGGTGGCTCCGCCTGGATAGAGGCCTGCCGCCTGGCCGCTCCGGTGACGGCGGCAGGCGAGAACGTCATGGTCGGCGTGGACGTTGGCGAACCGCTCGACCTGCCGACCGGCGCGTGTCTGACGCTCGTCGATGGACGGGGCCGCGACGGGCGGGCCGTCCGCTTCGTCCAGTGTTACGGCGTTGTCGACACGTTCAAAGGGGCCATGGGCCCGGACGCGACGTTCTGCGACCGGCCGGTCCTGGAGTGGCTCCAAGCGGTCGGGGCGGCGCCCGAGGACGTCTGGGACGGCCACGTGCCGGCGGACGAGCGGTCGGTGTGGAACGCCCGGCTCTTCCCGTCGATCGGGCCGGACGAGGACTGGACGGCATGGCTCTGGATGTTCGAGCCCGAGAAGGCGACCGGCACCGACTACCGGGCGTATCTGTCGGCCGACCGGTACAGCGCGGCGGAGGTGGGGGTGCTGGCGGACCAGCAGGCATTCCACGAGCGGCGCCTCACGATCCATGCCGGCTCCGTCGGGGCGTCGCTGCGGCGGATGTTCCGCCTGGAGAGCGGGTTCTCGGCGGCGGACCTGGCCGTCTGCCTGGAACACGTCGCGGACCGGGCGGCCGTCGTGGCGGAGCTCCTCGTGGAAGCGGCTTGGCACAGCGGCGACGGTGAGGGCGCGGGGGACGTGGGGGGCTTCACAGCGGCGCGGATCCTGCACACGCTGGCCTCGGCCCTGGAGCGTCTGGCCGGCGAGGGCGGGCGGACCGTCGAGGCGCTCCTGCCGGGCATCTCGAAGGCCATGGGGGATCCGTCGCGGCGATGGCTCGCCGACCGCGGGGCGGGGCTCGCGCCCGACCGGCCGGTCGGCGAATGGGTCGAAGGGCTCCGCACGGCGGCGTTCGAGGACGTGCGGACGACGATCGTCTCGAGCCGTGCCCGCCGCCGCGAGACACCCCGAAGCGCCCTTCGCACCGATGAGATCGTCTGGGGCCGGGCCCCGGCGAGGCTGGACCTGGGCGGCGGGTGGACCGACACGCCGCCCTACGCCCTGGAGCACGGTGGGACCGTCCTGAACGCCGCCGTCGACCTGAACGGCCAGCCGCCGATCCACGTCTACGGGCGGGTCGTGTCGGACCGGGTGATCCGCATCAGCTCGATCGACCTGGGGGCCCGAGTCGAGGTGGCGTCGTTCGACGACCTGCTGGACTACCGGCGGGCCTCGGGCGAGTTCGCCCTGGCGAAGGCGGCGCTCGTCTTGGCGGGCCTCTCGCCCGAGGCAGCCGGGCCGGAAGGGGCGACCCTCGGAGAGCTGCTCGATGCGTTCGGCGGCGGCATCGAGCTGACGACCCTGGCGGCCATCCCGAAAGGGAGCGGCCTGGGGACGTCGAGCATCGTCGGGGCGGCGATCCTGGCTGTCGTCGAGCGGACCATGGGCCGGACGCCGACGCCCACCGAGCTCTTTCACGGCGTGCTCCGTCTGGAGCAGGCCCTGACGACCGGCGGCGGGTGGCAGGACCAGGTCGGCGGGGCCGTCGGGGGCGTCAAGCTCATCACCTCCCCGCCGGGGATGGTCCCGGACGCCCGCATCCACTATGTGCCGCAAGACGTCCTCGACCCGCGTGCCAACGGCGAGGCGACGCTGCTCTATTACACGGGCATCACGCGGCTGGCGAAGAACATCCTGGAGCACGTGGTGGCCCGATACCTGGACCGCGACCGGTCGGCGATGGAGACGCTCCGGCGGATCCACGCCCTGCCGCCGCGTGTCGCGGAGGCGATGGCCCGGAAGGACCTGGCGGCGTTCGGCGGGCGGATCGACGAGGCCTGGGAGCTCAACAAGGCGCTCGATCCGGACTCGACGAACGAGGCGATCGAATCGCTCCTGGCGCGGGTCCGGCCCCACGTGGCGGGGGCGAAGCTGCTGGGGGCCGGCGGCGGGGGGTTCCTGCTGATGGTCTGCCGGTCGCCGTCGGACGCCGCGGCGGTCAGGGAGATGCTGGAGGCCGAGCCGCCCAACGACCGGGCCCGGTTCTTCGACTACCGGATCTCGGCGGAAGGGCTCGTCGTGACGGTCTGCTAGAGGACGCGGAGGCGGGAGGTGCCCATGGGCCTCGCTGAAAGCGACCGCCGGCTGCCGGCCATGCTGCACATTCCGAAGGCCGCCGGCCAGACGCTCGTGTACCTGCTCCGGCGGCACTTCGGCATCCGGCACGTCGACGTGGGCCACCACGTGGGCCGACCCTACACGCCGGCCGAGTTGCGCCATGACCTCAGGGCCTACCCCTGGGCCCGGAGCCTGGCGGGGCACTGGCTCCGGCCGTTCGTGGACTTCGAGGAGTTCGCCGACCGGCTGGACTGGTACACGGTGGTCCGCGAGCCGGTCGCCCGGTTCATCTCGCACTTCGAGTTCCAGGTCCGGTACATGGGCCGGCGGGAGGATTTCGAGGCGTGGATCGACCGGGAGCCCGTCGTGCGGAACACCCAGGTCCGGCACATCGCGGGGACCGAGGACGTGGCGGCGGCTAAGCAGATCCTCTCGGAGCGGTTCCGTTGCGTCGGGCTGATGGAAGAGTTCGATGCAACGCTGATCATTCTGCGAAAGCGGCTCGGCCTCGCGGGCTGGCGTGTGGCTTACGACCGCGCGCGGAACGTGGGCCGCGGCGACGTGCGGGAGCGGCTCATGGAGCGGTTCGACGAGCTGCGGAAGACGATCCTCGAATACAACCAGCTCGACCAGGAGCTGTACCGGTTCGTGCGGGACGAGCTCTGGCCGGCCCAGGTGGCCGACTACGGCGAGGAGCAGCTTCGGGCGGACCTGGCGTCGGCCTTCGCGGACAGGCAGCCCCGGCTCCGCGAGAAGTGGCGGTACTGGACGGGCGTCCTCTACCGCAACCTGGTGTACAAGCCGTTCCTGCGTCTCGACGGGGGGCGGGTCACCCGCCAGCGGACGCCCGCCCCGAACCGCTGAGCCGCGCGGCGCGGGCTCGGGTGGTGCCGCCGGCCCCCGGACCGGAGAGGCGCCTGTTACGTTTGGGCGTCCTTTTCGGAGGGCCCTTTTGCGTCGGACTCTTCCGTCTTGGTCGTGCCAGGGTGCCCGAAGTAAGCGTCGTACTGTTCCGGGTCGCCCTCGAAGAAGGGGGCAAGGCGGAAGAACCAATTCGGCAAGCCGATTCTCCCTCGTCGCCATGCCAGCAGACGATCGCCGAGGACGAGAAGTGGGCGAGGCAGGAGCCGCCCCGCCATGGCGGTGGCGCGAACCAGCCACTTTCCCGTCGGCGACAGCGCATGTTGACGAGCCTGCCGGCTCCGAAAGGTGGTGTTCGGCGGGTACGTCTGCTCCAGCACCCTCGCGTCCCAGGGGAGGCCGAGCCAGTCCAGGATCCGCCGCATCGTCGGCTCCAGGTCGGCCCGCATCTGTTCGAACGCAACCAGCATGACTCGATCCGGCTCCCGACGGGCTGCCGCGCGAATAATCTTCCTGACGAGGACCCAGTTGGACGTTCCCCGGACGATCGTCCAGGGCCGGCGGCCCTGCCGGGCGACGCGCGGGTTCGCGATGCTCGAAGCGATGTTGGAGACGACGTCGCGCTCAATGCAGACGAAGCGGGCATCGGGATACGCTTCGAACACCCGCGGGACCATGCCCTCGACCAAGGCCGTCTTCTCCACCCACGCCAGGGCGCCCTGACGCTCGGCGAAGCGGTCCATCATCCGTCGGAAGACTTCCTCGTAGGTGGCGGGCCAGAGCGAGTAGAGGAACTCCGCATCGGCGCCGGCGAGCCGGAAGAAGTCCGAAGCGGAAACCACCTCGACGAACTCAGCGAAGTTGATCCGCTTCGAGAGGCGCCCGTAGCGTCCCACGATGCGGGTGAAATAAGCGCTCTCGTGAATGCCGTGATGGCGCTCGTGCTGGACGCCGACGATCTGCGGGTGGGCGCACAACTGGTTGGCCAGCCACGTCGTGCCGGAGCGGTTCCGGCCGGCGACGAACACGGGCAGCGCCATCGCAGGCCTTTCGTGGTGGGGTAGAACGGTCCGATTCGGTCGATTCGGCCTGCCGCTGGATACGGGGCGTTGTCAGGGATGCGGCAATGCCACGGAGCCGGGCGGCGGGGTGCCGTATGCTCCCGCCCCCAAGCGGGGACCCCGACGCCGTGGTCCGGTGACCGAGACGGCGGTGGACGGCCCTCGCGACTTGACCGATCGCGCGAAGACGATGCCCGCCAAGGTCGCGGCGGCCATCTGGAGCCACCAGTTTTTCAGGATGTCGGACGACGGATTGGCCAGACTGGCCACGAATGCCGCGGTCACCAGTCCCAGCAGGCCGGCCCGGAGCCAGGGCGGGTCGATCCGCCAGGCCCGCCACGCCACGGCCCCCAGAAACGCCAGGAACAAGAGCAGCCCCAGGGCCCCGGTCTCGGCAAAGTGGAGCACGACGTCGTTGTGGGCTGCCCCCATAACCCCCACCCGAAAGATGAGTTCGGGGGCGAAGTTGCCCACCCCGACACCCGTGAACGGGTTGTCGATGCCCATCTCGGCCCCGAGCCGCCAGAGATAGAGACGCCCCCCCTCCTCCAGACCGTGGGCCATCATGTCCGCCACGCGCTCAAAGAGACGAGGGGTCCAGAGGCCCGTCACCGTGCCGACGACGACAAAGAAGGCCAGGAGCGTCGTGATTCCCACCGCCAGGCCCACGCGCTTCGTCATTCCCAGCGGCCGGTACGTCAGGGCCATCACGACCAAGCCGGCGTAGACGGCAATGTAGATCGACCGGGACCCCGTCCGGACGACGCCCACCAGGACCAGCAGAAGCCCCACCAGGAGCACCGTCCGAAGCACCCAGCCGCTTCGCTTGAAAAGGAACGGCAGAAGGAAAACGCCCGGCAGAAGGTCTTTCGCGTGGCTGTTGATGTTGCGGCCGACGATCGTGGCACGCTGGACCGTCCATCTGCCCACCGTCGGTGACAGGAAGAAGGCGGCCGCCGCGGCCAGAACCGACGCCACAAAGAGGACGATGAAAAAGGTCGTCGCCCGGCTCCGCGACCGGCAGGCCGTGACGACCAGGAACAGCAGCCCCGCCAGCTGGAACCGGGTCAGGGTCCGACTGATCATGAGCCGCAGGTTCTCGCCCCCGATGATGCCGCTGGCCAGCGACCACAGGGCGAAGGCCAAGGCCAGCAGGAACACCGGCTCCGTCAAGTTGAAACGCCGAACCACGACGTGAAGAAGAAAAACGCAGAACGTATACAGCCCAATAAACTTACTCAACGTGAAGGTCGCGCCCAGCCGGCCGAAGACCTCAAAGGGAACCACCAGGACGAGCAGGTAGACGCCGATCTCCGGTTTCCACAGGATCAGGGCCCCCGCGACGGCGCCGACCGGGACCAGGGCCGCCTGCGTCGCGCCCGCCAGGTACGCCACGCCCACGACGACCAGGGCGAACGCCGAAATGGCCGCCACCACCCCAAGGTACATGGGAACGGACCACTCGCCGGGTTCGAGGGCCGGCGGCGGGGCGGCCCGCGGCCTCTCGGCCAGCGACCGCGTCGGGGCCAGCACTGGTGTAACGGACATCCCACCCCACTCCTTCGGCCGGCCCTTCCGCGGACCGGCCGCACACGGGCGAACCAGTATACGATCCCGGCGGGGCGATGCCAAGCGCCCAGCTCCGTTATCGGCCAGCAAGGCCCCCTACGTTCAGGCGGCTCGGCCGGACGGGTCAGGGTCAGCACCGTCAACCGGCACGACGACGCCGTAACATATCCCAGAGACCGAGCACGCCTCGCCAAAGGGCTCGCGGCGTCACCCTGTATGCCGCCGCCACCAGGCGCCACACCCGAGGCACCCGGCGGTCGAAAAGGCGTATGACGTCCCGAATCACCCCGCGGTCGCCCTGGCGGACCGCCAGGCGAATCGTGTGTACGGCCCATCGCCGCAACAGCGGCTCGGCCCGCCGGGCCGCCTCTTCGCCCATCTCGCGGGCCAAGCGGTCGTCGTGGCAGACCCGCTCCAGCCAGGACCTCGCGGCTTCTCCGCCGCCGCCGGTCAACGACTCCTCGCGGGGCGTGTAGATCGCCGCTACGTCGCGGCTGTAGCCGAGCCGCGGGTAGCGCAGACCGATTCGGAACCACAGATCGAGGTCCTCGCCCCGGTCGAAACGCGTGTCGAACCCGCCGACCTCGAGCAAGACGCCGCGGCGGACGACGACCGTGTCCGTGTGCACGATGCGTCGTCGGCCCGCGGCCGGGAGGTAGTCCTTCAGGAACGCTCCGTCGGTGAGCCAGTCGGCCGGGACGGTGTCGGTCCAGACCCGCCCGTTTCGGGCGAAGCGCTTGTAGGCCGCCGCGTACCAGGCCAGCTCCGGGTGGGCCGCGAAGCACTCGGCGGCCCGTTCCAGGTGGCCGGGCAGCCACTCGTCGTCGGCGTCGAGGAAAGCAACGTGCGTACCGCGAGCTTCGCGGATTCCGCGGTTCCGGGCGGCACTGGGGCCGGCGTTCTCTTGACGAATGCACCGGACGGGCTCGCCGAACCGCTCCGCGACCTTGGCCGTCGCATCGGTCGAGCCGTCGTCGACGACGACGATGTCCTCGGGCGGCCGGGTCTGGGCCAGGGCGCTCTCGATGGCCCGCCCAAGGAAAGCTTCGGCATTGTACGCCGGGATGACGGCCGAGATGGTATCCGCCGCGGGGGTCAAAGCGGGGCCCTCCGGCGTTTCTCCTCGTCGAGGACCTCGTCAAAGAGCCGGGCTAGCTCCTTCGTCAGGTTGCGCCGGCTGAAGCGGCTGATGTCGCCCTTCGGCGCGAGTTCATCAAGTCGGCCGTCCTTCCACAGCCGCCAGCACCGCCGGATGCCGTCGGCGACGCGCTCCGGATCGCTCGGCCCGGTGACCACGCCGACCTCGACGTCACGCATCAGGCGGGCCGCATCGCCGTCCTCGCGTACCAGCCCGAGGATGGGGCGGCGGGCGGCCAGGTAGTCGAAAATCTTGCCCGAGAGAATGTACCGGCCCGCCAAGGTGCCGGTAAGTAGCAGCACCAAGACGTCCGCGCGGACCATGTACGCTTGGCTCTCTGCATACGGGACTTCCCCGGTCCAGACCACCTGGTCGGCGATGCCGCAGGTACGGGCGAGGGCCTGGAAGTGCTCGTTCGGGCCGATCATCTGGAGCCGAACGTCCTGGGCCAGGGACGTATCGCGGCAGGCCCGGGACAGACCCTCGAACAGCACGTCGGGCCGCCGGTCTTTGTGGCTGAACCGCCCGACGTAGCAGAGAAGACACTGGGACCTCGGCAGGTCGCGCCTGGACTCCGTCGCCCGACGCAAGTAGCCGTTCGTGATCGTGACGCACCACCGGCCCGAGGGGCCTGACACTTTGTCCCGAAGGGCCTGCGTCATGGTCGGCGTGACCGAGACCACGCGGGCCGCCGTCGTCAGGGCCAGCCGCTCCAGCCGGATCACGTACTCCGCCGCCTCCCGGTCGGGAGGCTGCCACATCGTGCCGTACGTCATCGGGTCCCGAAGGTCGGCAACCCACGGCGTCCCGGTGATACGGGAGAGGACGTAGGCCGCGCGGAAAGGGGTCCAGGACGGCCCGGTCGCCCAGATTGCGTCAAACCCCCGGCCCAGGGCGAGTTGGCATCCCTTGACCACGGCGGGCCAGGCAAGCCCCAACTGTCGGCCGACGATCCGCCTCAGCCTTCCCTTCGGTCCTACACGAGGCAATGCCGCAGGCCGGCTTGGTGTCTCAATGGCCGGCGATGGCACTTCTCCGACGGGCGGCGGGGTCGGCTTCCGCCGGAGGCCCAGGAATCGTCCCAGCGATCCGACGCGGTGGATCTCGCACCGGTCTGTCAGCGTCTCCAGCAGACCGTAATCCAGCCCGCGCCGGTCGTCCGGACGGGGACAGACCACAATGGGCCAGTAACCGAACTCGCTGAGATAGCGCGCGAACCCGTACGGGCGCGCCGTCCCGCTGTAGTTCTCGGGGGGGAAGCTCTCGGCGATCATCAAGACTCGCTTCACTTGCCGCCTACGCTCAGGGAGTCCGGCCGGAAAATGCCAGGACCAGGGCGGCATTCCCGCGTGGTCGCGACTCCATGCCCCGCTTCCGCCGCTCTATGCACCCAGTAACTCCCGGTACACGCCGTTCAGCCGTTCGGCCTCGTGCCGTCTGGAATAGTGTTCCCTGACGTATTGCGCACCCGCCCGGTTCGGCTCGGTCGCCCGGAGGACTTCCTCCAGGTACCCGGCAGCCTCCTCGGCCCCATTCGCCTGGTGCGTGCAGGGAAAGTCCCTGCTGTAGACCACGTATCGGCCCCGAGCGAGGGCCTCAAGCACCATCGCCGAGAGGCTGTCGTGCTCGACGAACCGCACCAGCGCGGTCCCTTGCCGGTAGAAGCCCTCCATGTCGTCGACCTCGCCGAGGAAGACCATGTTCCCCGGCGGATCGGGGAACCCCTGGCCCTCGGCACCGGCGATGAAGAAGAGCGTCTTGGGGAACCGGCGGGCCAGCTCGGCCACCTCGCCGCCGCCATAGAACTCCCACCGGGAATCCCGCCAGTAGGAAAGCGCGGCAGGCGCCTCGGGCAACGGCATGACGTCCGCCTCCACTCCCGGCGGCAGCAGCCGGACCACCGTCGCCTCGATCCCCAGCTCGGCCAGCTCGGCCCGGATCTCCGGACTGTCGGCCAGGTGGGCGTCGATCTCCTTCTTCAAGTAGGCCGGCATCGGCTTCCCGGCCGCGACCTTGCCGCTCAGCTCCATCGCGTCCGTGCCGATCCAGTGCAGGACGACGCGCTTGCCGCGGAACCGGACCGCCCGGAGGACGTTCCGCGGGTACCGACCATCGACTGCGTGCACAGCCTTTGCGTGGCGGAACCGACCTCGATACAGGTGCCACACCCACCGCAGCGGCCGGCACCAACGAAGGACCGCAGGGACCGCCGAGGGATTCGTGTCCCAGACGTCGGCCCCCCGCCCCGCCAGGCGCGCAAGGTCCGCCGCCACTTTCGCCCAGTACGGGGACCCCGTCACGAGGACCTCAGGCGTCTTCGGTTTCATCCGCCGCTTCCTTCCGCCGCCGGCGCCCGAGCACCTGCCGCAGATAGGCCCAACCGTTCGTCCAGACGTATCGGACGTCCTCCCACCGCGGCGCCAGCTCCCGGAGGGGCACCCCGGACTCCCGCCGGTAGAAGAGCATCCGCAGGCCGCACGCCGAGGCGTAGCATATGGTACTGGCGACGGCCGCCCCCGCAATACCGATTGCCGGGATCAGGACCAGGTTCAACCCCACGTTCAGGACCAGCACGCTGTAGCCCGTCCAGACGCTGTACTTGGGTTTCTCCCGGGCCAGCAGATCACTTGAGAGGACCGCCGCCCCGCCCAGGGCGGCGATGCCCGGCAGCAGCAGCAGGAACGGGACGATCGAGCCCAGGAACTCCATCCCGAACAGGAGATAGATGGCCGGCGGCCCCACGAGGCCGACCCCCAGCATGGCCGCCACCGACAGGACCGTCGTCGTGCGGAACATCAGGGGGACCTGCCGCTGGCGCGTGGCCAGCTCGTTGGCCAGCCGGGGGAGGAACGCCGTGCCCAGGGCGTTCGGCAACAGCCGCAGCCGCTCCGCCAGACCGACCGCCACGACGTACAGGCCCACCTCCTCCTTCGTGGCCATGTACGCGAGCATCCCCTGGTCCACCCGGTAGACGAGGAACCCGGCCAGGGTCGCCAGGGCGACCAGGCCGCCCATCCGGATCGATCGCCTCAGCATCTCGCCCGAGAAGGCCGACGGTCGCAGGCTGACGACGTCGCGAAGCAGCCACACGGCCGCCAGACTCGGCACGAGGGGCACGCAGACGGCAATCCAGAGGGCCGCCTCGACCCCCTGCCCCAGCCAGCCCAGGAAGACCGCCACGGCCGCCAGCATGCAGACGGCCTGGGCGACCGACAGGAGGGCCGCCGCCGCGACCCGCCCCGCGCCGCGGACCAGACTCGCCGTCAGGACGTGAAACACCGAGACCGGGACGACCAGGACCGACAGCCGGACCATGTCGGCGGGCACGTCTGCAAACTCGCCCCGCGGTATCGGCAGCCAGAAGAAGTACGCCGAGATGACAATCCACCCGACGACCCCGGCCGCCACGGCGGCCAGCACCGACTGCTGAAACAGGTGCGGCCGCTTGTCCTTATAGAGGCCGGCCAGCACGCTGTTGACGGTGTCCTGTCCGAAACGGCAGAAGCGAGCGGCAATATGGGGAATGAACAGGGCCAGCGCCAACAGTCCCCGTCCCTCGCGTCCGAGGGTCCGGGCCATGATGGCGGCGGTGGCGAGCCCGAAGGCCACCGTCACGACGCTGCCCAGGAAGGTCGCGCTGACGTCCCGCTTCAACATGCCTTGCGTTTCCGTCCGCCGGATGGCCGGTTGATCACGCCAGCGGCAGGTAGCCCAGCCGCCTCCGGTCCGAGTCCCGGGCGCTCAAGCACCCGGCCTTCCGTGCTCGGCTTGGTGCAGATGGCCTGCCTGGCAGATCCTGTTCCGAGGAGCACGCCATCTACCACTCGTAGCCATACGAACCCAAGTGATCGCCCGCGACGGCCTTGAACTGTAAGACCATTTCCGGCGCCCACCCCGGCCACTTTGGTAATACATAAGCCTCTGCCGAATTGACTTTTACCTGCATGCGGCCGTGCAACGCCTCGGGCGTCAGCCGCATCCGGGCCCGCAGACCGAGGAAGTCAACGATGCGCCACAGGCCTCCGTACCCCCCGTCTTCCGAGAAGATGCTTTCGAACTTCACCGTCATCGCGCGCTCATCGCTGGAAATGGCATCGCGGATGATCCTGTCTTTCGTCGACCAAAGCCAGCAGAGCCTCTCAAACCGGGACATTCGTTCCCATTGATCGGCATAGGGATCCCCCGGGACGTCGCAGGCTCGTAGCCTCGTTCGCTTGTCCTGGTCGCTCAATACCAAGGCATCACGCATGCCGTTGCGGGCTGCGACCCGCTTGCCCCACCAGGAGCGCACGACATCGCGGCCGTCCCGGACCACGTGTACGATCCGGTAGTCATCGAACACGGCTCGCAGGGCCGGCACGAGACAGGACAGGTTGTTGTTCGACTCGACATAGACCGCCTGACCCGCACGGTGGACCTCGGCGCACACGTCGAGTCGCGATTGCTCAAGTTGGCGAGCGGCCTGCGCATCGGATATCTGACGCCGCCCGGCAAGCATATTCAGGTCATAGAGGTCGGGAGGCGGTTCGTGCCTCGCGTCAACCCCGGAAAAAGCGTGAGAGAAAAGTTGCGCCAGGAAAGCGGTCCCGGTCCTTCCCGTTGAGATGATAAAGGTGGTCTGAATGTCGCTCCACCGGTAGTCGGCGAGCCTGAACACTCTGGACACGGCTCGCAACAGGCTTCGACGAGAACGCTTGAGGAAACGGTTAAGCATGAGACCACCCCGAATGGGAGCCTGACCGGAACGGGCCGGTTCAGCGATCCTTGCCACCTCGCGGGTCGCGGAATCGCTTCTTGAGAGGCACCGCGGGATTGCCCGAAGCGATGGAGTTCGGTGGGATCGCCCCGAGCAAGGCAACCGAACCAACGGTCAGGAAGGACTCGTCGCCCATCGTCACGCCCGGCAGGATGACGGCGTTCGAGGCCACCCCCACATTGTTCCCCAGAACCACGGGGCTGGAGAGGTAGACCGCGTGCTCGGAACCGGCCTCGACCGTGAAGTAGACGTCGCGGCGACTCCGATCGTCGAAGGAAGCATAGTGGTTGGTGTAGGAGATGACGCGCGCCCCGCCTGCCAGCCCGCAGAAGTCTCCCATCTGCACGCCGCCGTGGCCGAGGATGTAGACGCCGACCGCGACGTGGGCAGCTTTCCCGATGCCGACTTCGCCCTCGGCCAGGCCGAAGGCTGCATTCGGAACGCGTCGGATCTCCGCCTGAGTGGGTCCCGGCGGTCCCGCCGAGACAATACAGCCGCGGTCGATGTGGACCCGGTCGCCGAGAGAGATGTGGCGGTGGCCGACAAGGTACACCCCTGGCTCGATGCGCACGTCACGACCCATGGACTTCAGCCTGCGCCGGTAGTAGGCCGCCCGAATGCGGTAGCCCAAGACGCCCGGCCACCAGCGAACGATGCCCTCGAGGGCAACCCCGAAGTCACGCCACAGCGTGCGCAAAGCACCGGCTATCCGCCGCGGAAACGACCTTTTGCGCCGCTCAGCCATATCCGGTCATCTCGTGCCGTCACCGACCGGCCGAAGGGCTTCGATGAGCACGTCCGCGATCCGCTCCGCCGCGTGGCCGTCCCACATCTGGGGCGTCTCGCACGTGAACGTCTCGGCCTCCATCACCCGACGAAACGCCGACCGGACCTTCGCCGGGTCCGTCCCGACGATCTGGTTGCACCCCACGTCGACCGTCACGGGCCGCTCGGTGCCCTCCCGCAGCGTCAGGCACGGCACCTTCAGGATGGTCGTCTCCTCCTGGATGCCGCCCGAGTCGGTCAGCACCAGCCGGGCCTCGGCCATCAGCTTCAGGAAGTCGAGGTACCCCAGCGGCTCGACGATCCGCACGCCGCCCAGGTCGCCCCGGCCCTCCTCGTCCAGGAACCCGAACCGCACCATGTTCTTGACGGTCCGCGGATGGGCCGCAAAGACGACGGGCAGCTCCTCGGCGATCTCCCGGACCACGCCGAAGAGCCGCTCGAACGTTTCGCGGTCGTCGACGTTGCTCGGCCGGTGGAGCGTCAGGGCGGCGTAGGACCGCGGCTCTAGACCGAGGTCGTCGAGGACGGAGCCGGCGCGGGCCTTCTCGAGGTTCGCAAGGAGCGTGTCGATCATCACGTTGCCGACGAAGTGGACCTTCTCGTCGGGGACGCCCTCGCGCCGGAGGTTCTTCCGGCCGCTCGGCTCCGTGACGAACAGCAGGTCGCTGATCGCGTCGGTGAGGAGGCGGTTGATCTCCTCGGGCATGCGGCGGTCGAAGCTGCGGAGGCCCGCCTCGACGTGGGCCACCGCCACGTGGAGCTTCACGGCCACCAGGGCGCAGGCGATGGTCGAGTTGACGTCGCCGACGACAACGACCACGTCGGGCCGCTCCCGGAGGACGACCGGCTCGAACCGGCCCATGATCTCGGCGGTCTGGACGGCGTGGCTGGCCGAGCCGACCTCGAGGTTGACGTCGGGCCGGGGGATGCCGAGCTGCTCGAAGAACAGGTGGCTCATCCGCTCGTCGTAGTGCTGGCCGGTGTGGACCAGCAGGGGGCGGACCTCGTCCCGCCGGCCGAGGGCGGCCATCAGGGGGGCGATCTTCATGAAGTTCGGCCTGGCCCCGGCCACGCACAGCACGGTGATGGCGTCCTGGGTCATGACATCCTGTTCTTTCGGCCGAATCGGCCCGGTGTATTCAGGGGCTATCGCCCGACAGGCCGGCCCCCTCACCCCCGCCTTCGCCGAGGCTTCGGCGGGCAGGCCACCCCTCTGGCCCGACGGGACAGGCCGCCGGGGAAGGGGAAGGTGACAGGACAGCCTGCACCCGCCACCTGCGTTATTTCGTCACTTCGTTACGGGGTCACCCAATCCTTTTCCGCCGCCAGGGTGCGGACAATCCGCTCGGCACTGTGGCCGTCGCCGTAGAGGTCGGTCGGCCGGTCGGCGGGCAGCTCGGGCGCGGCGGGGCCGCCCGTCTCGAACGCCGCCACCGCCGCCAGTATAGTCTCGGTCCTCGCTCCCGCCAACCGATTGCACCCGGCCTCGACCAGCTCGACCCACTCGGTCTCGTCGCGGAGGGTGACACAGGGCACGCCGAACCAGTAGGCCTCCTTCTGGACGCCGCCGGAGTCGGTCAGGATGAGCCGGGCCCCCTGCTCCAAGGCCAGCATGTCGAGGTACGGGACGGGATCGACCAGGCGGACGCGTCCGCCGACCCGCGCGAGGCCCGCGCCGAGCGTCTTTCGGGTCCGCGGATGGAGCGGCAGGACCACGGGCACGTCGATCCCGGCGAGGGCGTCGAGGATGCCAGCCAGCCGCTCGGCGTCGTCGGTGTTCTCGGCCCGGTGGATCGTCGCCAGGTAGAACGCCTTCGGCTCCAGGTCCAGCCGCCGGAGGATGTCGCTCCGCTGGCGGGCGTCGCGGCCGTGGTACAGGACCGAGTCGTACATCACGTCGCCTACCCGGTGGACGCCGCGGGTGACGCCCTCTCGGGCGAGGTTCTCGGCCGCCGCCCGGGTCGGGCAGAACAGGAGCGTCGAGACGGCGTCGGCGAGGACGCGGTTGATCTCCTCGGGCATGCGGCGGTTGAAGCTGCGGAGGCCCGCCTCGACGTGGGCGACCGGCACGTGGAGCTTCGCGGCCGCCAGGGCCCCGGCGAGCGTCGAGTTCGTGTCGCCGTAGATGAGGACCACGTCCGGCGGATGGGCCAGGAGGTCGGTCTCCAAGCGGACGAGCATGCGGCCGGTCTGCTCGGCGTGGGACCCGGAGCCGACCTCCAGGTTCACCGCCGGGCGGGGCAGGCGCAGCTCGTCGAAGAAGACCTTCGACAGGTTGGCATCATAGTGCTGGCCGGTGTGGACGAGGCGTTCGTCGATGGGCGTGCCGGCGTCGGCCCGGTTCCAGGCCTGGACGGCCCGGCTGACGGCGCCGGCCTTGATGAACTGGGGCCGGGCCCCGACGATCGTGGTGATCTTCAAGGTCGCCATGGCCGCCTCGCGGCAAATCCCCTCACCCCCGCCTTCGCCGAGGCTTCGGCGGGCAGGCCGCCCCTTTCTCCCGGCGGGACAGGCCGCCAGCCGAGAGCGAGGTCATGAAGCGCGGGCTCAACCGAGCCCTTCCCGGACGGCCGCGACCACCTCGTCCTGCTGCTCGTCGGTCAGCTCCGGGTAGACCGGGATGGCGAGGACCTCCCTGGCGGCCCGCTCGGCGTGGGGGAAATCGCCTTCGGCGTAGCCTAGACCTGCGAAGCATTCCTGGAGGTGGAGCGGGACGGGGTAGTAGATGGCGTTGCCGATCTTCCGCTCGTTCAGGACCGCCTGGACGGCGTCGCGCTTCCCCGGGATGCGGAGGACGTACTGGTTGTAGATCATGCGGTTGTGCGGCTCGACGCAGGGCGCCTCGACGCCCTGGACGCCGGCGAACCGCTCGTCGTAGCAGGCGGCGTTGGCCTGGCGGCCGGCGTGCCACTGTTCGAGGTACTTCAGCTTGACGAGGACGACGGCGGCCTGGATGGGGTCGAGGCGGAAGTTGCCCCCGACGTACTTGTGATAGTACTTGGGCTTGGAGCCGTGGTTCCGCATGACCTCGCACATCTCGGCGAGGGCGTCGTCGCCCGTGACGATCATGCCGCCGTCGCCGACCGCGCCGAGGTTCTTCGAGGGGAAGAACGAGAAGCAGCCGCAGGTGCCGATGGAGCCGGCCCGCCGGCCCTTGTACTCGGCCCCGATGGCCTGGGCGGCGTCCTCGACGACCGCCACGTTCCGCTCGGACGCGGCCTCCATGATGGGGTCCATGTCGGCCATCTGGCCAAAGAGGTGGACGGGCATCACGACCTTCGTCTTGTCGGTGAGGGCGCCGGCGACCTGGGAGGCGTCGAGGTTGTACGTCCGGGGGTCGATGTCGACGAAGACGGGCCGGGCCCCCGTTCGGACGATGCACCCGACCGTGGCGAAGAACGTGAACGGCGTCGTGACGACCTCGTCGCCGGCGCCGACGCCGAGGCTCATCAGGGCGTTCAGAATGGCGTCGGTGCCGCTGGAGGCCCCGATGCCGCGGGAGGCCGACGAGTACTCCGCGATGGCCTGCTCGCACTCGGCGACCTTCGGTCCGCCAATGCACCGCTGGC
Organism: uncultured Anaerolineales bacterium; assembly: GCA_964526295.1. GTDB lineage: Bacteria > Planctomycetota > Phycisphaerae > FEN-1346 > FEN-1346 > CAZGKW01. The sequence continues at coordinate 24,705 of CAZGKW010000033.1, forward strand.
TTTCGAGGACCTCGTCGACGGCGGCGCGGACTTCGTCGCGAATCGTCTCGTACTGGGCGACCAGGTCGAGCATGGGGACGGCCATGGGGTCCCTCTCAATGGCTTTTGGGTTGTCGATTTGGGATTTTCGATTTCGAAGCGCGCCTGCGCGCCTCACTCGCTGGTACTACAACGCCAGTTCGCTACTTCATCCCGCCTGGCGGCCGTCCCAGGCCGCCAGGAACTCGCTTCAGGCCCGATCGCGGCGGCCTGGAAAGGCCGCAGCGCGGCAAGTGGCGTTGTAGGACTAGGCTTCACGGCAGAGGCCGTCCTCCAGGACGTAAGCCTCGCCGGTGGCCTGGCAGACGGCCCGGCCGTTTGCGTCGAACTGGAGCTGCTCGCCGTACTTGCTGACCCAGCCGATCTGCCGGGCGGGCACGCCGACGACGAGGGCGAAGTCGGGCACGTTCTGCCGCACGACCGCTCCGGCCCCCACGAAGGCGTACCGGCCGATCGTGATGCCGCAGACGATCGTCGAGTTGGCCCCGAGCGTCGCCCCGCGTTTGACGAGGGTCTTTCGGTACTCGTGCTTGCGGCTGATGAAGGCCCGCGGGTTGTAGACGTTCGTAAAGACCATGCTGGGCCCGCAGAAGACCTCCTCCTCCAGCTCCACCTCGTCGTAGACGCTGATGTTGTTCTGGACCTTGCACCGGTCACCGATGACGGCCCTGCCGCCGACGTTGACGTTCTGGCCGATGGAGACGCCCTCGCCGATGCGGGCCCCCGAGAGGACGTGGGAGAAGTGCCAGATGCGGGTGCCCTTGCCGATGACGGCGCCCTGGTCGACGTAGGACGACTCGTGGACGAAGTAGTCGGGTCCGGTCATGCAGGGCCCCTCTCGGCTCGCGCGGGAGCGGGAAGGCGTCGGCCTCTCAGGGCCGGATCGGGCAGCCGCCCTCCTGGAGGCTCCGCTGGCCGGCCGCCAAGACACGTACGACGCGGGCGCCGTCGCGGCCGTCGCTCCGCGGCGGTGTGCCCCGCTCGACGGCGTCCAGGAAGTGGAGACACTCGGCCCGGAGCGGCTCGCCCGTGGGCGTCTTCGGGATCAGGATGTCCCCGGTGCGCAGGCTCAGCGACTGCTCCCAGGCCACGATCGACCCGGCGATGTCCACCCCCTTGTCGTAGACGCGGACCTTCTCGGCCGGCTCCATGTCGTCGAACGTCGCCATCTTCTCCGAACCGACGACCGTCATCTTGCGGATCTTGTGCGGATCGAGCCACGAGACCTGGATATTGGCCATCCGGCCGTCGGCGAACTTGAGTTGGGCGAACACAACGTCCTCGACGCCCGGCTGGAGGTACGCCTGGCCCTGGGCCGTCACGGTCACCGGCTCGGCCTGAAAGAGGAACAGGACCACCGAGACGTCGTGCGGCGCCAGGCTCCACCAGGCGTTCTCGTCGCGGCGGATGACGCCCAGGTTCACCCGCTGGCAGTACATGTAGCGGATGGCGCCGAGGTCCCCGGCATCGGCCAGCTCCTTCAGCTTCAGGACGCACGGGTGGTATTCCAGGAGGTGGCCGACCATAAGGACCCGCCCCGCGGCGTCGGCCCGGGCCACCAGGTCCTCCGCCTCGTCCGGCACCAGCGTCATGGGCTTCTCGACCAGGACGTGCTTGCCCGCCTCCAGGGCCTCTCGCGTCAGCGAATAGTGGCTCGGGGCGTCGGTGGCGACGACGACGGCGTCGATCTCGTCGTCGGCGAACACCTCGCCGGAGTCGGTCGTGGCGGCGACGTCGCCCAGGTCGGCCCGGTGGGCGGCCAGGACCTTCTCGTTCAGGTCGCAGAGGGTCTTCAGGCGGCAGGACTCGATGGCGTGGAAGTTGCGGATGTGGTTCTTGCCCCACCCGCCGCAGCCGATGACGGCCAAGGTAACCAAACGAGGCTCCTTCGGGTCTCAGGCGGCCGCCGGCCGGCGGCGCCGCCCCAGCGACTCGCCCGGCCGCCGAATCCCGATGTCCAACGTGACCCGGCACCGCCGCACCAGTCCACGCCGCCAACCGGCGTAGAAAACGCTTGGGAGTACGCCCGAACGGCCGATAGTATAGCGGCCCCCAAGGGGTGTCAAGCGAACACTGCGCTGCGCCGGGCCCGGCTCCCGGCGGCCTCAGGCGGGCGGCGGAAGGGGACCACATGGCGACCACACTGGAGCGAATCGAGGGCCGCCAGGCCCGCGTCGGCATCATCGGCATGGGCTACGTCGGCCTGCCCTTGGCGTGGACCTTCGCCGACGCCGGGTTCTCCGTCCTGGGCTTCGACATCGACCCGGCCAAAGTCGAAGCCCTCCAGGCCGGCCGGTCCTACATCGGCCACATCCCGTCGGAGGTCATCGCCGGCATGCGGGAGGCCGGCCGGTTCGACGCGACGGCCGACTTCGCCCGGCTCGCCGAGACCGATGCCATCCTCATTTGCGTCCCGACGCCGCTGACGCGGTCCCGCGAGCCCGACATGAGCTACGTCGAGGGCACCGCCGGGGCCATCGCCCCCCACCTCCAGAAGGGCCAGCTCGTCGTCCTGGAAAGCACCACCTATCCCGGGACGACCCGCGACGTCGTGCGGCCCATCCTCGAAAAGAGCGGCCTGAAGGCCGGTGACGACTTCCATCTTGCCTTCAGCCCGGAGCGGGAGGACCCCGGCAACCCCAACTTCACCACCCGGAGTATCCCCAAGGTGGTCGGGGGGTACGATGAGACCAGCCGCGACCTGGCCGCCGCCCTCTACGGCGCCTGCGTCAAGGACGTCGTCCCCGTCTCGAGCTGCGAGATCGCCGAGGCCACCAAGCTGACCGAGAACATCTACCGGGCGGTCAACATCGCCCTGGTCAACGAGCTGAAGGTCATCTACGACCGCATGGGCATCGACGTGTGGGAGGTGTTGAACGCGGCCCGCACGAAACCGTTTGGATTCGGCCGTCCCGAAAACAAGACCTTCTTCACGCCCGGCCCGGGCCTCGGGGGCCACTGCATCCCCATCGACCCGTTCTACCTGACGTGGAAAGCGCGGCAGTACGGCCAGGCCACCCGGTTCATCGAGCTGGCCGGCGAGATCAACACCTCGATGCCCGGCTACGTCGTCCAACGGCTGATGTTCGCCCTGAACGAGCGGGGCAAGGCCCTCAAAGGGGCCCGCATCCTGGTGCTGGGCCTCGCCTACAAGCCCGACGTCGACGACATGCGGGAGAGCCCGTCGATCGCCCTGATCGAGAAGCTCCGGGCCCTCGGGGCCGAAGTCTGCTACAACGACCCCTACATCCCGAAGTCGCCCCGCCAGCGGGAGCACGACCTCCAGATGGCCAGCCAGGACCTGACCGAGGCGTTCCTGGAGTCGCAGGACGCCGTCCTCATCTCCACGAACCACTCCGACTACGACTACGCATGGATCGTGCGGCACGCCCCGCTGGTCGTCGACACACGAAACGCGACGGCGGACGTGACCGACGGGCGGGAAAAGGTCGTCAAGGCCTGACTGGCGGCGCAGGCGAAGCCGGACGCAGACCCGAAGGGAGCATGGTCGAAGGGCGGCCCGTTGCGTCCGCGGCCCCTACGCCTCCGCACAGACGGTCTTCAGGCGCCTCTCGATCTCCTTCTCAGAGACGTTTTCCTTGGCGGAGCGCGGCGGGCGATGCCTCGCTCGTCGGCCGGGAGGGGCCGCCGACGCGCCGGCGGCGGGCCCGGTGCGACCGCGGCCACGGTTCCGGCCGGCTGCGGCGTGACATCGGACAGGTGCTGCGGCGTCAGCTCCGCCTCGGGGTCGGCCTGGTGTCTTGCCTGGACGGCCCACTCGACCATGGCATCGACGAGCTTCGGATCGAACTGGGAGCCCGCGCCGCAGATGAGGGCCTGAAGGGCCTGCGAGAGGTCGCGCGCCGGCCGGTAGACCCGGTCGGAGGTCATCGCGTCGAGGGCGTCGGCCACGGCCAGGATCCGGGCCCCCAGGGGTATGCCCTCCCCCGCCAGACAGTCCGGGTACCCCCGCCCGTCCCACCGCTCGTGATGGTGGCGGACGATCGGGATCTCTCGGTCGAGAAACCGGAGTTGCTGGAGGATGCGGGTCCCGATCAGCACGTGCTGGTCCATAACTCGCCGCTCGCTCGGCGAGAGGCCGGCGGGCTTTCGCAGGATGACGTCCGGGACGCCGATCTTGCCGATGTCGTGGACCATGCCCGCCCGGCGGATGACGTCGACCTGGTCCTCCGGGAGGCCCATGACGGCGGCGATGCCAACCGCATAGCGGGTGACATTCTCGCTGTGGTCCCGGGTGTAGGCGTCTCGGGCCTCGACGGCGTTGACCAGGCCCTGGACGCTCTGCACGAACATCTCCTTCGACCGGGTCGAAAGGTCGAGCACCTCGTGCTGGAGCCGCTCGATGGCCGCCCGGTCGGTCGGGGGCTGGGCCTTCTGCTCGCGGCAGACCTGGTCCCACGTCCGGACGGTGTTGCGTCCGTCCTCCTTGGCGGCATACAGGGCCTCGTCCGCCAAGCGCATCAGGACGTCGCGGGTCCGGCCCTCCTGGCGGTCCCAGGAGACCACGCCGATGCTGAGCGTGACGTGGACGGGATGTTCATCGTCGCATGCGAGGTCGCGCTCGGCGACGGCTTCCCGGATTCGCGACAGGGGCGTCAGGGCGTCCTGCGCGGTGGTGTGCGGCATAAGAATGGCGAACTCGTCGCCGCCGAATCGGGCGACGACGTCCGATTCGCGGGCCCCTTCGCGGAGGGCCCGGGCCATCGCCTTCAGGACGCCGTCGCCGAAGGCGTGGCCCCGGGTGTCGTTGATGCCCTTGAAGTGGTCGACGTCGATGAGGGCGACGGCCAGGTCGGCCTGCTGCCGCCGGGCCCGCCGCGATTCGTGGTCGAGCATCTCCAGGAACCGCCGCCGGTTCCACAGGCCGGTCAGCTCGTCGGTGGTGGCCAGCTCCTCCAGGCGGCGGTTGGCCTCGGCCAGGGCCTCTTGGGCCCGCTGGCGATCCGTGATGTCGTCGACCATCTCGATGGCGGCGGTGACGCGGCCCTCGCCGTCCGTCAGGGCCGTCGAGACGATCCGGTAGTGACGGACCTCGTCGCCGGCGGGCGTCTCGGTGACCGCCTCGTGGACCTGGCCGTCCCGGAGGGTCTTGGCGGTGGGGCAGTAGTCGCAGGGGGCGTCGCGAGGCGGGTCGTTGTAGGCCCGATAGCAGATGGGCCGCTCGTCGGGCTCGATGTCCGGGAACCACTCGCTCATTTGCCGGTTCAGCGACAGGACCCGCATGTCCGGGCTGATCAGGGCGATGCCGACCCCGGTGTTGTCGAAGATCGCCTGGTATCGCTGCTTGGAGCTTCGCAGCTCGTCCTCGATCTGCTTCCGCTCCAGGGCGTAGCGGGCGGCCCGGACCAGCAGCCCCCCCTCGAACTTGCCCTTGACCAGGTAGTCCTGGGCCCCCTCCCGGACCGCCTCGACGGCGACACCCTCGTCGTCGAGGCCCGTCAGGACGATGACAGGCACGGCTGGGGCCTGGTTCAGCACGGCCCGCAGCGTGTCCAGGCCCCGGCTCTCGGGCAGCGACAGGTCCAGCAGCACCAGGTGGGGAGCCGTCTCCCGGAGACGCGACAGGCCCGCCTCCAGCCGGTCGGCCGTCTCCAGCTCGAACGCCCCGTCGCCGTGGTCGCGGAACAGCTCCCGGATCAGACGGACATCGCCCGGATTGTCTTCGATCAGGAGCACTCGGATGGGCTGGCCGACCATGGGCGGATTACTCCGGCGGCAGCTTGACCACCATCAGCCAGTAGTCCTCGATGAAGCGGATGACGTCGAGGAACTGCTCCAGGTCCACCGGCTTGGTGACGTAGCAGTTGGCGTGGAGGTCGTAGCTTCGGAGGATGTCCTCCTCGGCTCGGGAGGTGGTCAGGATGACGACGGGGATGCGTTTGAGGTCCTCGTCGTCCTTGATCTCGGCGAGCACTTCCCGGCCGCTCTTTCGGGGCAGGTTCAGGTCGAGCAGGATCAGGTCGGGCCGGGGGACGTCGGCGTAGGTCCCCTCGCGCCGGAGAAAGCCTATCGCTTCGACGCCGTCGCCCACTACGTGGACCGTGTTCAGGACCCGGCCCTCCTTGAGGGCTTCGGTGGTGAGGCGGACGTCGCCGGGATTGTCCTCGACCAGCAGGATTTCGGCGGGCCGGGTCCTCCTGGAGTCGCCAAGCGTGTCACGTGGAACGGTGTGGGCCGTCATCCTGGTCCTCCTGCTCGTGGGCCGGCATGGTGAAATAGAACGTGGAGCCTTGACCTTCGGCGGACTCCACCCAGATTCGCCCCCCGTGCCGCTCGACGATCCGCTTGCAGACGGCCAGGCCGATGCCGGTCCCGGCTTCGTCGTCGCGGCCACCCAACCGCTGGAAGATGACGAAGATCCGGTCGTGGTACTGGGGGTCGATGCCGATGCCGTTGTCCCGAACGGCAAAGAGGCAGTCGCCGTTGCGTCTCTCGGCCGAGACGTGAACGCGAGGGGGCCCCTCGCCCCGGTACTTGATGGCGTTGCCGACGAGGTTGCGGAGCAGCCGCCCGAGCTGGACCTCGTCGGCCATCACGGCGGGCAGCGGATCGTGGGTGACCTCGGCGTCGGACTCCTCGACCGCCGCCTCCAGGTCCGAGAGCACCCCCTCCAACACCTTCTCGCTGTCGGTCGGCTTGGGTGGCTTGCCCCGGGTGTTGACGCGGGAGTACTGGAGCAGGTCCTCGATGATCCGCTGCATCCGGCCGGCCCCGTCGACGGCGTAATGGATGAACTCGTCGGCATCGTCGTCGAGTTGGCCCTCGTAGCGGCGCGCCAGGAGCTGGCAGTAGCTGCGGACCATGCGAAGCGGTTCCTGGAGGTCGTGGCTGGCGACGTAGGCGAACTGCTCCAGCTCATGGTTGGACCTCTGGAGCTCCTCGGCCTTGGCCGCCACCGCCTCCTCGGCCTGCTTGCGGTCGGTGATGTCGCGGACGACGCCGACGGCATGCCAGGCGCCGCGGAGCCTGACGGCGGACATCGAGAGTTCAATCGGGAATTCCTCGCCGCCCTTACGCCGGCCGACCAGTTCCGTCGTGCGTCCGACGGCCGGCCCCTCGCCCGAGGTGCGGAAGTGGGCGAACCCCCGGCGGTACGCCTCGCGGAACCGCTCCGGCACCAGCAGCGGATGCAATTCCCGCCCGAGGGCCTCCTCGGCCGAATACCCGAAGATGGTCTCGGCGGCCTCGTTCCAGAAGGCGACCTTGCCCTCGTCGTCCATCATGATGATGGCGTCGCGGGCGGAGCTGGTGATCTTGGCCAGTTTGTCCTTTTCCTCGCGCAGGGCCTCCTCGGCCTGCTTGCGGTCGGTGATGTTCTCGTGAGCCACCACCACTCGGGCCCGGCCGTCGCTGGGGAACCGGGTCACACGGCCCACAAACCACCGCTGTCCCCGGGGTCCGGGGCAGGGGTACTCCAGGGCGAACCGGTCGTGCTCGCCTTTCAGGACGCGTCGGATGCCGGCGGCGAAGCGGGCGGCCTCCTCGGAATCGGCGCCTTCGGCCCGGTCGCAGACGGCCAGGTAGTTGACGCCCTCGCCGCAGGAGCTCAAGTCGCCGTCGTTCGTCCTGGCGAACTCCGCCCACGCCCGGTTGACCGACAGAATCGTGCCGTCGGCGTCCAGAATGGCCAGGCTGCTCGACAGGCCGTCGATGGTGCCCCGGGCGAACCGTTCGGATTCACGGAGGGCTTCCTCGGCCCGCTTTCTCTCGCTGACGTCGCGAAGGACCGCCTGGATCGAGACGACCTCGCCGTCCTCGACGACCGGTTTGCCGGTCGCCTCAACGGGAAACGGCGCGCCCTCCTTGGGCTGATAGAGGAACTCCACGGTGGTGGGTTCGCGGCTCCGGACGACTGCTTCGACGGTTTCCAGGACGCGGCGGCGGTCCTCCTCGGTGGCGACGTACTTGATGACCGGCTCGCCCAGCTCCTCCTCGGGGTCGTATCCGCCGAACTCCTCCACGGCCGGGCTGCAATACACCAGCGTCCCGTCGGGCCCGACGGCCACCACCACGTCGCGCTGGTTTTCGGCGAGGACGCGGTACTTCGCCTCGCTTTCCCGCAGGGCCTCTTCGGCCCGCTTCCGCTGGGTGATGTCGGTGATGACGGCGGCAATGCACAGGGGGTTGCCCTGCTCGTCGTGGACCAGAAAGTAGCTCTCGAACGTGTCGACCCGCCGGCCGTCGGACGCCACGAACCACAGTTCCCCTTGCCAGGGCTCGCCCCGTCGAACCGCCGGCAGGATTTCCTCTCGGATCCGCCTCTGGACTTCCTCCGGGTAGGCCGTCACGAACGTGCTGCCCAGGAATTCCTGGCACTGCTCCTCGCTCAGACCGAGCATCCGCGCCAGGGCCGGGTTGACGTAGGTGACGCGGCCGTCGAGATCGGCCATGCCGAAGCCCTGCTCGGCCGCCCCGGCGAACCGCCGGAAGATAGCCAGCCTCTCCTCGGCCCGGACACGCTCGGTGATGTCGCGGAGGGCCTCGATCACCTGGACCACCTCGCCCGACTCGTCGAACACCGGCGAGGCCGACACCTCCACGATCCGCGGCTCCGCCTCCGGCCCGCTGTAGTGCGTGTGCACGACGCGGGCGGGTCGCTTCGTGGCGGCGACGATGTCAAGCGGGCACGGATGTTCTCCCGTGCAGGGGGCATCCGATCGGTGGGAGGCCCGGTGACACGTGAGGTGGTTCTGGACGGGGTCCAAGCCGCCGGCCGCGTCGCGAGCGGCTGCATTGGCGAGGACGACTCGCCGATTGCGATCGATGACGATGAACGGATCGGAGATGGCGTCGATGACGGTCCGGAGGTGCTCGTGGGCCCGGCTCAGCTCGGCCGTCCGTTCGGCCACGCGGGCCTCCAGCCCCTCGTTGGCCTGGGCCAGCGACCGCTCCCTCGACTGGAGCGCCGCCGCCATGGTGTTGAAGGACCGGCCCAGGTCCACCAGCTCACCGGAGCCCGAGATGCGGCAGCGGGTCGCCAGGTCGCCCTGCCGCATCCGGTCCGCCGCCGACGTCAGACATCCCAGCGGCCGCAGGACCCATCGCGTCATCACCAGCGACAGCGGCAGCAGGACGACGGCGATCGCCAGGGCCGACAGGGCGTTTGTCGCGGCGATGCCCGCCGTCTGGCGGTGTACCGATTCGTGGTGAAACCCCAGCCGGAACGTCCACGGTCGGCCGCCCGAGCGCATCCGCATCGGCACTACCCACACGTCCCAATCGCCGTCCGGGCATGGGGCCAGGAGCGGCCCCTCCAGGTTCGCCTCGGGCGGCTCGAGGCTCATCGTGCACCGGGGCGGCGGAGCCAGCGGGTCGTTCGACAGCACCGCGTTTCCCTCGCCGTCGCACACCTGCCAGAAGGTGACGTGCTCGTCCTCCATGACGGTGGCCAGCATCTCGAACGGCCAGGTCCCCTGGTGATAGCCCGCCTCGACCTGTGCCGCCGCCAGCCGGGCGTGGATCAACTGCTGGCCCCGCAGCTCCCGCAGCGACCGGCCGCCCTCGCGCAGGCTGACCACGACAGCCAGGACGGCCATGGCCGGCAGCAGCAGGGCCAGCAGCACCAGGTAGAGTTTCAGGTACAGCCGCATCGTCAGTCGTCTCCGCCGTCCGGGCCCGGCAGCACGAGGGCCCCGGTGGTCAGGTTCCCGTGGAAGTTGCCCAGGCCCGGCACGTTGCCCTGCTCCCCCCAGGTGAACATGGCCAGCCATGGCACGTCGCCCAGGGACCGGTCCAGAAGGAACGCCATCTGGTCCCGGTCCCGGTCGGGGATGTTGTCGAGGATGCACCCACAGCAGACCAGGAGCGCCGCCGACGCCGACAGGTCCGGGCGGTGGCGCCGCGCGAGGTCCGGCAGCTCGCTGAAACGGTTCAGCAGGATGTCCCAGGTGCCTTCGCTGAGGCGAACCCGGTCGCCCTCGGCCACGTCCGACGCCGCGATCAGGCTTCCTCGCGTCTCCGGCGAGACCCCCGGCCAGACGTGGACGAACTGGCGGTGCGACGCCTCCCCGAGCGAAACCGAGCGGCTCAGCGGGTACAGGGCACAGAACGTCAGCAGGTGGACGTCGGTCTGCTCGACGTTCGCCAGTCGGCCGCCGAGCCACTCGTCGTAGACCGCGGCCGCGTTTCGGCCGTCGATCTCCCGGATCAGCCGCTTCTCGCACGCCGTGATGACGCCGCACTTGCTCGTCAGGTCGTACCCCCCGTTGTAGGCCCAACCGAAAGGCTCGTCGCTGTAAAGGACCACCAGCGTGAGGCCGTTCGAAATGACCCGGTCGCCGGCCACGACCGACCAGTTCGACACGGACTCGCGATTGATCCAGTCGAGGCTCCCCGCGGCCGACCCCCCGACCACGGGCACCGGCCCGACGGCTTCGGCCAGACCCGCCAGGACCTCCTCTTCGTGGCCGATGGTCGAGCTGAGGACGATCATGTCGGGCGGCCCGGCCCGGAGGTTGGACCCGGCGTCGCGGACGGCCCGCTGGGCGGCCAGGGCGGCGGCCCCCTTCGGCGAAGACGCTTCCTCGAACGCCGCCCCGCCCACGCCCACACGGACCCCCGGCAGCCGGAACGACAGCACGCCCACCGCCCCGTGGTCGGACGACTGGAACCCGTCCGGCGTCAGGACGCCCTGGTGCGTCGACCACCCGCACAGCCGGCCGCCGTCTTCCGCCAAGGCCTTTACCACAGCCGACGGATCGTGATGCGTGGTATAGAAGACCAGCGTCAGGTCGGGCCCTGCGCCGCCTGGACCGGTGCTCGCGTCCATCGCCTCCCGCACGGCAACCGACGTCGACGGGTGCGTCGACCAGCCGCACCCGGCAAAGCCGTCGCCTGCAGACCGGGTCCGTCCGCCGGAGCGTCTCGCGGCCGCCTCGCCGCGGGCCGGCCCCGGCACGCGGTCCCGCCGCACGAGCAGCCACCCGAGGGCCGCCCCGACAACCACTACCGAGATGCCGACCAACTTCAGGCCGTCTCGTCCAGCCATCGTGCGCCTCCCAACCGGTCGCAGGTACCGCCCTCGATTCCCGATCGCCCGCCCCCGCGGACCGGCGATCGGCCGCGCTCAGAACGTGACGCTGAGCCGCAGGCCTGCCACGACGCCCACGTCGCGGTCCCGGTCGCCCCCCGGATGCAGCAGCACCTGGACGTCGGGCGTCAAATGGAGATACTCCGTTAGGGCGATCTTATAGTAGAGCTCGACGATCGACTCCGATGATGCCGATCCGGCGGCCCGGCGGAAGTCGTCCCCGATAAGGGCCTGCCCCACGCCCAGACCCAGCTCGTCCTTCGGCCGGCCAGGCAGCGGCCCCGCGACAACCCCCCCGGCGCTCCAGAAATGCTCCGCCCGACGCAGGTCCGGGTCGGACCAGCCGTAACGCAGGAACAGCGTGAGCGAGTCGGTCACCTGCTGGTCGAAGCTGACGGCCAGGCCCAGGTCGTCCCGCTCGGCGCCCCGGCCGTCGAGCCGGGCGACCGGCTGGGGATCGTACCAGACGAGGAACCGGTAGTGCCCCGTCCGGCCGGCCGGCGCCGCGGTGAACCCCACCTCGGCCATGCTGAACGTGTAGTCCTCGTCGTGGAACGCCGTGTTGAAGCCCGTCTCGGTGAACTCGCCCTGGGCGTCGACCACGCCCGCCTGGACGTAGAGCCAGTCGGCGGGGTCGAACCGGGCCACCGCCCCGATGGTGTGCCACGGGACGGGGATGCCCCCGTTGCGGGCCAGCGAGTAGGACAGGAAGTTCCAGCTCGCGGCGGCATTCGTGTCGAAGTGGTCGTCGATGTCGAGCTTGCCGAGCCAGAAAGTGAGGTGGTCACCGAGAAGCTTCTGTTCGAGCAGGACGTGCGAGACGTAGAGCGGATCGGGCTCGCCGCTCATCCAGTTGGTGTTGAGCCCGTCGGCGGTGAGGGGGCCCACGCCGTCGCCGATGCCGCCGCGGGTGTTCGTGATCAGCCGCCCTCCGGGCCACAGGTCCTGCGTCAGGTTGAGGTTCCACCAGAAGGTGTTCCGGAGGTGGCCCTCGCGGCGGCCGTTCAGGACGGCCTGGGGCGTGTTGGCGATATAAAGGCTGAGGTGCGTGCCGTAGCGGTCGGCCAGGTCCTGCTTGACGCGTTTCCAGGCGTCGAACCAGTCGCCCGCGGGGGCCGGCGGCGGCGGCTCCAGCGGCGTGGGACGCCACGGCCCCGATGCCCGGAAGTCCGGTGGCACATAGGCCTGGCCCGGGCGGCGGAAATACAGGTTCATCGAGGACGCCGGCCGAGGGCCGTCCGAGGGGCCCACATCGGTGTCAATCGAACGGCGGTCCATCCCACCGATGGCCGCTGCCGTCCTTGAGGCGGACGCCTGTCGCGCCGGCAGCACTGTCGCACCGTCCCCCGGAGTGGAGTCTGTCTGGGGGCCGAAACGGAAGTCCGCGTCGAAGCGGCGGCTGGCCGAGGAGACGGCGTGGACGGGCAGACCCGCGCGGGCCACCGTCGACAGAAAGACAGTGCCCGCAAAGGTCAGGAGGCGTCCCAGACGCACAATGGCCGGAGGGCGTCCCCATCCCAAGGCAGATCTCCCAGCGCGCGAGGGCGGCGGGTAAGCCGCCCAGAATACCCATCCTGCCCAACTTATCGTCGCCGCCTGCGTCAGACTTGAGGCTTTCGCCCCCGCCAGGCGTCATCCCGACGGGCCCGACGGGCCTCTCCTCCTCCACGAAGCGGTCGCCTCGGCCGCCGGTCTGCGGAGCGGCTTGCCTGTACCGGCGGACGACAGGGGCCGCCGTCCGTCGGAGGGGGATGTTGGGGCTCGTCCGGCGCGAAGTGGGGGCCTGGAATCCCCGATGCGGCGAACTGCCGCGCCGTGGAAGGAGCTCACGATGGACACCCGAACCTGCCGCTGGGCCGTCGCGCTGGGCCTGGTGACCGTGGGTGGGCGTCCGGGCCGGAGGACGGCACGGTGCCCTCCGAGGCCGGCTCGCAGGCCCCCGCAACTATCCCAAGCCTATCAATAATTCGGCCCTTTGGCATCTCTTGCTATGACGCGCACTGGTTGGTTCAACAGCAGGTCCTGGGCGAACAGGACGGGACAACCTGTCCTCGAACGCACCTCGTCCCGGCGCGGGCCATCGCACGGGACGGGACTTCGAACCGGCCGTTCCCGTCTTCGGCCGGCCGAGCCGCAGCCCCTTTCAGGGCATCACCTGATATCGGTGGCGCCGCATCGCCGGGGCGGCCGGCATCGGACATGAACAAGGCCGGCATCCGACCGGCGCCGCGCCAGCCGCTCGACCGGGAAGGTGCCGACGACCCGGCCGGTTCGCGGCTCCTCGAGCGGGACCCAGATGTCGATTCGGCCCTTGCCGCCCCGGATAACGTCGAGCAGACTTGCGGCGACCGTGAGCGTGAAGTACCCGTTCACGTCGACCTCGGCATCGGCCCCCACCCCGCAAATGTCCTCGTCGAGACGGGCATGGACCCTGACGCCCCCCTCCGGCCAAGGCGGCTCCGCGAAGTGGGCCGCCCGGCCGTCCTCGAAAAGAACACGGCCGTACCACGTCTCACGCAGCTCGGGGTCCGGAAGGACGATCGCTACTTCCTGAGCATCTCCCTCGAGCGGTGTGACCTCAACGTCCGTATACTCGTAGTCATCTCCCCCCCCAAGGTGTCACACCGACGCGGTAAGTCCCCGGCGGCAGTCCATCGAGACGGAGCGCGCCGTCGGGGCTCCTGACAGTCCACCGGTAACCGAACTGATGGATCGGCGGGGACTCCCAGTGGACCGTGTTCCGGACATCGACCACGAAGCGCGGCACGGGCCTTCCTCGCTCGTCGACAACTCGGGCCGCCACCGTCCGGTCGCCGGTCGGAAACGCGGGAAACGCGACGTCCACCCGCTCGCCGACGTCGTGGACCTGGCCGCTCTGGAAGTACTGGTGGCGGTAGCCGGGCAAGTCGGGCAAGGGCTCGTGACGGAGGGCGCCGACCTGGTAGAAGCTGCCCTTCCACGGATAGCCATACGCGCCGTCGGCACCGCTCCGGACGTCGGCGTCCTGGTTATCCGCGGCGGTCCGACTGCGGATCTGGGCCAGGGCGAACGCCGCCGGGGCGCCGCCGGCGACCGTGATCCGGCCGTGGATCGTTTGGAGGCGGTCGAGCTCGGCCAAGCCCGTGTCCGGCCTGGACGTCCCCTTCGGGGCTTCGCACGGCCCGAGGCCCGGCTCCGGCCAGACGTGAAGGCGGACCCGCACCGATGGGTCGGGACCGATGCGCGCCAGGCGCGGCCAGTCGGTCTGGACGCCGACGGCTTTGTGTGCAACGGCCCCCACCGACCACGTGCCTGGCGGGAGCCTGTCCCTCGGGTACACACCCGGCCCCGGCAGGGCCAGGATCCGGACGGGGCCTTCCCGGCACGCGGCGTCGGCGAAGAGGCCGACGAAAATCTCCCCGGCGACGCCCCCTTCGACCGTCACGTCGAACGTGGCCCGCCCTTTCGCGTCGCCGCCGGTCCATGCCGGCGACGATCGGTCGGCCAACGCCGCCCGCAGACGGCAGTACATGGGTTCGAGGGTTCCCTCGGCCATCATGCTGTGCCGAAGAGGCGCGTCGGGATGCGCGGTCCCTTCCAGGGGCGCCTCGGCCCCTTTCCCCACGGTCGGAGACGTGCGACCGGCGACAGTCGCGCTTAGCGTCATAAGTAGCACCGTCGTCGTGACCGCTGTCGCGACGAAGGAGAACGCCGCCCCACGGCCCGCCCCGCGGAGCCGCTGGGCGCTCTTGATACGGACCTTCTTGCCGGTCGCCTCGTTCGTCGCGTCCCATCCGCCCCGCGGGTTCTCGACGTCGATGCGGACCGGCGTCAGCTTGTCGCTGACCTTGGCCAAATACCGGCCTCCCACCTTGACCTCCGCCTTCTTCACGACCCGCCCCTTTCGACTGTGCGCTGCCCCGCCCGGTCCATCCGGCCGGAGCCGTGTCATCCCGCCGCGATGGGCGGGTCCCGCCGGTCGCGCCGGTCGAGGTACTGCGCCAACGCCTGCCGGACGGCGTCGCAGAGCGTCGTCTTCGTCCCCGTCCTCAGGGGCTCCTGGGCCGCGCGGCGGACCGTCCCCTCGCGCATCTATGAGCAAGTCTCCGTCAAGCGGAAAGCGGTTCGTGAAGCGGATTCTTTCCAGCCATCTATTCGGTGTCGTCGCTTCGGGACGCACCAGATCACATGATTCGCCCCGGCCCCGCCTCGGAACGCCCTCGTCCTCGCACGCCTGTCTCAGGGCATGGAGGTCAAGCCGCCGGCGCCCCTGGTTCCCGGCCGCGCCGGCGGCTGGCAGGAACTGCCCGGCGGCGGTTCGCACCACGGGCTACGGTCGCAGCGGGACCTCGACCGGCCGGTCCAGGAGGACCACCTGCTTCTCGCATGGCGGGCGTGGGCCGAGCCGCCAGGCGAGGCGGACCGGCCCCGGGTTCGGGCGGCCGAAGAACGCCTCGTCCGTGCCGGCGGTCACGTTCCACGCTCCGAGGCACCGCGTCCCCTCCCAGCCGGTGACGTTGACCGGACTCTCGGCTGCCTGCGCCGACGGCAGCCGTGCTCGGGCCGCCAACGGGCGCGGGCCCAGGTCGCGCCGGAAGAACCAGACGTCGCCGCCCTTGAGGACCACGGCCATGTCCTGCGCTCCGTCGCCATCCAGATCGCCGAGCAGGCCGGCCTGCTGGCCCCCGGCCGACTCCGGCAGGAAGTCGCCAAGCTCCAGGTCCAGTTCCCGGGCGTGGCCGAACGTGGCGAAGCCGCGGTTGAAGAAGATCTGCGGCGGCCGGTCGGCGTAGAGCACCAGGAAGTCCTGGCGGCCGTCGTTGTTGACGTCTCCGGTCATGCCGCCCGTTGCCGACGGCTTCGAGATGTACGCCGCCTCGCCAGCGTCCTGGAACGCCTCTTCGAAGCGGCCATCGCCGCGGTTGTGCCACAGGCGGCACCCTTCCTCGCCGGCCACGAGGACGTCGAGCAAGCCGTCGTGATCGAAGTCGCCGGTGAAGGCGGCCGCGCGGCCCGGCCCGGTGCCGACCTCGCCGGCCGGGCGAGGCGCCTCGAAGCCGCCGCCTGCCTTCCCGCGCCAGAACCAGGCGCCCTCAGCCAGGGGCTGAAGCACGTCCGCCAGGCCATCCGCGTCGAAGTCCGCCACCAGGCAGGGGTGGGCCGTTTGCCCCTGCGGCAACTTCTGCGGCGCCGGAAGGGATCCGCCGACGGGCTTCCCATCCTCGCCCAGTCTGACCAGCAGCGGGGCGCCGTCGCTCCGGCTTCCGACCAGGGCGCTCCGCTTCGCCGCGCGATCCCCCACGGCCGCGAGGCCGGTGACCTTCTCCTCGAGCGGCATCGCGACTGCCGCTGCCTTCTTCAGGTGGAACCGCAGGGCCCGCCCGTCCCAGGACGCGAGGTCCAGCCGGCCGTCGCCGTCGAAGTCGCCCCACGCGGCCGCGCGGCTCCTGGACGCCAAGCCTTGCTCGGCCGTCACGTCGCGGGCGCTGCTCGCCTCAGGCCCGACGGCAAAAAGGCGGTCGCCCGCCTCCGACGCAATGAAGAGCAGGCGCTCGCCCTTGCCTTCGAGGTCCACGAGCGCCGCGGCATGGACGGGGCCGTCCACGTGGCCCACCTTGTGGCGCGCGGCCCACTGGACGCCGACCTTCACGGGGAACTCGGCCGCGGGGTCCTCCAGGACGTAGGCGACGGCCCGCAGAAGCATCTCGCTGGATCCCGCCCAGCAGGTCTGCATGTAATCGTCGACCACGTCGAGGAGCCACGGCCCGTCGGCTCGCCGCACGACGCGGAACCACCGGCCGCCGACGTGCAGGACGGCGATGCTCGGCCCGCCCTCGCCGGGCGGCGGCTCATCGTAGGAGCCCGCGAACAGGACGCCCGTCCCCCCGTGCGGACCGACAGTCTCCCGGAGGAGTTCCGCATGCTCGCGGAAGGGCGTCCTGGCCGTGTCGAGCGGCGGGAGCGTCGCCGGGGCCTTCCCCTTGAGCGCTCGAACCAGGCTCAGGGCGACCGACCCGTCCTTGGCGGCCGGCCCGAGCCCGAGTTCCACGATCATGTCCGACTGGCCGACGAGGTCCGCCGGCGTGAACCGCGGGTTGATCAGCGCCCGCGCCGGCCGTGGGGCCAGCAGCACCAGTGCCGCTACGACCATCGCCGCTGCCAGACGCCTGTCTCGCCACGCAATCACCGTGCCTCCAGTGCCTTCGCGACCGCGCCGGCCAGGGCGTATAGCGTGGCGGCGCGGCGGTCCCACTCGCCCCAGCCCTCGAACCCGGTCCACGAAGCCTCGCAGGCCGTCAGGTACAATCCGACGCGCGCGTCAAGCGTTGCGCGGCAGCGGGCGGCCAGCGCGTCGCCCAATCGCTTGCGGGTTGCCTTGTCGGCCAGGGCCTTCCCGATAAAGACACGGGCCTCGGCCTCCTGGATGCCCTCGCGAAGCATCTCGTAGCGGGCGGTCGCCACGGGCCCGTCCGGAGCCGGGGCCAGGAGGTGATGGGCGCTGACGGTGACCGCGAGAGTCGAGTCGCCGCTCGGGCGGAGTTCAAGAAGCGAGCGCGACCGGCCGTCGGTCCCCGGGACGAGGTCCCAGAAGTCGGCCCCCACCCGGGCGATGCCCCGGTACCCCGCCGCCAGGCTCATCTCCGGCACGGTCCGGTAGAGCCCGGGAGGGGCCCGCATCGAGAGCCACGGTCGCCGGAGCGACGGGTCGTTGAACAGGTTCCGCGGGAAGAGGGTCCGCTGCCATGGGGCGTCCCAGCCGCGCTGCTTGCCGCCGGCCTCGGGCAGGTCGCACAGGGCCGTCGCGGAGTGTTCGACGGCGGTGCCGTAAAAGTCGAGAGGCGTCCGCGGGTTCTGGTGGGTGTGGACGGCCCAGCGGGCGTACGGGGCGAGCCGCTTCAGGGACTCGGCGTGGGCCTTCGTCGGGCGGGAGTCGGTCGCGAGGGCGATGAGGAGGGCCCCCTCGGCCCAGCCCCGCGAGACCGCCCGCTCGCGGACGCCCTCGAACACCGGCCGCCAGAACGCCTCGCTTCCCGGGTCGCCGAACTTCGGCGCGCCGAGCGTGTGCGCCTCGCCGCCGGCCGGATCGATCTCGGTCACGGGGACGGTCGGTGTCTCCTTGCGGCCGTAGCGCGGGCGCGCGCTGTGCCGGGGGTCCCATGCGTAGAGGCAGAGGGTCGTCCCGGTGCCGAGTCGCGCGGCCACCAAGTCGAGATACGCCTCGAGTGGGGCGAAGTCCCAGGCCGCCGCCCCCTCGCGCCCCTTCACGCGGCGCACCATCGTCTCCTCGTTGGCCGCGACTCCGACCAGGAGCGGCACGAGCACAAGGTCGTTGCCGAGCGCGCCCAGCAACTCAAGTGACCGGTCCATGAGCCGCACGTGCTCCGGCGACCAGGGCTTCACGCCGTACCGGAGGGCCAGCGAGTCCGGCGACTGGAAGATGCCCAGGTAGAGGGCCGAGTCGCGCGGCCGCGGCGCTGCCCACGGGCAAACGGTCAGCGAGATCGGGAGGGTCACCGGCGGCGCGCCGTCGGCCTCGATCACGAGCGTGCCGGCATAGGCCCCCGGCGCAGCATCGCGCGGCGGCTCGACCGTGAGCCAGACCGGCTGAAGGCGCTTCTCTTCGGTCGTCGCCGCATCGAGGAGGGCGTCAAAGCGGCTCTCGGCACCCGCCGCGATACCGATGCGGACGCGGAGTTCCTGCGGCGCGGCAAAGCGGATGCGGACCGCCGCGGCGGGAAGGGCCGCCCCGCCGTCCGCCTGGACCAGCGGGCCGGCCTTCGCCCGCAGCCCGACAAGCGGCACGTCGCCGGCAACGACAACCTGTCCGGACGCCGCGCCGCCGCGCGGCGCCACCAGGCGGACGGACGGCAGCGGCTCGAGCGGGTCGGCCAGGTCCCACGCCGCGCCGATCGCTTCAAGGGCATGGGCGTTGTAGACCCGCCACGGTCGCCGCCCGGTGGCCGGCGGCGCAAACGGTTCAGCGGAGGTGGCCCGAAGTGCGACCAGCCCGAGGCGCACCTCGTTCCTGGACAGGCCGCGGCGGTCTGTCATGTCAGGGGGATCGGAGGCCTTGCGGACCTGGATCGCCAGCACGTTGACCCCGGCCCGGAGCGCTGACGCGGGAACCGTGGCGCCCTCCAGTCGCCGCGCGAACCGGTTGGCCGGGTCGTTCGCCGGTACCGGCCGTGAGGCATAGGCCTCGGCGCGATAGGGATCGGCGGGCGTGTCGGCGCCGAGCGGCCCGGTGGGCAGGTGGGCGCGCGCCACCTCTCGGCCGTTCACGCAGGCGACGATTCCCCCGCCGTACTCGGCCGAGAGGGCGAGCGGCCCGGCCCTTTCGGGGTCGGCCACCCAGAACCGCCCGCGCAGGGTGATGGCGCGCAGGGTCCGGGGCCAGAACTGCGCATCGGGCGAGGGGAACGGCCCCCGCCCGCGCGACCAGCCGCCGTCGTCGAACTCGACCGCCGCCCATCCGTCGGGCGCCGGCGGCGTCTCGACCGAAAGCGATCCGATCGGCGGTTCGAGCGGCGGCTGCCGCCAAGCCATCGAGTCGCGCAGGCCCTCGCGGGCCTTCTCCTGCCGGGCGCGCCGCTCGGCGTTGGCGTCAGGCGAGGCGCACGGCCCCCACGCAAAATGGCACCGCCACAGCCCGGCCGTGTCGAGCACGACGTGGCCCGCTCCGGGCGCTTCGGCGGCCGACGCCGCGCCCGCCGCCGGCAGGAGGAGGCCGAGGACCAGGAGGATGCGCGTCACTTCGTCTCCTTCCCGTCCGCGGCGCCCAGCGCCCGGGTCACCTCGTCGGCCAGGGCAAAGAGCGCCGCCGATTGCGCCTGCCAGCCGGACCATTGCCCGTAACCGGTCCACTCGGCCTCGCAGGCGGTCAGGTAGAGGCCGACTCGCTCATCGAGGAGGCGGCGGGCGCGAGTCGCCAGGTCCTCGCCGAGGCGCCGGCGCGCGGCCTCGTCGACCAGCGCCTTCTCGATGGCGATGCGGGCCTCCGCCAAGGCAAGCCCCTCGCGGAGCATCTCGCTGCGGATCGTCGGCACGGCCCCCTCCGGCCCGGGGGCCAACAGGGCCGGCTCCAGGTGCTGGAGGCCGAGCGTCGCGCCGCTCCCCTCGAGAATGGTGCGACGCGTCCCGTCGACCGCCTCCTCGACCGGCCAGAAGTCCAGGCCGATCATGCTGAGGCCGCGGTACCCGGACATCAGGCACGCCTCCGGACAGTTCCGATAGGTTGCGAGCGGGCCATTCGGCTTGAGCCATGGCCGCGTGAACTCCTCCTGGCTGAAGAGGTTCCGCGGGTAGACGACCCGTTGCCACGGGACCTTCCACCCGCGCGGCGGCGGCGCGCCGGCCTCCGGCGCGCGGATGTACTCGGCGAAGGCGGTGGCCAGATGGCCGGCCGGCACGCCGAACAGTTCCAGTTTCGGCGTGTCCTGGTGCGTGAGCAGGGCCCAGCGGGCGTAGGGGGCGACCTTGCGGAAGAACTGGACGTGCTCCTTGCGCGGCCGGTAGTCCTTGGCGAGGCCGACCATGATGGCCCGCTCGTCCCAGCCGCGGGCCAGCACCCGCTCGCGCAGGCCGTCCCAGACCGGCTGCCAGAGAGTTTCGGCCTCGCGGCCCGAGCCGGGCGCGGCGACCTTGTCGGTCGAGGTCGCCCCGGTCTGCGGATCGACGAAGGTGGCCGCAACGACCGGGGCGGGCTTGCCCCACGTTCGCACGTTGGTCCAGTTGCCTCGCCCGGTGGACAGGGCGCCGAGGCCGGTGGTCCAGGCGTAAACGATGACGGTATCGGGCCGGACGACGTGCCGCGCGAAGACGTCGAGGTAGCGGTCCAGCACGCCGAAGTCGGGATCGAGTCGGTCGCCGCGGCGGACCCACCGGACCAAGGCCTCGGCCTCGCGGAACTCGGTGCCCAGGACGATCGGGATGACGAGCAGGCGGTTTCCGAGCCGTCCGCTCGCTTCGAGCGACGTGGCGATCCGCTCGAAGTGGGCGTCGGACCACATCGGCGTCCCGTACTGCCGCGCCACGGACGTCGGCGACTGGACCAGACCGACGTAGGTCGCCCGGTCGGCCGGCGTCGGCACCCGCCACGGGCAGACCGTCAGGCGGACGGGCACCTGGACGGGCGCCGCGTCCCCCGCCCGGACCGTCAGCGTGGCCCGGTAGGCGCCGGGCACGGCATCCGGCGGCACGTCCACCGTGACCCAGACGGGCTGGACGCCGGTGCCTTCGGTGGGCGCCGGGAGGAGGGCATCGTACTTCCAGGCGTCGCTCACACGTTTGTCGCGTAAGACCTTGATGGGCTGCGGCTGGGCATAGGCGACGCGTGCGGTGTCCGGTCGAAGGGCCGCGCCGCCGCCCTCTTTCGTGAGCGGGTCGAGCGCGGCCCGGACGGCCGGGAGCGCCCCGTCGATCCGACTGACCACGACCTGGCCCGACGCGCACCCGCCGCGCGGCGCCACCAGTTCGAGCGGCGCGACCATCTCGCACGGGTCTCCCCAGGTCAGGTCGAGCCCGACGGCGTCGAAGGGCGAGGCGTTCCATACCTGGAGGCCCGGCGGGGGGGCGGTGTTCGGTTTGACCGGCTCGCCGGCCGGGGCCGTCAGGCGCGCCTCGCAGAACTTGACCGTGTTCCACCGCTCGGTGGTCTTCTCAGGCAGGTCGCCGCGGTCAGCCGCGCGGCGAATCTCGAGCGCAAGGAAGTTGACGCCCGCCCGCAGGAGTCGCCGCGGCAGGACGAGGCCATCGAGGCGCCGCTCGCGCGGGTCGCGGCCGCGCGGGATGCCCCGGACCGTGTAAGCCTCAAGCGGGAAGGACAAGGCGAGCGTGTCGGGCGCGAGCGCGCCCGCGGGCATGTCGGCCCGCGCCACCTCGGTCCCGTTCAGGTAGACGACCAGCCCGCCGCACCACGCGGCATCGAGCCGGAGATCGGGCGCCTTGGCGGGGTCGGCGACGCGGAACTTACCCCGAAGGTACAGCACGCGGAGCGTCCGCGGGGACCGGGCAATGCGCTTGAAGATCGGCCCCGGGCCCCGCGCCCAGCCGCGGTCGTCGAAATCCGGGGCGGCCCAGCCGCCGGGCGCGGGCGGCGTGGGGATCGACTGCGAGCCGTGCGGCGGCGGCGGGATCGTGTCGCCCCCCCAGCGCAACGTGTGCTCCGAAGGCGGCGTTGGCGAGGCGTCGAGGCCTTCCAGCGGCCCCCACGTGTAATGGCGCCGCCAGGAACTGCCGGTGTCGAGGATGACCGTCCGCGACGCGTCGGCCGCGGGCCCGGCCCCCGCTACGTCCGGCGAGGCAAGAGCGCCCGAAACCGCCGCCAGAAGGACGAGGGCGGCCTTCGTCAATGACCCCATGGGCGTGTCTCCTCCTTCACGGCGGTCGTCGGTCGACTCGGTAGGTTATACGACAGGCAAGCCCGGAAAAACCTGCCCAAAGCGGCCCTCTCGCAGGTTTTGAGGCGCAGATTCAACTCTGAAACGCAACGGGGGGGTGAGATTCCTTCGTGCAGCACCGCCTGCTTCTCGGCGGCGCGCTTCCGGCGCCACCGACCTTCAACTACGATGGGGACATCCTCAGCAGGGGCTCGGGCCAACCTGGTTCTCCACACGCGTGGTTACCTGCTGCCGACCGTTGACGTCG
>CAZGKW010000034.1:0-45593 GCA_964526295.1 uncultured Anaerolineales bacterium
GGGCGAACTAATGGAAAGCGCGGCGGGCGAACCAATGGAAAGCGCGGCGGGCAGTCTTGCCCGCCGCGAAAGGGACTTCGAAACGCAAGTGACGCGGTGGCCAAGACTGCCCACCGCGCTGGAGTAAGGGGCGCTGGGCACCTCGCGGTGGGCAAGACTGCCCGCCGCGCTACAGCAAGGGGCACCGGGCGCCGCGCGGTGGGCAAGACTGCCCACCGCGCTAGAATCGTTGTCGGTTGGCAAGAGTTGACAAAGTAGCCTTAAGCCCGCCCGCGCCCGCCGGGAGACGGCAAATCGGTGCCTTCCGGTGATGGCCTTCCGGGCCGGTGCGGCGGAAAACATCCTTGGCGCGCCGCCCCGCCGGCCTAGCATAGGGCTGCGGCGGGCGTCGCCCTCGTCGACCCGGAGCGATTCACTTGGACCACAGTGGAGGCGGATGGATGCGACTGGTTTCTCTCGGCCTGGTCCTTGTCATCTGGACGGCCCTGACGGCGGCAGGCTGCTCCATCGGGCCGCAGGTCCTGCGGACGAACCGGGCCGGCTACAACGTGGCCGTCCAACGAAGCGCCAACGAGCAGCTCCTTCTGAACATCGTCCGCCTCAAGTACCGCGAGCCGATGCTGTTCCTCCAGATCGGGTCGATCTCGTCCCACTTCAACTATTCGGCCAGTGCGGCGGTCTCGGGGACGTTCCCGGAGGGGTCGCCGGACACGCACGGGGCCTCCGTCGGGGCCGGCGTCAGCGAGCAGCCCACCATCACCTATACGCCACTCGAAGGCCAAGCCTTCGCCAACCGCATCCTGACCGAGACCGACATGGGGACGTTCACGCTCCTCGTCCGCGGCGGGTGGGACATCGACACGCTGATGCGCCTCATGGTCCAGCAGCTCGGGCCGCTCCGGAACTATCCCTCGGCCTCTGGGCCGGGCGAGGCCCCGACGTCGTACGACCGGTTCATCCAGTTGGCTCGCCTGTGGCGCGAGCGACAGGGGACGGGCGACCTGCGGTTTCTCCGCCTGCCCGGCCCGCCCATCGTCATCGTGGGGGACGTTCCTCCCGACCAGGTGAACGTCTCGACCGCCGTCGCCCTCGACTCGGCGGGTTACGGCCTCCGGCCGGGGGAGGATGGGGCGCTCCAGCTCGAGAAGTCGGGCGCGCCGTCGCTGGCCGTCCAGGTGGCCTACCGCGATGCCGACCAGGCCGACCGGGCGGACCGCCTGCTGGGCATCCAGCCGGAGCGGAAGGCGGGAGACGAGGGCAAAGTGGTCGAGGTGGTCCGGCTGGTGGCGGCCCACGCCTACTTCGCCCGCGACCCGGACGAGAGGGACCCCAACGAGGTGCCCATCCAGCTCCGCTCCTACAGCGACGTGCTCTACTACGTGGCCCAGGGCGTGGCGGTGCCGGCAGGGCACGAGTCGGCCGGCCTCACGAAAGTCTATCTGGACGAGGCGGGGCGGGCAGTGGGCCGGCGGCAGTTCACACAGGACCTGCTCGACGTCCGGTGCTCGGCCCTGCCGCCCGCGGGGGCACTCGTGGCCGTGCCCTACCGGGGACACTGGTACTATCTGGCCGATCGGGACGCGGGGTCGAAGGACACCTTCGCCCTCTTGAGCCTCGTTTTCGCGCTTCAGTCGGAGGAGCGGCCGGCGACGCCGCTGCTGACGCTGCCCGTCTCGGGGTGACGGCGCGAGCCGGGCAGGAAAGTGACGGGCGGCAGCTTCGGAGGCCGCGTGGGAATGCCATGAACCGGCGAGAGTTCGCCAAGGGCGTCGTCGCACTGGGAATCGGAGGTATGACTATGGCAAGCCCTCGTGCAGAGGGGCGGACGCGGCGCGGTTCGGACGGACGTCGGGACGCCGACGAGCACTATGAGGAACCGGCCCGGAAGCTGCCCGTCCGCCGGTTCGACGTCGTCGTCGCCGGGGCGGGGACGGCCGGCGTCATCGCGGCGACGGCCGCCGCGCGACAGGGCGCCCGGACGGTCGTCATCGAGATGAAGGGCTACCCCGGCGGCATCGCCACCGAAGGCGGCACGGCCCTGCACAGCTTCTACAACCTGTGGAAGGCCTTCCCCGGGGTCGAAAAGCGGCAGGTCGTCCGCGGCATCCCCCAGGAGCTGATCGACCGGCTCGTCCTCGTCGGGGGCACGAGCGGCCACGCCGAGATGAGCAGGGGCTACGACTACGATTCCGTCTGCACCGCCATCGACACCGAGCTCTACAAGCTCGTCGCCCTGGAGATGATGGCCGAGGCCGGCGTGACCGTGTGGGTCAACACGCTGCTGGCCGGGGCGATCCGCGACGGGTCGCACCTGAAGGGCGTCATCGCCGAGAGCCACGCCGGCCGCGAGGCCGTCTACGCCGACGCCTTCGTCGACTCGACCGGCTACGGCGACCTCTCGGCCCGGGCCGGGGCCGACTACGACGAGCCGAACGACTACGCCGTCGCCAACAGCATCGGCGTGGCGAACCTGGGCATCGACACCTACCGCGACTTCCTCGAGGACCGCGGCCGGATCAGCCAGCAGGCCGAGGGCCGCCGAAGCGGCCGAGACGGGCAGGTCGTCCGCGTCCAGGGACGACTGCCCGACGCGATGGCCGAGGAGGCCCGGCAGATCGGGATGTCAGCCGTCACGACCACCGTCCACGACAACTATCTCATGTTCATCAAGCTGAACTACCGCATGCCCGTCAGCCCCACCGATCGCGACGCCCTGGCGAAGGCCGAGCTGGAGCTTCGCCGGCGCCAGGCCCGCGCCGTCGATCTCTTGCGCAAGCACGTGCCCGGCGCCGAGAAGGCCTTCATCGCCCGCACCAGCCCGTCGGTGTGCATCCGGCGGGGCCGCCGGATCGCGTGCGACTATGACATCACCCACGAAGACGTGGTCCAGGCCCGGCACTTCGACGACGAAGTCATGGTCTACGGGTTCCACGACTCGGCGCCGCGGCTCCAGGTCGCCGGCGGCGGGACCTACGGCGTGCCGTACCGGGCGCTGCGCGTCAAGGGCATCGAGAACCTGCTGGCGGCGGGGATGCCCATCACCAGCGATCGCCGGGCCCACATGTCGACGCGGAACACCGTCTGCTGCATGGGCCAGGGCCAAGCCGCCGGCACCGCCGCGGCGCTCTGTGCGGCGGAGAAGTGCGGCACGCGGGACCTGGCCTACGCCGACCTGCGGAAGGCCCTGGAGGCCGGCGGCGTGTACTTCGAGGCATAGCGTCGGACCGCCGGGTCCGACGGAGCGAGCCGCTCTATTGCTCGTCGCCCGGCTCGGCGGCGGGCCCCTCCGGCTCGATCTCCTTCTCGATCCACCGCAGGAGGCGGCTGCCGGGGAGCTCCGCGTCGGCCGCCCAGCCGATGATCGAGCCGTCCTGCCGCACGGCCCAGGTCGAGGGGCACCACCGGATGTGATACCGCCGGGCGGTCGGGTCGTCGAACCCCTGGCCGGAGAAGGTGTGCAGCCAGTTCAACTTGTGCTCCCGGATGTAGTCGCGGACGCGGTCCCGGTCGCGGTCGAGGTTGATGCCGACGACGATCAGGTTCTTCTCCGGGTCCGACTCCCATCCCTCGTAGGGCCACAGCCAATGGCTCCCGGGGCGGGCGGGGCCATTCATCCGCCAGAAGTGGACGACCACGATGTTGCCGAGCAGGTCGTCGGGCAGCGCCAGCGCGGAGCCGTCGAGCTTCGTAAGCGTCGCGCGGAAAGGCTCGCCCTCGCTCCGGCGGCTGCCCATGCGGTCGAGGAAGGCATCGGCCATCCGGTCGTCGCCGCGGCGGGCCTGGAGGGCCTCCTCGCATGCCCGCCGGGCGCCGGCGCTGCCCGCTTCCAGGGCGAGCGTGTGCGCCAGAATGGAGGCGGGCGTCTCGGCCGGCGTCCCGGCATACCGCTGGGCGAAACCGAGGATGCGGGCGGACTCTTCCGCCACGGGGCTGCCGTCGGCGAACAGCTCGTGACGCACGAGGACGAAGTCCGCCAGGGCCTGCCACGGTGCCGGGGGCTTGTCCCCGCCGGCCGCAGGCGGCGGGTTTGGGTCCGACGGCAGACGCCGGGCCAGGCCAACGGCCCGCTCCTCCATCGCCCGGTCGTCCAGAGCGAGCACCAGCCACTTCGCCGCCACGATCATCCGGTTGCGGACCGTCGCCAGGTCGGGCGAGTCAGCGAACGCCTTCTCGATTTCCTCGCCCGTCGCCAGGGCCTCGCGGTACCGGCGGACCTTCTCGTCCCGGTCGATGGCCTGGGGCGGCGGCGTGACGAGGAGGCTGCGCATCGCGTCGAGCCGGTCCTGTGGCACGCGTGTGCCGGGCCCGGCCGCCTCGCGTACCAGCACAGGGGATGCGGCCAGGAACTCGCCCGATCGGTAGTACCGCAGATCGGCCCGGAACGACTCGTCCTCCAGGACCCAGCTCCGGATGCCGTTCCTGGCCCGGCCCATCTCCCACTTGCCCGCCCCGGGCTTCTCGATCCAGATGACGCGGCCGTCGCGATCGACGGTCCAGTGTGACGGGATGCGGGGCACGCCGTACTGCTGGACGACGCCGCCGGTCGCGCCCTCGCCGCTCCAAATGTGGATCCAGGGCAGCTCGTGGTCGCGGACGTATTGCTCGACCTTGCGGCGGGACCGGTCGAGATTGACGCCGACGATCTCGAGCCCGTTCGCGCGGAACTCGGCGTAGACCTCCTTCTTCCAGGCCATGTCGCCGAGGATGTCGCTTGTCTCGATGGTCCAGAAGTGGAGCAGGACGACCTGGCCGAGCAGGTCGCGCGGCAGGCGGAGCTCGCCACCGTGGAGCCGAGGCAGGCGGGCGACGAACGGATCGCCCTGGTGCTCCTGCTTGCCCGACTGCGACGCCATGAACTCCGCCACGCCGGGCTCGTTCTGGTAGGAGCGGAGGCGGCCGAAGAGGCCCCGGTACAGCTCCTCCCGGCCGTACTCCATGCACAGGTTCAGGGCGGCCATCAGGGCCCCGGGGGCGGCCGGCGTCTCGTCGTAGCGGGCGACGAAGTCCTCGATCGCGCAGCCCTGGGCCTCGGGATCGTCCAGCGAGGCCAGCGCCGCCTGGAGCAGGAGGAGGTCGGCGTGGATCTTCCCCTCGGGCGGGGCGTCGGAGTCGAGGATCGTCCGGGCCAGGGCGATCAGCCGGTCCTGCCATACCTTGTCGCCCTCGGCGCGGAACAGGGCCCGCATGGTGTGCAGCTTCAGGTTCCGGGCGACGTAGAGGTTCGGCGCCTCGGGGTACGTCCGCTCGATCTCGGCCACGCGCCGGAGGATGCCGTGGTAGACTCGGAGCTTCACTCGCACGGGGGCGTCGGCGTCGGGCGGGACCCAACCCGAGGTCAGGCCCTGAAGGACCTCCTGGGGGATCGGGGCGGGCTCAGGCCCCGGCGGCGCCTCTTCCGGCACCCCGACGGGCGGCGCGTGGGGCGCGTCGGCTGCCCGCGTGCCCCCCCACACCAGCACGAGGCCCAAACCGACCACGACGCCCGCGCCTCTCGCGATTCCTCTCACCTGCCGCATGGCTCCCTCACCGCTGGTACGCCGGCACGAACCCTTTCGGCAGGCCCAGGGCGATCAGGCCGACCGACGTGCTGTACTCCAGGCCCCCGCTGTGCCCCCGGTGGGGCCAGCTCCCGTCGGGGTCCTGCGAGGCGAGGAGCTGCTGCCGCACCTTCGGGTACCAGCCGTCGAAGTTCTCGTCGCCGCTCATATACATGGCGATTCCGGTGTAGTACAGGCCGTAGAGCGGGTGGGCCCCGTAGGGGTTGCGGGAGGCGAAGACCGTGTCCCGCAGGTACGCCATCGCCCCGCGGACCTCCGGCGCGTCGTGCTCGCCGATCATCATGAACGAGACGACCGCCGCGGCGCTTCGGGCCACGGCGGGCCGGCCCCGGCCCGGCATGTAGGTGAACCCGCCGGTGGTCTCCTCGCGGCACATGCGGATGTATCGCTTCGCCCGGTCGACCGTGGAGTTGGGAACGAGGATGCCCGCCTGCCGGGCCGACGCCAGGGCCACGAGCTGCATCGCCGTCACCGACACGTCCGCCCCGCTGGGATACGGGTCGTACCGCCACCCGCCGGCGATGCTCTGCGACCGGAGGATGACCTGGACGGCCTTCTTGAGGGCCTCGCGGACCTCGTCGTCCCGGCTCGTCTGGCCCCACACCTCCGACAGGGCCAGCGTCGCCAGGCCGTGGGCGTACATATTCGTGCCCATGTACCCGGCCATGCCTTGGCGGCCCTCCTTCAGGAGGCAATCGACCGCGCTTTCGAGGCAGCTCCCGTAGGGCTCCTCGCCGGGGAAGTAACCGCCGACCATGAAAGCGATCGTGCAGAAAGCCGTCATGGCGATGCGGTTCTCGCGGCCCCAGCTCCCGTCCTCGTTCTGGACCCGCTCGAGGAACCGGAGGCCCTTCTCGATGGCCGCGTCGGCCTGGCGGTCGGTCTCGCCCGACAGGGCGAGGGGCTCGGGCCGGACCGGCGCCTCCTGCCCGGCCGCCCCGCCGCCCGACCCCAGAAACGCCACGGCCAGCACCGCCGCTGCCGCCGCGGCGTGCCGACGCGTTCGCCGCGTCCTACGCATCGCACCTCTCCTTGTGCTTCCGGCTACTCCTGCGACAGGATCCGGTAGTATCGCATCAGGACTTCGCGATACTCGAGCGGCAGCTCCCGAATGAAGTTCTCGTTCAGGGCCTTCCGCTCCCGCTCGGCCAGCGGCTCCCACTCGGCCCGGTCGCGCCGCACGGCCTCGCCGCGAGGCACCGACTTGATGAACGTCCGCCAGCTCCCCCCGTCGAACACGCCCAGGTTCGGCTCGACGTGCGTCGTCGGGCCCTGGACGCCGGCGTCGGTGAACTCGTCGCTCGTCTCGATCGTGTAGGCCTGCGACAGCACGGCCGCGAACCCCATTCGCAGGGCCTTCTCGGCCTCCCGCTCGTGCTCGGTCGCCTCGTCCCGGCGCACCCGCTGGAGGGCCGGCGCCGCGGCGTCCATCTCCTTGACGGCCACCTTCAGGTACGGGTAGACCACCTCGTGGTGCGTCAGGGAGAAGACCTCCCCCGTGCGGCGCCTGAGGTCGATCTGCTCGGCGGCCAGACGGTCGAAGTCCCGCTCCGGCAGAGCTCGCGTCCGCTGCCGCAGCTCGTTCTCCTCGGTGGCCAGCAGCAGCAGCCGGGTCAGCAGGTCCAGCATCGCCTCGGTCAGCATGGGCTCCTGGGCCGCGGCGTCCTCGGCGAACTGGCTCAGCGCTTCGAGGTAGGCGAACACAGCCGCGGCCGCCCGGCGGAGGGCCTGCTCAGCCGCCATCTGGTGCCGCACCCCCGCGTCCCGGTCCGGAGCCTTCAGGTCGTCGATGGCGGCAGCCATCTCGCGGGCCGCCTCCGCGTAGTGCGACTGGGCGACCGGCATGAGTTGAGCGAACGTTTCGGCCTCGGCCCGCAGGACGTCCTGCTCGCCGGCGAGATAGTCGAACGTTGCCGGTTCGGCGGCCTGGGTCTGCTTGCGGAGCGCGATCTGTCGCTGGAGCAGGCTGACTGCGCGGACGGCCAGCTCCTCCATCGAGGCCATGATCCGCCGCAGGTACTCCGTCTGGCGGATGAGCCGTCGCGTCACGTCGTCGGCCTCGGCGAGGGCCGCTTGGGCTTTGTCCTGTTCGCCGACGGCGGCGCCCCCGTCGCCTGCCTCGAGCGCCTTCGTGGCCCGGTCCATGGCGGCGATGGCCTCGTCGAGCTTCGGGGTGACGGCCCCGCCCTCGGCGACCGACGTCAGGAGGTTCTTGACCTGTCCGGCGGCGCCGGACAGGACTGACTGCCCGGCAGCGAGGCCGCTCGCGTCGCCGCCCGCTCCTTCGGCACGGCGCTGCGTCTGACGCTTCAGGTCCGTCTGCTCGGCCGCGATGTCAACCGTGTGGGTCGAGAGTTGCTCCAGGTCGCGGGCGAGCTGGGCGAGCGTCCAGAGCTGCTCCCGGAAGGAGACTTCGCGCCGGGCGGCGTCGATGGCCTCGGCGACGGCGTCGAGGGTCTTGTCCATCGCGTCCGAGGCCTCGGCTGCGGCGTCGGCCTCCAGGACCGGCGCGGCCGCGCCCATGTGCCGACCCGCCTGCTCCAGCGGCCGGCCCACCAGCGGCGACCAGCGATTCCCTTCGGGCAGCGAGGCCCGAAGCTCTTCGGCCTCCTTCGCCAGCATCACCTGGAGCCGGGCGAGCGGCGCGAGGTTCTCGCCCGCGGCGTTGCGCTGCTGGACCTCCTCGAACAGCTCCGTCTGGCGGTCCTCGAGGTCCTGGAGCCGACGCAAGCGGTTTCCCGCCTCCAGCATCGCCCGGTACGCCCGGTCGGGCCGCTGGATCTCGTCGATCCGCTGCTGGAGGTCGGCGACGGCCGACTCGAGCGCAGCTTCGACGGCGGCCTGGCGCTCGGCGGCCCGCGCCGGGGCAGCCCCCCGGATCGCTTCCGCGGCAGCGCCCACCGCCGACCGGACGGCCTCAAACGGCTCGTCGAGGCGCAGCGACCAGTCGAGCGCGTCCAGAGGACCGAGGACGGTCGCCTGGCGACCGGTCAGCGAGGAGGCCTGAAGGCGAAGGTCCGAGGCGGAGAGCTTCGCGGTCTCGAACCGCAGGGCCCGCTGCGCTTCGAAGGCACGCCTGAGGAGGTCCCGCCCGCGGATCAGCGTCTCCAGCCGGGCCTCGGGCCGGAGCTTCTCCTGTGCAACGTGCATGGCCCTGAGGGCCGCCACCTGGGCGGCGTCGGC
This sequence comes from uncultured Anaerolineales bacterium, assembly GCA_964526295.1. Classification (GTDB taxonomy): domain Bacteria; phylum Planctomycetota; class Phycisphaerae; order FEN-1346; family FEN-1346; genus CAZGKW01. The sequence goes on from CAZGKW010000034.1 coordinate 8,742, forward strand.
CGGCTCGGCCTCACCTCGTTCGATCCCTGCCCCAGCCCGTTCCATCAGGCCGACGGCGTCGCCGCGGACGATGAGTTTGCGGGCCCGGGCCACGCGAACGGCCGCCAGCGGATTGAACGCCGCGTCCTCGACGGTCTCGACGTCCTCCAGGAGCCGTCCCAGCCGCCGGGCCAGCTCGCGCTGCCGCTTCGTCCTTTCCACGTTCGAGAGAGGGCCGCTCTGCTCGGGCGCCGGAGCGGGCGCCCGCAGGCTGCGCTGCTCCTGGATGATCTCCCCGAGCTCGATGGCGAACACCTCGGCCGCCTGGGAGACTCCGGCCTCCAAAAGAAGCCGGCCCATGGCTCGTCCCGAGGCCCGGATGTGCTCGGCGGCTCGCCGGAGGTCGGTCTCCGGCGCCTCGGCGTTCATGGCCTTCTGAAGATGCGCCTCGGCGGCGGCCAGGCCCGATTCCGGCGAGTCGCCCCGGATCGCCGCCAACCGCCCGCCGAGACGCGAGAGGTGCGTGTCCAGATGCTCGCCAAGGCCCGGATTCGAACGGAGGTCCAGAACGAGATGCTCCATGCGGGTGACCAGTTCTCCGAGGCGCTGCCGGACCATGCTCTGGCGGGCCGCCTCCAAAGCAATGCCCTGAGGCGTCTCCCCGTCGCCCGCCCGGAGCCCCGCCACGTGCTCCACGGCCGCGAGCTGCTCCATGTAGAGCGGCCGAAGCTGCCCCAGGTACCGCCGGCGGAGGCCCAGGACGTAGTCGACGTACTCCTCGGTCGAGACGAACTGGACGCGGCGACTGCCGGAACGGGCCGACTGGGGCCCGTCCTTCGACACACTCAGGACGGCCCCGGGCGTGGTCGAGGGGCCGCCCGCCCGGCGGTCGGTCACCTCGACGAGGAACGTCAGGACGTCGCCCTCGCGGAGGTCGGCGATGCCTTCGCGCACGGGCCAGGTCGCGTCGCCCTCGGCCGAGGGCCCGTCCGGTACGTCGAGGGGTCGACGGCCCTCCTCCCCCTTGTTGAGCGAGTAGACGAGGTCCCCGCCTCCCAGGCCGTAGTCGTCCTCCGCCCGGTAGGCCACCCGCAGCTCCTTCGCCAACGTCGCCTTCGTGTCCTCCGGCGGATAGGTCAGCACGACGCGGGGCTCGCGGTCGGGAACCACCTGGAGGTAGTGCTTCGGGCCCAGGTCACGGCAGGTCCGGTCGCCGAGCTTCCAGTCGAAGCGGAGGCGGTACGGCGCGGACGCTTCGGCAACGGCTTCGAACTCGAGGACCTCGCCTCCCTCGGAGACGCGGGCCGCGACCCTCTCGCCTCCTTCCATCTCCATCGCCGCGGCGGTCACGGGCCGGTCGGTCTGGAGCCGCCACGCGACGGCGGTGCCCTCCGGGACCTTCAGGTTGAGCGTCTCGACCGATTGGGTCGCGAAACCGGCGTAATCGGGGTAGTCGAGTCGGACGTGCGATTCGACGACCCGCGGCGGAGCAGCCACGTCGACCTCGTATTGCCGCGAGCGGGCCCGCCCGACCAGGAAGAAATAGTCGAGCGGGGCGTGCGTGTCCTCGTAGCGGAACGAGAACGTGCCGGACTCCTCGCCGGTGGCTTCCGGTGCAGCGCCGGGTGCCGGCGCACGAGAGACGGCGATGCGGCGCCAGTCCCGCCCGGCCGGGCGAACGTACAGGGCCCCCTCATGCGGCACGACGCCCGAAGCCCGGGCCGAGAGGACGACCGGCTCGCCCCGGCGGACGCGGAGGTCGCCGCTCGTAACGTGGATCTCGGTCCGGGTGGCATACCAGACGGCGCCGGCGGCGGTCGCGCCGACGAGAAGGACCCCGGCCGCCGCCGCGAGCCGGCGCAGCTCGCCGAACCGGGCGACCCGCCCGAAGTCGAGTCCCGGCGCCGCCTGGGATGCCTGGCGCCGGACGGCACGCATCAGGGCCGCCGAGACCCCGGCGGGCGGAGCCCGCTCGAACTGGACGCTCGAGACGAGCAGGCTCCGAAGGTCGGCGTCGGCATGCACCCGCTCGACCCGAAGCGCCATCCGGACCTCGTCGTAGCCCTGAAGGCGACGGATGAGGCGGACATAAGCCACCCATCCGACCCCCGCCAGACCCGCCACGGCCCACACCGCCCACCCGGTCGATGAGAGCACGAACAGCCAGTCCGCCGCCAGCCCCAGCAGCGTCCATCCGGCCGCGGCGGCCAGCACGAGTGCCGCCCCGCGGAGGACAACGAAGGCGGTGGCCGCCTGCCAGGCCCGGCGGAGGCCTTCCTCGACGGCCGAGTCCGGAGGCGTCGGCGTCAGTCCGTCGGCCCGGTCAGAATGGTCACGATCCACCACGTGCGTCTTCCTCACACTCCGTCACAAACAGCAGGCGCCACGGCAGCCCTCAGGTCAGGTTCCTTCGGCGCCGGAGCCACCACTCCCCCGCTACGAGCGACACGAACACCAGCGGCGTCAGCCACGTGTCCCACAGCTCGACTTCCTTGCGGATCGTCCGGCGGCTCGGGGTCGTGTCGACGGCCTCGACCAGACGGGCGAAGTCCGCCAGCGGCAGGTACCGGCCGCCCGTCGTCGCCGCGAGTTTCTCGAGCAGGTCCTCCTTGAGGGCCACGTCGCGTCCCTCCGGCCGCTCGTCTGTCACGGCAAAATCGGCCGGTGCCGCGTCCGCGGCGGTGGACGCCCCGTCGGCCGCGTCGCGGCTCACGGTAACACGATATCGTCCCGGCCGGGTCGGCACGTACGTCGTCCGGTACGTGCCGGGCATGTCAGGCACCCGGTCGAGCTGGACGGCGGTCTCGTCGCCCCTGTCCTCTCCGAGGCGGATGATGCGCGCCAGGTAAGTGCCCCGTGTCACCGGCTCGAACGTCTCGTTCAGGACGTGGGCGTAGACCCGGCAGGCCTGGCCCGGCGCGACCCGGGACGGGGCAACGGCAAACTGGATCCGCCGGTTCTCCCCGAGCAGACGCGACAGCGTCAGGAACTGGATCGCCTGGCCCCAGAAGCGGGCGTGGTACTCGTCGCCGACCCGCTCCCGCAGCCGCCACAGCCGGTCCGTGCCGACGAACAGGACCTTCCCCGCCCCGGCCCGATGCCAGGCTACCAGCGGCAAGGCCCCGCCGGTCGAGGAAGCGCTCGACAGCTCCGCGAGGACGTGGGCCCCCGGCTTGGCCCCGTCTAGCGGAGCGACCTGCCCGAGGGGCCGGACCTTGGCCCAGCGGGCGATGTTCTTCGCCTCGCGGGGCTCCAGGCTCATCAGCGTGCTCGCCTTGCCCGCCTCCGTCAGGGCCGGATACGCATCCCTGTCGGCCCGGTCCCAGGCCCCTTGGACGGCCCAGACGGGCAGGAGCCGCGCGATGGGCGTGTCGAGGTACTCCGCCGGGGCGTGCTTCGGCCCGGCCAGGAGCACCAGCGACGCCCCGCGTTGGCGGACGAGCTGCTCGATCCGCTCGAGCTGTGTCGGCGTGAACACGGTCGCCTTCACGTCGCCGAGGATCACCAGGTCGTAAGCGAACGCCTCGTCCGGCCGGTGGGGGAACCGGGCGACGTGTTCCCCGCTGGCCCGGGCCATGTCGGGGTCGCCCTCGGTCGTGATGAACTGGACGTCGATCCGCTGGTCGCGCTTGAGGATCGCCCGGAGGTATCGGTACTCCCACCGCGGGGTGCCCTCGATGTAAAGGACGCGGACCTTGTCGTCCACGATACGGACAGGGCGATCGACGGTGTTGTTCGTCTCGAGCGCCTCGCCCTCAAGCGGCTCGACCTCCACTCGCAGCGTGCTCGCGGCGGCGCCCGAGACGCCGACGAAATCGAGAGGGGCGTCCGCCGGCGCTTCGGCCTTGAACGTCAGCTCCTCGAACTGCGGGCGGCCGGTGAGTTGGACCGTCCTGCGAGCCACCTCCTCGCCGTCGAGACGGAGACGCACGAGGGCTTGGCGCCGCTCGTAGCCGTTCGAGTCGACTTCGACCCGGACCGGCACGATGTCGCCCGCGAAGACGACCTCCTGGACTACGACGCCGCGAACCGCCACGTCGTCGGGCTCGGCCAGACCGATGCCGACCGAGTAGATCGGCACCTGCCGCTGCCGCAGCCCCCGCGCGGCGGCCAGGGGGTGCGTCCCGGCGTTCGACGCCCCATCGGTCAGCAGCACGATGCCCGCCAGCGGCGCGCCGGGGAACTCATCGGCCGCATCGAGGAGGGCATCGCCGAGATGCGTTGCGCCGCCGTCCGGAGCGGGGGTCCTCTCCTCGGTCGCAATCGCCCCTGCCGCGAAGCCTGCTCGGGCGTCACCTGCAACAGACGCCAGGGCCTCGGCCAGCTCGTCCGGGCCGGCAGCGGGCTCAAGCGACCGCGCGAACCGGAAGTAGTGGACGTCCGCCCGCTCTTCGAGCGAGCTGAACAGATCGCCCGCCGGGCCGGCCAGAAGGGCCGCGCTCAGCTCTCGCCGGGCTACGGTCGCCAGATCCTCCCTCTCGTCCTTGGTCATCCGCTCGATCGGTGCGCCCTCGGGCAGCCGGCCCATGGCCCGTGCGGCCGCCGCCAAGTCCTGGTCGCTCTTTCGGACGTCTCGGATGTCCATGCTCTCGGAGGCGTCGACCAGGACGAGCAGTTTCGGCTCGACGGGCACCTCCATCCGCACCTCCAGGACCGGCTGGAAGAGCACTGCCGCCAGAAGCAAAAGCGCTGCGAACCGCAGGACGCCGAGGGCCAGGCGACCCGGCCTGCTCAGGGCCGCTTCGCGAAGGTACATGACGACGGCGTAGACCGCTGCGGCGGTGAATGCCGCAACCCATAGCGTTGCCGGCTCGTCCGAGCGGAGGCCGAGCGAGGCGCCCGTCACGACGCCCTCGGGCACAACGCCCAGCACCTTCAGCAGCACGTCGAGCATGTCGTCTTTCGTGTTCGCCCGTGGGGCCACGGCCGAACCATCCGGGGCCCCCGCTCACTTGTGCCGCGTGTACCACCTTGCCACGCCGCCCTCCACCGCCAGCAGCACGAGGGCCGCGGCGGCCAGGAGGAACCACAGCTCCCGCCCGGTCCGGGCCTGCCGGATGCGCCCGGCCAGGTCCGCGCCGGCCGCCCAGACCGTTCCGTCCGGCCCGTCGGGGCCGCCGGTCACGCCCTGAGCGAGCGTCTCAGGCGAGGCGGCTCGCACGTCCGCCTCGGACGTATCGACGTTGACGGCCACGACGCGGGTCGAGCCATCCGCCAGGCGGAACTCGTAGAAGCCCGGCTCGTCGGCTTCGGGCAGCCTGGCCCAGACTTCGCCCTCTTCCGCCATCGGCGTGACCGGAACGCTTTCGCCGCCCGGGGTCCGGACCTCGATCGCGTCGCCCGCGTGCTGACCGGCCATCGGCACGACCAGCGGACCCCCGACCACGGTGCCGCGCTCCTCAGCACCCCTGGCGAGGTAAGCCGCCGCCTGCCGCAGGAGCAGCGGATAGGCCGGGTTCAGCACGAGGTTGTTCCACTGGCGGTCGGGGCTGGTCGTCCACAGGAGTACAGTGCCGCGCCCGAGGCGCCGCTCCAGGAGGAGCGGCCCGCCGCCACCCGCCAGGCTCAGCAGGACTCGCGTGCCGGGCAGCGGCTCGACCCCCAGCAGCCGCGAGACGCGGTTCTCGCTGAGCAGCTCGACCGGCAGGTCCGCCAGCGGCGCCGTCAGCGGGTGAGGCGGCAGGTCGGTCGCGAGGGGCACCGGCCCGCCCCGGAGCGATACCAGGTCTCGCAGGCCTGTCAGCCGGGCCGGCAGGAGGGGCGGTTCGGCCGTCTCATCGCCGTCGCCGGGTGCCGCGGCCAGCCGCTCGTTCCATGCGGCGATCTCCATGTTCGGCCCGGCGAACACGAACAGGCCGCCGCCCCGCTCGACGAACCGCCGAAGCGGACCCGCCGTCCCCTCGGGCACCTCCGGCACGTCGGCCAGCATCACCACGTCGTAGTCGGAAAGCCGCGCCGAGGGGAGCGAGAGCCACGGTACCCGCAGCACCGACAGCGCCGAGGCCGAGGCGGCGCCGGGCTCCTCAGCCAGCGCCGCGACGATGTACCCGGCGGCCCCGCGGCCCGGCCGGGGCGACGGGCGACCGTCCACGCAAAGCACGCGGACCGCCCTGCCCGCCTCGGCCGCCGCGTAGCGGACGTTGTCGACGGCCAGCGCGTCGGCCTCCAGCCGCGCCTCCAGGCGGACCGTCCCGTCGTCGGTCACCGGCAGGTAGAGCGAGACGGCCCGGTTCTCGCCCGGCGCGAGCGTCCCGACGAAGCGTCGGTCGATCGGCTCTCCGCCGACCAACAGGTCCACGTGGCCCGCGTCGACGGGCCGGGCGCCGGCGTTGCGGACCTCGGCGACGTACCGGACCAGGCCGCCGGGCCGGACCTGCCCGCCGGCCGGATCGAGCCGGGTGATGGCAACGTTGCTCTCCGACCCGCCGGTGGTCAGGACGAATCGGACACGGCCGGTCTCGGACAGGCGGCGGAGGCCCTCGCGGGCGGCGTCGGAGAGGTCGGCCCACGTCGAGGCCTGCCCGTCCGTCACCAAGTACAGTTCCTTCTCCGGGACCTTCAGCTCCGCCAGGAGCGGCTCCAGAGCCTCCAGACAGGCCTCCAGTCGCAGCGGCTCCGGGCGCGGCCGGAGGCCGGCGAGCACCTGCCGCACCCGCTCGGGGTCGTACCCGGCGGCGCGGAGGTGGACCCGCGGCCGGGCGCCCAGCGTGACGAGGGTCACGGGGCCGCCGCCCGGCACGGTGTCGAGGACCCGCCGGGCCCGTGCGACGGCGTCCTCGAATCGCGTCTCCTCACCCGGGCCGCCGTGGGCCATGCTGTAGGAGGCATCGAGGGCCACGACGACCCCGGCGTCGGGCTCCTTGAGGCCCGCGAGGCGGCTCGTGACCGGCCGGGCCACCGCCAGGACGAGCAACAGGATCACCAGGCACCGAAGGAGCATCAGCAGGATGTCTTCGAGGCGGATCCGCCGGGCCCGGACGCGGACCACCCGGCGCAGCAACTCCATGGCCCCCCACTCGATGGTCCGGGCCTTGTGGCGGTTCAAAAGGTGGATGAGGACCGGCAGCCCGACCGCAGCCAGGCCCGCCAGGATCCACGGGTTGAGAAACACAGGCGGTTTCGTCCTTGCAATGGTCCGGCTGGGATCCCCCTCAAAGCGTCACGGCGCCCTGCACTGCCGGGCGCCACGGCTTTCCAGCCTGATCCAACACGTCCAAAGCTGAGTGTCAGCGGTTCGCCGTCCCCACCCGCTGGACGCGGCCCAGCAGGTACTCCGAGAGCACCGCGTCGAGGGGCCGCGACGTATCGACGAGCGTGTAGTCCACGTGACTTTTCTCGCAAGCCCGGCGGACCTCGGTCGTAAACCGCTCGACCTCCGCCCGGTACGCCTCGCGAATCCGGTCCGGCTGCGTCGTGATCTCGGGCTCGTTCTCCAGACCGACAAAGCGGCACGTCCCACGGAACGGCAGATCCAGCTCGTGCGGGTCCATCACCTGGAAGACCGCGACGTTGTGCCCGCGGAACCGCAGGTGGTCGAGGCCCCGCTCCAGGGCCGCGGCGTCGTCGAAGAGGTCCGAGAACAGCATGACGAACCCGCGGCGCGGAATCCGCCGGGCGAACTCGTGCAGCAGCGCCGCGATGTCGGTCCGCGGCTCCGGCCGGGCCAGACGGAGCTCCGCCTCGAGGGTCCGGAGGACGCCCTCGCGGCTGCTTGGCTCGACGTAACGCCGGAGGGCGGAGTCGAAAGTCGCCAGGCCGACCGAATCGCGCTGCTGGATGATGACGTAGGCCAGGCTGGCGGCCATGAACTTCGCGTATTCGAGCTTCGTCAGGGCCACCGAGCCGTACCGCATCGAGGAGCTGGCGTCGAGGAGGAGGTTGGCCTCGAAGTTTGTCTCGGCCTCGTAGACCTTGACGTAGTAGCGGAGCGTCCGGCCGTAGACCCGCCAGTCGATGTGGCGGACCTCGTCGCCGGGGACGTACGGGCGGTGGTGGGCGAACTCGGTGCTCAGGCCCCGCAGGAGGCTCTTGTGGATGCCGACGCGGAGCCCCTCGACGACCTCTCGCGCGGCGAGGGTGAGCGAGCCAATCCGCTTCAGGATGTCGGGCGTGAAATAGCCGCCGTCTCGTCGGGCCACTCGAACGTTACCCCTTGGGAGCAGCCGGGGCGGCTCACCGGCCTAGGCTGACACGTCGGATGCACCGCTGGCGGGAGGCGCCGCAGCGGCGTCACTTCTCCAGCCGCAGGTTCGCCCAGTCGACGCTCGACGCCGCGCAGTGCCACGTCGTCTCGTTCGTGACCTGGAGCTCGAGCTCCTGCACGCCGCTGACGTCGACCTCCATCCGCTGGGGTCCGCTGTCCCAGTGGAACGTCTCGGACCGGAACAGCTCCTTGCCGTCACCGCGGACGATGAAATGAACCCGCGTATTGGTCTTATGTTTCGGTTCGAGCTCGCCGGGCTCGTGGACCTCGATGCCGATCGTGCCCCGCAGGTGTTTCCATCCGCCGCCGGCCAGATTATACGTGGCCATGCACGGCCCGTGCCAGACCTGGACGGCGATGCCCCGCGTGAACCGCCGGCCCCCCAAGCGGATCGGCTCGCCCTGCCAGTTCATGTCGCGTCGCATATGGCGGAAGCTGCCGGTGGCGTCGGCCTCGAGCAGCTCGCTGACCCACAGCCGCCCGGCGCCCGTCTCGGCGGTCAGGCGGGTCGGGGCCTGGTTCCGCCCGGCCGCGCGGCGGGTGTCGGGGTCGCCCTGCACGGTGTAGTCGTCGCGGAGGCGCCAGGCGTGGTCGAACCGCCCGGCCGCCACGCAGAGCTCCTCGAACGGCGCCTCATGCTTCACGCCGCCGTCGTGGACGACGAAATCGAACGGCTCGGGCACGTCGCCCACGTGGTACATCCCGGCCGCCGAGTTACCCGCTCGGAGCTCGACGTATCGGTCCGGATTCAGCGGGTGGGGGAAGACCATCGCGACGGCGGCGTCTGTGGCCGCAAACGTCTCGCCATCGATCGTCACCTTCCCCGGCTCGAGCGCGACCGGCAGCTTCGCCGCCAGACGCCGCGTCACGAGGTTCTCGTCCGGCCCGCCGAAGAGGCGGAGCGAGAACGCCCGCACCTGCTCGTCCGTGATCTCGGAGTCGAGGAAATATCGCGGATCGACGTGCTGCCACTCGCGCCACGCATCGCGGGCCGCCTCGGCCCGCAGCTGCACGAACCGGGCCATGGCCGGGTCCTTCGCGGCCGTCCCACAGACGATGGCAAAGGGCGTGTGCTGGAGGTCCCAGATGGGCCCGGCCAGCGCGGGCCGCTTGTCCCGCTCGCCCGGTGTATAGCCGGGGGCATGGAGCCCCACGCCGGCGGCGCCGAAGGCGTGCTCGCCGGCGTCGCGGCCGTTCCAGATGACACGGACGGGCCTCCGGTGGTCGACCAGCTCCTCGCCCGGCGACAGGCGGACCACCAGGACGTTCGCCGTATCGACGCGGATGAGCCGCCTGTTCACGACGCGGGCGTCGGCGTGCATCATGGCGAGCGGGTCCTCCCGCTGCTCAATGCGGAGCCAGTGGGCGGCGGCCGTCCGGAGGGCCGCCTGCCGGACCCGCACCCGCCGGGGATGGCGCTCGAGCCGGTGCGACAGGAAGAACCGCATCAGCTCGTCCTCGCACCCGAGCCCGCCGTGCCCCTTGCCGGGGTGCTCCCAGTACCGGAGCGGATAGCCCCATCGCTGGAGCATCCGGACGACGTACCGCGAGTGGTCGACGTCGACCAGGCTGTCGGCATCGCCGTGGTTGACGAAGACGGGCGTCGTCAGGAGCGACTCGGCCTGGACGAAGCTGCTCAAGGCCTCCTCCCGGTATCGTTGGACGTCCGTGAGCTCCGCGTAATCGTCGGCCTCGGTCCACGTATGGTAATCCCAGCCGCCGTAGATCGGGCCGATGGCCGCGAACAGGTCCACATGCTGCGTGCCGACCGTCCACGTCCCCGCCCCGCCCATGGAGTAGCCCATCAGGTAGATGCGGTCGGCGTCGACGCGGAACCGCTCTCGGGCTCGCGCGACGGCCCGCATGACGTCCAGGTCGCCGATGCCCGCGTAGCCCGTGTTGCCGCGCCCGTGCGGCTCCAGCGTGATGACGCCGTGCCGCTCGGCCAGCTCGTCGTGGCGCTTCGTCACGCTCCACCAGCCGACGTACTCCGGGTTGCTCGGATTGTAGCCGTGGAGCATGACAACCATCGGCCACGCCTTGTCCGCGGTGTATTCGGGCGGCAGGTAGGCCCGGGCGTACTGGGCCGAGTCGTCGACCGGATCGACCCAGGCCAGGCGGATGCAGCCGTGCGGACGGACCATCGCCGGAAGCCCCGCCTTGACCTCGCGGTGCTCCATCAGGGGCTCGTATATACGCTTCCACGCATCATCCGACAGATCGCCGGGCGCGTCCGGGTCGCCGTCACCTTTGCGCAGGTCGCCGCCCAGGCGGTCGCGGACGAGGTCGCCCACGACGACCAGGCGGAGGTTGTCGGGGGTGCGATCGCCCTTGGCCGCGGCGTCGGCGTCGTCGAGCGCCTCTCGGACGTGCCTCCGCCAGTCGCCCTTGTACCACGGAAGGTGACGGTAGAGCGTGTGGCCGTCGGGCTCGGACTTCGCGAGGCGGACCTCGTAGGGTCCGTCCGACAGCTTCGCGGAATCCAAGGTGACGGTGCTGCCGCGCTGGGCCATGTCTCGCGCGACCACCTTCCCGCCGGGCCCGACGACCTCGACGGTCACGGGCGCCGGGTCGGGGACCATGGCGCCCGCCCCGGTGTCGGTCCGAACCCGGAGCTTACCGCCGGGGCCGGTGGGTCCCTCGACGATCTCCGGCCGCAGGTCGCCCGGATCGAGCGTGAGGACCTGGTTCTCGCTCAGGACGCGGAGCATGAAGCCCCAGCCGCCCCGGCCGTCCTCCACCTTCACCAGCAGCCGGTTCGTCCCTTTCTTCAGATCGACGGGCACGATGTCCTCGTCCTGGCGGACGGGCCGACCAACGAGGTGCTCGTGAACGAGGCGGCCGTTGAGCCAGACGCGGACGCCGTCGTCGCTGCCGAGGGCGAGGACCGCCTCCCCGGCGGCGTCGCGCTCGAACGTGGTGTAGGCGTAGGCTACGACGTTGTTCGTCGGCCGGCCGGGGAAGAGCGTCTCGAAGTCGACCTGGTCAACGGGGGCGGCGTGCTCGACCCACTCGGCGGTCGTGCCGTCGGGCCGCTCGACGATCATGCCGGCGGTGGGCCGGACCGCCGCCTCGCCCCCGAGGCCTGCCAGGTAGTCGGTCTCCAGGCCGATGCACGGCGGCGTGTGATCGTAGTACTCCTGGCCCTCGTGCGGCGGGTTGGGGAATTCGCCACAGACCAGCCACGTCCGGAGGAAACCCACCTCGGGCGGCGACCACAAGTCGCGCATCTCGTCCTTCGGGTCGGGCAGGTCCGCCTTTTCGTCCGAAGGAAGCGTTTGCGGGGCGCACCCGGCGGCGCTCCAGGCGGCGCTCCAGGCGCCAGCAATGAAGACGACCAGCAACAGCCGGAAGGGCTTCGGCCTACAGAACGGCATCATGAGGGACCCCTTTCGGTGGGCTCGGCCCGCAGGTGTAGACAAAGAGGATACTGGAAGCCGCCCGGCAGGGGAACGGGAAAAGCCCGCCACGTCGTCCGAGGCCGACCTTCAGGCCGACCGCGAGAAGCCTTTGCCCTCGGTCAGCTTACGTGCCCGGCGGGCGATGTCCGGGTTCGGGTCGTTCAGCGCCAGCTCGAAGGCGGCCCGGTGCTTCCGCGGGTCGAGTTCGTCGAGCATCCGGGCGGTCTCGACGCCCTTGAAGTGCTCCGGCAGCCATCGCCGGGCCACCTCCGCCAGCTCTGTCTCCTTCAGGCGGCCGTGGGGCTGGGTCGCCACGCGATTCGCCACCCACCGGGCGGGCCGCTGGATGCCCGGGTGCCGCGGGCCCACGCCCTTGTACGGTTTGACGCCGAGCAGGCGGTTGACCCAATCGGCCAGCTCTTTCGGCGTGGCCGGCGCGTCGACGCCCGGATGCGACCGCAGGACGGTGAAGGCCAGACTCGCCAGCGTCAGGTCCCAGTCGGAGCGGCCGGGCGGGAGGTACTTGAGGTCGCGGAAACCGTCGGCGACGAGTCGCTTGTTCGGTCGCCAGGGCAAGGTCGAGGCCCTCCACCGGCGCGGCGGGTCTCCGCAGCCGCCGCGTTCTTGAGACCGGCAGGCGCGGTCGGTATGGAGACCGACCGCACAGAGACTATCCGGCCTTACAACGAAGCCACGAGGTCACACGAAGCCCGAGCCAGCTCCGAGAGCTTCACTTCGTGCATCCCGTGGATGCCGGTGCGGAGCGTATCGCGGATCGGGTCGGTCCACTTGGCGGGCATGTTCCGGGCCCCCAGCACGAGGCCGACGATCGACCCGACCGTCGCCCCGTTGCAGTCGGTGTCGAAGGCACACGTAACGGCCCGGCAGACGCTCTGCTCGAAGTCCAGGTCGCCCCACAGGAGGCCCACTGCAACGACGGCGGCGTTCGAGATCGTGTGGCACCAATGGTGGGGGTTGGCCTCGTCCCAGTCGGTGTGGACCTGGCCGATGGCCTGCTCGAACGTCCAGGCCTCGTCCTTCCAGCCGATGACCTTCTCGATCTCCTGGGCCAGGCGGCAGTTCTGCGGTATCTGGGCGAGGCCCGCCCGGAGGACCGTTTCGACGTCGTCGGTGGTCCACGCCGCCGCCAGCATGGCGGCCACCCACATCTCGCCGTAGATGCCGTTTCGGACGTGGCTGATGCAGGCGTCGCGCCAGGCCCACTCGGCGGCCCGCACCGGGTCGCCCGGCGCGGCGTAGCCGAAGAAGTCGGCCCGGATCTGGGCCCCGATCCACTCTCGGTAGGGGTTGCACCAGGTGGCGCTGGAGAACTCGCCGTCGACGGAGCCGTCGGGCCCCGGCGGCGGGACCATCGCGATGAAATTCCGATAGGCGGCCCGCTCGGCCGTGCAGACGTGCAGGAACGGGAGGTTGCGGAGCCAGAACCGGGCGACGTCGGCAGGGGTGAAGTCGGCGCCATGCTGCCGGAGGATGGCATAGCCCGCGGCGGTGTAGTTCGTGTCGTCGTCCTCGGGCATAGCGTCGATGGTCTCGATGACGGTGGCGAGGTCGGGTCGGCCGCCGTGGTCGGGGCCCCACTTCTCCTTGGCGGCCACCTGCGGGTCGAGCTCGATGGACCAGTAATGGGCGAGCGGCCAGCGGCCCTGGGCCTTGAGGACCCGCTCCATGCTCCGGCGCCTGCGGCCTTCGACGGGCTTTCCGGCCAGACACCCGCAGCACCGACCGAGCCACGCGCCGTGCATCTTGTCGAGGAGCTCTGCGTCCGTCAGGACGGGCGGGCGGACCTCCGGCCCGCCGCCGGGGCGCTTGGCCCGAATGCCCGCCAGGTCGCTCGGCTCGTCCCAGGGGTGCTCGTCGCGGACCGGGAGCCGCTGGATCCGCTCCATGAGCTGCTGCGTCCGCGGCCAGAGCGAGACGTCCCCGTCGAGGTCGGCGGCGAGGAGGGCCTCGACCTCGTCCCGAACGGGCGAGAGATCGCGGCCCTCCTCCTCGGCCTGCTGCCGCTCGATCTCGAGGTCACCCCGGCGGAGGAAGATCCACGGTTCATTGATCCACGGTCTGGCCATGCTGAATCCCTCGCTGGGCCTGACACATGCCCTCCAAAGCCCCCCGCCTCGCGCGACTCAGATCAGGCCGGTCGCCTTCCGCCTCAGGCCCCCTCCCCAACCGCGGCGCTGCCCGCCCGGCGCAACATCGTGATCGCTATCGCCGACAAGTGAATGTAGTAGACCAGCAGGAACACCCGCTGCCAGAGACCGACCTGCGACATGAAGCCCGCCCCCGACCGGGGCCCCTGCGCGGCCACGTACAAGGCCAGTGCAGCAAGACCGGCCACCTGGGTCGCCACCGCCAGCCAGTAGAGCCCTGGCGACTCCGGCCGCGGAAACACGGCGAGCGAAACGAGCGGGACGAAGATCAGCGCCAGGAACCCCACGCCGGCCAGCGAGTTGTGCAGCCGACCCGAAAGCGTGGGCCCGGAACCTGCCGGGTCCATCGGGAACAGGCCGGACCCGATCCCTGCCAGGAGACCGAAGACGACCAGTTGGCCCGCCACGACGTACACGGCGGGGCCTGCCCCGGCGAACGCCCGCGCGAAGCCAAAGGCAAAGACGACCATCAGGACGCCGAACGTGACCCACCAGAGGTCCATCCAGGTGGCGACGGGGCTGCCGGGGGCACCGAGCTCGCTGAGGACGTTCCGCAGGTGGCTGTAGCCCGGATAGAAGCGCGCCAGTACGAAAGGAACCACAAACTCGCCCGCGCACGCCGCCAGGCCCGCCGTCGCAGCCGCCAGGACGAACGGGTCTCGGTTGGCATCCATGAAACGGGCCTTCCTCCACGGGTCCGAGGGCGCGTCAGGGCCGCTCGACGCGTAGCGAGACAGCCCTCGAGCGGGGCCGGTCGAGGTCTTCCTCCGTCGCGCCCGGCGGTCGGCGATACTCGAACACCCGCGGGTTCGGGGCCTTCTCGAGGCTGACGTCCTTCAGGTGAATGACGAGGTCGACCTCGCCGCCCCCCCCGGCGCCCCTCGGGAGGAAGCGAACGCGATAGAGCGTGCAGACGTCCGTGCCCTCGACCTCCGAGTACTCGAGCAGCTCGCTCATCAGGACGCGGCGGCCATCGGGGTCGAACAGGTCGATTCGCCGAGGACGGAACGTCCGGCGGTCCAACCAGGTCCGCCGAACGGGCGGCCACCAGCCCCCGCCGTATTCGGACAGGACGAAGTGGTCGCCGTACGCGTCGACATGCATCTCGGTGCCCGGCCGCGGCTCGATCCGCGACAGGCCGAGCGCTTCGAGCAGGGCCGGCGGGCTGATGATGAGGTCGGCCTCGGCCTGCCCACCGCGGCGGCCCACCCACACGGTGTTGACCTGGGGCCGGACCCAAAGCCAGAATCGCTCGCCGCCCACGCCGAACTGGAATACTTCCTGCCCGAGGACCTGCCCGTGGACGAAAAGCCGGCCGGGCTTGGCCAGGAACAGGTGGCCCGAGACGGCGTGGCGTTCGCGCTTCTCGCCAGCCTCGCCTGCGGGCAGGTTCATCTTGAGGTCGGCCCTCGACCAGACCGTCTGGATGGACTCGGCCCAGGCGTTGTGGCGCGAGAGGAGCTCCGGCGGCTCGACGACCGGCGGACGGGGCTCGGGAGGCCGGCCCATCGGGCGGGCGCAGCCGCACAGGGCCAGCATCCCCCCGGCCAGGGCCGCGAGGACCGCCGCCATCGCTCGCCGGTCGCTCCATTCCCCCATCGGCGCCACGCTAGTCGCCGCCCTCATCCAGCTCCTCCCACCGCTGGGGCATGTCGAGGATCTCGCCGAGCCGGTCGGCCACCTCGACGATGCCCGCCTCCGTCAAGCCGGGGCTCGACACGGTGTGGGTCCGCTCGGAGCCCGTCTCGCGAAGGGTCATCTCCTCGCCGCCCCCGCCCGGCAGCCGCCGTGACGAGACGAGCTTCAGCCGTCGCTTCCGCATCAGCACCAGGGCCAGCACGTAGCGGAACTGGCGGCCCCGCGGCTCCTCCGTGTCGGCGAGGCCCTCGAAAAGCTCCGTCAGACGCCCCAGGTCGATCAGCCGCGGCCCCCGTTCCTCCATCCGGGGCTCCGGGACACGGGTCTTCCAGAAGCTGAAGAACTCGTCCCGGGGAGCCCAGCAGTCGGGGCAGAAGTCCTGCCGAGCAAGGAGCGACTCGTCGTCCGTCTCGACGACGGCCGAGTAGTACTCGTCGCCGACGGCGAACTGGCGGTCGCACCGGGCGCACCGGCGGGTCGACGCCTCGACCTTGTATTCGCGTTCGAGGGCCATGACGGGATTGGCTCCGGGCGGCTGCCCAGACCGGGCCGCCCGCGAGACCGTACGCCGGGCGGCCCCGCGTGTCGGCCGCGAGGCACCTCAGGCCCCAAGCTTCTCGGCGACGGCCTTGCGGACCTCCTCGGCAAGCTGCTCCGACTGCTGGACGATCTGCTCGGCCCGCTGGCGGGCCGCCGCCGATTCGGTCTCGTCGTCGTATCCGGCGAGGTTCACCAGGACGTTGACCCGTGCAGCCTTGACCGACCCGAGGGCCAGCTCGACCGCCACCCCGACGTCGCTGATGAGGTTCGGGTTGGCGATGCCCGCCAGACGGAGGGTGACGACGAGGACATCGCGGCACGCTTCGAGGACGCCCTCGACGACTGCCAGCGACCGCTTCGTCGCCTCTCGGACGGCTTCCTGACGGGCGGCTTTCTCCTCGTCCGTGTCCCGCCGGAGCCGGTAGGCGTCCATGATGCCGGCGTAGGCGTCCATGTCCTCGTGGGCCAGGTCGAGGAGCTTCGTGCGAGACTCCTGGAGGTAGCGGAGGGCCTCCTCGATCTCGGCCTCGACGTCCTTGAACCTCTCCTTGCCGGTGGTGAAGTTGGCGGCCATGGAGGCCATGGTGCTGGCCAGGGCGCCGGCCAGGGCGGCCACGCTCCCGCCGCCGGGCGTCGATTTGGCCGCCGCGGCGTCGTCCAGGTACCGGGTGAGCGGCTCACTGCGATAGTCCATGTGAGGGTGCCTTCCTGTTCTGTCCCGCCCAAGGCCGCCTGCCTTCCCCCGGCGGCGCGGGCGAGTCTCTCGAGTGATCGATCGGCTAATCCACGTAGAATGCGAAGGTGCGCGACGCGTCGGCCCCGTAAGTCGCGTCGAGGACGAACCGGACGCCCTCGACGGCCCGCCCGACGGGCAGCCGCACGAGCCGTTGGTGGTTGCCGCGCACCTCGTGGAGCGTCCTCCAGCGGCCGTCCACCTTAGCTTCCATGCGAAACGCTTTCGGCATCTCGGGCGGCGGGGCCTTCAGCTCCTCGCGCGGGTGGTGATAGCTCATGATGATGTTGCTGTCAAGCGCGCTGTCGAGGATGAGCGTGGCCTCGCGGACCTCTCGCGGCTCGGCGACCTCGTATGCCGCGACGTCGCCGGGGCGGGCCACCCAGGCGTGGAGCTGTTCGCCCACCGGCCGGTTCGTGCCGTCGCGGAGCGGCTCGGGATCGCCCTGCGATGCCGTAAGTCGGGCCTCGGTCGTCAGCGCCGAGAACGCCTGCGCGATGCCGGGCAGGTAGGCGTCGTCTCGAAGCAGCGCCTGCTGGAGCTCGTCAATCCCCGAGCCCACCTCGCGCGGCGGCATGCCGGCGCGGGCGGCCATCGCCGCGGCCGTGCCGGCCGCCTGGCCCATGCTGCACCCCGTCCCCATGACGCGCATCGAGCTCATGGCCATGTGCGTGGCGCTCGCGCAGCGGCCCGCGACCATCAGGTTCGACACGCTTCGCGAGCACAGCGACCGGTAGGGGATGCCGTACGGCGACGGCGCGGGGTGGAACACGGTCGCCGGTGCCCCATGCCGCCGGCACCAGAACCCCGCCGGGTGGTGATCGTCCATCGACCACCCGCCGTAGGCGACCAGGTCGTCGAAGCGTCCCCCGGCCTCGACGTCGTTCTGGGTCATGACGTGGTCCCCGAGGTACCGCCGGCCCTCGCGCTTGGCAGGGAGGAATTGGACCCATTCGAGTGCCCAGTTCTCGGCGGCCTCCCGGTTCGGACAATGATTTTTGATATGATCCCACACGCCGTAGACGATCCGCAGCAGCTCGTGCCGCAGCTCGTCGGCGTCGTGAATGCTGTCGCGGTCGCCCCCCCGCTCGATCCACCAGTAACCCATCCGGAAATACGAGTGCCCTCTCGTGCTGCCCGGCATGACGTCGCACCGCTCGAACGTGTGGGCCCACGGGAGGGCCTTGAACGGCTGGGGCGAGTCGTGCTCGCGGGCCATGAAAAGCAGCGACATGCCCATCGTGTTTGAGTCGGCCTCCTCGGGGGCGTGCGACTCGCCGTACTCGCCGCGCCCTTCGCGGCCGACGCGATACTCCGCCCCCGTCAGCGGCGCCAGGATCCCGTCGCCCGAGCAATCCATGAACACCGCCGCCTCGACCGTATGGACCGTCTCGGTCGTCATCTGCCATCCGGTGACGCTCCGGACGAGCCCCGCCTCGACTTGGGCCGCGTGGCAGGAGCAGTTCAGCAGCAGCGTCAGCCCGTCCTGGAGCCGGGCCGTCTCATAGAGGACCGTGTCCCAGACCGAGAAGTTGCGGTGCGGGTTGCGGGCGAGGTTCTCCAGGCGGACCTCCTCCAGCAGGCCCGTCTCCCGCAGGTTCGGGATCGAATTGTGCCGATCGGCCCCCTGAATGTGGACGCGGCACTCGCTGGAGGCGTTGCCGCCGAGGACCGGCCGGTCCTGCATCAGGACGACGCTCGCACCGTGGCGGGCCGCCGCGACCGCCGCGCACAAGCCGGCCATGCCGCCGCCGACGACGCACACCTCCGCTTCATGTGCCACGTTCCGCATGCACGGCTCTTCCTAGGGCTGGACGTTGGTGAGGATGGCACGGCACACAAAGGCGATGGCGTCCGGGTCGTCGTCGCCGAGGTCCACGCCCACCAGGACGAACGGCTTGCCCGGCTCGACGGGCCCCTTGTGGACCAGCACCACCTTGTGCAAGGCGACGGCCTGGACGCCTTCGGCGATCTCGACCGCGCTCTTGGACATGGCCGACAGATCGATCGTCAGGTCCAGGTCGAGCAGGTCACCGGCGGCGGTCTGGGCAGAAACCGCCACGTCGGCCCCGATGTTCTCGTACTGGACGGTCCGGACGATGCGGCCGGACTCCGTGACGCGGGCGTTCGTGACGAACGGGGCCCGCCGCTGGACCTTGATCCGGTCCTCTTTCAGGCGGACCCGCTGGTCGACCGCGTAGAGGGCCTGGGTCTTACCCATCTCGCCAAGGGCCGCCTCGAGTTGCTCCGCCGTGGCGGCCTTCGCCACGAGGGCGTGGGCGCTCAGCCCGGCGGCCTTCTCGTCGGAGAGGCGCGTCTGGAAGACCGTCGCCTCGAAGCGGGCCGATGCCGTCTCCGGAAGCGGCGTCGGTTCGGGCGCCGGGGGCGGCGGGGCCGGCGAACGGGTGCTGCATCCGCACACCAGGCAGGCCACAGCCAGCACCAGGCACCGTCCCACGTAGGAATTCATGGCGCCCCCTTTCCCCTCGCGGTCACTTGCGGACGGCCTCCGCGGCCGCCGGGTCGCTGGTCAGGATGCAGATGACCGGTTGGCGGATGTACCACTTGGCCACGCGGGAGACGTCCTCGGGCGTGACCTCGCGGATCCGGCGGACCTCCTCCCGGGCATAGGCGTAGCCCAGGCCGAGACACTCGTCGAGGGCGGCCTCGAAGGCCCACTCGTCCACCGTCTCGCGCGACAGCTTCTTGGCCGTGATGACCGTCGAGCGGGCCGGCTCGAGCTGCTCGGGCTTGAACGTCTCGCGGGTCGCCCGGCCCAGGTGCCACTCGATCGTGCCGACCACCTCGCGAACCTTCTCGGGCCGGCAGACGGCATAGGCGCCGAAGTAGCCGGGCCGGAGGCCCGCCATCGTGTAGGCGTGGACCTCGTACACCAGGCCACGGCCGCGGAGGGCTTCGTGGAGCCACCCGCCCGGCATGTGGTAGCCCGAGACGATCGTGTCGAGCACGTCCATCGGGGCCCGGTCGCGGACGTTCGTCAGGTCGAACCCCGGGTACGCCACGTAGACGACCGCGGCGGGCTTCCGGGTGGGTTTGACGTAGACCTCGCGGCTCGGCACCTGCCGCGGCTCGGCCTTCCGCGGGAAGACCAGGTCCGACGTCTCGGGCATGCCTTGGACGGCCCTGGCGACGCAGGCCTCGACCGACTTCGCGTCGATGCCGCCGAAGACGGCGACGACCAGGTTCTCTCCGACGACGACCTGCCGGTGCCACTGGCGGAGGTCGTCGTCCGTCAGGTCGCTGACCGATTCGCGGGTGCCCTGGACGGGGAACCGGTAGGGCGAATCGCGGAAGAACTGCCCCCGGAAGAACAGGGCGGCCTCGCCCTGGGGGGTATCCTGAAGCTGGTCGATCTCTGCCAGGAGCTGGCGCCGGACCTTCACGGCCTCCTCTGGCGGCAGGGCCGGCCGGAGCAGCGACTCGACCGCCAGGTCGAAGGTCGCCTCGAAATCCTCCGGCAGGCACCGGGCCGACAGGTAGATCGTGTTGCGCCCCGATGAGGCGTTCATTTCGGCGCCCATCCGGTCGAGGGTGCGGGCGATCTCGGAGGCGGATCGCTTCCCCGTCCCCTTGAGAAGCATCCGGGCCAGAAACTGGCTGATGCCGGCGTTCGACTCCCGCTCGACCGACAGACCACCCTTCAGGCACATCTGGATGCTGACGGTCGGGTGGTCGGGCATGGGCCCGAGCAGGAGCCGCGTCCCTCCGGGAAGGTCCTTCAGCGTGATCTCCGGTCCGGAAGCGGGTTCCTCAGGCTTTGTGGGCTTCGCCCCGTCGTCCTCAGCCGGCAGGGGTGCTTCCCGGCCCGTCGGGCGGACCACCGTCTCGCACAGGACCTCCGGCCGGAGGTACTTCGCCGCCACGCGCTTCACCTCGTCGGCGGTCACCCGCTGAATGCCCTCCACGTAGCGGTCGGAAAAGTGGGCGTCGCCGACCAGCAGCTCGCTCGTGCCCAGGTCGGCGGCGATGTTCTCGCAGGTCTGGAGGTGGTAGACGTGCTCGGCGATCTTCTGGCGCTTGGCCCTCGAAAGCTCCTCCTCCGTGATGCCCTCGCGAGCGACCCGCCACAGGTGCTCCAGGGCCGCGTCGCGGGCCTCGGCGGCCTTCTCGGGGGCGGAGATGAGCCGCACGACGAACCGCCCGCCGTCGTAGCCGGCCGGCGTGTAGCTCCAGCACGCGACGGCCTGGACCAGGCCCCGCTCCTCCCGCAGGTCGGCGACGAGCCGCGACGCCCGGCCCTCACCGAGGACGAACGCCAGCACGTCCAGCGGGTAAAGGTCCGGATCGGTCAGGCGAACCGAGGGGAACTCGAGGATTCGCCGGACGCTCGCCACGTCCATTTCGCGCTCGGCGTAGCGCGGCGAAGTCTGGGGCGTCCGCTCGGGCAGGACGGTCACCGGCCCCCGGCGTCGCTCCCACGGGCCCAGGACCCGCTCGACGGCCTCGAAGACGGCATCGGCATCGAAGTCGCCAACGACGACGACGACGGCGTTCTCGGGCGTCGCCACCCGCTGGTAGTAGGTCCACGCATCGTCGCGCTTCAGGTTTTTGAGGATGTCGAGATGCCCGATAATAGGATGGCGGGCCGGATGATCGTGGAAGAAGTTCCCATCCGCCAGCCGCCACAGCACGTGGTCGGGGTTCGCCTCGGCCCGTTCCAGTTCTCGCTGGACGACCTTGTGTTCGCGGTCGAATTCGATCAGGCCGACGCGGCAGTGCATGACGTACTCGGCGATCAGCTCCAGGAGCCGCTCGACGTGGTCGGCGCCGACCTGCCCGTGGTAGCAGACGTACTGTTTCGACGTGTGGGCGTTGGTCTGGGCACCGATCTCGTTGAGGGCGTCGCGGATCTGCCTCTCGGTCCTGTGCGTCGTCGAGCCGCCTGAGACGACATGCTCCAGGAGGTGCGAGACGCCGGACCCCGTGAACTCGCCCTCGTTGAGGCTCCCCGCCCGGAGGTAGATGCGGACGGCGGCGACGCCGCCCAGGCGCCGTTCCCGCACGACGACGCGGAGGCCGTTTTCGAGCCGCTCGATGCGTTCGCGGGGCTGGGGCGTGGCCGACGGCTCAGACGCGTGCGCTTGGCCCGCGGCAAAACTCGCACCGACCAACATTGCGGCCAGCACAAGAGCGTCAGCCGCCGCGCTTCCGCGGCGCGTTTGCATGCTGTGTGTCACGCCTCGCCTCCCTCTGCCGCAAGGTCCCAGGCCACCAGTACCATGATGCGGGCGAACTGGGCCAACTCCCCCAGCGGCATCCACTCGCCCGCCATGTGCGGCACGCCTTCGGGGCCGCAGACGAAGCCGGCGGCCGGGATACCCGCCAAGACCATGAACTTGGCCACCGTCGCGCCGGACATGCCGAATCGCTTCGGCCTGACGCCCGTGACCTCTTCGGTCCGCTCCTCGATACGCCGGACGAGCGGATGGTTCGCCTCGACGAGCGACGGAAGCTGGTGCGACATGACTTCCAGCTCCATCGTGACGCCCTTGGCGCCGGCCTCGACGCCCGCGAGCCGGTCGCGGAGCTGCGCCAGCAGCGATTCCCCATCGGTGCCCGGCAGGTAACGGACGTCGATCAGCGCCTCGCACCGGCCGGGCACCATGTTCGGGACCGTGCCGGCGTGGATCGCGCCCAGATTAACCGTCGGCGGGGTGAAGAGGTCCGTCTCGGTGGTCGGCGGGCGCCACGAGCGAAGCTGCGAGACGAAGTCGATCGCCGGCCACAGGGCGCTCGCCCCGCGCTCGGGTTCCGAGCCGTGGGCCTGCCGGCCTGTCGCCGTGAGCTTCAGAAAGAGGACGCCCTTTTCGCCGACGTCGATACGCTGCATGGAGAAGCCGGCGTCCGGGACGATGGCGACGTCGGCCTCCAGGCCGCACTCCTCGAGCAGGTACTTCATGCCCAGCTCGCTGCCGGCCTCCTCGTCGGCGGCTGCGACGAGCACGAGCTGGCCGGGGAAGTCGGCCTCGTGCTCCTTTACGTACCGGGCGGTGAGCATGCAGGCGGCGAGGGGGCCCTTGTCGTCCATCGCCCCGCGGCCGACGATACGGCCTTCCTCGTCCAGGAACGGCTCGAACGGGTCCGTCTCCCACCCGTCGCCCGCGGGGACCGTGTCGAGGTGGAGGCCAAGGAGCACCCGGGGCCGGCCCTCGCCGATCCGGGCCACGACGTTTGTCCGACCCGGCTCCTTCTCGAACGTCTCGTACGCGATGCCGTGCTCGTCGCAGAACGCCGTCACGACGGCGGCGGGCCGGTGCTCGTCGCCCGGCGGGTTGACGCTGACGGCCCGGATGAGGTTGAAGGCGTAGTCCTTGAGGTCGTCGCGGTGGGCGTCCACGTAGTCTCGGACGTCGTCAGGACCGGGAAGGCTGGGGCTATCGCTCATGGTGACTCCACGACAGGTCATTCTACACGGAACCGGGACGCAAAAGAAGCTCGCCGGTGGATCGACGGGCCGGCCGGGCCCGCGGCTACTCCTCGACGTGCTCGCCGCGGGCCTGGTCAACCTGCTGGAGGTAGGCCAGCGTCCGCTCGAGTTCGCTCTGGAGGTGGCGGACCTTCAGGAGGCTGCGGACCCGGGTCAGGAGCTCCCACTTGTTGATCGGCTTGGAGAGGAAGTCGTCGGTGCCGGCCTCGACGGCCCGCTCGATGTCGCCCAGCTCGTGCAGGGCCGTGACCATGCAGATGGGGATGGCGGCGGTCGCCTCGTCGTCCTTGAGCTTCCGACAGATCTCGAAGCCCGAGACCTTAGGCATCATGATGTCGAGAAGGATCAGGTCGGGCCCCTCCTCGGCGACCTTCTCCAGCGTCTCCTGGCCGTCGTAGGCGGTGACGACGCGGCAGCCGAGATCGTCCAGGTAGGCCTGAAGCAGCTCGACGTTCTGGACGTTGTCGTCGGCGATGAGGATCGTGGAATGGCGGACTTCCTCTTCCAGGTCGGCGGTCATGCGGGTCCTTTCGCCACTGGCGGCCGCGAATCGCGCGGGCGGTCGGCTACTCCGCCTGGCGGAGCTTCTGGAGCAGCGTCTGCGTCCGCCGTGGAATCTGCTCGCTCCCGGCGACGTCGAGGGCCCGGAGGTGGCTCTCCAGCAGCCGCAGCCCGGCCTCGTCCTTGACCTCGTACCCGTGCGGCACGAGACCGAGGATGAGGCCGAACGCCTCCGCCCGTTCCACCAAGCCGTCGAACACCGAGTCGCCGTCCCAGTCGAGGCCGACGAACAGCTCCGGCCGTTCCAGGCTCAGCCCTACCAAGTACACCCCGCCGTCGGTGGTCGGCCCGAAGACGACGTCGTCGATCAGGAGCCGGTCGAAGGCTTCCAGCACGACGGCGTCGGGCAGCGTCGGGCAATCCGTGAGCTGGACGACCGCCCGGGTGTGCCCGGTCCGGAACGCCTGCTCGAACAGGTTCGCCAGGACCTGGCCGCGGCTCGCGCCCTGCTGAAGGATGAGCCGCCAGTGCCTCGATGCCAGCAGGCCGACCGCCTTGCGGGCCCCGCGGGGCCGGTAGGCGAGCAGGCGGGTGCGGACCGAGAGCTGGGCGAAGCGTTCACACAGGTCCATCAGAAAGCTGCGATGCAGCTTGGCGGCGGCGGGCGCACCGAGGACCTGCGCCAGGCCGGGCCGGGCCCGGCCGGGCGTGGGGTTTTCGGCCAGCATGGCGTACAGCGTGGACACGCTCTGCGCCTCCCTGCGGCCAGGCAGCCGCCACCAGCGGTCACGGGCAGCTTCGCGTTCACCGACGTCCTCGCGCCGCAAACAGTCCAGCCCGCCATCTTCAGGCCCGATTATAGGTTCGGATTTCCGAGGGTGTCCACAAAAAAGGGCGACGTCCGGAAGCCGCGCAACTAGAATTAGGATGTCTTCGAGCGGGACCTCGCAGGAACTGCGACAACGTCCCGGCGGAGACCGCTCGGGAGTCCGATAGGCATGGAGGATCGCCGATGCAGCACCCTCGCCGCGGCGTGGTTGCGGCACTCGCCGCACTGATGGTCTGGTGGCCGGCCGCCGCGCCGACGGCGGGGGGCCAGCTGAGGCTCGAAGGCGAGTTCGCCGACGTCTCCCTCCGCCGCGACGTCCGGGCCGTCCTGGGCGACGTCCTCCGGGTTTATGAGACGAAGGTGTCGCCGCAGCCCCCTCTCGGGGAGAAGCCGGTCGTCGTGTGCCAGGCCCCCGACGGGTCGCCGCGGGCGTGCCTCAACCGCCTCCCCCGCCAGTACCAGATCAACCTGACGAACCTGGCGAGCCGATACTACGCTCAGCAGACCTACCAGTTCGGGCACGAGCTGGGACACGTGTGGGTCGATCCCCGCCGCGGGGGATGGTTCATCGAGTCGACCGTGACGGCCCTGTCGCTGGTCTGCTTGACGGAGCTGGGCGAAAAATGGGAGAGAGACCCGCCCTTCCCCAACTGGAAAGTCTACGCGAAGCACTTCCACGAGTACCGGGCCGACACGGTCCGCCGGCATCTCGCCAAGCTCGGCCTGGAATCGGAAGAAGACATCGAGGCCTGGGCCGCGAAAGACCTCCCGGGGCTCGTTCGCGACGGCAAGGCCGGCCGCAGCCCGCAGCACGCCGCCGCCGTCCTGATCGAGCGGGCGCTGCGGAGACATCCGAAGGCTTGGGGGGCCCTGACGAAGCTGGGGAAGGCCACCGAGGATGGCCGGACGGACCTCGCCAAGTGGCTGGCGCTCGTCGAGCCGGAGGAGCGACCGCTGGTCGACGACCTGGCAAAGACGTTCGCCGCGGCGACAGCCGCCGCCCAACCGCAGGCGACCTCAAGCGGCACCGACTAGGCCGAGCGGGGCCCCGGCAGCTTCAGCAAGCCTTCCCGCCTCATTCGAGGCTCATTCGACCAGTTCGAGCATCTTGTCGTAGAATGCCCGGTATTCCTCCCGGCCCTCGCCTTTCAGCATCGCCATGGCCGACCGGGGATGCTGGTTCAGAATGCCGGTGATCATGTAAGGCACCATGTAGCCCCACTCCAGCTCGGCCTGCATAGGCTTGATCACTTCGGCAACGCAGTCGAGGATCGGCCGGACGTTGAACTTCGGGTTCTTCAGGAAACCGAGGAGGAGCTCCAAGGGGCAGTTGCCGGCGGCGCGCCCGAGACCGTAGATCGTGCCGTCGAGGTAGTTGGCGCCCTTGATGATCGCCTCGATCGTGTTGGCGAATGCGAGCTGCTGGTTGTTGTGAGTGTGAATGCCGACTTCCTTGTCCAGCAGGATCCGCTTGTACTTCTGCACCAGGTAGTGGATCTGCTCGCTGTAGAGGGACCCGAACGAGTCGACCACGTAGCAGGCAACCACGCTCGTCTCGTCCTGGACCTGCTGGAGGGCCGGATCGAGTTCCCAGTCGGACTCGATCGAGATGGCCATGACGTTGATGGTCGTCTCGTAGCCCAGGTCGTGGGCGACGTTCTCCAGGCGGATGGCCTTGTCGATGTCCTTTACGTAGGTGGCCACGCGTACCGTGTCGACGACCGACTCGTCGGCCGGCAGCAGGTCGTCGGGGTCGGCCTTGTGGGCGTCCATCATGACGCTGATCTTTGTGCCCTCGTTCTCGATCCCCTCGGTGGCCGCCCGGAGCTGGTCCTCGTCACAGAACCGCCACGGGCCGAACTCGTCGGGCGAGAACATCTCCTTGGAGTTGCGGTAGCCCAGCTCGACGTAGTCGATGTGGGCCTCGCAGCACGCCCGGTAGATGGCCCGGACGGTGTCGAGAGAAAAGTAGGAATCGTTGGCCAGTCCGCCGTCGCGGATGGTGCAGTCGAGGACCTTGATCTCGGGTCGGTACATCGCTCGCGGCTCCTTCGGGTCGTCCACAGGACACGCCCGCGCCGCCACGGGGCGGCGCGGGCGGAAGATTATACCCTTTATCGGCCATCTGGGAAGGCGAATCCGGCCGGAACGCGCGCGGCCGACGCCGGTGCGCCAACGAGCAGTTCTCAGTTGACACGCTCCGGCCGGAGGGCTAGAATCCCTACCACTTACGGGATTCGGCGTTTCCCACGGGGTAGCTGATCCGCAAGGACGTGGGGCTCCGGCGACGCGGCCGCTGAGTCCAAGCCTCGGAGACGCCCAGACCCGACCCGTTGCCGCGCCTTTCACGGCCGGGCGCCCGGTCCCGAGGGACATCGGGACCGGGACACACGGGCAACTGCTACCGACGCGCCACCAGCCTCGGCCCTGAAAGGTCGGCGGCGAGGGCGTCTTCTGTCGACCGGGACCGGCGCGAAGGATCGACTATGGCGGACAAGCTGCCGAGCGATTGGTTCACCGAGCCGCTGAGCGGCATGCCGGCCCGGGCCCTCATGTATGCCACGGGCACCGTGACGCCCGACGAGGTCGGAAAGCCCTTCATCGGCCTGGCGTCGAGCTTCACGGACCTCATCCCGGGCCACGCCCACATGAGGCGGCTCGAACGCAAGATCGAGCACGGCATCTTCGCGGGCGGCGGCGTGGCGTGGCTCTTCTCCGTGCCGGGCATCTGCGACGGCATCGCCATGGGCCACGAGGGGATGCATTACAGCCTCCCCAGCCGCGAGCTGATCTGCGACATGGTCGAGACGATCACGCGGGCCCACCGGCTCGACGGCCTCGTGCTGCTGACCAACTGCGACAAGATCACCCCCGGGATGCTCATGGCGGCGGCCCGGCTCGACGTGCCGGCCATCGTCGTCACGGCCGGGCCCATGCATTCGGGCAACTACAACATGGAGCGGCTCGACCTGGTGCACGACACCTTCGAGGCCATCGGCCGATACAAGGCCGGCGAGATCGACGAGGAGGAGCTGCGGGCCCTGGAGTGCGAAGCCTGCCCCGGCGGGGGATCCTGCCAAGGCCTCTTCACGGCCAACACGATGGCGTGCGTGACCGAGGCGATGGGGATGAGCCTGCCGTACTGCGCGGCGTCGCTGTGCGCCAGCGCCAAGAAGGACCGCATCGCGTACGACTCCGGGAAGCGGGTCGTCGAGCTGGTCCGCGCGGGGACCACGGCCCGGCGGATCATGACGCCCGAAGCGATCGCCAACGGCATTGCCATCGACATGGCCCTCGGCGGGTCGACGAACACGGTGCTCCACATCCCGGCCATCGCCCACGAGGCGGGCGTCGATCTGGAGCTGAAGGTCTTCGACGAGGTCAGCCGCCGCACGCCGCACCTGATGAACTTCCGGCCGGCCGGCGACATGATGATGGAGGACCTGGACCGGGCGGGAGGCATCCCGGCGGTCCTCAAGCGGCTCGGCGACCGGATGAACGATTGCCCCACGGTCAGCGGCCTGTCGACCCGAGAGATCGCCGAACGGGCGAAGATCTTCGGCGGAGACCAGTACATCCACCCGGTGGACAGGCCCGTACACGCCGAGGGGGGCATCGCCATCCTCCGCGGCAACCTCTGCCCCGACGGGGCGGTCATCAAGCAATCGGCCGTTGACGAGGCCATGCGGACGTTCACCGGCCGGGCCCGCGTCTTCGACAGCGAGCAGGCCGCCAACGAGGCCATTATGGACGGACGCATCGAGGCGGGAGACTTCGTCGTCATCCGCTACGAGGGGCCGGCCGGCGGGCCGGGCATGCGAGAGATGCTCGCCGCCACGGCCGCTCTCAAGGGCCTCGGCATGCTCGATTCGGTCTATCTGATGACCGACGGGCGGTTCTCGGGCGGCACGCACGGACCGTGCATCGGCCACGTAAGCCCGGAGGCGGCGGCGGGCGGGCCGATCGCATTGGTGCGCGGCGGCGATGAGATCCACGTCGATCTCGATGAGCGGCTCCTGGAGGTCCGCGTGGACGAAGAGGAACTCGAGCGGCGGCGGGCCGAATGGACCCCGCCCGAAGCGAAGATCAAGACGGGCTACCTCGCCCGGTACGCCCGCCACGTGACCAGCGCGAGCACGGGAGCGATCTGCCGGTAGTTGAGGATTGCCGATTGGAGATTGCGGACCCAACGGCTGGAGCGAAAACGGCGCCGCCCAGCTCGTGGCGCGCAGTCCACAATGGGACCTGCTACCCGGTGGTGTAATTGGTAACACAGGAGGTTTTGGTCCTCCTATTCCAGGTTCGAGTCCTGGCCGGGTAGCCATTCGACAGCAAGTGCCTCAGTACCGAAGTGCCCGAGTACCTGAGCAAAGCCAACAGCCAACGGCGATGACGACAGTTAGCCGCCGACCTTGGCCGGCGCGTTTCTGTTGGCGCGTCGCGATAAGAGCGAGACATGGCGGACCGACCCACGAAGGCACTGGTCCTGGCCGCGGGCAAGAGCACGCGGATGAAGTCCGACCGCTCGAAGATGCTCCACGAGGTCTGCGGCAAGCCAATCCTGGCATGGGTCCTGGAGGCGTGCCGGGCCGCGGGCATCGACGATCTCGTGCTGATCGTCGGCCACGCCCGCAACGAGGTCATGGCTGCATTCGCCGAGGCCTCCGACATCACCTGGGTGACGCAGGAGCCGCAGCTCGGGACGGCCCACGCTGTCATGGCCGCTCGTGACGACCCGGCGGCGGGCCTGGCGGATTTCGGCGGCGACCTGGTGGTCCTGGTGGGCGATGCGCCCCTCATCCGGCCGGAGACCGTGGCCGCCCTCCTGCGCGAGCACGCCGACACCGGTGCCGCCGTCACGCTCGTCACGGCCTTCCTGGACGACCCGAAGTGGTTCGGCCGCATCGTTCGCGACGACGCCGGGGGCCTGAAGGGCATCGTCGAGGCGAAGGAGGCCGACGAGGCGACCCTCGCCATCCGCGAGGTCAACCCGTCCTACTACGCCTTCCGCTGGCCGGCCCTGGCGGACGTGCTCACGAAGATCACCAACCAAAACGCGAAGGGCGAGTTCTACCTGACCGATGCGATCGGTCTGCTGATCGAGGCCGGCGAAAAGGCCGTCGCCCTTCCGGCCGCCCAGCCCGAGGAGGTCCAGGCCGTCAACAGCCGGGCCGACCTCGCCCTGGTGACCGGCCTGATGCGTCGGCGGATACTTGACGGGCTCATGGCCGAGGGCGTCACCGTCGAAGACCCCGCCACGACCTACGTCGACGCGGGCGTCACGGTCGGCCGCGACACGGTCCTGCGGCCCGGGACGGTCATCCGCGGCCCGTCCCGCATCGGCAAGCGGTGCATCGTTGGCCCGTTCGCCCATCTTCGGCCGGGCACCGTGCTGGAGGACGGAGCCGAGGTCGGAGCGTTCGTCGAGACGAAGAACGCCCACCTCGGCGCCGACGTCCTGGCCCGGCACCTGGCCTACCTGGGCGACTGCGACGTCGGCCCGCGGGCCAACGTCGGGTGCGGCACCATCACCGCGAACTCCGACGGCGAGCGGAAGCACCGGACGACTATCGGGGCCCACGCCCAGGTCGGTGCCGGCACGCTCTTCGTCGCGCCGACCTCGATCGGCGACGACGCCCGCACCGGGGCCGGGGCCGTCGTCACCCGCAAGCACCCCGTCCCGCCGGGGGCGACCTACGTGGGCGTCCCGGCCAAGCCGCTCGCGTCCGAGCCGGAGGAACCTGCCGATGGATGAGCTGAAGATCTTCGCCGGCAGCGCGAACCGCCCCCTGGCCGAGGGCATCGCCCGGTTTCTCGGCCGCCCCGTGGCCCAGGCCATCGTCAAGCAGTTCGCCGATGGCGAATCGTACGTCAAGATCAACGAGGACGTCCGCGGCCGCGATATCTTCATCGTTCAGCCCACCTGCGCCCCCCAGAACGATAACTTGATGGAGCTGCTCCTCTTCATCGACGCCGCCCATCGAGCCAGCGCCGCACGCGTCACCGCCGTCATCCCCTACTACGGCTACGCCCGGCAGGACCGCAAGGACGAGGGCCGCGTTCCGATCAGCGCCAAGCTTGTGGCCAACATGCTCCAGGCCGCCGGTGCCGACCGCCTCCTGACGGTCCACCTCCACGCGTACCAGATCCAGGGTTTTTTCGACATCCCGGTGGACCATCTGCTGGCCGAGCCGGTCTTCCTGAACCATTACCAGGAACTCAACGTCGACGACCTGACCGTCGTCTCGCCCGACGTGGGCAACGTCAAGGAGGCCCGGGTCTTCGCCGAGGTGCTCGGCGGCGAGCTGGCCATCATCGACAAGGAACGCATCAGCCCCGACGAGGTCCGGGCCGGGGCCCTCATCGGGACGGTCGAGGACCGCAACGTCCTTATCGTCGACGACATGATCGCGCGGGGCAGCACGCTCGCGGCCGCCGCGGGCCTGCTGAAGAGCTGCGGGGCCCGCAACATCTACGTCGCCGCCACGCATCCGGTGCTCTGCGCCGGGGCGGTCGAGCGGCTCCGGGATGCCCCGGTCGACGCCGTGGCGGTGGCCGACACGATCCCCCTCAGCCGCGAAGCGGCCGCCCTCGACAAGCTCCACGTGCTCAGTCTGGCCGAACTGCTCGGCGAGGCCATCAAACGAATCCACGAACATCAGTCCGTCAGCGCCCTGTTCCGGGTGCCCGAACCGACCGTATAGCGAAAGGAGTCCCTCGTGGCGGCGACCGGCGAAACCTTGCACGCGAAGAAACGCGAGGCCCAGGGGACCCGGGCGTGCCGAAGGTTGCGCGCGGCCGGCGACGTCCCCGCCATCCTCTACGGCCACAAGGAGGAGCCCGTCATGCTCCAGGTGCCGTACGAGGAGCTCGAGGCGGCCCTCCGGCATCACAGCCGCATGATCGAGCTGCACATGGGCCGGAAGAACGAGCAGGCCCTCCTGAAGGACGTTCAATACGACGCGCTGGGCCAGGAGCTCGTCCACGCCGACTTCCTCCGCGTTGCGATGGACGAGGCGATCACCATCGAGGTCCCGATCGAGCTTCGCGGCAGCCCGAAGGAGGAGCACGCCGTCCTCCAGCAAACGCTCGACAACATCGAGCTGGAGTGCCTGCCGGGCGACATTCCCGAATCGATCGTCGGCCACGTGGGCGACCTCCGGATCGGCGACGCCTTGCACGTCTCGGACCTGACCGTGCCCCCGAAGGTTCGGTTCCTGACCGACCCGGAGACGGTCGTGGCGTCCGTGACACCCGCGCGGGCCGAGGCCGCCGAGGAGGAGCTTGAGGAGGCCGAGGCGGCCCTCGGCGCGGCCGCCGCCGAGCCCGAGCTCATCGGACGCGAGGAGGAACAGGCCGAGGAGCAGGAGGAGAAATGACCCCGACCGGGAAGCCATGGGCGGAGCCCCCGGGCCAATGCCGGACCGTCCGGCTCGACGGATCGCCTGCCGGCCGATGCGGACCGCACGCGCCATGCGCCTGATCGCCGGACTAGGCAACCCGGGGTGCCGCTATGCCGACACCCGGCACAACATCGGCTGGCGAGTCGCGGAAGAGCTGGCCCGGCGGTGGGACGTCGAAGCGTGGATGCGGAAGTTCGGGGCGTTCGTCGCCGAGGCCCGCACGGGCGGCCGCAAGGTAGCCCTCGTCAGGCCGCGGCGATACATGAACCGGTCCGGCTCCAGCGTACGGGAGGCGATGGACTTCTGGAAGCTCGAGCCCGAGGGCTTGCTCGTGGTGGTCGACGACATGGACCTGGACCTCGGACGCCTCCGACTCCGGCCCGGCGGGTCCGACGGCGGGCACAACGGCCTGGCCTCGGTGATCGCCCACCTGGGGCATGAGCGATTCGCCCGGCTTCGCGTCGGGATCGGTCCGGCGCCCGCTCAGGACGAGCACGTGGACTTCGTGCTTTCGCCGTTCGCGGCGGCGGAGCGACCCGCCGTCGAACGGGCGATCGAAAGCGCGGCCGACGCGGCCGAGTGCTGGGTCCAGCGGGGCCTGGAGGAGGCGATGAATCGGTATAACCGCCCCCCGGAATCGACCGAATGAACAGGTTGCGAAGCAACCGAGGAGCGAATAAACCTGAGTGAGCCCGGAGCGGAAGCTCCGGGGGACGCTCGGACGGGTACGGGCCTCCGGGCGCCGAAAACGGCATTCTCGAACAAGGAGGTGGCCCTCGCGGCCAGCAGACGATGGCAACAGACACCGACCCACGCGTTTACGAAGGGATGTTCCTGATTGAGCCCAGTGTCGCCGCCATGTGGGACGACCTGACGAAGAAGCTCCGCGGGCTCCTCCAGCGCCACGGCGCCGAGGTCGTCGGCATCACCCGGTGGGACGAGCGGAAGCTGGCCTATCCGGTGAAGAAGGAGAAGCGCGGCACGTACGTGCTGACGTTCTTCTGGCTTCAGGACGCGGGGGCCGTCGCCGAGATCGAACGCGACAGCCGCCTCGACGAGGACATCCTCCGCCTGCTGGTGGTCCGGGCCGACCAGTTCAAGGTGGCCGACATGCGGCACCAGCTCGGCGACGACGTCGACGACGCCGTCGCGGCGAAGCTGACCGAGGCCCGGGGCGAGCTGGGGCCGGCGGAGGAGGAAGCCGAGCAAGTCGGCGCGACCGCCGAGGCGGCCCCCGCCGGTGAAGAGGCGACGACCGAGACGGGACAGAGCTGACCCCAAAGGAGACCGACTGTGGCCAACTTCAACCGTGTCCTCCTTATCGGCAACCTCACGCGAGACCCCCAGCTCCGCTACACGCCGAGCCAGGCCGCCGTCTGCGACTTCGGTCTCGCGATCAACCGCCAGTGGAGCGGCGCCGACGGCCAGAAACGCGAGGAGACGTGCTTCGTCGACTGCACCGCCTGGGGACGCCAGGCCGAGGTCCTCTCGAAGTACATGAGCAAGGGCCGGCCCCTGTTCGTCGAAGGCCGTCTCACGTTCCGCCAGTGGGAGGGAAAGGACGGCAAGCGGCGGAGCAAGCTCGAGGTCACCGTCGAGAACTTCCAGTTCCTCGGCGGGCGCGGTGGCGGACAGGAGGGCGGCGGTCGGGGCCAGTCGTCCCAGGACACCCGCCGCCAGCAGGCCGCCGGCGAGGAGGACCAGGCCGCCCGCGCCGACTACGATTTCAGTGAAGACGTGGAGGACGATACGATCCCGTTCTAGACGCCCCTGCCCTCACGCGGGGACGCCATCGCAAGCCCGGCGCGCTTGCCGGGCTGCCGGAGAGAACACGAGACCCTGAGCCGTAGCAAGGAGCCACCTGTGGCCAAGAGACGAAAACGACGGTTCGTGCGGTTCCGCGACCGCGCCAAATGCCGCTTCTGTCGGGAGAAGGTCACCCACATCGACTACAAGGACACCCAGACCCTGCAGAAACTCACCACGACCCGCGGCAAGCTTCTGAACCGCAAACGCAGCGGCAACTGCGCCCGCCACCAGCGGATGGCCGCCAGGGCCCTCAAGCGAGCCCGATTCCTCGCCCTCATGCCCTACGTCAGCTAGTCCAGGAGATCCCCGCCATGAAACTCGTGCTGCGCGAACCCGTTCGCGACCTCGGCTCCGTCGGCGACGTGGTCGACGTTGCCGAAGGCTACGCCCGCAACTACCTGCTGCCCCACAACCTGGCCCTCGAACCGACCGACGCCAACCTCCGACGGATCGAGCAGGAACGCGTCCAACGCGAGAGACGCGAGAAGGCACGCCTCGCCAGCCTCAAGCAGCTCGCCGAGCGGATGAGCGGCACCAGCGTCACCATCAAGGCCAAAGCCAACGAGCTGGGCCATCTGTTCGGGTCGGTCAACGAGCGGCACATCGCCGACGCCCTCTCCGCCGAGGGGTTCCAGGTCGACCCCGAGCAGGTCGCCCTGGCGGCCCCGATCCGGACGCTCGACAAGTTCCGGGTCCCGATCCGCTTGACCGAGGAGTTGTCGGCGGAGGTGGACGTCTGGGTCGTCCCAGCGTAAGTCAAGGTAGCACAAGAGGTTAGGTGCGCAAGGCGACCGGCCCTTGGGCCCGCCCCTGGTGCGCCGTCGCGCTTGGAGCGGGCGCCGCCCTTTCCACTTGAAGCCGCTCGGCCCACGCCGTATAAGAGGTCCCCGGCGGCGATGTGCCCGCCCAGGTCGGATTCTCTTCTCATGCCCGACGAGTCGCTGCTCGACAAGGTCCCGCCCCATTCCCTCGAGGCCGAGATGGCCGTCCTCGGGGCCATGATGGAGGACCCCGAGACGATCGGCCTGTGCGTCCAGCTCCTTGCTGCCGACTGCTTCTTCCACCCCGCCCACCGCCTCATCTTTCAGGCCCTGGTGGACCGGTTCGATCGGAACGAGCCCGTCGACTTTGTCCTGCTGAGCCAGGCCCTGACCGACGCCGGCGCCCTCGACGAGATCGGCGGCACCGACTACCTCGTCACCGTCTACGAGAGCCACGCCACCAGTGCCAACGCCGAGTATTACGCCCGCATCGTCAAGGACAAGGCACTGCTGCGAGGACTCCTGAGGGCCGCTGCCGACATCATCCGCGACGCCCACAAGCCGGGCGAAGAGGTCGACGATGTCCTCGACCGGTGCGAGCAGCGGATATTCCAGATCACCGAGAGCAAGAGCACCGGCCAGGCGATGGACCTTCGCGCGATACTGGCCCAGTTGATGAGCGACCCGGATTTTCTTACGCACGGCCGCTCGGTGACCGGCCTTGAGACCGGCCTCCCGCTTCTCGACCAGATGACGCGAGGGCTCCAAGCGGGGGAGCTGATCGTTCTGGCCGCCCGGCCCAGCGTCGGCAAAAGCGCATTGGCCCTCAACATAGCCGAACACGTGGCCGTCGACCTGGGCAAGTCCGTCGCGTTCTTCAGCCTGGAAATGGGCCGCCAGGAGCTGGCCCTGCGGCTCCTGTCGAGCCGCGCAGGAATCGACGGGCAACGGCTGCGTAAAGGCGCCTTGACGAACCCCGAGGCCAAGGTCGCCCTCGAGACAGCGTCTCTTCTCTACGAAGTCCCGCTCATCATTGACGACACGGCCGGTCTGCGGATACTGGACCTGCGGGCAAGGGCGCGACGTATGGCCTCACGCCACAAGATTGAGCTCATTGTCGTTGACTATCTTCAGTTGATGACGTCCCCGGGGGCCGAAAATCGACAGGTCGAAGTGGCCAACATCAGCCGAGGGCTCAAGGGACTGGCCCGCGAGCTGAGCGTGCCTGTCCTCGCCCTGTCCCAGCTGAAACGTGAGAGCGAAGACTATATGCGTCCGGCCTTGAGCGACCTGCGCGAGTCAGGCGCGATCGAGCAGGACGCCGACGTCGTTATGCTTCTGCATCGGGAGGAAATGCGGCGTCGACATTCTTCCCAGCGCCAGACCCAGGCAGGGGAGGATTCGGAAGGCCCCGAACTCGATGTCGACCGTCAGAAGGCTGCGGAGGGAACGGCGGACCTCTTCATCGCCAAGCAGCGGAACGGGCCGACCGGCCTCGTTCCGCTGACGTTCCTGAAGGGTGTCACTCGGTTCGTGCCGCGGGCATTCCGTGATGCGGAGCCGGAGTCTCGGTCGATGGTCCGGCACTCGGTCCCCTCCGACGTGCCCGTCGAGGACGACGTGCCGTGGTAGCGCCCGGCCGACCCCACGGGTACGACCCGTGTTGCTGACCGCGCGGTCGGGCCTGACGCGCGGCATCGTACCAGGAAGCGCGTCGCGCGAGCGAAAAGCCCTTGACACCGCGCGGCAGCTTGCTAAGATGAGTCAAGAATCGCGGGGTGGAGCAGTCAGGTAGCTCGTCGGGCTCATAACCCGAAGGTCGCAGGTTCGAATCCTGCCCCCGCTACCAAGCCAAGGCACGCAGGGACAGGCACTTAGGTCTGTCCCTCGCTTTTGATACGCATCAATGGCAGCCGAAATGTAGCGAAATTGCAGCGAACTTTTCCACCGGCTGTCCACATCCCGACCCAGGGACGAGCCATGGCAACGACGGAAGGAGCCACGCCATGGCCAGCATCTTCCGACGCGGAAAGACCTGGTAGGTCCATTACCATGTCGAGGGTCAGCCCGTCTCGCGGTCCCTCAAGACGACCAACAAGCGGGTGGCGGCCGACGCGAAGAAGAGCATCGAGGCCCTCACCGCGACCCGCCAACTGGCCCCCCTCCAGGCCCCCCCTCGGCCCCTTCCTCGAAGATTACTGCGGCTACATCGAAAGGACGCAGACCGCCGGGACCGCTCCTGCCTGCGGTCCTTCTTCGGGGCCGTGTGCGACGCCCTGAAGCCGGGCACCCCCGTCGCCCGAAAGTACTCCCGAAAGGGCGCCACCCGGCCGTCTTCCAAGCCGCCAGGCATGGGCGAGCAGCGCCCGTTCCTCGCAGGCGTCTAACACTACAACGCCAAGTTGGCTCAAGAACGGTTATGCTGCAAGTCGATAGCTT
>CAZGKW010000035.1:0-44900 GCA_964526295.1 uncultured Anaerolineales bacterium
AACCCGTGACCTCGTCCTTACCAAGGACGCGCTCTACCGGCTGAGCTACAGCAGCTTCCCTTGCCCGTCGGCCCCGTGGGCACTTGGGCACCCGGGGGGGCGCCTCATGGCGCAGACCGACCGGTCAACCCAGGAAACCACGTATCATACGCCCCCGCCGCCCGGTGTCAAACATAAAAACCGCCCCGTGCGATTCGGCCTCGCCGGCCGCGCCGCGGGCTATGGAGCGGGTGATGGGGATCGAACCCACATAGCCGGCTTGGAAGGCCGGTGCTCTGCCATTGAGCTACACCCGCTTCTCGAACGTGGTGGGCAGGGGAGGATTCGAACCTCCGAAGGCTGAGCCAGCAGATTTACAGTCTGCCCCCTTTGACCACTCGGGAACCTGCCCACGTCGTCAACACCGAAGGCAGAAATCGCAATGCGGAATCATCGACGACAGCAACTGACGTCGTACCCGGCCCAGCCAGCGGTCTGCACGGCACGGCTTTGGCGTTGCCGTCTATTCCGCGTTTCGAATTCCGCATTCCGCGTTTGAGAGAGCTGGCGGGGGGATTCGAACCCCCAACCCCCCGCTTACAAGGCGGGCGCTCTGCCATTGAGCTACGCCAGCCCAGGGCTCACCCGTCGGCCAGCCTCCGGCCCCGAAAATATACCCGCCTGTATCGGCCCTTTCAAGCCCCCGCCCTACGTTTTCCGGGCCCCCGGCTCCCCGCCGCCGGGGCCCTCGGAGGCCCGCCGCGCCCGCTCCGCGCATTGCGGCGGCCTTCCCCCCGCCTTCGAGGGAAAGGCCGCCCCTCCCGTCCACCGGCCGAACCTCAGGGCCGGCGCCGGCGTCCCGGCCCGAGCCCCGCCCGGTTGCCGTGAAGCAGCACGAACCGGAACCGCCTCGCCATGCCGCCGTACTCGAACCCCCGCATGATGCTCGCCCCGTTGAGGGGACCCCGCCGGGACCAGCCTTGGCCGCCGATCTGCTTCAGGCTCCCGCGGAACGATTCCTCCGCCTCGGCCATCTTCTCGCACATGTCGCGGTACTGCTCCAGCTCCTTCCTGAGGGCGCTCGAGACGGTCCCTCGCGAGACGACCGTCCGCTCGACCGCGTCGAGCTTGCTCCGAAGCTTGGGCCGGAGCTGCTTCGCGAGGTCGTCGAGCCGCTGGCCCGCCGCTTCGCCCGCGTCCCGCTCCGCCTTTGGGTCCATCTCGGGGGCCAGGACGCGGGCCCGCCGGAACCCGTCGGCGATCTCGGCCAGCGACGCCGCGACCTCCGGCGGCGCGCGGAGCCGCTTCAGGGCCGCCACCTTCGGCCCCAGGGCGGCCGCCCGGCCCTCGCCGAGGGCCGCCAGGGCGTCGGCCAGGTAGCCGTCGTCGGCCAACGTCCGGCCGGCCGGCCCCTCCGGGCCTGCCCCCTCGTCACCCGTCGCCCGCGACTCAAGGGGCGAGTAGCGGCCGTCCGGCGACGCCAGAAGCACCTCGGCCGTCGCCGCCGCCCGGATATGCTCGTCCGAACCCTCCTCGACGAGGGCGGCCAGGTCCTTGCAGGCCGCCGCAGCGGTCTTGTAGTTGCTCTTCCTGCGAAGGGCGGTCGCCAGGAGCCGCGTCGCCTCGACCCGCGTCGCCTCGTCCCGTGACAGCCGGGCGAGCTGCCGGGCCGCCGGGATCGCCTCGTCGTAGCTCCCCTGGTCGATCCAGAGACGGACCTCGGCCAGCCGCTCCTCGGTCTCCGCCCCCCGAGCCGGGGCGGCCATCAGGACGACCGCCATCAACCCAGCCGCCGACCGGTATGCCATGGGCGCATCCCCTGCACA
This sequence comes from uncultured Anaerolineales bacterium, assembly GCA_964526295.1. GTDB lineage: Bacteria > Planctomycetota > Phycisphaerae > FEN-1346 > FEN-1346 > CAZGKW01. The sequence continues at coordinate 1,806 of CAZGKW010000035.1, forward strand.
GTCCGTCCTTCATAGGGAGACAATGCGCGAAAGGGGCCGTCGGTTTCGTGGTTCCCGGGGTTCTAAACGCTCGGGAGGCCGGTTTATTGCACACCGACCACGGTGTGGAGATGTTCGGCGTCCAGACGTTCCGGGCCCGCCGGCGAGGGTCGGCGGAGGCAGGCGTCCCGGCGGGCCCCCAGTGCCGTCTGCGACTGCCGAGTCGGAGGCTGCTGCCAGGTCCCCCAGCCCCCCCCCTGCCGCAGGGGGAGAGGGAGAGAAGGGCCCCGCCTCTCAATCGGTTTTGCTCTTTTTCAGCTCGCTGGCGTATTCGCCGCCCTTGTCCGAGTACATCAGGGCCAGGTACGTTTCGGCGAACTCCTCATACTTCTTCTGGCGCTCGCGGCTCTCGCTGACGAGCCGATGCTGCTCGGGCCAGCCGTCGCTCGAATAGCCGCCGCTCGAATAACCGCCCGCGGCCCCGATGTACCCGACGCCGTCGCCGAACCCCTGCTCGGCCGCCGCCAGTTGCAGACACAGCTCGCGCCGCTCGCGAAGCTCCTTTCGGAGCCAGCTCGTGACAGTCGACTGAATGTGGATCGAGCGCTTGGCCCGGGCCTCCTCAGCCTCGAACTTCTTGACGGCTTCGCGGCCGAACGCCTCCAGGCGATAGCCCAGCCGGTTGGCCGCCGACCGGACGCTCGTCAGGTTCACGTCCCCCGTCAGGATGAGCGACTGGCGATAGCCCTCGGCGATCTCGCCGAAGCGGGCGGCGGCGTCGGGGGCCCGAGTGAACTTGTGGACCCGCCGGGCCTGCTCGGCCAGCTTCTTCGCCCGCTCCTGCCCCACCAACTCCAGCCCCTGCTCCAGCACCGAATCGTCGGCCAGCAGCTTCCCCGTGTCGACCACCTCGCCGTCCGCGGCCGCGGCCTTCTTCACCCCCTCCGGCACGATGCCCTTGCGAAGCACCTCCCACATCGCATCGTAGCGGACCTGCTCGCGGGAGCCGTCCTCGTAGCGGCCGGCCAGCTCGTGGTAAGCGATGGCGGCGGCCCGGGCGTCGCCGTTCTTGCGATGGGCGACGGCCAGCAGCTCCATGGCCTCGGTCTTGCGGTCCGGGTCCTCGATGCGGCGGACGACCCACTCGGCGGCGATGGCCGCCTCGGCGTACTGGCCCCGGTTGATCAGCGACCCGACATCGTAGAGCTTGGCGTGGGGATCCTCGACAGCCTCCATGCCGGCGAGGGCGGCCCCGGCCAACGCCAGCACCACGACGGGTGCCCCTGTCGTCCATCTCATGTGCGGCGTCTCCTTCACGTGCTCCGCCCCTCGGCCCACGGACGGATTTCGGCCCCTCGTCCGCCCGTTACATTATAAGAGCGGAGGCGGCCCGGCCGCACGGAATTCGCCCCGTTCGCCGCCGGGGGGCGCGACTACGGAACCCGGCGGGCGCGGCATCTCCGTCAGCCCCGCCAGGGGCGGCTGACGTGTAGTCACGGGCGCAAACCCGTGGTCAGCAAGCAAGTCCGCGAAGCTTTTCGTTCTCTTCGTTGGAGCCCCGGCAACCCCAGCGGGGTCCCTTCGCGAGGGCGACTGAGTCGGTCGCCGGCGCCCGGGCCGGGCTCCGGCCGACTGCTCAGAACGTGTGTGAATCTCGCCAGCCCTGCACGGGGTCATGGCCTTGCCAAGGCGGCCCGGCCCGGATATGCTCTAGGGAAAGCCCCAGACGGGCGGAAACGGAGGAGCGATGTCCCCAACTCAAACCGCCGAGACGAAGAACATGGCCCTGTTCTGCGACTTCGAGAACGTCGCCCTCGGCGTCCGCGACGCCAACTACGCCCAGTTCGACATCCGAAAGGTCATCGAGCGGCTGCTCCTGAAGGGCAACATCGTCGTCAAGAAGGCCTACTGCGACTGGGCCCGCTACGACCAGTTCAAGGCCTCGATGCACGAGGCCTCGTTCGAGCTGATCGAAATCCCCCACGTCCGCCAGTCGGGCAAGAACTCCGCCGACATCCGCATGGTCGTCGACGCCCTGGACCTTTGCTACACGAAGGAGCACGTCGACACGTTCGTCATCATCAGCGGCGACTCCGACTTCTCCCCCCTGGTGAGCAAGCTCCGGGAGAACAACCGGACCGTCATCGGCGTGGGGGTCAAGGAATCGACCTCGGACCTCCTGATCGCCAACTGCGACGAGTTCATCTACTACGACGACCTCGTCCGCCGCCAGCCCAGCCGCAAGACTCAGGCCAAGAAGTCCAAGCGAAAGCGGGGCGGCGGCGGCAAGGCCGCTCAAGCCTCCGACCAGGACAAAAAGAAGGAAGAGGCCTGGGACCTGATCGTCGAGACCTACGAGGCCCTCGTCCAGGAACGCGGCGAGGGCGAGAAAATCTGGGGCTCGATGGTCAAGCAGGCCCTGAAGCGCCGGAAACCAGGCTTCAACGAGTCGTACTACGGCTTCCGTTCGTACAGTCAACTCCTGGAGGAAGCCCAGGAACAGGGCATCTTCGACCTGGAGCGCGACGAGAAGTCGGGCGGCTATATCATCAAGGCCTGCCACGGGACGTGAGGGGTGCCGCGCCGCCGAGGTCCGGCCGGCGGCAGTTGGGCGTTGGATGTTCATCGCTATGCCGTCGCCTTGTCGTCACCCCGAGCGGAGGCCACGCCCTGCCTTCGGCTCTCAGGCTCGGTGAGAGCGGCGCGCAGCGGAGTCGGACGGAGACCTCGCCGCGGGCGTCGCCTTCGCCTTTCGCCGTTGGCAGTCGCTTGCTCTCCGGTTCGCTATCCGACATCGCCGCTGCCCCTTTTCCACGACACTCACGGCAGTTTTTTCGCGATTGTCTTGCCTAGCCCTGCCTCAACATCTTGTGTATGATACAAGCACGGGCCCCATCTCCTCGCGGTCCTTGGCCGTTTCTCCCTTCGTGCCTCCGTGCCTCCGTGTCTTCGTGTCTTCGTCCGCCGTTTTTTTTCTTGACGAAGGTCCGATAAAATGGTTTTTGCCAACTGTCAAAACGGATTCGCCTCCGCCGGGAGCACTTAACGAGGCGTACCCACGTCCTATCGAACGCGCAGGTCGGAGCAGCGGATCCGCAACCCGGTGCCAACAGGCAACCGACCGTGTACCGGCAGGGGCCAAGCCGGTGCCGGCAAGTTGCCGGGCGGGTACTGGTAAGGGGTCAAGTGGGGGGCATGATGGACGCCGCGAGACGCCAGCTTCATCTCTTCGAAGACGCGCGACCGGCCGGGCCTGAAGCCCGCCCCGGGCCGGACCGGGTGGTCTCGATCGACGCCGAGCCGTCTCCCCCTGACCCGGGCATCCGGCGGCCGCCGGACGCCGCCGCACCGGCCGCCCTCGGCCGCCCCCCGCAGAAGCTCTTCCGCGTCTCCGAGATCGCCGACCACGTCGGCGTGACGCGCCAGACGATCCACAATTACGCCACGATCGGCCTGATTACTGAGGAGCGGCAGACGCCGGGCGGCCAGCGTTTGTACGACGAGTCGGTTTTCCCGGTGCTGGCGCGAATTCAGCGTCTGAAGGCCCGGCATCGGCTGGCCGAGATCCGCCGACTCCTCGAAGAGGAAGCCGCCCGCGAATTCGGCTTGAGGCCGCAGGGCCGGTGCGGGCCGACCTGAGGCGGCGGCGAGACAACGTGGCGGGTGACGTGCCGGTCGACGCGACTGCGACCGGAGGCCGGAGACGTATGCCATTCGAAGGTCCGGCCGGGAAACGGCCCTGGCAGGTCCGATAACGCCGTTTCCAGAGGCCCATTAAAGACCGGGCGGCAAGTGTACGATAATACGCTTTGCGGGACCGGGCTCGCCCATCTCCAAGCCCGCCCGCCGGTGGGGGCACCAGTCACAAGGGGCTACGCATGCCACGTGCGTCGGACGGACTCCGCACCTGGGAACCCAGCGTGACCTTCGACGAGGAAGACTTGGCCGCCATCTGGCAGGAGTACCACCGGAGACGGTCCGACGACGTCCGGAACACCCTGACCGAGCACTACCTGCCGATCGTCAAGTACACCGCCGAACGTCTCTACGCCAAGCTCCCCGACGAGGTGGAGCTGGACGACCTGATCTCGGCCGGGTGCGACGGCCTGCGGGACGCCCTCGAGAACTTCGATCCCGAGCGGGGCGTCAAGTTCGAGACCTACTGCGGGACGCGGATCCGCGGCGCCATCCTCGACGCCCTCCGCAACACCGACTGGGTCCCGCGCCTGGTGCGGGCCCGGGCGAACCAGCTCAACATGGCCCGCTACCGGCTGGAGGCCCGCATGGGCCGGGTGCCAACGGACCACGAGCTGGCCGAGTTCCTCCGCCTGTCGGAGGCCGAATACGAGAAGCTCGTCCGCGACGCCCACGCCGTAGGCATGATCAGCCTCCAGCGGAACTTCCCCGACAGCGATTCGACCCGCGAGGTCCGCGAGAGCGACATCGTCGCCGACAACCGGGCCGAGAACCCCAGCCGAAGCGTCTACGAGAACGACATCAAGCGGCTCATCACCCGGGGCATGTCGAAGAACGAGCGGCTCATCCTCCTGCTCTACTACTACGAGAACATGACGATGAAGGAGATCGGCGCGACGCTCGCCCTGTCGGAGTCGCGGGTCAGCCAGATGCACACGGCGATCATCGACCGGCTCCGGTGCACGCTCGAAGGGCGGGAGAGCGACTTCATGGCTCCGGAGCTCTGACGTCCGGACGACCCCCCAAGTACCCCTCCCGTCTGACCCCCTGTTGACCCCCGGTTACACCCCGATTGGGGCGCAGTTGCACCCCCTTTAAGGGCGGAAAGCCCGCGGTCGTCGTGCGTAAATCGTGAAAAGACGGACGGTATCGCGACACACGGAAGGCGGGGAACGCGTCCGCCGAGGGAGGAGAGGCCGACCCGGCCGGCCGGAGGTCACCAGCCATCGGCCGACTCGCCTGCGGCGGGGGCGTCGACCCCGGCGGCCAGGCTGTCGGCCGGGGCCGTCGCCAGCTCCTGGAGCGCCTCTTCGCTCCAGGGGTGGACGGGGATGTCGTGAACGGCCAGGCACGGCGGCCGGGGCCCCGCCCCGTCCGAGAGCCGGATCGCGCAGACGGGCCGGCCCGTTTCGAGGGTCGCGAGGACCTCCTCGCGGACCCAGGGGCTCCGCCAGGTGTCCTCGCCCACCAGGACGATCGTCCGGTCCGTGCCCTGGAGGGCCCGTTCGACCGCCTGCCGGATGATCGCCGTACGGGCGACGCCGAACCGGTGGGGCGGGTCCTTGACGCGGAACGCCAGGACCGGGTCGGTCGGGTCGCCGGCCCGTCCCGCGAGCGTCTGCGCGACGTCCCGGTCGGCCTCGTCGAAGCTGAAGTACACGGTCTCGCCCATGCGCCGCCCCCTGGCTTCGGTCCCGCTTCAGACCCGTCCGGCAAGGCATCCGCCCATCCCGGACGGCACCTGCCAGAAACTATCGGGATACATGGCGACGAAGATCAGGCAAAATTGCCGCTTTCTGGATTTGGCTTGCGGCAGTTCGGAGACGCCGGCCGTGGGGGCACCCGCATGGCGGGCGGAGTAATACCGTCAGAGGGCCCGCCCGGACGAGCCGCGAGCCTGACCCCGGCATCACTTCACCCGGTAGCAGACGGCCATGCCGTCGCCCTTCTCGTCGGAGGCCCGGACGACGACCATCTCCCAGTCGGGGCTGTCGCGCATGAAGTCGAGGAAGTCCTCCATCGCCCGGGCCGAGCGGACGGCGTTATCGGCCACCACCACCGCCCCGGGCCGCAGCTTCCCCTCGAGGGCCTTGAAATAGCGGAAGTAGTCCCGCTTGACGGCGTCGAGGAAGACGAAGTCGTACTCGCCCTCCATCGCGGGCAGGGCCTTGAGGGCGTCCCCCTCGACCACCGTGACGGTCTCGGTGAGGCCCATCTTGCGGACGTTCTGGCGGCAGGCCCGGACCATCCGAGGGTCGATGTCGAGGGTCCAAAGGTGGCCGCCGGTCCGCTCGAAGCCGACGCCCATGTTGATGGCGCCGAACCCGTCGGCCGAGCCGACCTCGATGCCGCGCTTCGCGCCGCGGGCCTGGACGAGGATGCGCAGCAGGAGGGCGTCCTCGGGCGTCGTGTTCAGGGGGCTGCGGTCGAACTCGCGGATGAACCGGTCGCGGAACTCGTCACTGGGCCGGCCGGCGTCCGAGGGCCGGTCCTGGGCGGCCAGGGCGACGGCGGCGGCGCCGACGGCGGCGCCTGCAAGGACCAGCAAGAGGCTGCGGGGCATGGCTCGTTCCTTTCGGCTGATCGTGACGGCGCGGCAGCACGGAACCAAGCCACGCTGTACCGGGCGTCGCGGCCCGCGTCAAGCCCGCCGCGGCCGGCCTCGCGCCGGGTCGATCATTCGCCCGGGCCGCAAAGGCGAAAGGGGCTTGCTCCGAAGCGTCGCGGATCGTATGTTCACGAGGGGCCGGCGCCCGCGCGAGGGAAGAGGGGGGGCTGTCCGCGGAACGCCCGCCGGGCGGACGCCGGCCGGGACCTTGCGGCGTCGCGCTGAGTCGTCGGAAGCGGCACGTCGGCAAGTGGGGGCGCATGACCGACGAGACCTACCGGGTGCTCATCGTCGAGGATGAGCCCGACATCAACCACCTCCTGGCGGAGGTCCTGGAGGCGTACGGCCTGGAGTCGATCCAGGCGTTCACGGGCGAGGACGCCCTGCGCCTGGTCCGGAAGCACCGGCCGGACGCCATCCTGCTGGACCTCATGCTGCCGGGCCTTTCGGGCTACGCCGTCTGCCACCAGCTCAAGCAGGCCCGTGAGACGCGCGAGACGCCGGTAGTGATCCTGACGGCTCTGGACCGGCCGGGCGACCGGCGTGAGGCCCTGGAGACCGGGGCCGACGAGTTTCTCACCAAGCCGTTCACGCCGGAGTCGCTCGTCTCTCGGGTCCGGGCGAGCATCGAGCGGACGCAGGCCGCCGCCGAAGCCGGGGCCAACGTGACCATGACTTTCGAGTTGGGCACGAAGCCGCCCGACCTGAAGGCCGTCAACACGCTCGTGACGGCCCTGTATTGCCGGACCGGCCTGGCCACGGAGCGGACGGAGCGCCTGCGGGGGGCCCTGGTGAGGCTGGGCGACGCCGCCGAGACCTGGGCCGCCGAGAGGGACGGAGCGGGACCCGCCACGGTCACGTTCGACCTGGACGGGAAGCGGCTGCGGCTCGTCTTCGAGCCGACCGAGGCCGGCGGGGAAGCGTTCCTGGCGGAGCACCTTGACCCGGAGGCCATCGTGCCGTCGCAGCTCGTCGACGCCGGGGCCATCGACCAGCAGGTCCGCGAGGGGGAAGCCGTGGTGTGGGAGAAAGCCGTCCCCCCGGCCGTGGAGCCGGAGGCCTGCCCCCTGAACGGCGAGATGCATGCCGACGGGGGAACGTAGCACCCCTTCTTCGGAATCGACCGTCCGGGACCCACAATCCGCAGTCCGCAACCGACAGTCGCTACGCTTCACTGTCGGCGGCGGGGGTGTGCTCCGAAGGAACGGTGAAGGCGAAGGTGGCGCCCCGGCCGGGGTCCGACTCGACGCCGATCGTCCCGCCCCAGGAGTCGACGAGCCGCTTGGCGGTAGGCAGCCCGAGGCCCATGCCCGCCACGCGGCCGGTGAACCCCTCCTCGACCTGGAGGAAGTCGGCGAAGATCTCCTCCTGGTGCTCGGCCGGGATGCCGGGACCGTTGTCCGTGACCGAGATGCGGAGGCGCCGGTCCTCGATCTCCTCGGCCCCGACGGCCACCAGGGACGATGGGCCGCCGCTGAACTTGACGGCGTTGTCGATGAGATTGTCGAGGACGACGGCGAGCAACTCCTCCGGGCACCGGGCCCGGGGCAGGTGCTCCGGCAGGTCGATCCGCCACTCGATCCGGCTGGCTGGGTATCGCCGCTCGATCCGCCGCCGGATCCGCTCCACCAGCTCCCGCAGGACGACGTGCTGGCCGGCCCGCTCCAGCTCCGTCGCCGTCAGGCCGGCGTAGGCCAGGAGCTTCTCGATCAGCTCGCCCAGCTCGTGGACTTTCGTGCGGACGATCTCGACGGCGTGCCCCAGGTCGTCCGACAGGTCGCCGTAGCGGCCCGATTCGATCAGGTTCAGGTACCCGCCGACGATCGTCAGAGGGGTCTTGAGCTTGTGAGAGACGAGGCTGAGGAAGTCTCGCTTGAGCTGTTCCTTGCGGCGGAGCTCCGTGATGTCGCGGAACACGAGGGCGACGTTGTAGAGCTGGCCCTGGGGGCCGAGGATGCGGGTGAACCGGCCGGCGAGGTACCGCGGAAGTGCGGCGCCCTCGCGCGTGAGCTCGAGGCTGACGGCCTGGGCCCGGCTCTGGCGGAGGGCCTCCAGCGACGGCTCCAGGCGGTGTCCTTCCAGGGCGTCCTCCAGCGGCCGGCCCGCGAGGTCCTCGCCCTCGCGGCCGAGCAGCTCGGCCGCCCGCCGGCTGATCGTGCTGATCCGGAAGTTGCCGTCGGCGATGATGATGCCGTGGGACAGGTCCTGGATGACGGCGTCGAACTTCTCCCGCTCGGCAAGCATCGACCGGTAGTACTTGATCTGTAGGAGACTCTTGACGCGGGCCAGCAGTTCGGCCCGGTCGAAGGGCTTGGAGATGAAGTCGTCGGCCCCGGCCTCCAGGCCGCGGATGCGGTCCTCGGTCTCCTTCAGGGCCGTGATCATGATGACGGGGATGACGGCGGTGGTCTCGTCGGCCCGGAGCCGCTTGCAGACCTCGTAGCCGTCGATCTTCGGGAGCATGATGTCGAGGAGGATGAGGTCGGCCTTGTCGGTGCGGACCCGCTCCAGGGCCTCCTCCCCGTCGTAGGCGGCGACCGTGTCGTACCCGGCCGCGCGGAGGTTCCGCTCGAGGAGCTTGACGTTGGCCGGATAGTCGTCGACGATGAGGATGCGGGCGCCGGCCGACTCGACCTGGGACGTTTCGGTCATGGTTCCTCTCGCGCGGGGCCGCCCGGCCGCGCCATGCGCCTACGTATCTTAACGCGCGGGCCCCGCCCGCGTCACCTAAAACCCCCGCGGGTCGGCGGGCCTCAGGGGAACTCCGCGTCGGTCACGAGGTCCCTCAGGAGCGTCACGGTGAAGGTCGTCCCCTTCCCGATCTCGCTCTGGACGACGATGTCGCCCCCGTGAAGCTCGACCAGCCGTTTCACGAGCGCCAAACCCAGGCCCGTCCCCTCGGGCCGGTCCGCCAGGTCTGAGCCGGCCTGCCGGAACTCCTCGAAGATCCAGACCTGGTCCTCCGGGGCGATGCCCACGCCCGTGTCGGTCACGCGAACAATGACCGTCTCGGGCTCGAGTCGGGCGTCGAGGCGAACGGCGTCGCCCGCCTTGGAGAACTTGACCGCGTTGGCCAGCAGGTTGTAGAGGATCTGCTTCAGCTTGACCGGGTCGGCGGTCAGTTGGAGGGGGCGGGGCTGGATGTCGCTCGCCAGCTCGACGCCGCGCTGCCGCGCCAGGCCCCGCGTCACCCGGAAGACCTCGTCGGCCACGGCGGCCAGGTCGCAGGGCTGGAGATCGAGGTCGCTGGCCCCGGCCTCCAGCTTGGCCATGTCGAGGATGTTGTTGATCAGGTCGAGGAGCTGCCGGCCGGCCTGGTTGATGTCCTCGGCGAACTCGCGCTGCTCGTCGGAGGGCGGCCCGGCGACGCCGTCGCGGATCGCCTCGGCGAATCCGATGATGGCATTGAGGGGCGTCCGCAGCTCGTGGCTCATGTTCGTCATGAACTGGGTCTTGAGGTGGTTGGCCCGCCGCAGCTCGGCGTTGACCTGCTGGAGCTCGGCCGTCTTCTCGGCCACCAGGTGCTCCAGGTTGTCGGTGTACTGGCTGAGCCGCTCCTCCAGGGCCCGCTGCTGGGTGACGTCGCGGCAGATGACGGTGTAGCCGATGGTCCGCCCGTCGGGCCCTCGTCGGACGGTGGTGACGTACCGGGCGGGGAACCGCTCGCCGCCGCTTCGGCGGCGGACGCCTTCGCCCTCGGCCCGGCCCCGCCGGGCCAGGGCCCGCTGCATCGGGTCGCCCGTGGCGGCCTCGCGCTCCTCGGGCGGGACGAGGGCCTCGATCGACCGGCCGACCATCTCGTCGGGCTCGTAGCCGAAGATCCGCCGGGCCCCCTCGTTGAACACCTGGACCTGCCAGTTCTCGTCGGTGGCGATGATGGCGTACTCGGTGGACGATTCGAGGACGGCCTGGAGGAACTCGGTGGTTTCGCGAAGCTCAACCGTCCGGGCCTCGACGCGGCGCTCCAGCTCCTCGTAGGTCTCGACCAGATGGCCCTGCATCTCGCGGAGGGCGGCGGCGAGCTGGCCCAGCTCGTCGCCGGAGCGGAACTCGATCGGGGCCCGCAGGTTGCCCGCCCCGATCTGGCGGGCCGCCCGCGACAGCTTCGCCAGCGGGCGGGTGACCTGCCGCACCACGAACAGGCCCACCAGGGCCGTCAGAAACGCCCCGACCCCGGCGGCGGCCAGGACGAACCCCGGCCGCTGGGCCCCCGCGGCATGCAGAAGGCCGCCCATCAGGCCGCCCTCGATCAGCGCCAGGGCCAGAACGAACAGCACCAGCTTCTGCGTCAGCGTGAAGCGTCTCATATCGAGGGGAGTCTTTCAGGCTTCCTCACCCGCGTCAACCGCGGCTGTGTGGCCGCACGTCTCCGGCCGCTCCCGCGTCGGCCTCGGAGGACGTTTCCGGTAGAGATCATGTCTCGCGACGGTCCCCGCCGGGGGCACGCCCTTTTGCCTTCGCCCGTTTGGCGTCGGCGCACTCCTTGAGTCGGCGGCGGACGAACCGCTCGAAGGTCGGCAGGCCCGCCTCCGTCCACCGCCGCTCGATGGCCGATTTGATGGCGGCGTTCCGGTCGATCAGGTCGGCCACGGTCGCCCGTTCCTCGTCGGTGGCGGCTTCCAGGAGCTGCCGATCGTGGCTGTCGACCGCCAGCACCCATTCGTCCGTCTCGGGCACGTGGTCCAGGCCGAGCTTCATGAACGGGTAGCAGGTGTTGCCCAGGCGGAGGCGGAGCCGCTCGCACCTCGCCGGAGGCGCCTCGCGGGGGAACCGCTCGAACGCATCGCCCCCGAGGACGGCCTCCAGGTCGGCCTCGTCGGGCCAGTCCAGGCGGGCCCGCACGGCCGCCGGCACGTCGGTCTCCTCGTAGGCCTCGGCCAGGTAGAGCCGGACCGCCTCGTCGAGCATCTCGCGCGTCAGGTCGCCGAGCTTCATTGCACGTTCCGGGTCCCCCCGTCGCGGCGGCCGGCCATCATCAGGCCTTTCCGAGCACGGCCAGGGCCACCAGCCCAGCCAGGTACACCAGGTACGACGCCAGGGCCAGCCAGAACGGGGCGGCCGACCCGGGGCGCTCCCCTCCCCCGCTCGCCGCCGCCGAGCTATCCCTCGAGGACGTGCTTTTCATCGGCCATCCGGTCGACTTCCGGGAGCACGAACTCCCGGGCCAGGATCTTCACGGTCGCCGCCAGCGGGGCCGCCGCAATCAGGCCGAACAGGCCCAGCAGCTCATACCCCAGGAGCAGCGACAGCATGAGCGTCACGGGGTGCAGCCCGACGGCCCGGCCCTGGATCCACGGCGTCAGGACCCAGCCCTCGGCCGCCTGCACCACCACGTAGACGATCACCGTCCCCACGACGACCCACGCGCTGCCCGTATCCGACCACGCCACCAGCATCGACGGCACCAGGCCGACGAAGATCGGCAGGTACGGCACGACGCCCGCCAGGCCCGTGACGACGCCCAGCAGGTACCAGTAGGGCACCCCCAGGATCGCCAGGCCCAGCGAGGTCAGGGCCCCCACGATCAGGCACACCAGGAGCCGGCCGCGGAAGAACGCGCCGACGGCGGCGTCGACCTTCCGGGCAACGTCCTCGATGCGTCCCTTGTACCGTCCGGGCAGCCGCTCCCGCACCGCCGTGACGGCCCGGTCGAAGTTCATCAGGAGGAAAAACAGGTAGAACGCCATCAGGCCGACCGACACGACCAGCCCCTGGAGGTCCCACAGGAACGACAGGAAGTTCGCCGCCGCCTGCCGAACCCACGGGAGGGCCCTCCCCAAGAGCCGCTGGCCCGCCTCGGGCGACCAGTCCACCGACCGGAGGGCCCGGGCGTACCAGGTGTCCTCGACCTCGTCCCGCTCGACGATCTCCCGGACCTGGGCGATGAGCCGGGTAATGTAGCCCTGGTCCCACTCCCGGTTGCCGTTCAGGTCGACGTACTGCCGCCCCTCTGGGTCGGTCCGCACCTGGGGGCCGGCCTCCTCGGCCTCCGGTTCGCCCACCAGCGACACGCCGAACCCGTAAAGCTGGGCCACGAGCGGCGGCAGGGCGAGCAACGTCACCACGCCGACCAGGACCAGCACGGCCAGGAACAGCAGCGTCGCCATCAGGCCCCGGGGGACCTTGTGCCGCGTGCCCCACCGCATGACCGGGTTCAGGATGTACGCCAGGGCCAGGGCCACGGCCAGGGGGGCGAAGACGTGCTGATAACTGAAAACCAGGAGCACCAGGGCCGCCCCCACGGCCCCGACGATCACCACCGGCCGCCACCTCTGCCACCGGCCGGGGCTAGTCTCCGCTTGCGCCGCCATCGTCGTCCCCCGGAACGATCTCGATCCGGTAGCCCCGGTCGAACGTGTCGTCGAAATCGAGCACCCCGGCGAAGTCCTCGCGGCGGTCCTCGTCGGTCTTCCTGAGCAGGCCCACGTCGACCATGTTGAAGACGATCTCGCCGATGTCCTCGGACCGGCGGACGCCCCAACTCTCCAGCACCGGCCGGGCCAGGCGCCCGAACTGCTGGAGGGCGTACTCGGCCAGCCCCTCGCACAGCTCCCGCCCCGTGACGTGCCCCGGCTCGCCCTTCTGCTGGACGGTGTAGCCCAGGGCCTCGCTGACGAAGGCGTAGGCGTCGCGGGCGTAGCGGGCGTCGCGGTCGAGGACCTCCTCGAGCAGCTCCTCGGGCGATTTCCGTGGACGGGTCATCGGATCACGTTGCCGGCGGCGGGGGCGCCCCGCCGACCGACCGATGGGCGGCCTGCTCGGCCCGCGTCTGTTCGATCATCGCCTCGAACGCCTCCGGGTCGACGCGTTCGGCGATCCGCTCGAACTCGCCGATGGGCCGGTCCTCGACCCGGTCGCCCAGGTTCGTGAAGTCGGGCGTCGGGCCGCCCAGGAGCCGGCCGACCTTCTCGGCGTAGCGCGGCAGGACGGGGCCCAACTGGGCCGCCAGCAGCCGCGTCCCGTTCAGCACCGCCGTCAGGTCCGTCCGGGCCCGCTCCGGGTCGGTCTTGACGGTCTCCCAGGGCTGGGCCTGCTCCATGTAGCGGTTCAGGCGGTCGGCTTCGGCGCCGAGGCGCCGGATGGCGGCGGCGTAACGGACGGCCTCGTAGTCGGCCCCGACGTCGGCCGCCGCCGCCTCCACCTCGCCCACGAGGGCCCCCCCGTCGGCGTCGAGGCGGCCCAGGCGATTGTCCAGCCGCGACGCCAGCAGCCCGGCGCAGCGGCTCGGCAGGTTGGCGAAGCTCCCCACCAAGTCGGCGTTGACCCGGTTGATGAAGTCCTGCCTCGCCAGGTCCACGTCGTCGATGCCCGGTCCGAGCTTGCACGCATAGTAATACCGCAGGTACTGCGGGTCCAGGTGCTCCAGGTACGTCGCCGCATTGACGAACGTTCCGCGGCTCTTGGACATCTTGGTCCCGTCGACGGTGAGGAACCCGTGGACGAAGACCCGCATGGGCATGCGGAACCCCGCCCCGGCCAGCATCGCCGGCCAGAACAGCGTGTGGAAGTAGAGGATGTCCTTGCCGATGAAGTGGTACAGCCCGGCGTCCTCGGCGATCCAGTAGGCCTCGAGGTCCCGGTCGTTGGCCTCGCACCACTCGGCGGTGCTGGCGATGTAGCCGATGGGGGCGTCCCACCAGACATAGAAATATTTCTCTGTCTCGCCGGGGATGGTGAACCCGACGTAGGGGGCGTCGCGGGAGATATCCCAGTCCCGCAGGCCTTGGTCGAACCATTCCTGGAGCTTCGCCACGACGTGCGGATGGAGGTGCTCCTCGCCGACCCATTCCCGGAGCATCGCCTCGTAGGCCGAGAGCTTGAAGAAGTAGTGCTCCGAGGGCCGAAGGGCGATCGGCTGCCCGTCGAGGGCCGACCGGGCGTCGGCCATGTCGGCCGGCGTGTAGACCGCCCCGCACGATTCGCACGAGTCGCCGTACTGGTCCTCGGCCCCGCACCGGGGGCAGGTGCCGCGGATGTACCGGTCCGGCAGGAACATGCCCTGCGACTCGCTGTAGGCCTGGCGGATGGTCCGCTTCTCGATGTGGCCCTTGGCGTCGATCGCCCGGTAGAACCGTTCGGCCAGCTCGCGGTTGGCCGGCGAGTCGGTCGTCGAGTAGTTGTCGAACCCGACGTCGAAGGCGGCGAAGTCGCGCTGGTGCTCCGTGTGGTAGCGCTGGACGAGGGCCTGCGGCGTGACGCCCTCGGCCAGGGCCCGGAGCATGATCGGCGTGCCGTGGGCGTCGTCGGCACACATGTATCGGCAGTCGTGGCCGCAGGACTTCTGGTACCGGGCCCAGATGTCGGCCTGAATGTACTCGACGAGGTGGCCGATGTGGATGGGCCCGTTCGCGTAGGGAAGCGCGGCGGTAATCAGGATGTGTCGACTCATGGCCTTCCCCGGTGCTGCGTTCAGGGCCCGCTGCTGCTGCCGCCGCCGGCCTTCTCGTTTCCGCCGCCTCCGCCGCCTCCGCCGCCGGACTTCCCCCGGCCGGAGGCGCCGGCCCGTCCGCCTCGCTTCGATCGGCGTCGTCCGCGGCGCCGCCTGGACCTGGGCCGCTCCTTGCCTCCGCTGTCGCTCTTCTTCTCGGAAGGCTTCTCGGCGTCGGACGGCTTCGCCTCGCCGCGGGACTTGTCCTCGCCGCCGCCTTTGTCGCTTCCATCACGGTCGCGGTCCCGGCCCGGGCTGCGGCCCCGGGACGACGTGTCCTCCGACCCGCCCCGATGGCCCAGCTCCTTCGGATCGATGTCCCGCTCCAGGAGCGACTCGACCGGCACGTTCACCCGGGTGCCGCCCTGGAGCACGACCGACACGATCTGCGTCACGATGTCGGAGTCGACGACCTTCCCGACGCCCTCGTGGCACCGGACCAGGGTGTTCTTCCGGGGCAGCGACCTCTTGAGGTCCGTGTAGGTCGCGTGCTCGAACCGGAGGCAGCACATGAGCCGCCCGCACTGGCCCGAGATCTTCGTCGGATCGAGCGTGGCCTTCTGGACCTTGGCCATCTTCATCGAGACGGGCGCCAGGTCCTTGATCCAGGTCCGGCAGCACAGGGGCCGGCCGCACCGCTCGTAGTCGCCGAGGAGGCGGGCCTCGTCGCGGACGCCGATCTGGCGCATCTCGATCCGCGTCTGGAACTCCCGCGCAAGGTCCCGCACCAGGGCCCGGAAATCGACCCGCTTGTCCGCCACGAAGTAGAAGATGACCCGGTCGCCCCCGAACAGGTGCTCGACCGAGACCAGCTTCATCGTCAGGTTGTGGGCGGCGATCCGCTCCTTGCAGAACTCGGCCTCATGGGCCTCCGACTCGTGCAGGTGCCGGGCCTCCACCTCGTCGGCATGCGTGGCCAGCCGGAGGACCTCGCCGACGATCTTGTCCGGAACGCTCTGGTAGCACTTCCCGCCGGGGCATGCCCCGACCAGGGTGCCCATCTCCTGGCCCCGGTCGGACTTGATGATGACGCACTGTCCGCACTGCCACTGATGGAGGTCGTGCCGGAACTTGCCGAGCTGCCCCATGGAACCGTACCGGACGATGACGGTGGGGGGGCCGACCTTCTTCGCGGCCCCGCCCTCGGTACCCTGGGCGGCCTTTGGCCCCTCGGCGGGGGTCGACTCGGCCCCGGCGTCGGGGGACGAGGACTCGGGTCGGACCTCGGCCTTGCGGCCGGCGTCGCCCTCGTGGGACGTCTCGGCGGGTGGGCCGGTTTCGTCCGTCTCGGTGGTCCCGGACGGGGATGGACCGGCGGATGCCTGCCCCGAGTCGTCCTGGGGCGGGCCTGACGTCTGATCAACCAATCGTATGCCTCCAGCCCGAGCGGGCTGTCTGAAAATCGCCTGTTTGCGGACCGACGGATTATATCGGACGAACCGAAGACCTTCAATCCGCTTTTGGCAGACGAGGGCGAAGGGGCCTTTCGGCTTGCCCCGCACGCCCGGACCGGTTAGGCTCGTGATATCGAACTGAGCGAATGCGATGCGGCGGTCGAGACGGACCGTCGCAACCGCATCGCCGGCAGGCGAGTTGAACGGCGTCCCGGCGGAGGGACCCGAGTGTGAGCGAAGGCGATCGAGCCCAGTCCTCGCCCGGGCCGGTCGGCGAGAGGACGCGCAGGATCGCGCCGGCCGCCATTGCGGTGGCGACCGTCCTGGTCGTTGCGGGGTCGTGGCTGGCCCCAGCCGATCCCTGGCGTCTGGCCTCTGTCTTCTTCGCCTGGTTCGGGGGCAGCGTATGGGTGGTGGTCTGGTCGTACCGGCGGTGCGCCCGGTGCGGCCGGACGTTTCTCAGCCTCAGGCGCCGCCGGGGCGAGGACGTCTGCAAGCGGTGCGGCACGCCGCGGCCGAACGCACTGGGCGGGGTCCTGGCCCTGCTGTTCCTCGGGCTGATGATGGCGGTGGCCATCCTCGTCGCGATCCGCGTGCTCCGCCAAGCCGGCGTACAGCGCCCGTGGTCTGTCATTCTCGGAATCGTGGCCGGACTGGGGGGAGTCACTGCTCTCACCTTCAGCCGGAAGCAGGCTCGACGGCCGGTGGTGCGTCTCGCAGTCCTGGGCCTGCGGAAGGGCGAGGGACGGGACTTCCGCGTCGCCCACGAGGTGGCCCACCACCTCCTCGCATCGCACCTCGGATGGAGACTTGGATGCTGCCGCTCGTCATCGACCGAGAAGCGGAGGCCGACGAGCGGCGGCTCGCGATCCGCTCGCTGGGTGCATCGGGATACACGTGGTGGGCGGACCTGCTGGTAGACCTCCTCGAAGACGGGGATAATCCGATGCAGGACGAGGCCAGGGCTGCGCTCCAGGCCATCTCCGGGGCGGGCCGGGCCGACGCAGACACCTGGCGCCGGTGGCTCGAAACGGTACCGACCCGGCCGGAACGGAAGTCGGCCACCCAATAAAACGCGGCGGCCCATGAGGACCGCCGCGCAAGAAGATCACGTCACGATCAGCCCGGAGCCCTAGTCCTACAACGCCACGTGCCGCGCGGCGGCCCTCCCAGGCCGCCGCGATCGGGCCTGAAGCGAGTTCCTGGCGGCCTGGGAAGGCCGCCAGGCGGGATGAAGTAGCGAACTGGCGTTGTCGGACTAGCCGGCCCCCTTCGCGACTGCGTCCAGGAGGGCCTTGGGGGCGGCCTCGACCGTGCGACCTTCACCCTCGGCGGCCGCACGCTCCAGGTACGGCACCGCCTCGTCGGCCTTGCCGGTGGCGTAGAGGACGTATCCCAGGACGAGGTTGAGCCGCCGGTCGGTCCCCACCGGGGCCAGGCTGGCCTTCAGATCGCGGACGATCCGTGGATAGATGTCCTCGCGGGGGAAGACGGCGAGCAGGTTGGGCGGCTGCCCGGCCCAGGCGGGATTGCGGGCGAAGGCCTGCTCCAGGGCCAGGGCCGCCTGATGGTACCGCCCGGCCGCCAGCAGGGCGTGGACCCGTCCGAAGGCCGGCGTCGGCCGGTCGGGCCGCAGGATCGTCGCCTCGCGGTAGTACTCGGCCGCCTTGTCGTAGTGGCCGCTGCCGAAGGCCTCGTGGGCGTCGCGGACGAGACCGGCGTAGCGCGTCGTGGGACGCGACAGGTCCGGTTCCAGGCGGTTCGCCGACCCGGTCACCGAGAGCAGCCCCGCTTCCTCCTCGCCGTCCTCCTCGGAGGGCTCGGCGTCGGGGATGTCCTCGGGCCGGACCCGCAACGTCGGCTCAGTTTCCTCACCGGCCTCGGCCCGGAGGCGCTCCAGGTGGTCTCCAGGCCGGTAGACGTTCTGCGGCTCCTCCTCGAAGCGGAAGCTCGGCCTCGCGAGATACGGCCCGGCCGGATCGTCGTCGGGTCCGGCGTCCGCGGGCCCGGCGGCGTCGGGTCCCGGCTGAAGGCCCTCGTCCCGAGCGACCCGCTCGGCAGCCATCCGGAGGATGAACTCATAGACGCCCTGGGGGATCTGGACGTCACCGTCGGTCGGAAGGACGTCGCCCAGCGGGGACAGGTAGAACCCGGGTTCGCCGCGCGGCTCGGCGTCGGGCTCCGGGGCCGGCGTGATGAAGCTCCCGGAGCCGCCGTACCCGGCCGCCGGAGGCAGCGGCGGCAGCGCCGAGGTCGGGCCCCGGTAAGCCGGGGCCGACTGCGTGCGGACGTCGAACGGCGTCGTCACCCCGGCCGAGGGGGGAATGTACGGCAGCGGGGCCCCGAACTCGATGCCGGACCCGAGGTCCTCCAGCGCGACCGAGTCGCGGCGGAACTCGCTCAGGCGCAGCGACGGCAGTGTCTCGGAGAACTGGCTGCCCGTCTGCGGGTAGGGCGTTGTGCCCTGGAACCCCTTCCCGGCCCGGACGTTGCCCGTCAGGAACAGGTTGCGGCTCTGGACGGCCTCGTAGGAATACGGGTCGGGCCGAGGGGCGTCGTAGTTGCCGAAGTTCTGGTACCGGCGGCCGCGGAACGGTTCGCGGCCGGGCACATAGACCGGCCGGCCGAATCGCAGGTCGTACCGAAGCGGCACGTAGTACTGGGCGATGGCGGGGGCAGTCGTCACAAGGATGGCGGCCGCCACGAGGACACCGCCCAGCGAGGCCCGCCCGAGCGAGCGGATCGTCTGACGTGTCATGGCAAGCTCCTCACAGGCGGCGGCTCCGAGGCCCGCGGGTGCCCCCGAGGCCGGGCAACCCGGCCCGGACCGCTAGCTTCTTATCGGCAACCTTCGGGCCGCCCCTATTCCTATATTATACCCCGCCGGGGGCGGCGTATGGGGCGAAATCGCCTGGGAGGATGTCGGAGAATATCCTGCGGGTTGTGCCTGCCTGCGCGCGGGGGGCGAGATAAGCGACGTCCATCGACTGCATCCGAGCGGCGTGCGGGAGTTCAGCCGCCGTTCAGTCCAACTCGACGACGCGGCCGGTCTCGGCGCTCGTGCGGATCGCCTCGGAGACCTGGACGGCGGCCAGGCCGTCCTCGGCCGTGACGGCCACGTCGCGCCGGCCGGCGGCGGCGTCGAGGAACGCCTCCATCATCTCCCGGTCGACGGGGCCGCCCGCCTCGTAGCCGCCGAGGCCGCCGATGGTCTCGAACGGCTCGCGGGCGCCGGGCGGGGAGGCCCGGTCGGCCCGGTAGAGCCGCACCACCGAGTCGTCTTTCCACTCGTACTCCAGCGACGCCTCGCTGCCGTCGATCCGACCCAGATGGTTGTAGATGCCGCTGAAGATGCAGTGGCGGACGCTCACGAGGGCGGGCCGGTCGCGGTAGGCGAGCGTGGCGACGACGGCGTTCTCGCTGGGCGAGTCGGGCCACAGGGCCCGGTGGGCCATGGCGAAGACGCGGGAAAAGTCGCCGCCCCAGAGGCGCAGCAGGTCGAACGTGTGCCCCAGGTGCTGGACCAGCTCGCCGCCGGTCGCCGGATCGGACCGCCAATCGTCCACCTCGCCGCGGACCTTCGGCCCGGCCCGGACGAGCCAGTCGACGTTGAAGGCGAGGGGCTCGCCGAGGCGGCCGCTCTCCAGGACCTCCGTCACCTTGCGGAACACTCGGACGTAGCGGTGGAGGAAGCCGACGTGGCAGACGAGGCCGTGGGCGCGGACGGCCTGGACGACGCGGCGGGCGTCGGCGACAGTCGTCCCGATGGGCTTTTCGAGGTAGACGGGCTTCCCGAGTGGGGCGGCGCGGCAGAGGGCATCGGCGTGGTGCTTCGGGAAAAGGGAGATGAGAAAGCCCTCGACGTTCGGGTCATCGAGGAACGCGTCGAGGTCGGTGTAGGCCGTGCCGCCATAGGCCTCGGCGGCGCTTCGGGCCCGGTCGGCGTCGACGTCGAAGCAGGCGGCGGCCTCGACCTTGTCGCGGACGGAATCGACAAGCTTCCGCGTCCGGTTGCCGCAGCCGTAGAGGCCGAGTTTCATCGTGGGCTCCTTGGGTTTCCGTGTCGGGGTCGCTTGCGGGACGAGGCTCCCGACCCCGCGCGCTTCTCAAATAGGGCGCCCATCCTACCCGTGACCAGACGGGCCCGCAAAGAAGAAGCGCGGCGGGTACGGAGACCCGCCGCGCCGATGCTGACAAGACCTATCCGAACCCGCTCACGTTGCGCAAAGAAGCGCGACGGGCCGGGTTGCCCGCCGCGCGTAACGGTCTGCGTTGTCCCGCGGCGCGCCGAGCGGCGTCCGCGGCCCGTCAGGGCCGGCCGGCTCACGTCCCGCCGGGGATCTCGACCGGCTTCTCCTTTTCCTTCTCCTCGGCGTCCTCGCGGACCAGGCCCTCGAAGTAGAGGTGGTCCTCCTTGACGGTGACGCGGATGAGGTCCTTGCCCCTGTAGCTGCCCCGCAGGAGCTCCTCGGAGATGTGGTCCTCGATGAGGTGCTCCAGGGCCCGCCTGAGGGGCCGGGCGCCGAAGTCCGGGTTGTACCCCTTCTCGATGACGAACTCCTTGGCCTCGTCGCTCAGTTCCAGCTCCAGGCCCTGGCTGTGGAGCCGGGCCCGGACCTTGGCCAGCTCAATGTCGACGATGTCCTTGAGGTCCTCGCGCGTGAGCTGGCGGAAGACGATGGTGTCGTCGACGCGGTTGAGGAACTCGGGTCGGAAGTGCCGCTCGATCTCCTTCATCAGCGTCTCTTTGGTCTGCTCGTAGGTGGCCTCGGCGCTCTTCTTCCGGAAGCCCAGCCCCCCCTGGTTCTTGATGATGTCGGCGCCGATGTTGGAGGTCATGATGATGACGGTGTTTCGGAAGTCGACCCGCCGGCCGAAGCTGTCCGTGAGGTTCCCCTCCTCCATGATCTGGAGGAGCATGTTGTAGACGTCGGCGTGGGCCTTCTCGATCTCGTCCAGCAGGACGACGCTGTAGGGGCGGCGGCGGATCCGCTCGGTAAGCTGGCCCCCCTCCTCGTAGCCGACGTAGCCCGGCGGCGCGCCGACCAGGCGCGAGACGTTGTGCTTTTCCATATACTCGGACATATCGATCTGAATGAGGGCGTCCTCGTCGCCGAACATGAACTCGGCCAGGGCCTTCGCCAGGTGGGTCTTCCCGACGCCGGTCGGGCCGATGAAGATGAAGCAGCCCATAGGCCGCCGGGGGTCCTTCAGGCCGGACCGGCTCCGGCGGAGGCACTTGGCGATGATCGAGATGGCCTCGTCCTGGCTGACGACTTTCTTGTGGATCTCCTGCTCCATCTTGAGGAGCCGCTGGGTCTCCTCGCTCTCCAGGCGCGTCAGGGGCACGCCGGTCATGCGGCTGACGACCTCGGCGACGACCTCCTCGTCGACGATGCCCTCGACCTCCTTCGATTCCTCCCGCCACTGGGCCAGGAGGAGCTCCTTCTTCCGCCGCAGCTCGTCGGCCTTGTTCCGGAGCTCGGCGGCCCGCTCGTAAGCGCTGGCGGCGACGGCCTCCTCCTTTTCGGAGTTGACCTTCTCGATTTCCTGCTCGATGTGGGCCACGTCCGGCGGGCGGGTCATGGCCCGCAGGTGGATCCTCGCCCCGGCCTCGTCGATCACGTCGATGGCCTTGTCCGGCAGGTACCGGCCGGAGATGTACCGGTTCGACAGCTCGACCGAGGCCCCGATGGCTTCGTCGGTGATCTGGACGCGGTGGTGGGCCTCGTAGCGGTCGCGGAGGCCTTTGAGGATCTCGACGGTCTCGTCGGGGGTGGGCGGATCGACGATGATCGTCTGGAACCGCCGCTCCAGGGCCCCGTCCTTCTCGATATATTTACGGTATTCGTCAAGGGTCGTGGCGCCGATGCACTGGATCTCGCCCCGCGACAGGGCCGGCTTCAGGACGTTGGAGGCGTCGATGGCGCCCTCGGCCCCGCCCGCCCCGACCAGGGTGTGCAGCTCGTCGATGAACAGGATGATGTTCTTGGCCCGCGTGACCTCGTTCATGACGGCCTTGATGCGTTCCTCGAACTGGCCGCGGTACTTCGTCCCGGCGACCATCATGGCCAGGTCCAGGACGACGATCCGCCGCCCCAGGAGCAGCTCCGGCACGTCGCTGGCGACGATCTGCTGGGCCAGGCCCTCCACGATGGCCGTCTTGCCGACGCCCGCCTCGCCCAGCAGGACGGGGTTGTTCTTGGTGCGGCGGCACAGGACCTGGACCACCCGCTCGATCTCGTCCTTGCGGCCGATGACCGGGTCGAGCTTGCCTTCGGAGGCGAGCTGCGTCAGGTCGCGGCCGAAGGAGTCGAGGGCGGGGGTCTTGGACTTGCCGGAGCGCTGCTCGGCTTCCTCCGCCTCGACGCTGGCGCCGAGGATGTTGAGGACCTCGGCCCGGACGTCGTCGAGCTTCAGGCCCAGGTTCATCAGGACTTGGGCGGCCACGCCGTCGTGCTCCCGCAAGAGGCCGAGCAGGAGGTGCTCGGTGCCGACGTAGTTATGGCCCAGGTTCCGGGCCTCCTCGATGGCGAACTCGATGACCTTCTTGGCCCGGGGCGTCTGGGGGAGCTTGCCCATGGTGACCATGTCGGGGCCGCTCTTGACGATCTTCTCGACCTCGAGACGGATCTTCTTCAGGTCGATCGAGAGGTTCTGGAGGACGTTGGCGGCCACGCCCTGGCCTTCCTTGACCAGGCCGAGCAGGATGTGCTCCGTGCCGACGTACTCGTGGTTGAACCGCTGGGCCTCTTGGTTGGCCAGGGCCATGACCTTTCGGGCCCGGTCTGTGAATCGCTCGAACATGCTTTACACCTTGCAGGTTAAGGGGACAGCACGGCCGCGTTAATAGACGCGGAGCTCCCTCCCCTGTTCACCGCTATTCTACCGGGGGTGTCAAGGGGGTTCAACCCCGCGTGTAAAGGCCGGCAGGCCGGGCAGGCCGATCCGCGGAGATTATCGGCAGAATATACGAATCGGCCCCAGCAAACCGCAAATATTCGGACCAGAACAGGCGCCCGAGAGGCCATCATTCGCGCCGCGTGTCGTCACGCAGCGGGCGCGGCTTCCTCCCTCGGGTCGTCAGCCGCCAGGGCCTCCAGCTCGCGACCGATCTCGAAGTCCCACCGGCCGGCGTCGTCGAGGTACCGGGCCCGCCTGAGCAGCCGCCGTGCCCGGGCCGCCTCGCCCCGCCGCCGGGCGATCGAGGCGAGCTGGAGCGTCGCCTCAACGTCGTCCGGGTCGGCCGCCAGCAGCCCGCCGCACAGCTCTTCGGCCTCGTCCAGGCGGCCCTGAAGGTACGCCTCCAGGGCCCGGCGGAACAACCGGTCCCGCCGCTCGTCGGACGAGAGGCGCGACGCCTGACGCAGCCGATACGCCAACAGCGTCTGGCCGGCCAGGTACCAGAAGAGGGCGGAAATCGCCAAGCCAGCCCGCAACAGCCCCGCCTCGGGACGAAGCACGACCGTCAGCAGATACCCCCCGGCCAGACCCAGCCACACCCCACCCCACAGGACCCCCTCGGCCAGGCAACCGGCCAGCACCAGGCCCGACCCGGGGACCAGGACATTGGCCGCCCACACGGCCGCGCGATGGACGGACAGTCGGCTCATGGCTTCTCCCGGCCCGGCCCCGTCTTCGGCACACCCACCCCGTCGGGGACGAACGCCTCGGGGCGGAGCCGGCGAAGGCGGGCCGTCTCGGCGTCGAGGAACTCCAGGACGACGTACCGCGTGTCGTGGAACCGGGCCACGTCGCGCCGGGCGTAGTCCAGCCTCTGCCGCCACTCGATCGGCGGCAGTTCGTCCTGAACACGAATCAGGTACAGGTCGGCGGTGACCTCGGCCCGCGTGCTGGGCGGCCACCCGGACACAAAGGCCTGGATCTCGGCGAAATGCGTCCGCGGATGGATCCCCGATCGCGCCTTCGGCTTCTCAACGACCACCCACAGACTGCCCGCACGGGTCACGGTGGGCAGTTCGACGGCCCCGGCGCGAATCGGCAGGACCACCACGTCGACCAGCCGGTGCCGAAGCGTCACGTCGGACTTCGTGTTGACCTCGACAGCGCGGCGATAGCCGAAGGCGGCGTCGAGGACCTGCTGGTTGCGGACGCTGCGGTCACCCTCGGCCGTCCCGGACGAATCGTAGGCGAAGACCCTGAGAAGGACGTATCCGGCGTCGGCGGGCGTGCCGTCCGGCTCCTCGATCCGGACCGACTGGTCGAACCCGGCGGGCCACTCGGGCCAGGCCATCACGGGCAGGGCGCACCCTCCGGCGACCAGGGACGCCGCCGCCAAGACCGCGACCAGGACCCTCGGGATCGTCCAGGGACTTGCCACGAGGAACCTTATATCGCCCCCTCGTCGGGGCGGTCAAGGCGATACCGCACGGGGATCCGTCCGGGCCGCACCTGAGGCAACCGGCGTACATGACACCGGTGCCACCGATTGCCTGCCAATCGGTGCCCGCAGGAAGACACCGCGGTTTGGCGAGCGAACCGTGACAGGTTCCACCCCCTGTGAGGCATTGCCACTTGCCTCAGGTCCATGCCCTGTCATCCGCCCCCGGGGAGACCGCGTTTGCCAAAACGGCAGCGCTGCCGGGGGACGGCACGGACCGACCTGCCGCTTTGGCAGGCCGCAATCTGCCCCCGCCGTTGTGACCCCTTGTGGAGGCCGGTATAATGGCGTGCGCGGACGCATTCAGGGCGGTTCGCGACCGGCGTCTGGCATGACGTTTGCATAACCGTAGGTGACGCGCCGGGACCGAACTCTGCGCCCCGGCCTGAGATGCTATTCGCACCACGAAAGGAGCCCGTTGATGCCTTCTGAGAAAGTCATCGGAATCGACCTCGGCACGACCAACTCGGTGGTCGCCGTCCGCGAGGGCGACCAAGTTACCGTCATTCCGAACAGCGTCGGCAGCCGCATCACGCCGTCGGTCGTCGCCTTCACCGAGAAGGGCGACCGCCTCGTCGGCCAGGTGGCCAAGCGACAGGCCGTCACCAACCCGAAGAACACCGTCTACTCGATCAAGCGGTTCATGGGACGGCGCCACAACGAAGTGGCCGCCGAGGAGAAGCTCGTCCCCTACGAGATCACCGGCGGACCGCAGGAGCTGGTGAAGGTGAAGGCCCGCGGCAAGGAGTACACGCCGCCCGAGATCTCGGCCATGATCCTCCAGGACCTGAAGCGGACGGCCGAGAACCATCTCGGCGACGAGGTCAAGCGGGCCGTCATCACCGTGCCGGCCTACTTCAACGATTCCCAGCGCCAGGCCACCAAGGACGCCGGCACCATCGCCGGGCTGGAGGTCCTCCGGATCATCAACGAACCGACCGCGGCGAGCCTCGCCTACGGCCTCGACAAGAAGACCAACGAGAAGATCGCCGTGTTCGACTTCGGCGGCGGGACGTTCGACATCTCGATCCTCGACGTCGGCGAGGGCGTTTTCGAGGTCAAGGCGACCAACGGCGACACCCACCTCGGAGGCGACGACCTCGACCAGCGAATCGTCGACCACGTGGCCGAGGAGTTCAAAAAGGAGAACGGGATCGACCTGAGGCAGGACACGATGGCCCTCCAGCGGCTCAAGGAGGCCGCCGAGAAGGCCAAGTGCGAGCTCTCCACCACCCCCGAGACCGACCTCAACCTGCCGTTCATCACCGCCGACGCCAGCGGCCCGAAGCACCTGACCATGAAGATCACCCGGGCCAAGTTCGAGGAGCTGGTCCGCGACCTCGTCGAGCGGTGCCGCAGGCCCTGCCAGCAATGCCTCGAGGACGCCGGCTACGGGCCGGGAGACGTCGACGAGATCGTCCTGGTGGGCGGGTCGACCCGCATCCCCATGGTCCAGCAGCTCGTCAAGGACATCTTCGGCAAGGAGCCCCACAAGGGCGTCAACCCGGACGAGGTCGTCGCCGTCGGGGCCGCCATCCAGGGGGCCATCCTCGCCGGCGAGTTCAAGGACCGCGACCTGCTGCTCCTGGACGTCACGCCCCTGTCGCTGGGCATCGAGACCCTCGGGGGCGTCATGACGACCCTCGTCGAGCGGAACACGACCATCCCCACCGAGAAGAAGGAAGTCTTCTCGACCGCCGCCGACAATCAGCCCGGCGTCGAGATCCACGTCCTCCAGGGCGAGCGGCCCATGGCCAAGGACAACCGCACCCTCGGACGGTTCCAGCTCACGGGCATCCCGCCCGCCCCGCGGGGCGTGCCACAGATCGAGGTCTCCTTCAACATCGACGCCAACGGCATCCTGAACGTCAGCGCCAAGGACCTCGGCACGGGCAAGGAGCAGGCCATCGAGATCAAGTCCAGCTCCGGCCTCTCGGAAAACGAGGTCGAGAAGATGAAGCGGGACGCCGACGCCCACGCCGAGGAGGACCGCAAGGCCCGCGAGCTGATCGACAAACGAAACCAGGCCGACGCCCTGGCCTACAACGTCCAGCGGACCCTCCAGGAGCACGGCGACAAGGTCGGCGAGGACGACCGGAAACGCATCGAGGAGGCCCTCAAGGAGGTCCAGGAGGCGCTCGAAGGCGAGGACACCGGGCGGATCGACCGGGCACGCGAGGCCCTCGAGCAGGCCTCCCACTCGCTGGCCCAGATGCTCTACCAGCAGCAGCAGCAGGCCCAGACCGGCGGACCACAGGCCGGACCGGGCCCCGGCGCAGGGCCCGAGACCGCCGAAGGCGCCGGGCCGGAGCAGGCCCAGGGGGCCGCCGGTGGCGCCGACGAGGACGTCATCGACGCCGAGTACGAGGTCAAGGAGTGAGACCGCTCACAGACCGGGCGAGGGCTTGCCCGGACCCGTCAATCAAGGCCCAGGGACCGCGGTCCCTGGGCCTGCCTTTGCGCCCGTGGGGATGCTGAACACCACCAGCGCCGAGCCCAGGAACACGTGGAGCAGGCACGTCGTCCACGGCGCGGGCCACCTGACCGGCCGGCTCTCCCCCAGCGGCGAATGGCGGTACGTCAGGTCGGCGTGGAGCCAGTCGAACCCCAGGGCCCGCTCGGCCACCACCAGGGGGTTGGCGTGGACCGCCGCCCGGACGAACGTCTCCTCGGCCCGACCCTCGAGCAGCTCGACGGCCGGCCCGGCCAGGAAGATGCCGCCGAGCACCAGGTAGCCGACAAGGGCGGCCGCGACCTGGCCGAACCGCGGGCCGGCCAGGCGCTGGCCCGCCACGGCACACCCGGCGAGCAGCACGACGAAGCCGAAAGCGACGAGCTGGGCCTCCAGCACGCCGACGACCAGGCGTTCGGTCCTGCCGGGCCCCTTTTCGGCGGGCGGCCCGGCCTCGTCGGGTCCCTCGGCCGGGGCCGAAGCCGTCCTTTCCGGCGGCGCCGTCACGTCGACAGGTCCCCCGGCCGGCTCCCTGGCGGCCAGGAGCGCCAGCACCAGCAGCACGCCCGTCAGCAGCACGACGGCCGCCGGCGACTTCAGGAGCCGCCGGCCCAGACGGTCCGGCCCCACGGCCACCGCGGCCACCCAGGCCGGCAGGAGCAGCATCTCCAGCGCTACGAGCACCTGGATCAGGGGGCCCATGTCCCGCGTCCTCTCGCCTCGATGGCGGTCCGATGATACTGCGTGCGGGGCGGGGCGGGGACCAAAAAAGCGGGGAGGCCGTGAGCCGGCCTCCCCGCGTGACGGACCCGTCGCGACGATTACAGGTCGTCGTAGCCGAGCTTGTGCTCCTCCTCGGCCTGGATGATGATCTTCGGCTTGATCATGACAAGGAGGTTCTCGCTGGTCCGGACGGTGGCCCGGTTGTCGAAGAGCCGCTTCAGGATGGGGATCTTCGACAGGACCGGGACGCCCGACTCGACGCGGCTCTCGCGCATCCGCTTCGAGCCGCCCAGCAGCAGCGTCCCGCCGTCGGGCACGCTCGCCGTCGTCTTCAGGTCCTGGACGGAGATGATCGGCAGGTCGATGGTGGTCTGGGCGACGGCGAACGGGGCGGCCGCCTGGACGATGGCCTCGCCGAACTGCGTGATGTCGGCCACCTGGGGCCTCAGGTCGAGCTGCACGTATCGCCGGTCGGCCGAAACGGTCGCCTTGACGTCGAGGGTGGCCCCGACCGGAATGCCGCTGATCTCGGGGTTGAAGCCGACGGCGGCTTCACTGACGACCGGCTCGGCGTCGGAGATGTAGGTGACGGCCGTGGTGACGGAGATGTAGGATCGCTGGCCGTTGAACAGGGTGATCCGGGGGGCGAACAACTGGTGGCTCCGGACGTCGGCCTGGATGGCCCGCAGCAGGAACCCCACCTGGACCTCATCGAGGAACACGCCGCTGACGACCAGGCCGCCCTCGGTCGCCGTGAAATTCGCAAAGGCCGTGCCGGCCAGGTTCAGCAGCGACGAGGTGCCCTGCGAGTTCGACGAGGTGCTGCCGACGATGATCGGCTGGCTCTGGCCGATGTCCGTGCCGACCGTCAGGAGGTTCGGGTCTTCGGCGATGCGGCCGACGGGGTTGCCGAAGATGTCGAAGACCTGGGAGTCGGCCTCGACGCCGGCGATGGTCAGGGTCTGGAACTCCTCGAGAATGGGCCGCTGGAACCCGATGCCGGGCAGCGTCTCGAAGCCCTGGGCGTTCTGGGGGTTCTGGACGAGGCCGCCGACGGCCCCGAACCGTTCCGACCCGAGGACCGTCACGTCGACGTCGACCGTGATGTCCTGGAGGAAGTCGTCGGAGACGGTGATGAACCGGCTCTCGACACTGACCATGATGGCCCGCTCGCGGCGGAGCTTGTCCAGGAGGTCCGCGACCCGCTGGTGGCCCTCGCGGGTCTGGGTGATGATCAGGACGCCGTTCATGTAGTCGATGGCGGCCGGTCCGCCCTCGTCGGTCCAGGCGGCGACCGACGGGTCGCTCAGGGAGTTGACGTTGCGGGTGATGATGTCGACGAGCTCCTGCCAGCCGACCTGGTCCTCCTCCAGGCCCGCCGCGCCGGCGCCGCCGCCGAACAGGTCGCCGAACGCGCCGCCCCCGGTGCCGACCTCGCCGGCGGCCTGGGTGATGGCGGCCACGTCAAACCGGGGGGCTTGGCCGCCGAAGTCCGGGACCGTGGCGATCAGGTCCTGGACCGGGTAGGTCACGATCGGCAGGTTCTGCTGCACCTTCTCGCGGGTCGTCACCAGGATGTAGCCCGGCTCGACCTTGTACCCGAGGTCCGCCCCGAGGATGAGCCTCAGCACCGATTCGATCGAAACGCGCCTGAGCTTCAGATCGACGACGCGAGAGGCCAGGTCGATGCCGGCGGCCTCCAGCTCAGGGTCGATCACGATGTTCAGGTCCCGCTGGACCTCGCTGATGTACTGGAGGACGTTGTTGAGGCTGGTCCGCTCGAAGTCGAGGTCGATCTTCTCCTGGAGCCGCCGTCGGGTCTCGGCGACCGCTTCCGGCTCGGCCATGACGACTTTGGCCAGCTCGGCCCGGAACTTCGAGAGCTGCTCCCACGTCCGGGCATCGGGGTACCGCAGGTAGCGGAGCTCGTTAAGCACCTCCTCGCCGGGATGGATCGAGGCTTCCTCGACGTCCATCAGGGCCTGGACCTGGCCGCGGTACCGGCGGCCGCGGATGCCCCGCTGGTCGGCCATGGCCTCGAGGTGCAGGAGCATGCTCCGCTGAAGGTCGGCCCACTCGTTCTCCGGGTCGAGGGCGATGAGCCGGTCCAGGACGAGGATGGCCTCCCGATAGCGCATCGACTGGGTCAGCTCCTTGACCTGCTCGGTGTGCTCCTGGATGCGCCGCTCGCGTTCCTGCTGATCGCGGATGAGCCGCTCCTGGATCCGCCGGGCGGCCTCGGCGGCGGCCTCCCCCTGCCGCTCCTCGAGGGCGGCCTGGCGCTGCTGCTGGATCTGGTTGCGCCTGACGAAGACGCGTTCGCGGAGGGCCTCGGCCTGCTCGGGGGGCAGGATGGTCGCCCGGTCGATGACGCGGTCGGCCTCGGCCAGGGGCTGAAGGGCCTCGGCATAGTCCTCGGGCCGGCCGGTACGCATGGCCTCCTGGTGGAGGCGATTCGCCTCGTTCAGGAGCTCCTCCACCTGGCTCATGATCTGCTGCATCTGGAGCTTGATCTGCGTGCCGTAGACGTCGAAGGGCGATTCCTCGCGTTCGGCGAGGTACCGCTGGGCCTCGGCGAGGCCCTTCTGGGCCCGCTCGTAGCCGGGCCAGAGCTGGATGGCCTGGCGGTAGTAGCTCTCGGCCTCTCGCCAGTCGCCTCGCATCGCCGCCTCCTCGCCGAGCTTGACGAACTGCTCGGCCTCGGCCCGGCGAGCCTGCTCGGCGATCGAGAGGCGCTGCTCGGTGCGGCGGATGGCGGCGACGCCCGCGGGTTCGCCGACGGGCTCGGCTTCGGCCGGGGGCGCGGGGGCCTCGGGCCCCGCGGCCGGCTGCATGGTCGTGCCCTCCGGCGGCGCCGGTTCCTCGGCCGGGGCGGCCATCGGCCCCTCCGCGGGGTCCATGGCCGTGCCCTCCGGCGGGGCGGGTTCTTCGGCCAGGGCGGCCATCGGCCCCTCCGGCGGGGCGGGTTCTTCGGCCGGTTCCTCGGCAGGCTGGACGATCGGCCGGACGGGCGGCATCTCGGCGCCGGCCGGTTCCTCGGCCGGCTCCATCGCCGCCACCCGCCTCGGCCGCGGCCCCTCGGCCGGGGCCGCCACCTCCGCCGGCGGCGGGGCCGGGCTGACCGGGCCGACCTTCTTCTCAAGGTCCGACAGGGCCCACCGGTCGAACAGGGCGAACCGGACGTCCATGCCCTTGATCCGGGCGAGCAGTCGGCGGGCCTCGTCGGTGCGGCCGTCCCGCGCGGCCTGGCGGGCCTCCTTCAGGAGGTCCTTGGCCTGCCCCAGGGCGTTGGCGTGCCACCGCTTCGCCTCCTCCAGCAGGCCTTCGGCAAGGTCCTTCTTGGCATCTTCGAGCCAGTTGCTCTTGGCGGCCTGGGTGAACTTCTCCATGGCGGTGCCGTACTGCCGGGCGTCCATGGCGGCCTTGCCCTGGTCGATGGCGGCCTCGTCGACGGGCTTCTGGACGGCGCCCGTGCGGGCGGTCTGGAGCAGGCCGTCGTACTTGTTGCGCTCGAAGATGCCGAGCGCGCTGCGGCGGACCTTCTCCAGCCGCTCGAGTGCAGCTTCGTACTTGTGGACCCGGACCAGCTTCTCCCCTTCGTCGAGAAGCTCCTGGTCGGCCTTCGCCGGCCCACTCTGCGCGGCGACGGCGGCCGCCCCCACGGCGGCCAGAACGATGGCAACAACGATCAACGGCAGTTTCACGGAACC
The DNA here is from genome assembly GCA_964526295.1 of uncultured Anaerolineales bacterium. Classification (GTDB taxonomy): domain Bacteria; phylum Planctomycetota; class Phycisphaerae; order FEN-1346; family FEN-1346; genus CAZGKW01. The sequence continues at coordinate 33,197 of CAZGKW010000035.1, forward strand.
CAACGGAGACCTCCTCTCCCACGCGGAGACCTTGACACCGCCCGCCACCTTGCAGAAGGTGGGCGCCCCGTCGTTACGGGGAATTGGCGTGTATGATGGCGGTGTCTTGTGCTGCCCCCTACTGGACCGACGTCGTCTGTCCGCCCAGCCCTGTCGAATAACGCCTATAATCGGCGGATGATACCGTAGTCGGCAACCCGGTCGGGTCGGGCCGCAAGGGGTACTGTACCGCGCGCCGGTCGGGCCGCAAGAAAAAACTCGGCGGCCCTCGCGCCCCCGCGGGTACGCCTCGGGCCTCCCCACGGCCCGCCTCGCACCGGCAGGGAACTCCGGCGGTCAACCGCCCGTCCGCTCCTGCTTGGCGTTGGCGGCGGCGTTGACGTCTTCCCACATGATCCGACGCCCGAGGTCCCCCTGCCGGTCGCTGATGACCAGGACGCTGGTCCGGGTCGGTGCGGTCGAGCCGGGCGGCCGATAGTCGAACCGCGGGACCAGGTCCACCAGCACCACCCCGGGGTCGAAGTCAACCGTCACCTGGACGGTACCCAACCGCCCGGGAAGATTGATCGCCGCGTTTCGCCGCTGGTAGAAGACCGGCGCGCCGATCGTGATCGGCACGCTCGGGACGATCACCCACTGGCCGTGGATCCAGCGATGCAGCTCCAGGTTGGCCCGGTTGCCGAACGACCCGACGAAGTAAAAGTCGACGAGCGAGGGCACGGTGACCGGCGGGCTGGGACGGCTCCATTCGCCTGGAACCTGGAGGGCCCAACGCTCCTCGGCCTTCTTGACGTCCGGGTCGCCGTACACGGGATTGAAGATCGAGACCCGCATGCGGTACTGGTAGGTCTTGCCCGGCGCAACGGTCACGTCATGGGCCCAGACGGTGGCGTAGACGTGCTCGGGCTCGACGGCGAACGGCGTCTCGGGGGCCGTCGGTGCCTCCGTCTCGAAGCCCGGGGGGACCCATCCGGGGGGGGCCGGGGGCATGGTCGGGGTCGGTGCCGCCATGGCCGCCGGCGGCGGCGTCATCGCCGGTCCGGCGGCCGGCGCTTGTGCGGCTCGGGGCAACGGCGACGGTTGGAGCACCCCTTCGACCGCTTGCGAGACGTCCGCTGCCGTGTCGCCCTCCCAGGACGCCAGCTCGTAGAACGGGGGCCGGCGGACCTCGAGCTGCATCTTCTGGAGAGACGCGTACCAGGCGCCGACGGCCTTCGTGTCGCGGGGGTCGGCCGGCAGGCCGGTGGGGAGCTTGCCGGCTATCGAGACGGGCATCGACCGGGGAACGGGCTGCCAGTCGGACCACCCGTCACCTCTCCGCTCGCGGCGCTGGACGGCGACCTCCGTCAGGAGGATGATGGGCATCTGGGACTCGCCTTCGGCGTTGAGGCGTAGCTGCTCGGTCAGGTCGAACTTCCCGGCCACGCCCGCCCACACGATGTCGAAGATGCCCTTCTCCGCCTGGGCGGCGACGGCCCGAGGCACCTCGTCCTTCGTCACGCCGCGGCCCGACGCCACCTGGAGCTCCTCGACGGGCAGGACCCGCTCGGGCGGATGGTGCGGCGGCGGAGGCGGGCCGTCGTCGGTCACCTTCTCGGTCAGTCCGGCGATGGGGTCCTTCGACTCCGGCCAGGGCTGTCCGGCGGCGGCCAACTGCATCCGGAACCGGTCCACCGTCAACGGCTCGCCGGTCAGGCCCAGATCGGCCTTCTCCGCCTCGTTCAGGACGTTGTCCAGGACGACTTGATTGCGCTTGGCGTTCACGTCGTCGATCCGGTCCCGGATGGCTTCGTGCCGTCCCTTGAGGGGCGAACGCATGACCACGAACACGGCGACCATGGCCACCATCAGGAGGATCGCCGCCAGCACGACGATCTTCTCGAAGTGCCGGCCCAGCGGAGATTCAAGGTCCAGTGCAGCCATTCTCAGACTCCTCGATAGCCGCTTCCGCGTCCGCCGACCGGCCAGGCCGACGGCGCGCCTCCGGCGTCGTGCGGCTCAAGTCGATCCCTCACCCTCCCCCGTGCCCTGCTCAGCGCCCGGCACGCGGACGCCCGTGCCGGCCACGTCCTGCGGCGTTGTCACCCGGCCGTCCTTGAGCTGAAACAGGAGCGACTCGCCGACGATCGACAGCCGGACCACCCCCTCGGGGCCATAGATCCTGCGTTTCTCCTCCACGTAAGACGCCAGCAGGTCGGTCTGGGTGGCGAACGAGCTCTCCGTGATCGGCAGCAGCTTCCACGCCGTGACCGTCAGGAAGCTCTCGGTGCCCTTGAGGCGTCCCACCAGCTCGCCGGCCACGTTCGACCGGGCCACGACGTCCATCCGCCAGGGCAGGACCAGGTAGTAGCCCGGCCGGGAGATGCGGCCGGTGAGGCTGGCGGCCTTCTCGCCCAGCCTCGGGTCGGTCCGCCGATAGCGGGTCGAGCCCGCCCGCATGGTCGTGTTCCCGAGGACGGCGGCCTGGTCGCCGATGCGGACCTCGACCAGTTCCTTGACCGGCGCGTTCCGGATGACGGCTTCGGCCCGCTGGAGCTTGTCGGCGTTGAACTTGGCGACGATCCGGACGAGGTCCTGCATGAGCCAGAAGTCCTCCTGGGCCAGCCGGCAGACCTCCACGGGCGGCGCCTCGGGCCGGTTCACCCAGTCGCGGATGATGAAGGAGTTCTCGTCGGCGAACAGGGTCGCCTTGCGGACCTGCTCGATCTTCTCTTCGATGGCCTCATCGGTGGCCTCGGGCGGAACCTTCGGGTCGACGGCGTTGAGGCGGGCCATCAGGTCCTGGATGCCGTCGCGGTACTCGGCCTTGAACTGGTGTCGCCACTCGATCCTTACGCTGTCGGGAAGGAGCCCTTCGACGAGGGGTTCGCGTTCGGCCCCCATCCGGGCGATCTCGTCGAGAATGTTGCGGTGCCGTTCACGAAGCATCTCGACGCGATCGGCCAGCTCTTCGACCAGGCCCTTGCTGTAGACCGGCGCCCCCGGCGAGAGCATCAACTTCAGCTCACGTTCGGCCTGGCCGAGGTCTCTCTGAAACGCCTGGTTCTTCGCCCGGTAGCCGAACTGAACCAACAGCACGACGGCCAGCGAAACCACCAGGACAACGGCCACCAACCCCAACAGGAACAAGTGGCGTTTCACGAAGTCCATGTGCGCCTCTCCTCATTCCGAGGCGTGGCGTCGGGCCGGGCCCGGCGTCGGGTCGGCCGGCCGCGACTCATTCTGCGGTCCCCCGTTCACCCGCCTCCGGCCGACGGAGGTGCTCGGGCAGATAGACCACCCACTCGGCCTCGAACCAGAAGTCGTTGCTCTTGTCAATGACCGGTCCCTTAGGCGCTTCGCCGGGGACCGCAGGCTTGGCCAGCGCCGTCCCTTCGTAGATCGTGAAGCTCGGCCGGTTCCCGTATCGATCGCTCAGGCGGATGTTGGCAATGACCTCCTCGCCGGCGGGAGTGCCGAGGTGGACCGTCCTCGGGTCCGCCCGCAGCGTCTGAATCAACTCGTTGTTGACGTACTGGTAGCCCGTGCCGCCCGGCTTGGGCGTGATACCGACGATCCGGACGAGCATCCCCGGGACGGCCCCGAGCAGGGCCTCACGCTCGGCCGGCTGCGGGGGCATCTCGGCCTCGGCGCCCGGCCCGGGCGGGACCCCGCCTTCGGCGGGAGGCGCCGTCTCGGGCGGCGCCGGCCGATAGACGCTGATCTCGTCCCCGGCCTTGGCGGCCGCACCGGCCCCGCCGAGCGCGACCGAGTACGCCCGGACGTCAGGCACGTAATGGGCCGTCGCATCGAGCAGCTCGATCATGTTCAGGGCCGCCCGGGGGACCCTGCCCGTGCGGTACGCCTCGGTCTGGAACTGCGGGTCATACGGGACGGCCCGCCACAGGGTAACGAGGACGTTGTAGGCGTAATCCTGCTCGGCGGTCAGTTCGCGGAGCCCCTCCAGGCCGCGGGCGGCCTCACGGAGCTCCTCCTTCTTTTCCTCGAACTTGCCCTGCCACTCGCGGTTCGTCTGGACGATCTCGCGGACCTCCTGGGTGAGCTGGGCCACGCTGCCCTTGCGGGGCTCCAGCTCGCCGTAGGTCTTGACGGCGTCGTAGGCGAAGGCACCGACGGCGCCGAGGACGCAGGCGGCGGCGGCGACGAAGAACGGCCGCTTCTTCCTCAGGATCTTCTGGCTCAGGATCTCGGTCGGCAGCAGGCTGGTCTGGATCGCCGACAGGCCCAGCCCCTGGACCGCCAGCCCGTAGGAGACGCCGAACGACAGGACGTTCTCGCGGAAGAGCGGGGCGCCGAGGGCCTCGCTGTCGCTGAGGCCCTGGAACCCGTCGATCTTCTCCACCTCGACGCCGAGGCTCTGGGCCACGAACTTCCTCAGCCCCGCCAGACGGAACGCGTTGCCCAGCGCCACCACCCGCTCGATGCGGCTGTCGCGGTGCAGGCTCGTGTAGTAGCCGATCGACCGCTGGATCTCGGTCAGCAGGTCGCCGAAGACAGGCCGCATGGCTTGGAAGACCTTGCGGGCATGTTTCGATTCGGCGGCGTGGCGCTTGAGCTTCTCGGCCTTGGCGAAGGAGAGCTTGAAGGCCTTGCACAGGGCCTGGGTAAAGTTGTTCCCGCCGATCGGGACGGGCCGGATCCAGACGCGATCACCCTCGGAGATGACGAGGTTGGTGTTCTCGGCCCCGACGTCGATCAGGATGGTGGCGCCGGTGCCCTCGCGCTTGTCGTGGCGGAGGAAGTTGTACAGGGCGACCGGGGCCATCTGGACGATGTCCGGCTCGATCTTCATGGCCAGGAAGTCCGAGACGTAGTCGGCCACGATGTCGCGTTTCATGGCGAAGATGCCGACCTCGACCTCGCGCGGCCCCGCCGAAGGCGGGCTGATCGTCTGGTAGTCCCAGACGACGTCCTCGAGGTTGAAGGGGATTTGCTGGCGGGCTTCGTAGCGGACGATCTCGGGGACCTTCTTCGGCTCGACGGGAGGGAGCTTGATGAACCGGGTGAAGCTGGCCTGGCCCGGAACGCTGACGACGATGGTCGAGCCCTTGGTGTTGTTGCGGCTGAGGAACTTCTCCAGGGCGCTACGGATCAGTTGCTGCTCGTCGGCGTCGGGCTGGCTGAGGACCTTGGCGTGCTCGATAACGTCGAAGCTGACGGCCTGGATTCGATCGTCCCGCGCCCGGAGCTTCAGGGCCTTCAGAGCACATTGACCGACATCAATCCCCCATACGGTCTTGCTGCTGGGCATAACCGTTCCTCGCTAGCTGCTCGCGCCCCCGGCGAGTCTCTTCAGGTGGGCCCCTGTCCGACACGGCGTGGTGACTGTCGGACGGCGTGCCCGGCGGGTCACATCTCTCTTCTTTCCCTTCCCTGCCCCTATTAGAACCGCGCCGACAAAAAGACGTCAAGGGAAAATCCCACCCCCTCGCGGCTTCTAACTCATTCCAGGGGGACGCCTTGCCGGCGGCGACCCGCCGCCCGCGGGGCCGCGCTCACGTGGGACCCGGCGCCCCGTCCTGATGCATGAACGCCTCGACGAGGGCGACGGCGTTTGCGGTCGGCGTCTCGGGCTGGAGCGGCTTCGCCGGCGCAAGAATGTACCCCCCGCCGCGCCCCATCTCGCGGCACAGGCGAGCCACCTCGCGGCGAATCTCGGCGGGCGTGCCGAACGGGATCGTGCTCTGCGAACCCAGGCCGCCCCAGAACGTGATCTTCTCGCCCCACCGCCGCTTCAGCTCGTACGGATTCATCCCCCGGGCCTCCGGTTGGACGCTCTCCAGCACGTCGAGGCCGATCTCGATGATGTCGGGAAGGATGTCGACGACGCTGCCGCAGCAGTGGCCCATGGTCAGCTTGCCGGCGTCGTGGACCGCCTGGTAGAGCCGGGCCCAGCGGGGCTTGAGCATCCGCCGCCACCGGTCCGGCCCCAGCAGGACGCCCCGCTGGTCGCCCCAGTCGTCGGCGAACATGATCGCATCGACGGGCATGTCGGCGTAGACCCGGACGAACCCGAGATAGAGCTCCGTCAGGCGGTCGAGCAGCTCCTCGTAGAAGTCCGGCTCGGCCGCCGCATCCATCAGCGCCTCGGTGAACCCGCGAAGCGCCCAGCTCCACTCGAACAGGCCCCGGCTGACGTGGCCGATGAGGAAGCTGTCGGCGTTTTCCTCGCATTCGCGGAGGGCGGCCGCCCGCCGCTCCTCGTCGAGGAACGCTTCGAGGCGTGGGAAGTCGTACGTGTCGAAGGAGGGCCCGGCCATGGCGGGCCGCTCCAGGCGCGATGGCCGGAGGTCGACCCGCCACACGTTCCCGAACCGGTCCCGCACGCGGGCCGGATCGACCGGCTCCTCGTGCTTCGTGTCGACGCCTCGGACCCGGACGATATAGGGCGTCAGGCGGTCGCGCCAGGCAGGCCCGCCGTAATGGGCGTCGAGCCGCTCCGCCACGTCGCCCTCGAAGCCGACCGTGTAGGGGACGGGCGAGGTCTCACGGTGATGGACCTGCTCCAGGACGTAGTCACGGGGTTTCAAGCCCAGTCTCCTCCGTCACTTACCGATGCAGAATCGTGAGAATATTGCGCCGAGGACGTCCTCCCCCGCCGTCCGCCCGGCGATGGAGGCCAGGCGGTCGAGCGCTTCGCGAAGCTCCTCGGCCACCAGTTCGCCGCCGGCGGCGTCGCGGGCCAGACGCCCCGCCCGGTCGAGCGCCCCGAGCGACGCTTCCAAGGCCGACCGGTGCCGGGCCGTCACCACCGGCCCCGTCGCCTCACGATCCACCGTGCCCCCCTCCACGGCCCGGCCCAGGGCCTCCCGCAGCGCGTCGAGCCCCTGCCCCGTCACGGCGCTCGTCTCGACGACCGCCGCACGGACGCCGCGCGATGCGAGGTGGGCCCGGACGGCATCGCCCGGCGCAAGGTCGCACTTCGCCACGGCCACCACCAGCGGCGCGGCCACCAGCGCAAAGACCTCGTCGATCCCGCCATCCGGCGGCGCCGTCGCATCGATCGCCAGCAGCACCAGGTCGGCACGGCCGATGGCCTCGACCGCCCGGTCGCGGGCCCTGGCCGACAGCTCGTCGCCGGCCGACTCCACCCCCGCCGTGTCGGAGAGCACGAAGGCGTAGTCCTGGCCCGACGGCCCGGGGACGCGCAGCGCGGCCGTGACCTCGTCGCGGGTCGTGCCCGGCCGGGCGGCGACGATGGCCCGGTCCTGGCCAAGCAGCCGGTTGAAGAGGCTCGACTTGCCGGCGTTGGGGCGGCCAACGAGGACCAGGCGGACTTCGCCGGTGCAGGTCTCCAGACCCCGGCTCCGGCGGCCGAGGCGGACGAGCTCTGCGGCAGCCGATTCGATGCGGCGCGCGACTTCCTCCGCTGACGCCAGCTCGATGCCCTGGTCCGAGAAGTCGAGGTCCGCCTCGACCAGGGCCAGCACGTCGCGGACCCCCTCGGCCAGGGCCGAGACGTCGCGCGACAGGTGGCCCCTGAGGAGGTCGCCCGCCGCGCGAAGCGCGGCCTCGCCGGAGGCCGAGACGATCGCCATGACGGCCTCGGCCTGGGCCAGGTCGAGCCGGCCAGCGGCGAAGGCCCGGAAGGTGAACTCTCCGGGCTCGGCCGCCCGGGCCCCCGCCGCCAGCGCCGCCTCGACCACCGCCCCCTCCAGGGCCGGCCACGCCCCGACGTGGATCTCCACGACGTCCTGCCGCGTGTACGACCGGGGGGCCCGCATCAGGTAGGCCGTGGCCGGCATCTCGCAGGAAGGCGCGGCCAGGCGCATCCGACCGGGCCCGGCGGCGAAAGTCGGCCAGTCCGCAATCGGCACGCCGCGGTTCGGCCGGAAGAGCCGGTCGCCGACGGCCACCGCCCGGGGACCGGAGAGGCGGAGGACGGCCCGCTCGGCCGCCCCGGCCGGCGAAGAAATCGCCACGATCGTGTCGTCCAGGTCCATGTCGAACGGCCCGTTGGAACCGCAAAAATCGCAAAAGGCGCAAAGAACAGCAGGAATAATCGAAACGACCAGGGCCGTTGTTGGTCCTGGTTATTTTGATCTGTTCTCTGCGATCTTTGCGGTTCCATCACGGCGGGAACGCAGAAGGCCTCTCACTTGCGCTTCCTGCGTTTCTTCGGTTTGCCCTTGTCGGCGTCGGGGGCGATGCGCTGGCGGATCCGTTCGGCGAACGAGCGGGGCTTGCCCGAGACGTAGGGGCCCTTCTTCTTCCTGGGGGCGGGCGGCTCGGGCGAGGCGGGCTTGCCGCCCTGCTCCCCTTCGTCCTCGGCGGTGTACTTTTTCCGCAGGTACCAGCTCTCGACCGACCCGAGGAGCATCGACGTGAAGATGTAGAGCGTCAGGCCCGCGGGGGCGCTGTAGAGCACCAGCAGCAGGAACACCGTCATGATGCTCATCATCATCTTCTGCTGGCTCGCCTGGTCCGGGGCGGCGGTCGGCTGAGGCGTCAGGCGCTGCTGGACGTACATCGAGATCGACATCAGGATCGGCATGATGTTGAAGCTCGTGATCCCCTCGCTGCCCAGCATGCTCTGGACCCAGCCGACGAGGAACCCGATCAGGGGCACGTCCTGGCCCGGCAGGAAGAACGGCTCCGCCCACGTGATGAGGGCGTCCGGCTGGGCCAGGTCCTGGAGGAACACCGACCCCACCGGCAGCCACTCGGCCGGGATGAACCACGCGTGACGCAGGTTCAGGCTCGTCAGCAGCGCCCCGTACAGGGCGATCCAGATCGGCATCTGGATGAACATCGGCAGGCACCCGGACAGGGGGTTGAACCCCTCTTCCCGCTGGAGCTTCAGCATCGCCTCGTGCTGCCGCTTCTTGTCGTCCTTGTACTGCTCCTGGAGGGCCTTGATCTTCGGCTGGATCCGCTGCATCTTCGCCATCGACTTGCGGCTCCACCGCGTCGCCGGATGCAGCGCCACCCGCAGACACACCACCAGCATGATGATGGCGATCCCGTAGTTGCCCACCAGCCAGTTGAACGCGTTCAGAACGTGGACCATCGCTTTGCTGATCGGCGTCAGCAGCCCCGAGCACGGGTCGCAGCACCGGGTCCAGACGATCATGTCGGCCAGGTGGACGTCGGCGTAGGGAGGCTTCGCGAGCAGGTCCGGGTCCTTCGGGCCGGCGAAGACGAGCCAATCGTGTCCGGCCGAGCCGCCCGCCGGCAGGAGCACCTCGCGGCCCGTCAGCCGGACCCCGGCCTGCCATTCCCCCTCGTCCTCCGGCGCCTCGTATTGGAAGGCCGCGGCGGCGGCGACGAACGTCTCCTCGACCAGGGGCTTGAAGGCCCCCTCGTCGCGTCGACCGGCGATCGCCACCACCGCGAAGTACTTGTCGACGGTGCCCGCCCAGTGGATCCGTTCGCCGGCGATGGGCATCGTGGCCGGCTCGTCCTCGGGCAGGTCCTTGTCGCGCTCGATCTTGTTCGGTTCGACCCGGACCACGCTCAGCTTCGGGCCCGTCGAGACCCCCGCCACCACCTGTCGGAAATCGGTCCGGACGCCTTCGCGCGGCAGGGCCGGCGGGCCCTGGAGGACGTACTCGACCTTCTCCGGCCGGGCCGACCCCTCGCCGCTCGCGTCGACGAACTCGACCGTCAGGCCCAGGTCGTAGAGGGGCGTTCGCTGCTCGGGCGGGCCCGCGGCCGCCCGCGTCAGATTGAACGTCTTGCGGACCGTCAGCACGGTCGATCCGTCCTCGGTCCGGAGGTCGGTCTCCGCCACGACGGTCGTGTCGTCCTCGCGGCGGAGGCGCCAGTCGACCTCCGACAGGTCCACCGTGGACCACCCCGCCGCTGCGGCCAGCCGGACGCGAAGCTCGGGGACCAGGAACGCCGCGAAGGGCTCGTCCGGCGGGACGAGGTCGAAGGCTTCCCGCTCGTCGGGGTCCTCCTTGTGGCGGTCGGCGACCGTCTTGAAGAAGCGGTGCCGGGCCAGCGTCAGCCGCTTCAGGCCCCCGCCTCGGGAGACGACTTCGGCCTCCAGGTCGAACGGGTTGTCCTCGTAGCGTGCAGAGCCGATGACGACCGGGTCGGGGGGCGTCTCAGCCCCGGCGGCAACGAGTGGGGGCCCTGCGGCGGGCGGCTCGGCGGGCCTTTCTTCGGGAGGCGAGACGCTCGGCTTCTCGGCCGGCGCTTCGGAGGGCGGCTTCTCGGCCGGCGGCCCGGCGGGGGGCTCGGCCGGCGGCTCGGCGGGGGTTTCGGCCGGCGGCTCGGGCGGCGTCTCCGGCCCGGCCGGCCCCTCCTGACGAAGGCGCCAGAGCTGGTAGCCCCAGACCAAGGCCAGGATGATGGCGGCGGCCAGAATCGACCGGATGATGGTTTCGCGATCCAAGGCGTCCCTATTGCTTAGAAACCACGTTTGAGACCGCGCCGTTTACCGGCCTTCGGCCAGGCGGTTTGCCAGGAACTCGTCCAGCTCGTCGACGGCCAGGATCTTCTCCATGGTGGTCTTGTGATCGTAGGGCACGCGGTGCCACCGGACCTCCCGCCCGTCGACCGTGACGTAGCACGCCCGGGGGTCGAGGTCGCGGGGCTGCCCGACACTGCCCACGTTGACCAGGGCCCGCCCGCCGTCGAGGCGAAACTTGTGGCCGAGCTGCGTCGGCGTCAGAAACTCGTACGTCTCGCGGAACACGCCGGGCAGGTGCGTGTGCCCCACGAAGCAGACGCCCTCGATCAGGTCGAACGCCGCCATCAGCTTCGACAGGTTCAGCTCGGCCTCGTCCGGGAAGATGTAGTCGTGCATAGGGTGGCGCGGCGAGCCGTGGGCGTAGAGCAGGCCGTCGGTCTTGCGGACGGTGTCCATCCGGGCGAAGAACTCCCACCGCCGCCGGCGCGTCTTCTCGTCCGCCTCGGCCCCCAGCACCTGCCGGGTCCAGAAGACCGCCCGCTCCGCCGCCGTGTTGAAGCCCAGGGGCTCGATGAAGACGGCGTGGTCGTGGTTCCCCATGATGGTGAACTCGAACTCCATCACGCGGTCCAGGCATACCTTCGGGTCGGGCCCGTAGCCGACGACGTCGCCGAGACAGTAGACGGCCTCGCACTTGTTGTCAGCGATGTCGGCGCAGACGGCCTCGAGGGCCTCGATGTTGCTGTGGATGTCGCTGACCAGGGCAATCATGGTTTGTCGCCGATCCTCGTCCCCCGATCGGCCGGGCTCGCGGCTTCGAGCCGGCGTCCCAGACAGGCCCGCGCGGTGGGCGTCCGTGCCCACCGCGACGGTCGGACCATCTCGCAGCGTTCCGCCTCGTTGCCGCCTACGACTCGTCCCCGGCGTCGGGCTTCTCGGCCTCGTCGATCAGCATGACGGGGATGTCGTCCCGGATGGGGTAGCGGAGGCCGCACTCTGCGTTCTGGCAGACCAGGCGGTCGCCTTCGAGCTTGACGCGGGTTCTACAGGCCGGACACACGAGGATTTCGAGCAGTTTCTGGTCAATCATGCCGCGTTCCCTTGGCCCCGTTCGATGGGTCGTCGCCGAGACCACCCAGTTTAGTCCGAGCGGCCGCCAAGTCAACTGCAAACACAGCCCTGCGCGAGCGCCGCTTCGCGGCCGGCACGGCCACGCCTCGTCACGGGCCGGGCGCCGGTGCCGTGTCGCGTCACGGCGTGGCCGCGGTCTTACGGCCGCGGCTCGAACACCAGGGCAATCGCATCTAAATTCCGCGGTCGACGCCGGTGAGGACGCGAAGTAGG
>CAZGKW010000036.1:0-44351 GCA_964526295.1 uncultured Anaerolineales bacterium
TACCTCCGGCCCGAAACGGCCCAGGGCATCTTCGCCAACTATAAGAACGTCCTCGATACGACCCGCCTCAAACTCCCGTTCGGCATCGCCCAGATCGGCAAGGCGTTCCGCAACGAGATCAACCCGCGCAACTACACCTTCCGCAGCCGCGAGTTCGAGCAGATGGAGATCGAGTTCTTCTGCCACCCGGACGAGGCCCCCAGGTGGTACGAGCACTGGCGGGACGCCCGCTTTAAGTGGTACGTCGAGCTGGGCCTGAAGTCCGACCGCCTCCGCCTGCGGGACCACGAGCCCGACGAGCTGGCCCACTACGCCGTCGCCTGTGCCGACATCGAGTACGCCTTCCCGTTCGGCGTCAGTGAGCTGGAGGGCGTCGCCAACCGGACCGACTACGACCTTAAGGCCCACCAGGAAGCGTCCGGTCGCGACATGACCTACTTCGACGACGACCTCTGGCAGCAGGACGCCGCCGATTACAAGCCCGACCGGTTCGGCGGCGACTCTGGCGCCGCCAAGCAGGCTGCCGCCGAGGCCAAGGGGGGCATGCCCTACCGGTTCATCCCCTACGTGATCGAGCCCTCCGGCGGCGTGGACCGGGCGGCCCTGGCGTTCCTCTGCGAGGCCTACGACGAGGACGAGGCCCCCGACGAGAAGGGGACCATGCAGGGCCGGACGGTCCTGCGGTTCCACCCCCGCCTGGCCCCCATGAAGGTGGCCGTCTTTCCCCTGGTGCGGCGCGACGGCATGCCCGAGAAGGCCCACGCCATCTACGAGGAGGTCCAGCGGCACATGCCGGCGTTCTACGACGAGAAGGGGGCCATCGGCCGGCGATACCGGCGGCAGGACGAGGCCGGCACGCCGTTCTGCATCACCGTCGACGGCCAGACCCGCGAGGACGGGACGGTCACGGTCCGCGACCGCGATTCGATGGTCCAGCAGCGGATTCCCGCCGAGGGCGTGGTCCGGTACGTCCGCGACCGGTTGAAGCTGTAGGTCGCGCCGTTGACGAGGTTTTCGAGCCGCGAACGTGAGTTCGCGGGCACTTCCGTGCGACCGAAGAAGTGCCCGGCAGCGCGTACTCGCGGGCTTCCGCCCGCCGCTCGAATGACGTCTACTTCGGCGCGTTGGCCTTCAGGACGCTCACCAGGTGGACGGTGTCGAACCGGTTGGCGTCGAGCCGCCAGTACTCGTCCAGGGCCCTGTCAACGGTCCAGCCTTCCCGGTGGATGCGATAGTGGGCCGCCAGGATCCCCGCCCGGTTGATGCCGAACTGGCTGTGGACGTAGACGGGCCCCTCGGCGGCGTCCATCGCCTCCAGGAACCGCTCGAGGTGCCCGGCGTTCATCGAGTACCACCCGAACGGGACCTCGACGAGCTTCAGGCCGTACTCCTCGGCCAGCCGCCGCTCCTTCCCGCTCGGGGTCACCGAGACGACGGTCTGGATGCCGAGGTCCTTGAGGCCCCGGGCGCCCTCCTCGGAGCGGATGTCGCCGCCGCGATAGAGCTTCTCGTTGTAGCGGATGACGTAGAACCGGATGCCGTCGCGGTAGCCGACGACGTCGTAGTTGGCCCCTTCCGGGGGGAGAGGGGAGGGGATGTTGCCCCCCGTTGCCCCCTGAAGCCAGGGGCACTGGTGGGGGGTATGGCAGCCCACCAGAAGCCCGGCCGCAGCGGCGGCAGCGAACGCCGCGATCAGGCACCGGTGGGGGTGTCGTCGGCAAGCCGCCATAGCATGTCCTCGCAGCCGTGGCTTCATTCGCCCGCCGGCGGCGCGCCGCCGGTGCGGATCGCATCGAGCATCGGCCGGTGCGGTTCCAGGGCGCCGCTCAGGCGGGCGAACTCCAGGGCCGCATCATCGTACGACCAGCCCTCCCGCTGGATGCGGTAATAGGCCAGCAGGGCGGCCGACCGCTCGGCCCCCTCGCACCCGCAGCAGTGGATGTAGTAGGGCGGCGGGTCCTCGTCGATCGCCTTCAGGAACGCCGCCAGCACCGCCGGCGTCAGTTCGTTCCCCTCGAAAGGAATCTCGACGAGCCGCCAGTCGTGCGTTTCGGCGGCTTCCCGCTCGACCTTCGGCGCTTCGACGGCGATGACCGTCTTGACGCCGAGGTCGTCGAGGGCCTTGGCGCCGCTCTCGCGGGTCATTCGTCCGCCGCGGTACAAGTTCTCGCTCGCCCGGACCACGTACAGGTTCAGGCCCTCGCGGTACCCGAGGACCTCGTACGTGTCGCTGTTCGGGGGCAGGGGGGCCTTGGGCGACGCCCCGGTGATGGCCCAGACGGCCCGCATCACCGCGCAGTCGCCCGACTTGCAGCAGGAAAGCGACCCGCCCGAAAGGACCAGCAGCACCGACGCGGCCCCGGCCGCACCGACCCTGGAAGCGTGTGACATGACGTGTCCTCCATCCCGTCGGCCCGCCGGACGCACTCTAAGCCCCGGCGGCGCGGTGCGTCAAGCCTCGGCTTGTGGTGGGCCTCCTGCGGTACGTATCGGATGCGGCGGGGCCTCGGCCCCCGCACGTCTTTTCTGATGCCGAGCGACCCGTGCGGCGCGCGGAGGGCGGCGGCGCGGCAGTAGCGTCCGATAAGCCGCTCCGGCCGCGCCCGTTTACCTCAAGGGCGCGGCGAGTCGAGGCCGATGTAACGCGTAGCGTCAAGAGGGCGGAGCGGCTTTCGGCCCCGGCCCGAGGGGGAGCCGAGGGGGGAAGCGGGGCCCCGGCGGGGGGTCGAGAGAGGGGCATCGCCGTGACACGTCGCATCCGAATGGCGGGACTGTTCGCGGTTTCCGTCGCGGTCGCCGGGGCCGTCGGCTGCACCGCCGCGGGACAGCGGACCGACCCGTACCAGCGGCACTTCGACCTCGGCTACGAGGCCTATCGGTCGGGCCGGTGGCAGGCCGCCGCCGACAACTTCACCCACTATCTCCAGGCCTACCCCAGCTCGCCGCACCGGGCCGAAGCGTACCACTTCCGCGGCCTGGCCCGGGTGAAGCTGGAACGCCGCCAGGAGGCGCTGAACGACTTCGACCGTGCCGTCCGCTCGCCCGCATCTCAGAACATCCGCTCGCTGGCCTACGTGGCCATGGGAAACCTCTACTACGAGGACGGCCGCGATGCCGATGCCGTCTCTGCCTTCGAGCGGGGGCTTCGCGTGCCGGCACCGGAGGTCCCGGAAGACCGGGTCCTCCTCCGCCTCGCCATCAGCCTCCAGCGCCTCGGCCGGTGGCGGGAGGCCGACGGGTACCTGGCCCGCGCGATCAGCCGGTACCCGGGCTCGGCGGCCGCCGGCGAGGCCCGGCGCCGGTACCACGTCAACGCCTTCGCGGTCCAGACGGGTGCCTTCGCGTCGCGTCGGCGGGCCGACGAGGAGGCCCAGCGTCTCCAACGGGCTGGGTTCCGGCCGCGGACCGGCACCGTCCGGCACGAGGGACAGACGCTGCACACCGTGCAGGTGGGGCGGGCCCATACGTACGCCGAGGCCCGAACGCTGGCCCAGCAGGTCAACCAGGCCGGCTTCGCCGCCATGGTCGTGCCGTAAAGCTGGGCCCTTTTCGGGGTGAGAGGACGGGGGGATGCGGGGCGAGCCCGTGGAGAAGCGGCACGACTACGGGGCCGAGGGCGCCTTGAGGGAGGCCCTGCGTCGCGACCCGACGTCCACTGCGGCATACGTCCGCCTGGCCCGCCACTTGGGCCGTTCCGGACGGCATGCGGACGCCCGGACAGTCCTCCAGGAAGGCCTCGCCCGGGCGACCGACACGGTCCCCGTCGAGCGTGACATGGGCCTGCTTCTGGCGGGGGCGGGAGACCTGGGCCAGGCCACCCGCCACCTGAAGCGGGCCGTCGAACTGGCCCCGGCCGACGCCCGGTGCCTTCGCGACCTGGCCCTCGTCCTCGGTGCGGACGGCAGGACCGATGAATCCGTGGCCGCCCTGCGGCAGGCGTCCGAGCTGGCCGGCGAGAGCGGCGCGACGTGGGACGGACTGCTTCGCGTCGGCGAGCGGGCCCTCCGCGAGCAGGGCCGGCCTCCCGAACGTCGTCCCCCGAAACCCGCCCGACGTGAGGCCTACGTCGAGGCGACGGTAACGAGGCACCCTGAGCTGGCTGAAGCGCTGCTGCCGCTGAAGGGCCGCGAACCGACGGCGCCGGTCTCGACGCTGCGGGCCGTCCGGCGGGCGCTGGCGAAGCTGCTTCGCGATCACCCCTCCTATGCGGACCTGCACTATCGTTTCAGCCTGGTCTCCGGGCAGCTTGGCGAGGTGGACCGGGCCATCGAGGCCGCCGAGAAGGCCCTGGAGATCAACCCGCGCTATGCGGAGGCCGCGCTGCTGGCCGTCCGGCTCTACGAGAGGCGAGGCCGGGCCGACCGGGCGGCCGACCACTGCCGGCGCGTGACGGAGCTGCGGCCTCGGTGGATCGATGCGCACGTCCGCCTGGGTGACCTACTCCGCGTCCAGGGCCAAAGCGACGAGGCGGCTGAAGCGTACAGGCGGGCCCTGGCGCTCGACGGTTCATGCGACGGGGCGAAACAGGGCCTTGCGGCCGCCGTCGCCGCAGCCGCGCGTCCGGACCGGGGGGCGGACCCGGCGGGAGGTGGCCCGTGAGCTACCTCCTGCGGCTCCTCGGGAAAGGTCTGGCGGGAGACTTCACGGGCTACCTGAGCAAGTTCCTCGCGGCCCCGACGGACCTGCCGATCGAGACCGTCCGCGAGCAGGCCCGGGCTGGGCCGCGGCGGGCCGACCTGCAGTTGGCCCTGGGCCTGAAGGAGATGGAGCTGGGCCGCCTGGCCGGGGCCCGTCGGGCCCTCGAATCGGCGGTTCGTCTCGACCCGTCCTGCGACGATGCGCGCGTGGCCCTGGCGGCGGTGCTGAGCGACCTCGGCACCCCGCGAGGCGCGATCGAGGCCCTGGCGCCGGTGGCGCGTCGGCGCGACTTTGCCGCCACGGCCTGGTACGTCACCGGCCAGCTTCACGAGCGAGCGGGCGCGTCGGAGGAGGCGATCGAGGCGTACCGGGCGGCCCTCGACGCCGACCCGATGCACCTGGCGGCGAGGCAGCGGCTGGCCGCCCTGGAGCTGGTGGCCGGCAGCCTCGCCGCCGCCGCCGGCCACTATGCCGACCTCAAGCGGCAGGACCCGGGCGACTACGAGACGCGGATGAACCTGGCGTCGCTCCTGGTGCGGCGGGGGGACTTCGAAGGGGCCGTGGCCGAGTTCCAGGAAGCCCTGCTCATCGAGCCGGACAACTGGCAGGCCCACTGTCAATTGGCCGAGTGCCTGGCCGAGCAGGGCTTGGCGGCCGAGGCCCTCGACCAGATCCGCCAGGTCCTCGACCTCCACCCCGACTACCCCGACATGCACTACCGGGCCGCCGCGCTGCTCGTCCAACTGGGCGACTACGAGACCGCCGACGACCATCTCCAGCACGCCCTGACGTTGAACTCGAGATACCTCGACGCCCTGGTCCTCAGGGGCCAGGTGCTGGTGGCCCTGGGCCGGCCGGAACAGGCCGTCGAGCAGTACGACCGCGCCATCCGCGTCAACGACGAGTACCTGGAGGCGTACGCGGGCCTGGCGGTGGCGTACCGCGGGATGGGCCGGGAGGCCGAAGCCGACGAGGCGGTCGAAATGGCCTCGCACATCGCCCCCAACTCGGCGTGCCTGTACCGGGAGCTGTCGCGGCAGATGCTGCGGGTCGTCGCCGCCGAGACGCTCGGCGAATCGTTCGACCTGGACAGCGGCAAGCGGGAAAACTTCGTCGACGCCGTCGACCCGGAGGAGGTCTTCGCCTCCGAGCTGCGGGGCCACCAGGCCGCCGTCCACGAGCACCCCGACTTCCCGGACTACCGGTACAGGTACGGGCTGCTCCTCAAGAGCGCCGGCCGCATCGGCGAGGCCCTGGAGCAGTTCCGCGTGGCCGTCCGGCTCCAGCCCTCGTACGTCAAGGCCCTCGTGAAGCTGGGCCTGACGGCTTGGGAGGCGGGGCGGCTGGACGAGGCGATCCCCGCCCTCGAAAAGGCGGTCCATCTGAAGCCCGAGTACGTCGACCTGCATTACCGGCTGGGCCTGGCCTACGCCGACCGGGGCCTGTGGCGGCTGGCCGTCGAGCAGTACCAGAAGGCGACGGCGCTCCAGCCGGACGCCGCGGCCATCGAGGCGAGCCTGCTGCTGGCCCTGGAGAACATGGGCCTCGTGGGCGGGCCGGAAGGACCGTTCGCCCCCGCGGCCCAGGCAGCGGGTTCGTTCGACCCGCCCGCCGGCGCCGAGGCGTGAAGCGGCCCCGGGCCCACCGGCCTTCCGCTTGACACTGCTCTGTAGCGGTTCTCTAATGGCCCGCGTCCACGTTTGGCGACCGGGAGCCGTGTGCGCGGGTGCCCGGCGGCGGAGGAGGGTGCGGAACGATGCGAGGGCGACTGACCTCCGCCAGAGGGCCGCGAAGCACCTACGAGCGGGTCCGGGCGCTCGTGGTCCTGGCGATGGTGCCGATCGTCCTCGCGGCCGTCGCGGCGCTCGTCCTGGAGTACGGCTTCGACGTTAGCCCGGCCATCCTGGGGAAGCTTCACGCGATCCAGATCGCGGCCCTGGTGGGCCTTCTGGTCGAGCCGGTTCTGAACGCCCTGCTGGTTCGCCGCCGGACGGAGGTGCTGCTGGGCCGGTGGTTCCACTTCGCCCTGGCGGGGGGGGTCGGCGTCGCGATCGGCTGCCTCTATGCCGCCAAGCTGCCGACGGCCGGCTGGTGGGCCGTCCGTGTCGTCCAGGTGGCGGTGGTCCTGAACCTGATGATGCGGATGCTGGAGCTGCACCGGTTGCTGGCCAGTCTCCGCGTCCAGCCGGCGATCCTGTTCCTGGGCAGCTTCCTGGGCCTCATTACGATCGGCACGGGCCTGCTGCTCCTGCCGGCCTCGACCGTCGAGGGCCGGACGACGAGCTTCACCGACGCCCTGTTTACCTCGACGTCGGCCGTCTGTGTGACGGGCCTGATCGTCCAGGACACCGGGACGCACTGGTCGCCGCTGGGGCGGTACGTGGTGCTGGTGCTGATCCAGATGGGGGGGCTGGGCCTGATGACGTTCGGGTCGGTCTTCGCGCTGCTGCTGTGGCGAGGGATGCGGGTCCGCGAGTCGGTCGTCATGCGGGAGGTGCTCCGCAGCGAGATGCTCTCGCAGGTGGGGCGGCTCATCATCTTCATCCTGGTCACCACGCTCGCCTTCGAGGCGTTCGGGGCCCTCATCATGTCGGGCCTGTGGGACCACACGGCCGCCCTCGACGCGGCGACGGGCGGGCCGACCACCAGCTCGCTGGTGACGCTCGGGGACCGGATCGAATACAGCCTCTTCCACAGCATCAGCGCGTTCTGCAACGCCGGGTTCTGTCTCTACAGCCGGAGCCTGATGGATTACCGGCACACGTGGCAGGTGAACCTGGTGTTCCCGCTGCTCATCATCTGCGGCGGGATCGGGTTCATGGTGCTCTTCAACGTGGCCCGGCTGATTCGCTACCGCGCGGTGGGTTGGGAGAAGGCGGACCTGGTGAAGAAGCGGCTCCGTCTCCAGCCGAAGCTGGCGCTTCTGACGAGCGGCCTGCTGCTTCTCGGAGGGACGGTCCTCGCGTTTCTCTTCGAGGCGTTGCCGGGCGGCCAGAGGCTGCCGCGGGGGACCACGTTTCCGCCCGGCGCGGTGACGTCGGTCCCCGGGGGGCCGGCGGCCGTCCCGGTGGCCCGGCCGGAGGCGTCACCGGGGCCCCGGCCGATGGGCGAGGCGTGGCACGAGCAGCTCTCGGGGGCGTGGTTTCTGTCGGTGACGGCCCGGACGGCCGGTTTCAACACGAGCGACACGCGGCTGCTGGCGCCCTCGACGAAGTTCCTGACGATCCTCCTCATGTTCATCGGCGCCAGCCCAGGCTCGACCGGGGGCGGCATCAAGACGGTCACGTTCGCCGTCATCGTCCTCGGCGTGTGGTCGGCCCTGCGGGGCTACGGCAACACGCAGGCGTTTCACCGGACGATCCACCGGGGCATCGTCCTGAGGGCCCTGACGGTCCTGGCCGTGTCGGTGACGTGGATAGCGCTGGTGAGCCTGGTGGTGGCGGCGTGGGGCATCCAGAGCGGCGCGACGTGCACGTTCCTGGATGTCCTCTTCGAGACGACGTCGGCGTACGCGACGGTGGGCCTGTCGACGGGGACGACGCCGCTCCTCAATACGCTCGGGCGGCTGCTGATCGTCGTCACGATGTACGTCGGCCGGGTCGGGCCGCTGACGCTGTTCGTGGCGATGCCGGTCGTGACGGCCCGGCAGCGGTACGATTACCCGACGGAGAACGTCGCGATCTCGTAACGGCAAGGCGAGCCGTCGGCACGGGGGCGCGCCGCATTCGGCGCGGGGGGGCCCCGGCGCCGGAGGAGGGCATGCGATGAAACGTTTCGCCGTGATCGGGCTCGGCCGGTTCGGTCGGCGCCTGGCCCAGGCGCTGACCCAGGCCGGCCACGAGGTGATCGCCATCGACGAGCGGGAGGACGTCATCGAGTCGGCCCGCGACGAAGTGGCCCTGGCCGTGCGGCTCGACGCCACCGACCCGGAGGCCCTCAAGAGCCAGGACCTCGACAAGTGCGACGCCGCCGTCGTCAGTATCGGCGAGGACTTCGAGTCGAACGCCCTGGCGACGGCGACGCTGAAGTCGCTGAAGGTGCCGCTCGTGATCAGCCGGGCCTCGACGGAGATCCAGCGGCGGATCCTCGCCCGCATCGGCGCCGACGCCGTCATCAACCCGGAGGACGAGATGGCCGTCCGCCTGGCCAATCAGCTCACGAACCCGAACATCGTCGAGCACCTGGAGCTGGCCGAGGGCCACAGCCTGATGCAGATCCGGGCCCCCAAGGCGTGGCACAATCGGACGCTGGGCGACATCGACCTCAGGAAGAAGCACGAGGTCAACCTGATCGCCATCAAGCGGCCCGTCAAGAAGACCGACGAGCAGGGCGACGAGGTCACGACCGAGGAGGTGATCGACCTCCCGATGGCCCACACAGTGATCCGCCAGGGCGACGTCCTGGTGCTGGTGGGGACGACCGAGAGTCTGGAGGCCCTGCCGACGTAGTGCCCCGGCTTGACGCTTACCCGCTTGGCCGAGGGCGCAGAGCTGACCAGGCTGACACGGAGCGTGGGGACGCGTCTATGTGCATCGGCCAGTGGACCACGAGGAGGGATTGGGGGCGGTGACTGCTAAGGCTACTTTGTCAACTCTTGCCAACCGACAACGACTCTAGCGCGGTGGGCAGTCTTGCCCACCGCGCGGTGCCCACGACTGGGCACCGCGCCACGGCCCTTGTGGGGATGATGGCGAAGTTGACAAGGTAGCCCTAAGGAGAAGATGAAAGCAGTCATCGAGCAGCAGCCGGACGACGCGACCTGCAAGCAGGTCCTGCGAGAACTGGCGTTTGCCGGCATGGTTGATCGGGGCCTTGCCGACGCCCGGTCCGGCCGCCCGATCTCCCACCAGGAGGCAGGTAAACGGATGCGCGAGTGGAAGCATCCGCCGCGGCGCTCAGCCGACCGGGGATGCCCGAAGACAAGGCCCGCTCATTTCCCGACGTGGCGGGCGTTCGGGGCGGTTCGCCTAGGCGGCTCGGGCGGGGGCATCTCGCAGACGGGCAGGTCCTCGATCCCCTGCCGCAGCTTCTCCTCGAGCGACATGATCTTCGCCACGCGCCGTTCGTGCCGGCCCGCGTCGAACGGGGCCGACAGCCACGTCTCGACCATCCGCCGGATGAGCTCCTCGCCCAGCAGGTCGGCCGGCAGGCACAGGACGTTGGCGTTGTTGTGGCGGCGGCTCATCTCGGCGGTCAGCTCGTCGTGGCACAGGGCGGCCCGGATGCCCGGGATCTTGTTGGCCACCATGGTCATGCCGATGCCCGAGCCGCACATCAGAATGGCCCGGTCGGCCTCCTGTCGGGCGACCATGGCGCACGGCGGCACGGCGAAGTCGGGATAGTCCGATGGGTCGGGCGAGTCCGACCCGCAGTCCAGGACCTCATGCCCCAGGCTCTCCAGGAACGCCACGAGCCGTGTCTTCGTCTGGAACCCGCGATGGTCGGCACCCACCGCAATCCTCATCAGTCCACCTCCCGGATACGGCGCGCCAGAGCTGCTTCGATGTGGGCCGCACAGGCCTCGTACGCGTTCAGGTCGCCGCCTATGGGGTCGCGGACGTCTTGACCGTCGGGGTCGATCAGGGCGGCCCGGTCGGCAACCTCGGGAGCGACCCGACGGACGCTCTCGAGGTGCCCCCGCGTCATCACCCAAATATAGTCGGCCGCCAGCAGGGCGTCAACGGTCATCGGCCGGCTCCGATGGTCGCCGATGTCGATGCCCCGCTTCCGCATGGTCTCGACGGCGTTGTCGCTGGGGGGAATGCCCGAGGGGGCCCCGGTGCCCGCGCTGGACACCCCGATGCCGTGTCTCTCGAGCAGGGCCGGATCACACCCCTCGCGCTCGGCCAGCATGTGCCGCGCCAGGCCCTGCGCCATGGGGCTGCGGCAGAGGTTCCCGGTGCAGATGAGGAGGACCCGCGTCGTGGCGAGGCGGGCGATCCGCCGGGCCGTCACGGCACCCTCGCGGAGGACCTCGAACGAGCCGTCCTCGGCCACGCGGACGACCGTCGAGGCGCGAGCGAGCTGGGTCCGACCGGCGTCGACGACCAGGGGGACCCGGCCGTCGAGGTCCGCCAGGGCCTCGGCCGCCTCGCGAGGCGGGTCCTGGCCGGCGAGGTTCGCGCTGGACGCGATGACCGGCACGCCCGCCTGCCGCAGGATCGCCCGGCCGATCCGGTGGCTGGGGCACCGGAGGCCCACGGTCCCTTCGAAGTAGACGCCCTCCTCGATGAGGCCCTCGGGGGTCGAGCCGGGGTCCCGCCGGTCCGGGAGGACGAGCGTCACGGGGCCGGGCCAGGCCTTGCGGACGAGCCGACGGGCAACGGGGCCCAAGGGGCCGGCGTACTGCTCGGCCAGTTCGGGGTCCGGCAGGTGCAGGGAGAAGGGCTTCTCGCGGGGCCGGTCCTTCAGGGCGTGAATGGCGTCGACCGCGCCGGGATGGACGGCACTGACGCCGACGCCGTAGACGGTCTCGGTGGGGAAGACGACCAGCTCGCCGCGGGCCAGGGCATCGGCCGCCTCGCCGACGGCGTCCCCTTCGGGCTCGGCATCGACGGCCTTCAAGACCCGCGTTTCCATCCGCTCCGCCTCCGGTCTGCGAGCGTCCGGTCCCTCTCCGGACGCCGCCACGGCCAGTGTCGCGGGGCCGCGAGTGAAAGTCAAGCAAACCGGCGAATGCAAGAGAGGCGCACAAAAAAAGGCCGGGCCGGCGCCCCCCCCGCGCGTCGGCCCGACCTGTAGGATGGCAGGATTGGCCCCAGGCCGTCAGCGGCCCATCGCCCGGATGGTCTCCAGCATCGGCGGCGGCAGCCCCAGCAGGGCCTCGACGACCCGCGGGTCGAACTGCTGGCCCGCCAGCGAGCCGATCCGCTCCAGCGCCGCTTCCACCGACAGCGCCTGCCGGTACGGGCGCTCGCTGGTCATGGCGTCGAGCGTGTCGGCGACGGCGATCACGCGGGCGACCATCGGGACCTCGTCGCCGGCCTTGTGATCGGGGTAGCCCGTGCCGTCGTACGATTCATGGTGCGACCTGATGATGCTGCCGACCTCGCCGAAGAAGTCGAGCGGCCGGAGGACCTCCTGGGCCGTCTCCGGATGCCGCCGGACGACCTCCCACTGGGCGTCGGTCAGCGGGCCGGGATGGTCGATCGTCGAAGCGGACACGCCGAGGTACCCGAGGTCGTGCAGCCGCGACGCGATCTGGAGGGCCCCGATCTGCGACTGGGCGAGGCGAAGCGCCTCCCCCAGGGGCTGGGCATAGGCCTGGACGCGGGCGCTGTGGCCGATTCGGCACGGCTCGCGTCGCTCCACGCCGTCGGCCATCGCTTCCATCGACGCGTACACCTGGCACCGCTGGCGGTGGTGGACCTTGGCCGAGAGGATGGCCGGGCCCATGACCTGCGCCAGGCCCGCCACCCGCTTGATGTCGGCGGCCTCGAAGTCGGGCCGGTCCGGACCACGATGGAGCACGGCAACGGCCACCGACACGTCCTGGTACGGCACGGGCACCACGAGCAGCCGCCCGGCGTTCCACAGCTCCCGCTCCTGGGGGTCGATCAGCATGCTGTCGGCGACCGACTCGACGTGGATCGACTTGCGGGACTGGGCGGCCCGGCACATGACGCCGTTCTGGACCGGCGAACGGAGCCAGCACAGGACCGGCGAGTCGTCGCCGTCGGGATAGGCCCGGACGAGCAGTCCGATGGCGGCGTCGTGGGCTTCGTACAGGGCCAGGCTGCTGGTGGAGCAGGCGACGGCGTCGCCGATGAACTCGGCACACAGGCCGAGGAGGTCCTCCAGCTCGACGATGCCCATCAGGGCCCGGGCCACGTCGGCCGTCCGGGCCAGGTCGTCGAGCTGCCGGGCCATCCGCTTGTTCGAGAGGACGAGGTCATGGCTGGCGATCTCGAGCTTCTGCGAGAGCTGGGCCTGTTGGGCCTCGAGCCGGGCGTTCGATTGGGCCAGCTCCGCGAAGCGTGTCTGGGCCGCGTTTCGCCGTTGACGCTGGCGCAGCGTCCGGCAGACGGACCGCTGGACGTCGCCGAGGTCGAAGGGCTTCTCGATGTAGTCGGCGAAGCCCATCCGGAGGGCCTGAATGCTGGCGGTCAGTGTCCCCCGGCCGGAAACGGCGATCAGGGCCAGCTCGTCGTTGCACGCGAGGGCCTTCTCGGCGAACTCCAGACCGTCCATTGCGGGCATCACGAGGTCCGTCAGGACGCAGTCGAACGATTCCTCGCCGAGCCGGTCGAGGGCCTCGTTCGGGTCGGTCGCCACGACGACGTCCCAGGAGGGGTCGGCGTCGCGGAGGGAGTCGGCCAGGAGCAGGGCCACGTCGGCCTCGTCGTCGACGACGAGGATCTTCGCTTCGATCTCCGAGCGGGCCAATTCGATGCCTTCGACGCTCATCCGTTCATTTCCTTGTAGCAGGGGCGGTCGTGGTGCGTTTCGCCGTGGTTCTTTGCCTGTATGGAAAAGGAGGCCGGCGACGCCATGAGCCGTGGGTCGCGCGGCCTCCTTGATTGACAACCACGGTGAAAAGCTAGCCGCGAGAGCGAGGGGGGAGGGAGAAGGCGTCGCTCTTCACCGTGGAAACTCATCTCGTCCGGTCGGCCCGGCGATGGCCGGCCCGGTCGAGGGGATCACCTCCTTTCGCCGGCCGCCGCGCCCGCCTCGGGTGCCGCGCCGGCGCCGGCGGCCGCCGCAGAAAACGTGAACCGGACGGTCGTTCCCTGTCCGGGCTTGCTCTCCAGGGCCATGTGGCCCCCGTTTGCCTGCACGGCGCGGAACGCCCGGGGCAGCCCCAGGCCGCGGTGACGGCCGGCTTCCCGGGCGGAGAAGAACGGGTCGAATGCCCGGGCACGGTCGCGGGGGTCCATCCCGCCGCCGTCGTCCACCATGACGATCTGGACGACGTCCTCGCCGGTCACCGTCCGGACCATCAGCGTCACGGCCGAGCCGCGCCCGTCGCTGCACGCCTCGATGCCGTTGCGGACCACCTCGCCCAAGGCGTCGGCGACCTGGTCGGGGTCGACGCGGATGGGCGGGAGGGCCGGCACGTCCTCGACGACCAGGTTGACCGAGGCGGCGGCGGCCTCGTCCTGGAAGTCCGACGCCACCCGTTCGACCAATGCCGCCGGGTCGACCGACGTCGGCTTCGGGACCGCCGGGCGCGCGAACTGGCGCAGTTCCGCCAAGATGTCCTGGACGCGGTCGGCCTGCTCGACGATCGAGCGGAGCATGCCTTGGCGGTCGGCGCTCTGCTCGCCGGCTAGCAGTTGCTGGGCCCGGCCGCTGATGATCGCCAGCGGGTTGTTGATCTCGTGGGCCGCGCCGGCCGCCATCTCGCTCAAGGAGGCGACGTTCCGCCGCTCCAGCAGGTCTTCCTGGGCTAGCTGGAGCTCGCGGTTCGCCTGGGCCAGCTCCTCGGAAAGGACCGTCAGGTCCGATTCGGCTTGCGATCGCTTCAGCGCCAGGCCCGCCATGCTCGCCAGCGCCATCAGCTCGGCGGTCTCCTGCCGCGACAGGTCACGCCCCGCGTCGAGGTGCGCGAAGACGATGCCGCCCACCTTGGCGTCCTGGACGATCATGGGCACCGTATAGAAGGGCCCTTCTCCGAGCTTCGGGCCGAGCCGCTCGAACAGCCAGCTCTCGACCCGTTCGGCCCGGCTCGGGCCGGAGGGCGCGGCGATCGCCGCGCGCCCGTCGGCGAGCAACGTCTCGAGGGTCTGGCTCTTGGAGACTTCCAGGAGGAAGTGCTGCTCGATGCCGCCCGGTTCCCCGGTCAGGACGCCCTCGATGTACTCGTACTGGCCGCCCAGCAGATAGGGGACGACCAAGCGGAGCTCGAGGGCCTCGCGGGCCGTCTCGGCCACCGTCTCGAGGACCTCCCGCGTCGTTCGGCACGCCGCCACGCGGGCGTTGAGCTTCACCAGGACGTCGGCCCGGCGGGTCTGGTTCATCAGCTCGTGCCACCGGCCCGAGACGGCGCGATAGAGGCGGCCGAGACGAACGTTCGCTCGCACGGCCAGGTGCCAGAGCTGGCCGGGAGTCGGTTCGTTGTCGAGGCCCACGGCCTCGGCGTTCTGGGCCAGGGCTTCGGTGACCTGATGGACGATCTGCTCGGCGTGGGCGCCCGAGAGGCCGAGGCGCTCGGCCGCTTCGGAGACGCTGGTATGGATCCGCTCCGAGGCGTAGAACGCGTACCCTTCGTGCCGCGTCACCAAGTCGGCCAGGTAAACGATCCGGGCGAGCTGAAGGGCCCGCTCGCCTCCGGGCACCGCCACGTCGGCCTGGTGGTGAAGCCAGGCGGCGCTCTGAATCTCCTCGGGCAGGCCCCACCGTTGGGCCAGCCGCTTGCCGACGACGACGTGGTCGACGCCGAACACCTCCCGCTCGACCTCGAGGGGGTCGCGATCGTTGGCCTCGACGCGCTCCAGCACCTGCCGAAACGCCTTGGGCATCAGCATCGGCAGGGCCATCAGGCCGATATCATGCAGAAGGCCGGCCAGTTGCGCTTCCTGGGGGGGGACGGTCCCGAGGCGGCTCGCGATCACCTGGGCCGCCATCGACACGGCCAGGCTGTGCGTCCAGAGGCGCTTGAGGCGGGCGTGGCGGAGCGTCTGGGCGTCGACGATCTCCAGGGTCAGCAGCTCGGCGGCCAGCTCCTCGATCGGGACCGCCGCCAGGACGTCCTCGATGCTGCGAAGGCGGTCTCGCGGCCGGCCCAGGCGGACGGCCAGGGCGATGGCCCGCGCCGCCAGGGCCGCGTCGCTCTCCAAGACCTGCTCCAGGCGGCGGGCGTTGGGGCGGTCGGCCATCGCCAGCGGCAGGACGTGGTGGGCCACGCCCGGCAGCGTGGGCAGGTGCTCCACGCTGTCGACGAGCAGCTCGATCTTTCGCCGCTGGATGCCCGAGGAGGTCATCCGGTGGCCCCTTTGCCGCGCATCAGATGTTGAGCAGCTCGCCGATCTTGCCGAGCAGCTCGTCCATGTGGAACGGCTTATGCATGTAGCCGTCGATGCCCATTTCGTAGAGTTCTTCGATCCTGTCCTCTTCGACCATCGCGCTGATGACGAGGATCTTGGTGTCCTCGAGGGTCGGGTTGCCCCGGATGATCTTGCAGACGACGTTGGCGTTGATATCGGGCAGCATGTAGTCGAGGATGATGATGTCGGGATGGAACTGCTGCGTCAGGAGGCCGGCGTCGTAGCCGCAAGAGGCCGTCTTGACCTCGAAGCGGCCGTCGCGCTCCAGGACGTCGGTGACCAGCTCGACGATCTCGGCCTCGTCGTCGACCACCAGGACCTTCCGTTTCCCGCTGTCGAGGTTCGACAGGGGGATGCTGTTCTCCTTCATGAATTTGATCAGGTTCTCACGTGGGATGCGGCGGAACCGCGAGCCGGGGACGTAGAACCCTTCGAGCTTGCCGGAGTCGAAACAGCGGATGATCGTCTGCTGACTGACCTTACAGACTTTGGCGGCTTCGCCGGTGGAGAAGACGTCCTTCATGACAGGCCCTCGCTTCGCCCCTCGCTCTCGTGCTCCCGGGCAAGCGGTACAGCTTGCCCATCTCCCCTAACCTCCCGCAGTGTCTATCGGTGCGGGGTCTGTGTCAACTTCAAAGTTTCGCAAGGTTAAAATAGGGAAAGTGGGGAAAGCCGATCCCGTGCGTCCGATAACTAACCGGCTCCCTTAGGGGCCGGCGATGAAGGCGGCTCCCCGGGGGTATCGCGAAGTCCTGCTCAGGGCTTCAGCGGGCCTTCAGCCGAGGGCCGGCGGCGCCGCCGCCGATGCGTGCGCGCAAGAAAAGGGCCGGGCTGGGCGCCCGGCCCTGGATTCTCTGTCGGCCTTGGCCGGCGGCGTCGCGGGCCTGCCGGAGGTGCGGCTCGAGCTAGAAGCCCCGGCCGCCGGTCGCATCGCGGACGGCGTCGTTCTTCTTCCAGTTGGAGTCCTCGGTGCCCTTGATGGCATCATCGTCGTCGTCACCGCCGCCACCGACGACCTGCCCGCCGCCCTGCTGCTCGCGGGCCTGGGCGATGGCCTCCTGGATCTTTTTCAGGCCGGCCTTGGCATCCTCGTTCTCCGGGTCGAGCTTCAGCACCTGCTGGTACCGGGCGACGGCCCCGCGGACGTCGCGGTTCCGGAGACGGGTGTCGGCGATCTCGAGGTACAGCGCGATGGCCTTCGCCATGCAGGGCTTCTCGAACTGGCTGGTGATGGCGTCCTTCAGCTCCGCCTCGTCGACGGCCTTGGCGGCCTGCTTGGCCCGCAGCGACGCGCCCGTGTAGACCTTGGCGGCCTTCTCCTGGTAGCCGAGGGCCTTGGCGAGGCTCTGCCGGCGCTCCTCCTTCTCCATCTCCTTGTTGTAGAGCTCCATCTGCTTCTCGGCCACCTCGATCTGGGCGAGGATCGGCTTGATGTGCCGGTTGTACTCATACGTCGACATCTTGTTTTTCAGATCGACGCCGGCCTTTTTGGCTGTTTCCCCGGCGGGCTTCTCGCCGCCCTTCTGCCACGGCAGGGCGCCGCCTTCGTCGTCATCCGCCAAGGCGGGCAAGCCGAGGCTCAGGACAAAACCGAGAACCAGTCCGCCAATCAATGCCCGTCTCATCGTCCGCTCCTTTCCTCGCATCCCGCGGCCGCTCGTCGCACGCTTCGCCCGCGGCAGCCTGCTCCATTCGCCCCCCACGGCGGAGGGCGGCGGCCCTGGATGGACCACAACCGCGCCGTCTCTTTCCTATTATACGGCCTGTCCCCCCGGCCGCGACAGCGAAAAGTCCCGTTTCGCCCTCGGTCGATCTCCCGATGCGTCCGCCACGAAGGCGCCACCTGGCCGACCCTCCGGGCCGGGCCGCTTCAGCCGCCCGGCGACGCCAGCCGCTTCACCGCCTCGACCCGCCCCCCGGCGATCTCGGGGTCGGCCGCCTCGGCCATCACCCGCAGGATCGGCTCGGTGTTCGACGCCCGCACGTGCAGCCACCCGTCGTCCCACGCCAGGTGCAGGCCGTCCCGCTCGTCGACGCGGGCGTCCGCGAAGCGCGACCGGGCCGCCTCGAACACTGCCGCCGGGTCGGTCTCTCCCAACGGCACCTTGTCCTTCACAAGAGTATAGACGGGCAGCTCGGCGACGAGTTCACTCAATTTCCGTCCCCGTTCGGCCATCATCTCGAGCACCAGGGCCGCCCCGGCCAGGCTGTCGCGGACCAGCGTGACCCGGGGGTCGATGACGCCGCCGTTTCCCTCGCCGCCGATGACACAACCGTCCCGCTCGATGGCCTGGGCGACGTTCACCTCGCCGACGGGAGTCCGGACGAGCCGGACGCCGGCCTCCTGGGCCACGAAGTCCATCATCCGCGACGTCGACAGGTTTGCCGCCACCGGCCTCGGCTCGCGGCCCAGCCGGTGGCGGGCCGCCAGGGCCAGGGTGTACTCCTCGCCGACGGCCCGGCCGGTCTCGTCGACCAGGCCCAGGCGGTCGGCGTCCGGGTCGAGCGCCAGGCCGATGGCGGCCCCGCTCTCGACCACGGTCCGGCCGAGGTCCTGGAGGTGCTCCGGGACCGGCTCGGGCCCGCGGCCGAACCGCCCGTCCGGCAGGGCGTTGATCGCCACGGTCTCGCACCCCAGCCGGTCGAGGAGGGCGGCCATCTCCGGACCGCCCGCGCCGTTCACCGGGTCGACCGCCACGGTGTAGCCGGCCCTGCGAATGCGGTCAACGTCGACCGTCGCCAGGACCCGCTCGACGTGGATGTCGGCCGCCTTGGCGACCGTCTCGGCGGTCCCCGGCGGGTCGGCGCGGACGAACTCGCCCTGCTCGTAGAGGTCGAGGACGGCCCGGCCCTCGTCGCGCGACAGGGCGAGGCCCTTTGGCGACATCAGCTTGATGCCGTTGTACGGCGCGGGGTTGTGGCTGGCGGTGATGACGGCCCCGCCGTGCGCGTCGAAGTGCCCCACCAGGACCGCCAGACCCGGCGTCGAGAGGATGCCGGCGTCGAGAACGTCGCAGCCGGTCGCGAGGAGCCCCCGCCTGAGGGCATCAGCCAGCTCCGGGCCGCTGGGACGCGAGTCGCGGGCCATGGCCACCCGGGGCCGACCCGCCGAGGCGGCGGCGCCGTCGTCGGCTCTCGGGCCGCGGTCCGCCCGCGCCACGAGCCACGTGCCGAACGCCAGGGCGAACCGCTCCACC
The DNA here is from genome assembly GCA_964526295.1 of uncultured Anaerolineales bacterium. Taxonomy (GTDB): domain Bacteria; phylum Planctomycetota; class Phycisphaerae; order FEN-1346; family FEN-1346; genus CAZGKW01. Next base: position 18,821 of record CAZGKW010000036.1, read on the forward strand.
ACTTCCGGGCTGAGTCCGTCCCCGACGATGCCGCGGATGCCGCTGATGCTGACGATCAACTGGGCCATGAGGACTCCGTGCCTTCCGAGTCGTGGCGTGTCGTGGCGAGTGCGACCTTGGACGGCCGACGCCTTGCGATTATCGGCCTTGCCAGGCGGGGCCGAAAGCAAAAAGGCCGTTAAGCAACCGGCGCCCGCCCCGCACGTCCGAAGCGCGGCGTCCTGCCCGACGTGGCCTCGGGCTTCAGCCTCCCTGACGAGCGGCGAACAGCTTGACCTGCGACAGCGGGACGACGTAGACCTGCGGTGTGCCCGTCGAGTCGGACGTGTAGACGGCGAACCGGGCCGTCTGGCTCAGCGACGGGTGGACGTGGGCGTGCTCGCGGTGGCCGCCGGTAATGCTGGCGTCGGGCCAGCAGACGGTCTCTCCCGCCCCGGAAGCCAGATCGACCAGGACGAGGGGGTTGTCTCCGGGTTTCTGGCCGTCCGAGAGGAACCATCGGCCGTCGGCCGACGAGATGCCGTGGCCGAGCACCAGGTCGCTCCGGTAATGCTCCCGCCAGTCGCCGCCGGTCCGGTCGATCGAGCAGATGGCCACGGGGACCCATCCGGGCTGGGTCTTCTTGAAGAAGTAGAACCGCTTCCCGTCGGCCGACCACGTCTCATGGGTCGCGCGGAACCCGTAGGGGCAGGTCAGGAACGGCCGGGCCCGGCCGGTCCGGCAGTCGGCGAGCCACGTCCGGGCCCGCTTCTCCATCGGAAGCGTCATGTCGTTCTGCGTGTCCGGGTAGGGCACGAAGCTGACGAGGCCGGGCTCGGTCGGGCACAGCAGCGGATGCGATAGCCGCCCCTCCCAGCGGAAGACCTTCCGCACGGTGCGGTCCTTCAGGTCCACGTGGTAAAACGTCGTCCCGTCCTCGTCCCTGGAGGTGGCCACCGTGAATCGCCCGTCGGCCGAGTAGGACTGGCTCCACCGCGGCCGACCCTCGAAGCGGTCCGCCAGATCGAGCACCGGCTCGGCCCGGAGGGTCGGCACGTTCAGGCGGACCAGGACCGTCCCCTGGGCGACGTAGGCATCGTCCGTGTCGGGCAGGACGGTCCAGCTTCGCGCGCGGCCCGCAAGGCTCGTGACCAGGACGATCCGGCCGTCGGCGAGGTCGGCCCGGTAAAGCCGCCACTCGCCCGTGCGGTTGGACGTGAACAGGACGTACCGGTCGTCGCGGGTGAACGCCTGCCGCTCGAAGTAGGGGGCGACGCTGGCGGCCTTGTCGGTAGTGATCTGCCAGACCTCGTAGCCGGTCTTCGGGTCGCGGAACTTCTTCCACTCGGCCCACCCACGAGCCGGCTCGGCGGGCCCGGCCGCTTCGGCAGGCGCGGCGGCAGACGACGAAGGCCCCGAGGAGGGACGGTCACTCGGGTCACCTGCGGCCAAATCCACGCGCGACGCCAAGCACAAGGCGGCGCCACCCATCAGGCAGGCCATCCAGCATCTCTCCATGAACGGCCCTTTCCGCCGACCACCCGGGAAAGGAAACCCATCGGTAGCATACGCACCGCCGACGACCGAATCAACCGCGTTCGCACTTCCGGCGAAGGGCGCCGCAGAACCGCGAGAGCCGAACGCGGCCGATGAGAAAGCGCCCCGCGGCGTCGGGTCCGGACGGCTCACGGCGTTGCGCCCGCCGCCGGCGAGTAGGGGGCAAAGAGCTCCGCCGGCCCGGCCTCGTTGTGCGGCCCGAACGCCAGGCTCGGCCACCGCTTGACGGCCGCGAGGTCGGGCACCGCGACGCCGCCCTTCCGAAAATCGTCGAGCAGGACCCCGTTCAGGTTGACGTCGCCGAGCAGGGCGGCCGAGATCTTGCCCTCGACGGCCGACTCGTCGCGCCGGCCCCCGTGGCCGTGATACCCGATGACCAGCCGAGCCGCCCGCGGGTCGCGGGTGAAGACGCGGAGCTTGCCGCCGGGCTCGACCAAGAGGCCGAAGGCGGCTTGGCCGCTCCCGATGAAGCGGCTGGTGTACTTGTTGGGGGCGGGGTTGTAGCGGCCGGTCGAGGGCTGGAAGCCCCGCTCCTGGGTCTCGCTGAACTTGACGCTGATGCCGAGGTGGGCATCGCGGGTCAGGGGCCGGTCGGGCGACCCAGCCCGCAGGACGCCCTGGACCAGGACGTCGGGGTTGTCGTGGCGGGCGTTGCGGCGCTTCTCGAACGTGCCGCCCGACTGGATCTCCAGGACCGCCTCCGGGCCGATGATCTGGATGGAGGCGGGCCCGGCCGTGACCTGGGCGCCGGGCCCCACGATGGCCGTGCCCTCGTTGAACTTGAACTCGTCGTTCGAGGCGAACTCACCCTGAAACTCGACCGACCCGCCGCCGCCCTTTTGGACCAGGATCCACGGGGCCACGACCCGCTTGTCGGCGTTGCCCTTGACGACAAAGTCGTCCAAGGTGTTGTCGACGCGGGCGAAGGTGTGGCGGAGGCCCGTGAAGACGAGCGGCTGAAAATAGACCCGGCCCCCCTTCTTGACGTGGAAGTTGCCATGGATCTCCAGCCGGACCTTGGGCACCGTGAAGCTGGCGTCCCGCTCGACCGTCAGGTGTCGGCAGACGACCTTGCTCCCGCGCCACGCCGCGCGGGCCCCCGCCGGGACCACCAGGTCCGTCCCGGCGTCGGGCCAGGACGTGGCGGGCTTGCCGTCCGCGAGCCAGTTGCCGGGGTCGCCCAGGTCGAGCTTCCGGGGATCGACGTTGCCCTTGCCCCAGACGAGCGTCCGGGCCTTCGCCCACGTCTCCGTCTCGTACGGCGCCTTGGCGGCGACCGGCGGCTCCGCGGCGAAAGCCAGACAGGCCCCGGTCAGCAGCATGGCCGTCGCCGCGAGCGGCCCCGGTGAACGTGTGAGCATCGTCTTTCTCCCGCAGCGTCGCGCTCGGCGCACCACCATAGTGCGGCTGCGCGGCTTGTCCAGCCCCGGGGCGCCGCCCGCGGCGGCCGATGGCGGTCCGCTCAGTCGCACAGGGCCATGAGGGCCGGGAAGACGAGGAACAGGGCCGCGCTCGCCGCGGCGATGACGGTGGCGGCGACGGCCAGGGCCTTGCGGCGGTCGCGGACGATGCCCACGATGCCGACGACGAGGGCGGCCGGGATCAAGGCGATGACGGCGAGTCCTCCAAGGACCGCGGGCGGCGCGCCTCAGCCGGGCTTCATATTTCCAGGCGCGTGAACGGGCCGAGGGTTACCAAGGGAAATCCGAAAGGAGAGCAGGGCGATCGTGGCCCACGGCACCAGGGCCAGCACCAGCGCCGCCTTGCCGAGCGTTGCTTGTGTCGGCTGCGTCGTCTGCATGGGGGCCATTTGAGTGGTCGCACGGCCAAAGTGCAAGATGCAAGGCGCGCAGGCGCCTGTGAGCACGTCACCCGCCGTTTCCGCCGCGGGCACGGAGGCCCGCCGGGCAGGGTCTACTGGTATGGGCGTCCGAGTGAACGCTATGCCCCCTCACGGTGACGGCTCGACGGGCCCCGTCCGCAGCGGTTCCTTGAACGTCAGCGTCCGGCAGGGGAACGGGACCTCGATGCCGGCCTCGTCGAGGGCCCGCTTGACGGCGGCGACGACCTCGTCGCGGCTGCGGCGGATGTCCAGCAGCTCCGCCCCGGTCCACCAGGTCACCTCGAAGTTGATGCTGCTGCTCGCGAACTCGCGGGCGACGATCCCCACCGGCCGGTCGTCGCGGACCGTCTCGCACGCCTCGACGGCCTTGCCGATGACCTCCCGCGAGGCATGCACGTCCTCCCCGTAGGCCACCCCCGCGATCACCGTCGCGCGGCGGGCGCCCCGGTCCGTCAGGACGATGCACGGGTCTTTGAAGAGGATCGAGTTCGGCACGACGACCAGCTCGCCCTCGGGCGAACGGATAAGCGTGTTCCTCAGGGTGATGTCCTCGACCCAGCCGGTGATGCCGCTGCGCTCGATCAGGTCGCCCGGCAGGAACGGGAACCGGCACAGGATGAGGATGCCGGCGAAGAAGTTCTCGAAGACGTCGCGGAACGCCAGGCCCACCGACACCAGGCCCAGGGCCGTCAGGGCGTCGGTCGGCGAGAGGTCCGGAAAGACGATCATCGCCGCCAGCGTCAGGCCCAGCAGCCAGATAGCGAGCCGCACGAACCGCCGGATGAGGTGCTTGACGGACGGGCGAAGCGTGAACCGCTCCAGCAGCCGGTCGGTGACCCGTCGCGACAGGGCCGCCAGCCCGTAGGTGATGACCAGGATGATCAGCCCGCCGACGATCAGCGGGACGTGGCCGACGAACCCGCCCCAGACCTCGCGGACGGTCTGGATCATGCGGTCGAAGGCGCCGGAGATCGTCTCGGGCGGCGGCGCGTGGCCTGAAGGAGGGCCGTCGCCGGTGCGGGTCTCTGCGGCGGCGACCAGGAGGTTGATGAGCACGGGAGAGGGAAGATGTGAAGCAGCCCCTACGTCGCGGCGTCGAGGGCCTGGTTCAGGTCGGCGATGATGTCGGCGTCGCCCTCGATACCGACGGCCAGACGAATCAGCGTGTCGGTGATGCCGAGAGCGTACCGCTGCTTGCGGGTCCGGTCGTAATAGGAGACGGTGGCCGGGTGGGTGATGAGGGTCTCGACGCCGCCCAGGCTCGGCGCGATGAAGCAGAGCTTCAGGGCGTCGAGGAAACGCTTGGCGGTCTTCAGGCCCCCCTTGATGTCGAACGTGACGACGCCGCCGAAGCCGCGCATCTGCCGCTTGGCCGTCTCGTGGTGGGGATGGCCCTCCAGGCCGGGATAGTAGACCCGCTTGACGCGCGGGTGGCCTTCGAGGAACCGGGCGACCTTCATGGCGGTCTCGTTCTGCCGCTCGACCCGCAGGGCGAAGGTCTTGAGGCCCCTGAGGAGCAGGTAGCAGCAGTGGGGGTCGATGACGCCCCCCAGGGCCTTGTGCAGGACCCGGACGGGGTCGATCAGCTCGGTCCGCCCGAGGACCGCCCCGGCCAGCAGGTCGTTGTGCCCGGCGAGGTACTTCGTGCACGAATGGATGACCAGGTCCACGCCGAACTCCAGCGGCCGCTGGTTGTAGGGCGTGGCGAAGGTCGAGTCGATCAGCGTCAGGACCTTGTGGCGGCGGGCGATGTCGCGGAGCCGCTCCAGGTCGAAGATGTTCAGGTACGGGTTGGTCGGCGACTCCGAGAAGATGAACCGCGTTTTCTTCGTGACGGCCTTGTCGAGGGCCTCGTAGTTGCCGAACGGGACGATCGTGCACCCCACGCCGAATCGGTCCAGGTACTCCGAGCAGAACTCCAGGGTCTTCTTGTAGGCATCGTCGGTGATGACGATGTGGTCGCCGCTTCGGACCAGGGCGAGGATCGTGGTGACGATCGCGCTCATGCCGGAGCCGAAGACGACGCAGTCCTCGGCCCCCTCGAGGGCCGCCAGGCGCCGCTGGGCCACCTGCTCGGTGGGGTTGCCGTAGCGTCCGTACTCGAAGCGGGCCTTGCCGCCCTTCGTGTAGGCCTCGATCTCCCTGGAGTCGGTGAAGACGTAGGTCGATGTCTGGACAATCGGGGTGGTGATGGAGTCGGCGTAGCGGCGGCGGTCCTCGCCGGCGTGGATGGACCGGGTGGCGATGTCGTGCTTGGGCATGGCATTGGTGACGATGCGGTCCTTGCTCATGGTGGGTCCTCCCGTCCAGGGGCGACCGGGCGAACCGCGAGAGATACCGCGCAGGGCGTGCCGGTTCAAGGGAGTTTGCGGGGAGAAGGGCGTCCGCCAGGCGCGTTTCGCCGGCGGTCCCGTTCGGCAGGCTCGGGGCAAGCTTGGCCGCCGGCCGGTCCTCGGAGTGTGAGGTGCTACGGCGGGCCCCCGCCCGCCGCCCGAAGGCACGAGCGCCGATCAGTGCCGGATGCGTTCCCTCAGCCGGTCCAGCAGAGCCGGGGCGGGCAGGGCGTGCGCATCCGTCTTGTCCGTCCAGGCCACGTCGGCCCCCTGCTCGCAGAGCCTCTTCCATTTGCGGCAGGCCGCGAGGACGGTCGTGTGGTTCTTCCCGCCCATGAGGCGGGCGATCTCGTTGTAAGACAGGTCCGTCAGGTCCCGGGCCAGGACCATCGCCGCCTGCCGGGCGAGGCTGATGCGGCGGCCCTTGCGGGAGCTGTGGACGTCGGCCACGCTGACCCCGAAGAACGCGCACGTCTCGGCCTCGATCTTCTGAAGCCCCGCCTTCGGCTGGACGGCCATGCCGCCGTCGGCGATCACCTGCCGCGCCAGGTCGAGCGTGACGGGGTGCTTCAGGAGGGCGGCATAGGCGATGATCCTCGTCAGGGCGCCCTCCAGGTCGCGGACGTTGCCCTGGACGTGGTGGGCCACCATCTGGAGCACCTCCGGCTCGAGCCGATAGCCCAGCTCGACGGCCTTGGCGGCCAGGATCCGGCAGCGGGTCTCGGCGTCCGGGTGCGAGAGGCGGACTACCAGCCCTGCCACCCACCGGCTGATCAGGCGGTCCTCGATGGCGGCGATCTCCCGCGGATGGGCGTCGGAAGCCAGGATGACCAGGCGTCCCCGCCCGTCGAACTCGTTGAACGTGTGGAGGAACTCCTCCTGGGTCGACCGCTTGCCCGCCAGAAAGTGGATGTCGTCGATGGCCAGGACGTCGAGGCTGCGGTAGCGGTGACGGAAGGCGTCGAGGCTGTGTGTCTGGATGCCGGCCACGAAGCGGTTCGTGAACTGTTCGGCCGAGAGGAGGGCGACCTTCAGGTCGCTTCGCCGCCGCCGGAGGGCGTGCAGGATGGCATAGAGGAGGTGCGTCTTGCCCAGTCCGCACGCCCCGTGGATGAACAGGGGGTGGAAGTCGCCTCCGGGGGCCGACGCGGCCGACTTGGCGGCGGCATAGGCCATCTGGTTGCACGGCCCGACGACGAAGTTCTCGAAGCTGAACACGGGCCGCGTGCCCGTCCCGGGCCGGCTCGGCGCGGGGCGCGCCGGGTTGGCCGCGGGTGGGGGCGTCTCGGCCTCGGCTGACGCGGTGGGAGTGCCGTCCTCGACCAGGTCGGGCGCCTGCGACGGCTCCAGCTCGTCGGCGGCGGCCTCTGCGTCTTCGAGGTTCTTGCGGCGGCGGGTGCGGAACAGGTCGGGCTGCACGCGATAGGCAATCGGCACGTCGCGGCCGAGGCGTCGGCGGACGGCCTCGGCGATGTGGTCGGCGAAGTGGCTCCGGATGTAGTCGCTGATGAACAGGTTCGCCACGCCGACCGTCACGTGGCCGTCGTCGGCCCGGAGGTCGGTGGCCCCGTCGAACCACAGGGCCCATCGCTTGGGCCCCACGGCGGCCTTCAGGTCGGCCAGGAGGCAGTCGGTGTCGGTCAGGGACGGCAGCGGCACAGAAAGACCCCGTGCGTTGGCGCGGACGCCTGTCCTTGGTTCATCGTGCGGGAACGCCGGAAGGATGCGAGCCCCACCTTGCCCCGGCGTTTGCGTGACGGCACGAGGCATCTTAACCTAGACTCGGGCGTTGGCAAAATGAAAATTCCGGGTTAAGGTTCCGTGAGACTTTCACGGACTCGCCAAGGCCCCAAGCGATGGCGGGTTAGACGCGAAGGGGGCCCGCGAAAAAAAGTTTGTCCACATCGGGCCGGGCCCGTGGATAAGGTGTGGACACCCCCGCGGCGAGCCGCGCGATGTGAGGCGGCGCCCCTCGCCGATACCCGCCAAACCATTCGTTTGGCCGGAATGGTTGATGGATTCGATGTCGCGTGCCCGATACTAACACTGCCGCGGCACCCCGGCGGTAGGCTTTCCCCTGCGGACGGTCGGGAGGTCCTGGGATGGAGTACGTGCAACCTCGCACGGATTCCGAGGAAATTCTGGGCGTTTACCCATGCCGGGCGGAGATCGTCGCCGCCCTCGGCCGCGTCCTGGACCACGCCGCCGGCGACGCCATCGGCCATCACGCCCGAGTGGCCGCCATCGCGGCCCGTCTGGCCGCCCAGTTCGGGGAGAAGCGCACCCGGCAGGCGTTCTACGCCGGGCTGGTCCACGACGTCGGAATGATGGCGGGCCCCTCCGAACCCCCGCACCGCTGGAACCTCGAAGACCAGGCCAACCACCCGTCACTCCGGTATCACCCGCTGGTCGGGGCCCAAGTCGTCGGGTCGGCCAGCGGCCTGTTCGCCGTCGCCCAGGTCATTCTGGACCATCACGAGTGGGCCAACGGTCACGGGTACCCCCGGGGCAAATCCAGCCAGGAGATCGCCCCGGCGGCCCAGGTCGTGCGGTTCGCCGACACCTGCGACATGGTCCTCCGGGAACAGGCCTGGCCGGAGCTCATCGCCTTCATCCACGCCATCCGCGTCCGCATTCGCAGCCAAGTCGGCGGCGAAGTGGCCGATGCCGGCATCGAGGTCCTGGGCGAGCCCGGCCTGTATTCGCAGCTCCTCACGGCCCGGGATGTCTCGCTGCTGGTGGAGGCGACGATCCGCCGCCACGCGGCCGACGACCTGGTCACGTCCGACGCCGACCTGACGAGCCTGCTGGAGCTGTTCGGCCAGCTCACAGACGCCCACCCCTCCGACAAGCTCGGTCACAGCCGCCGGGTGGCCAACCTGGCGGTCCTGGTGGCGATGGCGATGGGCCTCGACGAGCGGGACACCTGCCGCATCAAGTGGGCCGCCCTGGTCCACGACGTGGGGTTGGTGGCCGTGCCGAAGCGGCTCCTGGACAAGCCGGGGATGCTCTCGAACGAGGAGCTGGCGGAGGTCCGCCGTCACGCCGGCCTGGCGGCGCGGTTCATCCGGCCGATCCGGGGGCTGGAGGACGTGGCCGACATTGCCGCCGCCCACGGCGAGGCGTTCGACGGGTCGGGCTACCCGCGGGGCCTGAGGGCGGGCGACGTCCCGGTGGGGGCCCGCGTTCTGGCCGTCTGCGACACGTTCGACGCCCTGACGAGCCGCCGGCCCTACCGCGAGCCGCGGAGCTCCGACCTGGCCATCGACATCCTGGTCAAGGGGAGCGGGTCGGTCTTCGACCCGGACGTGGTGGACGCCGCCATCCCGACGCTCCTGATGGCCCGTTCGGCCGAGGAGCCGATGGCCGCGGACATCGCCTGAGAGCGGGCCCCATCCGCTAGCCGAGGTCGACCTCGACGAGGTCGATCCGGTCGGCGTCGGCATTCCCCAGACCGATCTGCTGGCCCCAGGCGACCATTTCGCGGGCCGCCGTCAAGGGCCACTCCTCGCCGCGGACCTCGTTGCGTTTGGCTTCCAGGATGCGCATGCCGACGGCCGTCACGGCCACCGGGTCGGTGCCCACGATGAGGCCGCGCCAGTCCCACCGGTACTCCGGATTGTCGGCGGGCCCGCCGGCGAACAGCGGCCGGACGGCGTCGACGATGCACAACCGCGTCTTCGTCCGCAGCGGCCCCAGGGCGTTCAGCTCCGGCACGCTGCGGGCCATCTCGCCCGGTTGCCACCCGTGGTAGGCCGCGGGGTTGTTGACGCTCCCGAGGTGGTTCTTCATGGCTGCCGAGATGCCGACGCCCGAGTGGCATTTCAGGACCGACACGTTGACGATGGCCGTCGCGTGGTCGGTGTAGAGCCGCCTCAGCCGGGTCTTGAGGCCCCGCGAGGGGAGGGCGAACGGGTCGGACAGCTCGCCGTACGGCTCGGGCATCCGCCGGTCCACGGCGACGATCCGGTCGGCCTTGGCGCCGGCGACGGCGACGAGCTGCGACGAGACGGCGGCGCCGATCTCCCGGTGGCTGTGAAGGGTGGGCCGGCCTATCAGGGTGTGCTTGATCGCGACGAAGTCGTCCTCGCGGCCGAATCGTCGCCAGGCGGTGGCGACCGCCGGGCCGCCGCTCGGGCCCGCCATGGCGCCCGTCAGCTCGACGACCGCCCGGTCGAGCATCTGCTGGATCACCAGGGGGTTCACGCGGTAGCCGCGGTCGGGGATGAGGACCTCGGGGTGACGGACGACGACGACGCGGCTCTTCTCGGTGGGCGGTCCGGCCCGCACAGCCGGTGCGGGCTGGGTCGTCGGCGCCGCGTCGGGCTTGCCCGCATCGGTCGCAGCGCGGACCCCGAGGGGCAGCGCGGCCGTCCCGGCGGCGGCCGCCGCACCGGCCGCCAGGCGCTCCAGGAACTCCCGCCGCGAGACGCCCAGACGCCGGGCCTCGGCCGCCTGCTGTCGCGCCCGCTGGCCGAAATCCGCGCAGATCTCACCGAGCGTCATGTGCCCGGCGGGCAATCCGTCTTCGTTTGCGTCCATCGCACTCGCGATTCTACCGCGTGCATCCGCGACGGCAAGGGCTACGGTTCGGCTTCGGCGTGGATCTCCAGCACCAGGTATAGCTCCTTGCTCACCAAGTCGCCGGGCGACGTCATGCCGCCGACGAGGACGGCCTTGCCGAGAGGGGCCCGGAGCGTCGTCCGGAACGTCTGGAGCAGGAACTGGGGCAGGTCGACTTCGACAAAAGATGATTCGGCGTTCCTGCCCTCGCGGGAGCTGACCGGGGACGTCCGCATGGTCTCCGTCTCGCTGACGACGCTGCGGAGGTCTACCGTCACGCCCGTGCGGTCGGCGGCCAGCGACGGCGTCACCTCCAGGAGCGCCCCCACGAGGAACGATGCCAACTCGGGGTTGTAGCCCACCGCCTGTTCGCTGACGACCGGCTCGGCGTCACTGACGAGAGTCTGGACGCGGCCGGAGGCCAGGTGCGTCGTCTGCCGGTCGAAGCAGGTCAGACTGCCCCGATAGATGACATTGTCCTCCAGGTCCTGGACCTGCTGGTCGGAGAGGATGACGGGGGCTGTCTTCTGGCCGGCCCCCGTCTTGTTGATCTCGGTCGCCAGGGCCCGGTCCAGCAGGACCCAGCGGGCCTCGACGGTCAACATGGGCCGGGCCTTGCGAAGGGCCGCCAGCAGCTCGGCCACCTTGTCGTGGTTGGCCTTCGTCTGGATGATGACGAGCAGGGCGCCGACCCGGTCGATCATGCCCCGACCGCCGCATCCCTCCCAACTGTTCGGGTCGATGGTTCGGGTGATGAGGTCGGCCACGATTTCGGGCCTGAGAGCGGACGTCAGGGCGGCGGCTTCGCCGAGGTCCGGCTCGCCCCCGAAGAGGTCGCCGAACGAAGCCGCTTCAGACGCTACGTACTCGCTCTCGATCGCGTAGACCCCCACGGGCGAGGCGGTCCCGCGATAGGGGTAGTCCCTGCCCAGGGTCAGGTCCTGGACGTTGTACATCCGGATGACGACCGGCTCGACCTTCTCGGCTTCGGCGCCCTCTTTGGCCTTGCCGAGAGGCCCCTGAGCCAGCGAAGGCGTCGCCGGTGTGGCCGGGAAGGCCAGGGCAACGGCAACCAGAACGGCAAGCGTGAGGCGGTCCGGCATGGTGCACCTCCCTTCAGGCTTCCCTGCTGCGCCCGCTGAGGGCCCTGCCGCTGGGCAGGCTGGGGCCGCGGCCTCCGAAAAAGGTTATGCGCCCGCCCCGCCGGCCTGTTTGAGACGTTCTCGAAGCCAGGCCCGGCGCACGGCCAGGTGCGGCTCGTCGCGGGACCGGTCGAAGGCGAACCGCCGGCCGCTCGGAAGGACGACCTCGCCCGAGCCCAGGGCCGCGGCGGGGTTGGCCTCGGCGAACCGCCGGACCGCCAGCCGGATGGCCCGGTCCTCCGCCAGCGTCCAGCCCGACCCGACGCGTGCGGCGATCGCCCGACCAGCGGCTCGCTCGGCGTCGTCACCGGCCGGAACGCCGTCGGGGGCGAGGCTGGGCCAACGGGACGGCTCGGCCAGGACCGCCTCGACGACCATCGCCCCGATGGCCGCCAGCGGCCGGTCGGACACCTCGTCGGATGCGTCCGCCGTGGACAGGGCATCCAGAGCCGTCAGTACCAGCGCCAGCCGGGCCCGCGGGCCGGCGTGGTCCAGCGCCGCCAGGGCCGCACGGAACGACTGCGTCCGCTGGGCGGCCGCCTTGTCCTCGGGGCTGCGGACCCGGAGGAGCTTCGGATCGGTGTGGACGACGTGGTCGGCCGCCCCCAGGAGGAGCCAGACGGTCATCTCGGTGGCCTCGCCCACCGTGAAACCGTGCTCGCCGAGCCGCCCCGCTGCAAGCTCCGGCCGGTCCATGGCGTGGGCGTCCCAGGCGAGGTTGGCGGCAGCGCCGCCGGCCCGGCTGACGCGGAGGCCGGGCTCCCCGGCCGGGCTGAAACGGGCGTCTATCTCGCGTCCCCAGACGCGGGCCGTGAACTCGGTATAGGCCCCGAACTTGCACGTCTCCCACCACGGGGGCCGGCAAGCCGCTGCCGCCGACAGGACATAGGCGGCCTGCGCCTGGTCCTGGTCGTCGAGGAGGGCCAGGTCGCCCTCCAGGGCTTCGGCCGCCCGCCGACAGCGGTCCCACCGGCCGGTGAGGTAGCTGCGGACGAGGTCTCGGAGGCGGTGCCGGGCGGCACCGCGGCGGCGGGCCGGCTCGGCGTCTTCGGCCGGCTGCGTGTCAGACGCGGGAGGGGATGGCCCCTCCTGAGCGTCGGTGGTCGGGGTCCCCGCGAATTCGGCCGGGGGGGGTGCTCCCGCAGATTCGCCCGCGGCCGGCGCCGCGGTCTCATCCGCGACCTCTACCGGTACAGCGGCGCGGAGGGGCGCCGCGTGAAGGAGGATTGCCGCTACGAACCCCGCCGATACCAGGCGGCGGACATCCATCGGTCCTGGTCCTTTCGAACCGGCCTCAGAGACGAAGCTCCGCCGGGACGGTGTAGCCCCAGCGGTCGATGGTGAAGTCCCACTCGCGGCCGATCCGCCGAATGGTGGCCTCGTCGAGCGTGTAACGGTTCTTGCGATAGCTTCGCTGGCGGGCGAAGAACGCCTCCATGGCCGGCCGGGCGGCCTCGAACCCCCCCAGCCCGAGCGCCTCATACGCCGCCCCGAGCTGCCCTATGGGGTCGGCCTCGAACTCCTCGAACCGTATCTCGTGGAGATGCCCTTCGGGGACGAGGTGGCGCGTCTGGAAGAACTGCGTCATCAGGTCGCGGTACTGCCACAAGACCTGCTCGCCGAGGTCCGGCGCGGTATCGCCCTGGAGCGAGAAAGCGGCCATTCCCGCCCGCCGCATCAGCACGGTCGACGGGTACACCACGTAGGGATTGCGGTAGACGTGGATGAAGCGGGCGTCGGGGAACAGCTCCAGGAGCGTCGCCAGGCGGGCCGTGTTCGCCGGGTTCTTCAGCACCAGCCGCACCCCGTCCCGGGCCACGTGGATCGTCTTGAGGAACATCAGGTAGGTCCGTTTCCACTGCTCGACGTCCCGTCTCGACAGGCCCTCGAACAGGACGGCCTGGCGGAAATGGCGCTCGGCGAAGCAGGGGAAGTAGAACACGTGCCAGTAGGACCACGGCGACAGGACCGCCATCGCCGCCTCTTCCTCGTAGGGCCACTTCATGCCCGTCGGCATGTCGTCCATGGGCCGGTGGTAAGGGATGCCCGGGGCGAGGAACGGCTCCAGGTAGGCCGCCGAGAGGCTCGTCTTCGGGGCCAGGGTGTCCCACATCCGGACGTGGGCCAGGGCCGGGTCCTGGCACAGCAGGCGGAACAGCAGCGTCGTGCCGCTGCGCCAGTGGCCGATGACGAACACCGGGGGCGGATCGAGCCGGGCCCGACGCATCCGCAGCCCCCAAAGGAGCCAGAACCGCAGTCTCGGCACCGAGCTGATGATGCTTGTCATCGAGATCGTGACCGCCTGGGGCAGGTGGTCGTAGTGGAACCCCCCGTTCTCGACGAGCAGACGGACCCAGTTGGCCACCGTCGTCCCGCCCAGCGGGTGGAAGATGCCCCACGTCCGCTCCAGGACGCGGCCGTTGCCGTAGCTGTCCGACAATCTGACTCGGCGCATGACGGGCTGTCCGGCGTGGGGCGCCGAGGCGCGGCCCTTCGGCCAGCCTCGGGGCCGCCCTGTCTTCGACCCTGAGGCCCAGACCCGAACGGAGTGTGCCGAAGGGCGGCTTCGCGTCCCACGGATGGCTCTGGCGGCACGAGGCCCGGAGTGTGCGGCAACTCCCCTACTTCGGGGGGACCACCAGCACCGTCCCTACGGGGATGTCGGTGTGGCTCTTGTACTTGCCCCGATTGGCGGCGTCGATCCGGGTCCACAGCTTCCCGTCGCCGTAGAACCGCCGGGCGATCGAGTAGAGCGTATCGCCGCGCTGGACCGTATACGTCTGGCCGGTCATCCCGGCCGGCTCGGGCGGAGGCGGAGGGGGAGGAGGCGGCGTCACGGGGGGCTCCTCGATCACCGTCGGACGCCTCGGCGCCGGCTCCTCGTACGCCAGCTCCGACGACTCGAGCTGGGGCAGCCTTTCCTCTTCCTGGCGGCGGTTCGCACAGCCCACCATCGCCACCGCCAGAAGCACCACCAATCCCACACACGTTGCTCTCATTCCGGACCTCGTTTTCCTCTTAAACAGCGGTTCGCTGGGCGCGATTCGGCAGCCGGCTCCGTCAGGAATCCCCGATGTCCGGGCCGTACGGCGTGGCCATCCGGGCCGGGTTGACGGGCAGGCCCTTCTCGTCCGGCGGCAGGTAGATCTTCTCTCCCTGCTCGAACGGCGTCATATCGTCTTGCTCGCGGTCGTTGGCCCGGTTGATCAAGGGGGCCATCCAGGTCTTCCCGTACGCCCGCCGGGCCAGCTCGTACGGGTTCTCGCCCGCCTGGCACGTGTACACCGTGCACCCCGGCGGGGCGTTTGCCTGGGTCACCGGCCGCTTGAAAAGCGATTGCGGGTCGCACCCGGCCGCGCAGAGCAGCCCGAGCGCCAGCGCCGCGCACGCAGCCTGCCCACAGCGCATAAACACTCCTCGCGGCCCAAGCTCTCGAATCGAACGCGAGTCTACCGGCTCGCACGCCGGCCGTCAAGGACTCGCCAGCCAGGCCCCCAGCCAGTCCGTCTCGGGCGCCGACCAGAAGACGAGCAGGGCGATGACGAGGCCGGCGTGGACGTCGAACGGCAGGCTGCCCCGCGGGTATCGCCACAGAACGACCCCCAAGCCCCCCCGCGGCTCGATCGGCTCGTCGGCCGGGTCCTTGCCGGCCTCGACCAGCTTTGCCGCCCGGCCGATCCACCACAGGCGATGGGCGACCGTCGCGACAGGCCAGACCGCCAGGACCCACACCGCCGTCGAGAGGTGCCCGAAGAGGACGCCCAGCAACATTGTGACCACCCGCTCGCCCCGCTGCCAGAACCCGCCGTCGCAGTCGCCACCCAGTGGCGCCGCCCGGGAACGGGCGTAGCTCGTCAGGTAGGCCCACACCAGGCCCGCGCATGCCGCCAAGGCCAGCGTCACGTTCGGCCCGTCGGGACGCATGACGTAGAAGAACGCCGCCCCGAAGAACAGGGCCGCGTCGCTCACGCGGTCGCAGATCGAGTCCAGCATGGCGCCGAAATGGGTTTTCAGGTCCCCCAGGTTCGCCAGGGCCCCGTCGAGCACGTCGCAGGCGCCGGAGGCGAGGATGAATCCCCCCGCCAGCGGCCACCATCTCGGGCCGGCCGCAATCGCCACACCCGCCCCCACCGTGATGACCGTTCCCAGGACCGTGATGTGGTTCGGGCGGACGCCGACCCGCAACAGACCCCTCGCCAGGCCGTCGCGAAGCCAGGCGATGAACCGACCGATTTGCTCGGAAACCATAGGACAAGGGTCGATCAGATGCGCGGCAGCGGCGGTCGAGAGGCCGACGCCCGGGCGTTCCGCGCCGGCGATCAGCGAATCAGCGCTCCCGCGCCCCGCCGATGAACTCCTCCACGGCCGCCCGGGCCGACGCGTCGCTCATCTGCTCCGGCGGGTGCTTCATCAGGGCCGCACATGCGCTCGTCAGGGGCCCCGCCACGCCTCGGTCGCGAGCCAAACGGCAGCAGCGGACGGCGTCGATCGCACAGCCCGCGCTGTTGGGCGAATCCTCCACGCTCAGCCTCAGCTCCAGCTCCAGCGGCACCCCCCCGAACCCCCGGCCCTCCATCCGCAGGAAGCACACCTTGTTGTCCTTTTGCCAGGGGACGTAGTCGGCCGGGCCGATGTGGATCTGCTCCGCCGGCAGCGGCTCCTCCAGCTCCGACTGGACCGCCTCGGTCTTCGAGATCTTCTTCGACGCCAGCCGCTCCCGCTTCAGCATGTTGAGGAAGTCCGTGTTGCCGCCGGTGTTGAGCTGGTACGTCGCGTCGAGGGCGACGCCCCGGTCGCGGAACAGGCGGGCCAGCGTCCGGTGGACGATCGTCGCCCCGACCTGGGCCTTGATGTCGTCGCCCACGACGGGGATACCGGCCTCGGTGAAGCGCCTGGCCCACGCCGGCTCGCTGACGATGAAGACCGGGACACAGTTGATGAGGCTGACGCCCGCCGCCAGACACGCCTCGGCGTAGTGTTCGGTGGCCGCCTGGGACCCGACCGGCAGGTAGCTCAGTAGGACTTCGGTCCCGCTCTCGCCGAGGACGGCGGCGACGTCAACGGGGTCGGCATCGGCCGGAACGAACCGCCGGGCCTCCGGGTACTCGGTCAGGTGCTCCGAGAAGCCGTCCATGACCGGGCCCATGCGGACCGTCACGCCGGTCTCCCCGAGATCCGGGCAGATGGCCTGGGTGCAGTTCGGCGGGGCCAGGATGGCCTCTTCGAGGGGCCGGCCGACCTTGCGGCGGTCGATGTCGAAGGCGGCGACGCACCGGATGTCGCCCGGCAGGTAGCCGCCCAGGTCGTAGTGCATGAGGCCGAGCGTCTCGCGAACGCCCTCGGCCTCCAGGCGGCGGCGGTAGTGGACGATGCCCTGGAGGAGGCTGGAGGCGCAGTTGCCGATGCCTGCGATGGCGATGCGGATGGGGGTGCCCATCGCCGCTTTCCCTCTCGTGCCCCCGACGGGACCGGCGCGTCGCCGGGCATGCCTCGCCGCGCGGGCCCGTCGGCCGTCCAAGCATCCTAACCCCTATCAGCCCCGCGCCGCGGTGTCAACGCAAAAGGGGGTCGCTGCCCGGGGCAGGCTTCTTTTGGGTTTGACGCCCGCGGCGCTCCGCTGCTACGATTGACCGGCTCGCGTGAGAAGTGAGGCGCGACGCACACCCGAACCAGGGAGTTCCCCGTGCCCGACTATGACGTTGCCGTGATTGGCGGTGGACCCGGCGGCTACGTGGCCGCCCTGCGGGCCGCCCTGCGAGAGGCCAAGGTCTGCCTGGTCGAGAAGGGCCTGCTCGGCGGGTGCTGCCTGAACGTGGGCTGCATCCCCACCAAGGCCATGCTCCACGCCAGCGAGGTCTTCCGCCACATCGGCAGGGCCTCCGAGTACGGCTTCGAGGCGGGCGAGGCGAGCGTCGACGGGGCCGCCTTCATGGCCCGCATGGAGAAGGTCGTCAAGCCGCTCCGCGACGGCGTCGGGATGCTCCTGAAGGCCCGAAAGGTCGACGTCCTCCGCGGCACGGGGCGGCTCAAGGCCGCCGACACGGTCGTCGTCGAGACCGACGACGGCGAGGAGACCGTCTCGGCGGCGTCGGTGATCGTCGCGACGGGCTCGCGGCCGGCCCGGCCGGGGTTCATCCCGTGGGACTCGGGCCGCGTTATGACCACCGACGAGGCCACCACCGCCGAGCGCCTTCCCGAGAGCATCCTGATCGTAGGCGGCGGAGTCATCGGGTGCGAGTTCGCCACGGTCTACTCCGAGCTGGGCATCCGGACGACGGTCGTCGAGATGCTCGACCGGCTCGTCTCGGTGATCGACGAGGACGCCGCCAAGGCCATCCATGCCAGCCTGAAGAAACGCAAGACCGACGTCCGGACCGGGGCGAAGATCGTCGAGATGGGGGCCGACGAGGACGGCGTCGTGGCCAGGCTGGAGGGCGGCGACGAGCTGGAGGCCGACGCCGCCCTCATCGCCGTCGGACGCGTGCCGAACGTCGAGGACATCGGCTTGGAGGACCTCGGCGTCGAGATGGACGAGCGGACCATCAAGGTCGACGAACGGTGCCGCACCAGCGTCGACGGGGTCTACGCCATCGGCGACTGCGCCGAGCGGCGGCAGTACGCCCACCTGGCGAGCCGCATGGGCATCGTCGCTGCCGACAACGCCACCGGCCACGACACGGTCGACAAGCGGGCGGTCGTCCCGGTGGGTGTGTACACGCACCCGGAGATCGCAACGGTCGGCCTGTCGGAGGCCGAGGCCCGCGACCAGCGCGGCGACGACGCGGTCCGCGTCGCCCGCTTCCCGTACCAGGCCAGCGGCATGGCCCGGGCCTACGGCGACACGGAGGGCGGCGTCAAGCTGATCGCCGACGCCGAGATGGGCGAGGTCCTCGGGGCCGTCGTCATCGGCCAGCACGCCACCGACGTTATCCAGGAGATCGCCTGCGCCATGCGAAACGAGCTGACCGTCGAGGAGCTGGCGATTACCATCCACCCGCACCCGACGTTCGTGGAGGGGGTGGGCGAGGCCGCCGAGGCCTGGATCGGCCTGCCGGTCCACACGAAGGGCTGACCCGCGGGGCGGGGCCCGGGGGAACCTGCCGGGCGCGCCTCCGAAAACGCGCCGATGCGCTGATGACTCGACCATGCCAGAGCTGACCGTCCTCGATCTCGGCCGGGCCGACTACGAGCCCACGCTCGCCCTCCAGAAGCGGCTCGTCGACGCCGTCAAGGCAGCACGCGACAAGGAGCTGGGGTACCTGGTCCTGGTCGAGCACGACCCGCCGGTCATCACGCTCGGCCGCGGGGCCGACCGGGCCAACGTCGTCGCCTCCCGCGAGCGGGTGGCCGCCGAGGGCGTCGAGCTGCACGAGACGTCCCGCGGCGGCGACGTCACGTACCACGGGCCGGGCCAGCTCGTCGGCTATCCCGTCATTCGCCTCGACCTGCACGGCCGCGACGTCCATCGCTACCTGCGGCACCTCGAGGAGGCCCTGATCCGGACGCTCGGCCGCTTCGGCGTCGAGGCCGGTCGGCGGCAGGGATTCACCGGCGTCTGGGTCGGCCGGGAGAAGGTGGCCGCCATCGGTGTCGCCGTCACCCGGTGGGTGACGTACCACGGCTTCGCCCTGAACGTGGCGACCGACCTGACGCATTTCGACCTGATCGTGCCCTGCGGCATCGGCGACCGGTCCGTGGCGAGCCTGACGAAGCTGCTCGGGCGGCCGGTGACGGTTGATGAGGTGAAGCGTCCGGTTGTAGAATGCCTCGTCGAGGTGTTCGGCTTCGACGGCTACGTTGAGGGCGAGCCCGCGCCGGCTTGAGGGCGCCGCGTCTGCCCGGGGGGCTGGCCCGCCGCTGCGCCGGGTAAGGAGGCTGTTTCATTACCTCCCTCTCCCCTGGCGGGAGAGGGCAGGGGTGAGGAGGAGCTAACCGTGGGATCGGCCCGCACACAAGACGCCCGCCCCGCCAAGACGCGCTTCCCCCCGTGGATTCGCAAGCGCGTCCCGGCAGGCGACCAGGCCTCCCAGGTCCGTCGCATGCTCGCCGAGCTGGGCCTCCAGACCGTCTGCACGGGGGCCCATTGCCCGAACCTGCCGGAGTGCTTTCACCGCGGGACGGCCACGTTCATGGTCCTCGGCTCGACGTGCACCCGGGCGTGCCGCTTCTGCGCCGTCGAGGAGGCCGACCCCGGCCCGCCGCGGCCGGACGAGCCGGAGGCCGTGGCCGAGGCGGCGGCCCGCCTCGACCTGCGGCACGTGGTCATCACGAGCGTCACGCGGGACGACCTGCCGGACGGCGGCGCGGAGCACTTCGCCCGCACGGTGCGGGCCGTCCGCGAGCGGCTGCCGGAGGCCGTCGTCATCGAGGTCCTGACGCCCGACTTTCGGGGCGACCATGCGGCGATCGACACGGTCCTCGACGCCGGGCCCGAGATCTTCAACCACAACGTCGAGACCGTGCCGCGGCTCTACCCGGCGGTCCGGCCCCAGGCGAAGTACGAGCGGAGCCTCGGCGTGCTCGCCTATGCGGCCCGCGCTCGCCGCAAGCGTTTCCAGGCAGGTTCTGCACGGTCGGTCTCCGTACCGACCGCGCCTGATGATGACAAGGTCCACAGGAGTTTGCCCGACGAAGACGGCGCGCCGCGCCTCTACACCAAGAGCGGCCTGATGCTCGGCCTGGGCGAGAGGCTTGACGAGGTTCGCGGCGTTCTTCGCGACCTGCGCGGCGCCGACTGCGACATCGTGACGATCGGGCAGTACCTTGCGCCCTCGGCGGCCCACGCCCCCGTCGAGCGGTTCGTGCCGCCGGAGGAGTTCGAGGCCCTCGGGCGGGAAGCCCGGGCCATGGGATTTGCCGCCGTCGCGGCCGGGCCGTTCGTCCGGTCGAGCTACCAGGCGGAGCAGCTCTTCCAGGGCCGAGATGCAGACGAGGGGACGTAGCCGGGGCCGGGCGAGGCCCAACGCCGCCCGCCCGCCGGGAGCACACTCAGACGAAGGGCATGCCTATGCCGACGACGGACGTGAAACTCCCTGACTTGGGTGAGGACGCCGGCGACGAGGCCCGCGTCTCGTTCTGGTACGTCGAGCCGGGCGAGGACATCGAGGCCGACGACCCCCTCGTCCAGCTTGTCACCGACAAGGCCACCTTCGACGTGCCCAGCCCCGACAAGGGCACGCTGAAGGAGATCGTCGCGGACGAGGACGCCGAGGTCCACGTCGGCGACGTCCTGTGCCGCATCGAGACCGAGGGCCGGCGTTGAGCGACCTGCCTGGAGCGTTCATCGTGCTCGACGGGCCGGAAGGGGCGGGCAAGTCGACCCAGGTCGACCGCTTGGTCCGCCGGCTTCGGGAGGAGGGTCGCCAGGTCACGACCGCCCGCGACCCCGGGTCGACGCCCGTCTCGGAGCGCATCCGCACGATCCTCCTCGACAACGGTCTGCCGGACATGGACGTTCGGACGGAGGTGTTTCTCTACATGGCTAGCCGGGCCGAGATGGTGGCCCGGATCATCCGGCCCGCCCTGGAGGTCGGCCTCGTCGTCGTCTGCGACCGGTTCGTCTCCTCCACCGCCGCCTACCAGGGCTACGCGGGGGGGTTCGACCCCGCCCGCATCTGGGAGCTGGGTCGGATCGCGTGCGGCGGCGTCGAGCCGGACCTGACGGTGGTCCTCGACGTGGAAGTCGAAGCGGGCTTTGCGCGGCTCGACGGCGAGCCCGACCGGATGGAGTCGAAGGAACGGGCCTATCACGAGAAGGTCCGGCAGGGGTTCCTGGAGATGGCCCGGCAGCGGCCGGACCGGTTCGCCGTCGTGGACGCATCGGGCGATGCCGATGCGACGGCCGACGCGGTCCTGGAGGCGGTCAAGCGTGTCCTTTGAGCGGATCGAGCAGCAGGGGGCGGCGGTGCGGCTGCTCCGGGCCGCCGTCGCGAGCGGGCGGCTGGCGCACGCGCTGCTGTTCGTCGGGCCGGCCGGCGTGGGGAAGGGACTCGCCGCACGGGAGCTGGCGAAGCTCCTCTTCTGCGAGTCGCCCCGCGGCGCGGGCCCGGACGACCTCGACCCCTGCGATGCCTGCTCCGCGTGCCGGCGCGTCGAGAACGGGGCACATCCCGACCTCTACTGGTTCCGCAAGGAGCCCGGCCGCAACGACTTCCGTATCCACCTCGTCGCCCGCGGGACCCACCGGGAGGAGGGCCCCGAGGTGACCGTCACCGAGTCGGTCGCCCTGACGCCGATGGAAGCGCCGCGGACGGTGACCGTGCTCGACGATGCGGAGCGGCTGAACGACGCGGCGGCCAACGCGCTCCTTAAGTCCCTGGAAGAGCCCTCGCCGCACGCGGTGCTGGTTCTCCTGTGTGCGGATGCGTCGCGGCTGCCGGGGACGATCCTGTCGCGGTGCCAGTGGGTCCGGTTCCGGGCCCTGCCGGAGCCGTTCGTGGCGGCGAAGCTCGCGTCGCTCCTGCCCGACGACGTGCCACAGGCCGAGCGGGCCCTGGCGAGCCGCTTCTCGGGCGGCAGCCTGGCCGAGGCCGTCCGCCTCGCCGGAAGCGGCCTGGGGGACCTGAGACGTCGGCTCGTCGAGGTGCTGCCCCGGATGGACGAGGCCGACGCTATCGATATGGGTGAAGAGGTCCGAACCTGGGCCGACGTGCGGGCCAAGGCCGAGGGGGCGAAGCGCGGCACGCCCGAGGAGACCGCCCTCCGCCGATACGCCGGCCGGACGGCCTTGGCCCTGGCGGCGTCGGCCTTTCGCGACGCGGCCGTCGTGGCTGCGGGGGCCGAGAGCCAGGCGGGCCTGACGCACCCCGATCAGCCCGAGGCGGTGGCGGCGCTGGCGGAGTGGCCGACCGAGTCGGTGGCCCTGGCCGTCGACATTCTGGCGGACGGCCAGGCCCAGATCGGTCGCTACGTCCACCCGGAGCTGGCCGTCGAGAACGCCTTCATCCAGGTCAGCCGCCTCCGGCCCGATCGGCCGCACCGCTAGGCCTAGCCGCGTTTTGCGGTTGCGGGCGGCGGGGCGGGTCTCTAAGCTGTCCCGCTTCATGGCCGCCGGCGTGCTTCGGCGGGGGCAGTCGATGCGCCCTGCCAACGCCGCCGGGGACCGGCCCCGGTACGCTTCGACCGGTACGCTTCGAAAGGATGGACGCGATGACGTTCTCGTTTTTCCGGCGCCACCGCAAGTTTTTCCTGGTCCTGATGTTGATCGGCGTGGTCGGCCTGGTGGGGTGGCAGATCTGGGACTACTTCGCCCGCGGCGCAACCCGGATCGTCGGCGGCATCTCCTACCACCTGGGCTGGAGCGAGGCCGGCGAGACGATCGCCCGGGTCGGCGGCGAGCCCGTCAAGCGGCGCGAGGTCCAGCGGTTCTTCGCCTACATGCGGGTGGGGGGCCGGACGTCGCAGACGCTCTACGCCGCCCTCGTCTTTCGCCAGGAGGACCCCGCGGCGAGGGCCCGGGCGATCGACCTGACGCTCGGCCAGTCGGCGTGGCACTGGATCGACCGAGGCCAGGCCGACGGGGCCGTCAAGATCGAGGACCTGATGGCGTGGTACGGCGCCTGGCTCGACGCACGCGAGCGGGGATTCGAGCCGTCCGACCGGGAGATCGAGGACCGCCTGGCCGGCCTGGCGGAGGTGGGCATGACCCGGGGTGTCCTGGAGGCCGTCGCCCAGGAGGCGGCGGATGGCAACTTCGACGCCCTCCGCGAGGGGCTGAAACGCGACATGACCCTCGCCAAGTACGTCCACTGGCTGCTCGGAACCGCCGGGACGCCCGTCGAGCAGGAGGTGCGGCAGCGGTTCGCCCGGATGGGCGAAGAGGTCCGCATCCGCATGGCCATCCTCGAGGCGAAGGACTTCCTCGGCCAGGTCGAACCGCCCGCCGACCAGGCCATCCGCAAGCAGTACGAGACCTACCGCGAGTACCTCCTCGGCGAGGGGCCGGGCGGCTACGGCTACCGCATTCCGGGCAAGGTCGTCCTGGAGTGTCTCGTGGCCGACCCGTCGGCGTTCATGGACCAGGCCCTGGCGGCGGTCACGGACCAGGAGATCGTGGACTACTACAACGACCGGAAGGAAGCCGAGTTCGTCGTCAAGCAGCCCGAGGAGGACGGCGAGGGCGAGGGTGAGTCGGAGCCGGAAGGAGGGCCCGGCGGCGACGCGCCGGCAGCCCGGGAGGAAGGCGGGGAAAGCGACGAAGCCGGAGAGGACGAAGAGGGCGAGGAGGCCTCGCGCGAGGAGCCGCCGGGGCCCGTCTACAGGCCGCTCGACGAGGTCCGCGACGAGGTCCGCCGCAAGCTGGCCGAGAAGCGGGCCGCCGACCTGGCCCGCCTGCACCTGAACGCGGTCGTCACGGAGGTCCGCGGCCACCGCGACCCGCCCGACCTCCGGATCTGGGCCGACGGCACGAAGGTCCGCTACGAGGCCCTTGACCGGCCGCGGACGGCCGACGAGCTCCGCAAGATCGACGGCCTCGGCGACGCCGTTCACGGACGCCTCGACGTGGCCGACGTCGCCACGGCCGTGCCGGAGCTGGTCGGCACCGACGACGCCCGCATCCCGCTGAAGGAAATCAGCGAGGTCTTCGTCGACGGCGGCAGCGGCCGGGCCTACGCATTCCGCGTCAGGGACGTCGTCAAGGACCGCGAGCCGGAGTCGGTGGAGGAGGTCCGCGGCCAGGTGGTGGCGGACCTGGTAGTGCAGGCGGCCTACGAGGCGGCGGTGGAGCGGGCCCGGCAGCTTCGGGCGGCCGCCTCGGAGAAGGGCCTGGAGGCGGCGGCCGAGGAGGCCGGCATCGAGACCACGGTCCCCCGCGACTTCCCCCGCGAGTGGTACAACCCCTACTACCGGCAGCTCGGCACGCCGCCGACCATGGCGCCGGTGCTGCCGGGCGTGGGGTCGAACGAGGCGTTCGTCCGGGAGGTGTTCGAGCTTGACGCGGAAGGCCGACAGCGGACGCTCGTCGAGTTGCCCGAGCAGCGGAAGGCGGTGGTGGCCGAGCTGATCGAGCGCCTGGCGCCCCGCCGGGCGGCCTACGAGCTGCTCCGGCCGACGTTGACCGGCGAGGTGGCCGGTGCGTTGCAGCAGGAGATCGCCCGCCGCGTCCTCGACCCGGCCCGGATGCGGGACCTCTATCGCGTAGAGGTCCTTGAGGACGAGCGGGAAGGAGGGGCCGAGGGCGGGCCCGACGAACCGGAGGCGACCGAGGGCTGATCCCGCGCGGCCCTCGCGGGGCCCGAACGTCGCACGGCCGCGTGTTGACAAACCCGCCGGGCGGCCGTATATATAGGCGTCCCACGCGTGGGCCTCGGGGCAGGTAGCTCAGGCGGTAGAGCACGCGGCTGAAAACCGCGGTGTCGCCGGTTCGACTCCGGCCCTGCCCACCAGAGCGGATTCGCCGGCGGCGCCGAGCTTCGGTGCCGCCGGTTCTTTCCGATGGGTTCACCGGAGCGTTGGGCCGCGGGGCCGGGCCCCAGGCGAGGCGCCCGGCGGCGAGGCGAGCACGAGAGGGCGGCCCCATGGCCAAGCGGATGATCCAGGTCGGCACGGGCGGCTTCGGCGGCGCCCGGTGCAGGAACTTCCTGCCGCCGAACGTCGAGGACGGCCTGGTCGAAGCGAACCTCCAGAGCGTCGCGCTCATCTTTGCGGCGATCATGAGCAGCCAGACGGGCTGGCCGCAGGGCGTCCGGGAGGTGCTGGCCGAGGCTGGCCACGAGGCCGCCGCCACGTAACGGCCGGGACGCTTGCGGCTTTCCCAGGCCACAGATCACCGGCGTGCTCGCTTCAGTTCGGCGGAAGCCCCCGCGACTGCCGTTTTCAGCATTGAAAACGCGGGTGCCATGCCCGTTTCGCCGACCCTGGAAAGAAGTCGAAGCCGGCGGAGTGGACACGCCGATATAATGTAGGCGAGGGCCGTTCCCCGGAAGCGACGTACCTGTCTCATGGGCTGCGCCGATGGCGTCGGCGGTCTGCCTTGAAGCGCTGCGTCGAGCGTGCGCGTCGCGAGGCCGGAGGGCTCAGCCCGCGGGGGCGGGACGGCTTTTTCCGCAATATCTTGGGGTTCTGCCCTTTCGCAGGTTTCATGCGGCGCGGGTGGCGGTGGAGAACAGTTGGGC
>CAZGKW010000037.1:0-43590 GCA_964526295.1 uncultured Anaerolineales bacterium
GTCACGCCCCCGGACCCCCTTCACGCCCGGGGGAATACGCTTGTTTTGGGGCTAGCAGTGAGGTGATACGATGAGAAAGCTGATGAAGTCGACCCCTCTTCTGGCGGTTTTGGTTCTCGTGTGGGCGACCGCCGCCTACGGGACCCCCTTCATTTGGGACGGTGCCCCCGATGGAGGCGGGGCCAGCGCCGACAACGACGTCGACACGGCCGAGAACTGGGTGGGCGACGTCGCGCCGGGTGACGACAACGGCAACCAGCACATCTTCGACGGGACACCGGCCCAGACGACTGTCGACTACGGCGGCGGCGCGACGGCCAACGACGGCCAGAACATCGTCTTTGCCGACACGCTCGCGTCGGACATGACGCTGACCGGCAAGTTCCGCATGACGAACGACCACCCCAACATCACCCAGAACTCGTCGCGGGCGATCGACATCGCCGCCGAGTATTCGAACGAACCCGAGATCGGCGGAACGGGGACCGGCACGCTGACCCTCTCGGGCCTCGTCAAGCGATTCAACGGCAGCGGCAGCGTCTCCTCGACGATCGACAATGCCAACTTCGACATCGTCTGGAGCGGCGACCTCCAGGAGGGCAACGACGACTGGAAGATTACCAAGCAGGGCGCCGGCAAGCTCACCCTCGGCGGCTCGTTCGGCATCAACGAGAACGGTTTCCTCGACGTCCAGGGCGGCACGGTCGAACTGACCGGCTCGACGGGCAGCAGCAACATCCGCGTCAACGGCGGCACGTTCCAGGGCGGCAGCGGCACGGTCCAATACAACATCGACGGGGCCGCGTCGGACCTGATGGAGTACAACGCCGGCTCGCTCGACATCTCGGCCCTGACGATCCAGTTCGCCCTCGGCACGCTCGGCGCGACCGAGGACCAGTACGTGCTCGTCGACTACTCGGGTGCCGGCGTCGCCCCGACGTTGGCCACGAACCCCGCCACACACGACACGTTCTTCGCGGCGGCGGACGTGCCGGCAGGCTACTCGTTCTTCCACGATGCGGCCAACCAGCAGATCGTGCTGCTCCCGGAGCCGGCGACGCTGGCCCTGCTGGGCCTCGGCGGGGCCGGGCTCCTGCTTCGCCGGAAGCGCTGCTGACCGTTCTCGGCGCCAAGCAGCAACTCAGCTTCATCCGGGCGGCCTGTCCGGCCGCCCGTTCTCTTTGCCGGACGGGTCCCCGGAACAGGGGAACCCATCGCCTGCCGAGGCGTCCAACCGTGTGCCCTGTCCGAGGTCCGGAGGGTTCGCATGCGATGCGCGATCGGCTTTTTCGCGGCAGTGCTTGTCCTGCACGTGCTCGCAGCGACGGGCGCCCGCGCCGCCCCGCCGGGGGCCGACGAGGGATCCCGCGAAGCGAAGCCTCAGCGCGTCCTCTACTTCCGCTGGCACGGCACCCGTCCGGGCGACCGGATCACGGGGTCCTATCTCGCCGCCTTCGAGCTGGACCTGGCCGGGGGCCGCCTCAGGCAGATCCACCGCCAAGCCGGCGCCCCCGAGCCGACGCTCCCCCACGAGCCGCAGAAGGTCGAGCGGCTGCTCGCCGGCGTGCCCTGGTGCAGGCTGTCGGCCGCGACAACCGATGCCTTTCGGAGCTTCACCCGGGCCTGGCTGGCCGCCGGTCCGCCCGAGGCTTACGAGGTCTACGTCAACCTTGGGACGGAGGACGGCTACGCGGAACGGCTCTCCGTTTTCTTCAAAGAAGGCCTGCTCGCAACCGATGTCCGAGCGGTTTCCGGCATGCCTCCCCAGGGGCTCAACAGTCCACCCCGGCAGTGGCAATTCCTCGTGGCTGCCGCGATGGCCCCTTTGGGCGCCGCCCCCCCCGACCACGGCGCCGAGAAGCAAGGTGGCGCGGATGGGCCGCACCATGTCTTCTATTACCGCTGGCATGGGATGAGCCCCGGAGCGGGCTTCACACGCACCGTGCTCTTCGCATTGGAGCTGGACCTGGTCGGCGGCCGCCTGCGCAGCGCCGAGGCTGACCCCGGCCCTTCCGAGCCCATGCCTGGGGGGCAGCCCGAGGATGCGAGGGCCCTCCTCGCACGTCAGCCCTGGACCCCCTTGGCTGACGACGAAGTAGGGGGCTTCAGGGCCTTGGTCGAAGCATGGTTGGCCACTGAACCGCCCGAAACGTATGGCAGGTTCCGAGGGCTCGGCCGGGAGGATGGATACAGGGAAGAGCTGGTCGTGCGTCTCGAAGGGAAGCAAGTCCGGACGGCGATCAACCCGCGGCCGCGCGAACCCTACGTTCCGCCGCCCGCAGAGTGGCACCGGCTCGTTGGCGCGGCGTCCTCCGTGCAGTCACTTATGCTGCGGCCGATCGGGTCCATCCCCTAGAAACTGTTTGAGCACCGCTCAGCCCCCTCACCCCGCCCCTCTCCCGCCAGGGGACAGGGGGTAATGAAACAGGCTCCTAGCTGCTCGCCCGGCTGGACCGCTCAGCTCGGCGACGGGACGGCGTAGCGGGCCTCCTCCAGCGCCTCGGCCAGCACCTCCATCGGGTGATACACCGGCAGGCCGGTCCCATGGGCAAGCTGGGTCCGGCACATGCCGCAGCTCGTCACGATGGCCTCGACGCCCGAGGCGCGGAACTTCTCGAAGACCGGCTCGGCGATGGGTTCCGAGAGCGAGGCGTTCTTCGCCTTCAGGCCGAACGTCCCGCCCATGCCGCAGCAGACGTCGTTCGTGACGGCGAAGCGGGCGCCCAGCATCAGCTCGAGCAGCCGCTTCGGCAGGTCCCCCCGCCCCGCGGCCCGGAGATGGCACGGGGCATGGTAGCCGAGGCGCTTCTGGCGCCACGGGCCCCCTGAATCGAAGCCGACCGCTTCGGGCCCCCGCCCCTGGGGTTCCGCGACCAGCTCTTCGACCAGCGAGTGAATGTCGCGCGTCCCCTCGGCCACGAGGCGGGCCCGCCGGTCGCCGGACGCCATGTCGGGGTAGTCGTCGGTCAGCGTCAGGACACACGACGGACAGCCGCTCGTGATCGTGTAGCCCGCCTCCACCAGCCCGGACAGGACGTCGAGGTTGTACCGCATGTCCTTGACGGCCCCGCGGGCGTCGCCCTGGGAGATCTTCGGCACGCCGCAGCATCGCTGCTCGGGGATGAAGACGTGGCACCCCAGGGCTTCCAGCACCCGCAGGGCGGCCCGGCCGATGCCCGGCTCGTTAAAGAGCTCGAAGCACCCGGCGAAGTAGGCCACCTTGCGGACCGGCTCGGCCGCCGGGACCTCCGTCTTCTCGCGGAGGCGGTCGCGGGAGAACCTCGGCATGCCGGCCCGCCGGCCGACCCCGCCGAGCTTCTCCATCATGAATCGGACGGCCCCGCGGCCCAGGAACCAGTTCGCCACGGGCGCCACGAAGCTGCCCAGGCGGCCCATCGGCCGAACCTGTGACATCATCCGCTCACGCAGGCCCAGGTGCCCCGTCTCGGCCAGATGCTCCTTGTGCCTCAGAACCAGACCCGGCACGTCCACGTTGCTGGGGCACTCGACCAGGCAGGTCTTGCAGTTGTAGCACAGGTCGGCGACGGCCCGCATCCGCTCGTCGTCGAGGGCGCCCAAGGGCATCTCGCCGCTGAGGACCTCGCGCAGGAGGTTCGCCTTGGCCCGCGGCGTGGCCACCTCGTCGCCGCGGACCTTGTAGACGGGGCAGTAGGCCCGGCACGTGCCGCACCCGTGGCACCGGACCAGTTCCTCGGCCCAGGGGTCGCGGTCGAACCCTTCGCCGGTCTCGCGGAGACGGAAGCCGGGCCCCATCCGCAGGTCGTCCAGGTGGACCTCGCGCTCGTCGGTGACGATCTTGCCCGGATTCAAGATACCTGCGGGGTCCCACAGCCGCTTGATCTCGCGGAACACCTCGTACAGGTCGCCGAACTGGAGCGGCAGGTACCCGCTCCGCGTCAGGCCGTCGCCGTGCTCGCAGGAGATGGTCCCGCCGAGGTCGATCGTCAGGCGGGCGACGTCGAAGGCGATGCCCTTCATCTTGGCGACGTCCTCCGGCTCGCGCGTATCAAGCAGCGGCCGCGCGTGGAGGTTCGAGTCGCCCGCGTGGCCGTAGACCGCCGCCTCGACGCCGTGCCGGCCGAAGATCTCGCGGAGGCCGCGGATGTAGTCGACGAGGCGCGCCGGCGGAACGGTGACGTCCTCGACGAACGGGGTGACCCGCTTCGGACCGGGCAGCCGCTGGAGGACCTGGACGGCCCGCTTCCGGACCCGCCACAGGCGTTCCTGCTCGTCGGGGTCGTACGCCTCGACGCTCCCGAACGCCAGGCCCAGCTCGTCGATGACGAGCGAGCGTACTCGGGCGATGAACGCCTCGTTCTCCGGGCGGCTGTCGCAGAGCTGCTCCACCAGGAGCACCGTGTCGGCCTTCGCCGGGAGGTACTCGCCCGGAACGGAGCCGTCCGCCCGGACGATCTCCAGGAAGTGCCGCTCCATGATCTCGCAGCCCGACGGCCCGAGCTCCAGGATGTGATGGACGGCCTCTCCGGCCTTCTCCAGGTCGTCGAACCACAGGATCAGGCTGGCCCGCTCGTTGGGCCGGTCGACGACGCGAAGCTCCGCCTCGACCACCACCGCGAGCGTCCCCTCCGAGCCGACGACGAGCCGCCCGAGGTCCAGCGTCCCGTCGCGAAGCACCTCGAAGACGTTGTAGCCGGCCGAGTTCTTGCCGGTGTGCGACTCGTGGCGCCGAACGAGGTCGGCGTTCTCGGCCACGAGCCGCCGCGTGCCGGCGGCGATGCGGCCCAACAGGTCGTCTCGGGATTCGAGCCGGGCGAGGGCGTCGCTCTCGAGCGGCACCGGCTCCAGCCGTACCCGCGACCCGTCCGAGAGGACCACGTCCAGCCACGCGACGTAATCCTTCATCGACCCGTAGCGGATGCCTCGGGCGCCGGAGGCGTTGTTGCCCAGGTTGCCGCCGATGGTGCAGAACTGCTCGCTGGAGGGGTCGGGCCCGAGCATCAGGCCCTGCTCGGCGAGGGCTTCGTTGACCTGGCCGGTGACGGCCCCGGGCTGGACGCGGACGGTCTTCGCCGCGGCGTCGACCGGGCCGATCCGGTCCATGTACTTGGTGAAATCGAGGACGATGCCCCGTCCGAGGGCCTGGCCGCAGAGGCCCGAACCGGCCCCGCGCGGAATGACCGGGACGCCCAGCTCGCCGGCCGCCTTCACCGTCTCGGCGACGTCGGCGGCGGCCCGCGGCACGACGACCGCCAGCGGCAGGATGCGGTAGATGCACGCCGCCGTCGCGTAGGCCGCGAGGCTGAACCGGTCGGTCAGGACGTCGCCCCGGACGCGTCCGGCGAGGGCGTCGCCGATGGCCTCCGGGCTGGCCGAAGGCGCCGAAAGCTTGCTCATGCGACCCTCGATTGATTCCACGGGTGCTTAAGCATAGTATAGGGGAACTCCGGCCAAAGCAACCCGAGCGGGCCCGGTGCGACGTCTGCCGCGGCAGGAGGTTGCTTCACAGCCCCCCTCCCTGGACGGGAGAGGGACGACGGGGTGAGGGTGGAGAGGGTGCTGTTGTTCGCGGCATCCCCCCTGCCCCTCTCCCACCAGGGGAGAGGGACTTGAAACAGCATTCAGGCGAGGAAGCGCTGTGGCCAAGGCCATTGGATGCATCTCGGGCGGCCTCGATTCGAGTCTCGCCGTCTGCCTGGTCCGCGACCAGGCGATCGAAGTCGAGTGTCTCCACGTGCTCCACATCTGGCACACCGTGGCGGTGGAGGGCGAGGAGAAGGGCCATGCGGTCCGCTTCGCCGAGTCGCGGGGCATCCCGGTGCACGTCGTTGATGCGGCCGAAGCCGACCTGGAGATCCTCCGGCGGCCCGAGCACGGGTTCGGCAAACGGATGAACCCGTGCATCGACTGCCGCATCTGGACGCTGCGGCAGGCCCGCGAGCTGATGGACGAACGGGGAGCGGACTTCCTCTTCACGGGCGAGGTGCTCGGGCAGCGGCCGATGTCGCAGCACCGCGGGGCCCTGAAGGTGGTCGAGCGGGAGGCTGGCGTCGAGGACGTGCTCCTGAGGCCCCTGTCGGCGAAGCTCATGGCGCCCACGAAGGCCGAGCGCGACGGCCTCGTCGACCGCGACCGCCTGCTCGACATCCAGGGCCGGTCCCGCAAGCGGCAGATGGAGCTGGCCGAGCGGTTCGGCCTCACCGACTATCCGAGCCCGGCGGGCGGATGCCTCCTGACGGACCCGGGTTTCGCGCACCGGCTGCGCGAGCTGATGGACCACGGGACGCCCACCGTGGACGAGGTCGAGCTGCTGAAAGTCGGGCGCCACTTCCGCCTGCCGGACGGATCGCGGGCGGTGGTCGGCCGGCGACACGAGGAG
This sequence comes from uncultured Anaerolineales bacterium, assembly GCA_964526295.1. Lineage (GTDB taxonomy): Bacteria > Planctomycetota > Phycisphaerae > FEN-1346 > FEN-1346 > CAZGKW01. The sequence goes on from CAZGKW010000037.1 coordinate 6,359, forward strand.
AACCTGCGGCTCGACGAGCTGCTGCGAGAGGGGGACGCCCGGTTCGAGGCCGCCGACATGCCCGGCCCGACGACGCTCCTCCGCGGGCCGGCCGGCGAGGAAAGCGCCGCCCTGGCGGCGGGCCTGACGCTTCGGTACGGCAAGGCCGGACCGGGCGAGGTCCACCGCGTCCGCGTCGAGACCGTCGGCGCCGGCGGCGAGCGGATGCTCGAAGTCGAGGCCGCCGACGAGACGACGTGCCGGAAGCTGATCATCTCGCCGGAGGCCCACCGATGAGCGGCCCGAGCGACCTGGCGGCGAAGCGCCAACGGCTCCGGGCGATCCTTAAGGACCTCGGGTCGGCCGCGATCGCCTTCTCGGGCGGCGTCGACTCGACGTACCTGCTGGCCGAGGCCCGAGAGACCCTCGGCCGCGAAGGCGTCCTGGCCGTCACCGCCAGCAGCGAGACGTACGTCCCCGAGGAGCTGGAACGGGCCGGGGAGCTGGCCCGCCGCCTCGACGTCGAGCACGAGGTCATCGAGACCCGCGAGCTGGACGTGCCGCACTTCCGCGAGAACCCGCCCTACCGGTGCTACCACTGCAAGCGGGAGCTGTTCACGACGGTCCGGGCGGTCGCCGGGGAGCGGGGGCTGTCGGCCGTCTGCGACGGGGCGAACGCCGACGACCCGAGCGAGCATCGGCCGGGCCTGAAGGCGGCGGCCGAGCTGGGCGTTCGCAGCCCGCTGAAGGAGGCGGATCTGGCGAAGGACGACATCCGGGCCCTGTCGCGGGAGATGGGCCTCCCGACGTGGAACCGTCCCGCCATGGCCTGCCTGGCCAGCCGGTTCCCGTACGGCCAGCCGATTACCGAGGAGAAGCTCGCCCGCGTCGCGTCGGCGGAGCGGATGCTGCGGGACCTGGGCTTCGAGGGCTGCCGCCTGCGCGACCACGAGACGATCGCGCGGATCGAGGTCGCGCCGGCCGACATCGCCCGCGTCGTCGAACACCGCGACCGGATCGCGCGGGAGCTCAAGGCCCTCGGCTACACCTACGTCGCGTGCGACCTGGAAGGCTACCGCGCCGGGGCGATGGACGAGGTGCTGGGCGAGCCGCATACGTGACTCCCTCTCCCGCCGGGGAAGAGGGCCTGAACGGCTCTCGCTCGCCTGGCCTGCCCCGTGCTTGACCGGGCTTTCAAAACGGCGGTACACTGAAGCCGCACCGCAGCCGAGTCCTTCTGATGGCGGTGGAGGTCAGGTCCGTGAGCGTGGCGCCCGAGCTTCTCGAACACCGCGAGGAAGTGCTCCGCCTGGCCGACCGCCACGGGGCCCGGAACGTCCGCGTCTTCGGCTCCGCGGCCCGCGGCGAGGTCGGCCCCGACAGCGACGTCGACTTCCTGGTGGACCTCGACCCCGACCGGAGTCTCCTGGACCTCGGCGCGTTTCTGATGGACCTTCAGGACCTTCTTGGCCGCAAGGTGGACGTCCTCACGCCCAACGCCATCCACTGGCACATCCGCGACCGCGTCCTCCGCGAGGCCGTGCCGCTATGAAAGACGACCGGCTCTACCTGCTTCATATCGGCGAATGCATCGGGCGGGTCGAAGCTTATGTCAAGGACGGCCGGCGGGCCTTCAGGGAGTCCAGCCTGATCCAGGACGGCGTGGTTCGTAACCTCCAGGTGCCGGCCGAGTCGACGCAGCGATTGTCGGATGAACTCAAGTGCAAGCACCCGGGAGGTCAACTGGCGTGCGATCGCCGGTTTCCGCAACGTGCTGGTCCACGATTACCTTGGCGTGGACCTGGCTGCGGTGTGGAAGATCGTGCAGGAAGACCTCCCCGAACTGAAACGTGCTGTGGCCGAAATGCTGGCTGAATTCGAGGGAGGCCCGGGGTAAGGGCCCCGAGGTCTCCAGCCCCCCGAGCTCGTGTTCGACCCAAGTCTGGCGGCCCGGTCAATCGCCAACCGCCAATCCTGCTCCCCGGGTGGGCCGAAATCCACAATCACCGGCGTCTCACTCGACGACCACGACCTCCGTGCCGCGGGGGAGCTTGCCCTCGATCTCGATCTCCAGGCACCCGTCGGTCAGGCCCACGTCGCACCAGGGCACCCGCATGCGTTTCCAGTCGGCCAGGGCCACCAGCGGCAGCCGCAAGGGCGCCCGGACCGGGCTCAGGCCCACCCGCTTCTCCTTCCGGTCGTAGCAGAACCCCAGGGCGGCGAAAAGGACCCCGATGCTCGTGATCCCCCGCGGGTAGTAGCACAGGTTGTTGCCGCCGTAGGTGTCGATGAAGCCCGGGGCGTGGGGCCCGGAGTTCTCCCACACCTCGAAAGCCCAGTACCGGTCGGCCTCGTCCAGCAGGTCCACGCCCAGGTACGCCGCACAGTAGTCCCGCCACAGGTTCTGGCTGATCCAGACGTTCGAGCGGTCGGTGCTGGAGTGGGTGCATCCGAACGGGATGAGGGCCTCGCCGGCGGCCGCGGCGACGTCCTGGCGCAGCCGCTCCGGGTCCATGTCGATGTTCCGGCCGACGAGCGACGGGTAGAGCATGCCGTTGGCGGTGTAGATGGAGTAGGCGTCCCAGCCGGCCAGCTCGCCCTTGGGGATGGGCTTCTTCGTGAGCCAGTCGGTGCCCCCCTCGGTCGTCCGGTCGAGGCAGACGGCGTAGTGATCGCCCAGCCAGCCTTCGCGGTCGAGGGTGCGGCGTATCTTGCGGACGCGTTTGATCCACCGCATGGCGACCCGGTCGTCGCCCATCTCGTGGGCCATCTCGGCGGCCATCTGGAGCGCCGCCAGGCCCTTGACGCCAAGGTACGTCTGCTTTTTGGCGAGTTGGACGGCGGGCGAGGCGTCGTCGATCGTGTTCGACGTGCCCCGGTCGGGAATGCCGTCGCCGGTGGTGTCGGACCGCTCGATGAACGAGGCGAGCCGCACGACCTGCTTCCAGTAGCGTCGCATCAGGGCGTCGCGGCCGGTCCACCGCCACAGGGCGTGGAGCATCAGGATGAAGTTCGTGTTCTCCTCGATCTCCATCTCGTGGTCGTAGACCTGGCCGCCCACCCAGAGGTCCGCCCCGACGTCGTGGCTCATCCACCCGGTGCCGTCGCCGGCGTCCTTCTCGTAGTGGGTCCACTGGGCGAACTGCATCTCCAGCAGCTTCGGCCACAGGGCGAAGTACAGGAGGCCCAGGTTGTACTCCACGTCGACCGTCGAGTGGTACCGGCAGATACCCTCCCACACGCCGAACCAGTCGCGGCCGGTCTCGGTCCGCAGCCACCACGTGTTCGACAGGTAGCTCTGGAACGAGAAGGCGATGAGGTCTCGCTGGGCCTTCGACAGGCTGCTCTCGGTGAACAAGGCGTCGAAGAAGTCGCACCGCTGAAGGATCGCCTCGCGCTCCTTCCGGCCGTAGCGGACGACCGGCCCCAGGCCGCCGAAGTGCTCGGCGTACTTGAAGCGGGCGTCGTGGCCCTCGACGCTCATGACGGCCCGGTCGTCGACGTAGGCCGCCCACAGGACGGTCGTCTCGACGCGGTCCTCCAGCGGCAGGTCGAACCGGCGCCGGATGGACCAGCCCTTGACCTTGCCCCGCGGATCGAGCGGCACGAGGGCCTCGCGGACGGCGAACGGGCCCTCGCGCTTCGGGACGGCACGCTCGCTGGGCCCTTCGCCGAAGGGGCGCGGCTCAAGCGGGGAGACCTCGTAGGAGAACCAGATGCCGCGGCGGCTGCCCTTGGCCTTTCTGGCCCCCGGACGGCGAAGCTCCAGGACCATCTCGCCCTGCCCCGGCAGCCGTTTCCGGGGGAACGTCCAGTGGAACCACACGATGGGCTCGACCGAGAGCGTGATGTAAAAGAGCGGGGCGAGGCTTAGCCGCTCGTCCTGCGGATAGAACGGGCTTCGAAGCTCGGCCGTGAAGCGAAGCCCGAGGTCGGGCGCCGTCCCGACGTAGCGGACGCTCGTCATCGTCAGGTGCTGCTCGGCAAACGGGAACAGCTCCGCCCGCCGCGTCAGGGGGACCGAGTAGGTCGTCCGGCCGACGCGGACGCCGAGCGTAAGCTCCGCCAGGACGTCCTCGTCGAGGAACCGTCCGAGGGCCGAGTGGCGGACCCGCCGGTTCGGCGCGTCGAGCAGCAGGCTGAACCGCGAACCGAGCGTCGAGAGGCACGTCGCGTAGGGGTGCATGGGGCCTCCGTTTGCCGGCCCCCGGTGTGTTCACCGGGGGCCAATACGACAACGCCAGTTCGCCACTTCATTCCGCCTGGCGGCCTTCCCAGGCCGCCAGGAACTCGCTTCAGGCCCGATCGCGGCGGCCTGGGAAGGCCGCCGCGCGGCACGTGGCGTTGTAGGAGTAATCAGCCCGGCGTGACTACGCGCCGGGCACGCGCGCGGGTTGCCCACGAGTTTACCCGTTGGCGTTTCCGAAGTCACGGGATCGGCGGGGCCGGCGGAGGCGTGCCGCCGCCCGAGCCGCCGAGGTCCACCCGCGGCAGGGCCCGCTCGACGGCCGACTCGACCTCGAAGAACTCGGCCCGCTCGAAGCCGAACATCCCCGCCATGATGTTCGTCGGGAACATCTCGCACCGGTTGTTGTAGTCGCGGACGTTGGCGTTATAGAACCGGCGGGCCGCCTGGATGCGGTTCTCCGTCTCGACGAGCTGGTTCTGAAGGGCCAGGAAGTTCTCGCTGGCCCGAAGCTGCGGGTACCCTTCCGACAGGGCGAACAGGTTCCTGAGGGCCCCCACGAGCATGTTCTCGTCGCGGGCCTGCTCGGCCGGCGACCCGGTCGAGGCGACCGCCCGGCTCCGGGCCTGGATGACCCGCTCCAGCACTTCCCGCTCGTGCCGGGCGTAGCCCTTGACGGTCTCGATGAGGTTCGGGACCAGATCGTACCGTCGCCTCAGCTCCGTGTCGATGCCCGACCAGCTCTCGCGGACGTGGTTCCGCCCGCGGACGAGGCTGTTGTACATCCCGATCGGGATGAGGATGACCACGAGCAGCAGGACGGCGGCCCCGATGCAGCACGGCAGCGCCGGCAGCATGAACGTCTCCATCCGGGCGAGGGTCGCAGCCATCATCGTGGGGTCCGACATCATGGCGGTCCTCCCCGGCCGGCCGTCACGCCGCGGGCGTTCCGCACGTAGTCCGGAATGCTCCGGATGATGGCCCGGCCGACCTGGAGCAGGCGGCGGTGGTTCTCCACCGGTCCCCGCGTCTCGTAGACCGCCAGCATCGGCCCGTTCATCTCGATGCTCGGGGACGTGCCGCACCGCAGCAGGTAGTCGATGAGCTGGGCATGGAAGATGTCGTAGGCGAACCGGCGGTCGTCGCACTGGACGTGATAGCGGCGGCTGAACTCGTCGCTCTCGAAGTCGATGTCGTCGTAGCCCACCCAGGAGGCGACGCGGTCGAAGAGGTGCTCGCCGCGGAGGCGGAGCCGGGCGGCATTGATGGGCAGGCCGAGCACCACCGCCTGGTAGTGATGGGTCGTCTGGTTCTTCCCGCTGCCGGTTGTGTACTGGTAGTCGAAGGCGGCGGCGGAACGGCCGTCGACGTTCCCGCTCAGGATGTTCAGGGCCTTCTTGCTATGGCCGCGGCGGAAGAGGTCGAACGTCCCGTATCGCCGGGGCAGGTCCCAGATGTCGTGAGGGAAGAATCGGACGCCCATCTCGGCGGCGAGGCGGGCCGCCTTCTGCCGCCGCTTCTTCGCCTGCATGATCCCCACGAGGATCAGCGCCACCACGAGGGCCGCAAAGGCGGGGAAGACCAGGCACGGGAACATCTCCATCGATGTCCTCCAGGGTGCGGCCCTTCGACCACGGTCCCTTCGGGTCTGGGCCTCAGGGTCGAAGACAGGACCGCCGTGGGCCCGTCGACGGGCGGCCGGATTCTAGAGGCGCCCCGCGCAGCCGGTCAAAGAAAACCGCGCGAGACGCCCTCCTCATCGGCCCATACGCCCGGCGCGGCCCAGGTATTCACGGCACGGACCGGGCATCAGGCATGGGGCAGCCGCTGCGAGGCGGGGCGGGCGTTGACCACGTAATCCGGGATGCTCGCGATGACGCGGCGGCCCACGTCGAGCAGCCGCCGCATCCGGTCGGCCTCCCACGTGCCCGACTCCGTGACCAAGAGCAGCGGCCCGCTCATCTCCAGGTCCGGCGCGTCGCCGAGCCGCAGCAGGTAGTCGATGAGCCGGACGTGAAAGATGTCGTAGGCGAACCGCCGGTCGTCGCTCCGGACGTGGTAGCGGCGGCTGAACTCGTCGCTCTCGAAGTCGATGTCGTCGTAGCCGACCCAGGAGGCGAGGCGGTCGAAGGGCCCCTCGGTCCGCATCGCCAGGTGCGGCGCGCCGATCGGCAGCTCCAGCAGGGCGACGCGATGGTGCCACGTCGTGGTCCGCTTGTCCTTGCCGGTGCCGCTCTCGGTCTCGTATTCGTACTCAAACAGGAGCACCCGCCGCCCGTCGATGCGGCCGGAGAGGAGATCGGAGGCCTGCCGGTCGCTGCCGCGGCGGAAGAGGTCGAACGCCTGGCCGTATCGCTCGTGAAGACGCCAGGGGTCCTGTTCGTGGACCTCGAGTCCTATCTCGGCCGCCAGGGCCTTGATCCGGGCCACGCGCTCGGCCCGCCACTTCGGCCCCATGATGATGGCCCGGATGACCAGGACGAACGCCAGGACGATGATGCCGCCCGCCACGAGGAAGATCAGGCCGCCGAAGATGCCGAACACGATGGGAACGCCGCCCATGATGCGTCTCCGCTGGAACGGGCACACTCTACCGGCGCCAGCGACGCATGGCCAGGGCTTTGGGGCGACGCCGCCTCAGACAGGGCGCGGCGGGTGCGGAGGCCCGCCCCGCGAATGCTCTTGCGTCCGCAGTACAGGAAAGGGGTGGCCGCAGGACGCCCGCCTCGAGGGGCTCAGTAGACCTCCGGCACGAACCGCTGCTCGTGGATCGGCGGCCGGACGTAGCCGGTCTCCTTCTGGCGCGGCGGCAGCTCGATGGGCTCCGGTGTCAGGTCCTCATAGGGGACCATGCCCAGCAGGTGGGCGATCGTGTTCAGGCGGGCCCGCCGCTTGTCGTCGGCGTTGACGACATACCACGGGGCCTGCTTGATATCCGTGACGGCGAACATGCGGTCCTTGGCCTTGGAGTACTCGACCCACCGGGCCCGAGACTCCAGGTCCATCTCGCTCAGCTTCCACCGTTTCCGCGAATCGTCGAGTCGGGCCTGGAACCGCCGCTCCTGCTCCTCGTCGCCCACGCTGAACCAGTACTTGATCAGGACGATGCCCGACCGGACGAGCATCCGCTCCAGCTCCGGCACCGACCGGAGGAACTCCTCGTACTGGGCGTCGGTGCAGTAGCCCATGACCCGCTCGACGCCGGCCCGGTTGTACCAGCTCCGGTCAAACAGGACCATCTCGCCGGCGGCCGGGAGCTGGGCGATGTAGCGCTGGAAGTACCACTGGGTCTTCTCGCGCTCGGTGGGGACGCCCAAGGCGACGACGCGGCAAATGCGGGGGTTCAGACGCTGGAGGATCCGCTTGATGACGCCGCCCTTCCCGGCCGCATCGCGGCCCTCGAAGATGACGACGGCCCGGAGGCCCTTGGCGCGGATCCATTCCTGGAGTTTGACGAGCTCGACCTGGAGCCGGGCGAGCTCCTTCTCGTAGAACTTCCGCTTGAGCTTGCCCTTCTTCGTCGTGGGGACGGGGCCCCTCTTGGGTCCGGCTACGGCGGCCCGCTTCGACATAAGTCGCGCCCTCCGTGTGAGGGTCAGGCGTTCGCTCGGAGACATTCCCCTTGAGTGTACGCGCGGCAGGCCCCTCGGGGCCACCTTATGTATCGACCCATCGGCCGGGCGCGCTCAGGGTTTCAGGGCGGGCCGCGTCCGACCCGTGGCTCGCGCCGGCCAAGCTTGCCCTGAGCCAGGTCGAATGGGCCCGGCGGCTGATACCGTTTTCGTTGACACCCCCCCACCCCCTTCTGCTAGAATGCCCGCCCTTGTGAGCGGCAGACGGTCGATCCGGGGCGCCGCGAGCGCCCAACGAACCCAGCATGCCAGGAGAGTTGACGATGGCCAAGCAGCAGATCGGACTGACGGGCCTCGCGGTCATGGGCCAGAACCTCGCCCTCAACTTCGAGAGCAAAGGCTTCTCCGTCGCGGTCCACAACCGCACCACCGAGAAAATGACCGCCTTTATCGAGGAGCGGTGCCAGGGCAAGGACCTCGTCGGCGGCGAGTCGATCGAAGAGTTCGTCGACCTCCTGGAAAAGCCCCGCAAAATCGTCATCATGGTCAAGGCCGGCAAGCCCGTCGACGCCGTCATCGACCAGCTCCGCCCCCACCTCGACAAGGGCGACCTCCTCATCGACGCCGGCAACTCCTACTTCCTCGACACCGAGCGGCGCCTCGCCGACCTGGCAGACGACGGCATCCTCTACATCGGGACGGGTGTCTCCGGCGGCGAGGAAGGCGCCCTCAAAGGCCCCTCCATCATGCCCGGCGGCTCCGAGGACGCCTACGCCCTGGTCAGCGAGGTCCTCGAGGCCGCGGCCGCCCAGGTCGACGGCCCCTGCTGCACCTACATCGGGCCCCGCGGGGCCGGCCACTACGTCAAGATGGTCCACAACGGCATCGAGTACGGCATGATGCAGTGCATGGCCGAGGTCTACCACTTCATGTCGACACTGCTCGGCATGGACGCCCCCGCCATGGGCAAGGTCTTCCAGGAGTGGACCGACGCCGAGCTGGGCGGGTACCTCATGGACATCACGGCCGACCTGCTCACCAAGACCGACCCCGACACGGGGCGGCCCATCGTCGACGTCATCCTCGACAAGGCCGGCCAGAAGGGAACCGGCAAGTGGACCAGCCAGAACGCGATGGACCTCGGCGTGGCCGTCCCGACCATCGACATGGCCGTCGAGGGGCGGATCCTCTCGGCGTTCAAGGACGAGCGGGTGGCCGCCGAGAAGGTCCTCGAAGGGCCGGGCCCCGAGGGCTGTGCGTGCGGCTCGGAATGCAAGGCCGACCCGGAGAAGATGGTCCCGTGGCTCCGCGACGGCCTCTACACGGCCGTCGTCACGTGCTACGCCCAGGGGTTCGCCCTGATGCGCGAAGCGACCAAGGAGTACGACTACGGCCTCAAGTTCCCCGAGATCGCCCGCATCTGGAAGGGCGGCTGCATCATCCGCTCGAAGCTGCTCGACCCGATCACCGAGGCGTACCGGAAGACCCCGGACCTCGCGAACCTGCTCCTGGACGACTTCTTCGCCCAGGTCGTCAACACCAAGACGAAGCAGCTTCGGATGGTGGTCTGCATGGCGGCCGACATGGGCATCCCCGTTCTCGGCCTCTCGTCGGCGATGAGCTACATCGACTCGTACCGGACGGCCCGCCTGCCGCAGAACCTGACCCAGGCCCAGCGGGACTACTTCGGGGCCCACACCTACGAGCGAGTCGACAAGGAGGGCTCGTTCCACACCGACTGGCTGAACGCGTGACGACGTTGTGGACCGTCGATTTTGGCTTTGCGATTTGAGCGGCCCCGGCCGTCCGCCCGCCGCTCTCGGGCGGGGCGCGGGTCGGCAGGCGCCGTTCAATCGAAAGTCCCAAATCCAAAATCGAAAATGACACCATGAAGATCGTCGCCGACGAGAACATCCCGCTGGTCCGCGAGGCGTTCGGCCCGCTCGGCGAGGTCGTCACCCTCCCCGCCGATGCCATTCATCCGGACTCGGTGCGCCAGGCCGACGCCCTGCTCGTCCGCAGCGTCACGCCCGTCAACGCCCTGCTCCTTGCCGGCAGCCGCGTCCGGTTCGTCGCCACCGCCACCATCGGCACGGACCACGTCGATCAGGCGTATCTGGCGGAGCACGACGTCGGGTTCGCCAGCGCCGCCGGCTCGAACGCCCGGAGCGTCACGGAGTATGTCTTCGCTGCCTTGTCGGTCATCGCCGCCATGGACGGGTTCGGCCTGGCGGACAGGGTTCTGGGCATCGTCGGGGTGGGCAGCATCGGCTCGCGCGTGGCGCATCTGGCGGAAACCCTCGGCATGACGGTCCTGCGGAACGACCCGCCTCGGGCTCGCGAGACGGACGACGATGCCTACGTCCCCCTGGAGGCCCTCTTCGAGGCCGACGTCGTGACGTTCCACGTGCCCCTGACCCGCAACGGCCCCGATGCGACCTATCACATGCTCGGCGAGACGCTGCTCCGCAATCTCGCTTGCGGGGCGATCCTCCTGAACACGTCGCGCGGCGCGGTCGCCGACACGCCCAGCCTGAAGGCCGCCGCCCAGGCCCGCCATCTCCGGGCCATGGTCATCGACGTCTGGGAGCACGAACCCCACATCGACCTCGACCTGCTTCAGATGGTCGACCTCGCCACGCCGCACATCGCGGGATACAGCTACGACGGGAAGGTCAACGGGACGCGGATGGTCCTGGAGGCCCTCTGCCGGCACTTCGGCGTCGAGCGGGACTGGGACCCCGGCCCGCACATGCCGCCGCCGAAGGACCCTCGCGTCGCCATCCGGCCGGGCACCCCGCCGCAGGAAGCCATGCGGCAGGCGATCGCCTCGGCCTACGACATCCAGGCGGACGACGAACGGCTCCGCGGCATCAACGACCTGCCCCCTTCCAGCCAGGGCGACTACTTCAAATCGCTCCGCAAGGACTACCCCGTCCGCCGCGAGTTCCCCGAGACGACGGTCGAGGTCGCCCCGCAGGACACCCACACCCGTGCCGCCCTGAAGGCCCTCGGCTTCAGCGTGGCGCCCGTTTAGCCGTGAGCCGGCCGCGGCAGCAGCGGGACACGTCTGCCCGCGTCGCTGCGCGCGACCGTCCGGCCAGGCGAACCCTTGCATGGCCTGCCCCGCCGCCGGATAATCGTCGGACCGCCCGGGGGTCGCCGACGGGAGGACACGTGGCGTGATTGCAGGAGCAGGACACAAGCAGGGCCTCATCGCCGACACCGAGGTGGTCGACCTCTGCCGCCAGGCCGTCGAGCAGCTCGACCTTCAGGGCCGGCGCGTCCTGGCGCTGATCCCGGACCTGACGCGGACCGCCCCGGTCGGCCTGATGTTCCGGACGCTGGTGGACCTGCTGCGGGACACCGTCGACCGGATCGACTTCCTGGTGGCCCTCGGCACCCACATGGCCCTGCCGAAGGACCGGATCCTGAAGCTCCTCGACATGACCGACCAGGAGCGGCTCCAGCGCTACGCCGACGTCGACGTCTTCAACCACGCCTGGGACAACCCCGACGCCCTGACGGTCATCGGCACCCTGTCGGCGGCCGAGATGAAAACCTTGAGCGAGGGCCGCTACGGAGTCGACGTTCCCATCGAGATCAACCGTCTCGTCTTCGACTACGACCACGTGTTCATCATCGGGCCGACATTCCCCCACGAGGTGGTGGGGTTTTCGGGCGGGTGGAAGTACTTCTTCCCCGGCATCGCCGGCCCCGAGATCATCAACTTCTTCCATTGGCTCGGGGCCCTGGTCACCAACTGGAAGATCAACGGCGTCAAGGACACCGTCGTGCGGCGCGTCATCGACCGGGCGGCCGACCTTCTGGAGATGCCCGTCACGAACTTCGACCTCGTCGTGACGGGCGAGGGCCTCAAAGGCCTCTACATCGGCGAGCCGAAGGAGGCCTGGGCCGCCGCCGCCGACCTCTCGGCCCAGGTCCACATCGCCTACCTCGACCGGCCGTACGAAACGGTCCTGGGCGTCGCCCCGGAGATGTACGACGATATCTGGACTGCCGGCAAGGTGATGTACAAGCTGGAGCCGATCGTGGCCGACGGCGGCGAGCTGATCATCTACGCCCCCCACATCACCGAGGTCTCCTACACCCACGGACACATCCTGGACAAGATCGGCTACCACTGCCTCGACTACTTCCGCGAGCAGATGGACAAGTTCTCGGACGTCCCCGGCGGCGTCATGGCCCACTCGACCCACGTGAAGGGCCTCGGCACGTACTGCAACGGGAACGAGGCGCCGCGGGTGAACGTGACACTGGCGACCGGCATCCCCGAGGAGCGGTGCCGCCGGGTCAACCTGGGCTATCGCGACCCGGCGTCGATCCGCATCAAGGAATGGGAAGGACGCGAGGACGAAGGCATCCTCGTCGTGCACCACGCCGGCGAGGTGCTTCACCGGCTGGCGTCCGAACGAACCGTCTGAGGTCGAACCGAAAGCGCCCGCTGGGCGCGTTTGACCGTGAGCCAGCTCGTCCGCCATGGCCCGCAGGGCGAAGGCGGGCGGCGAGCGCGTGGCCTCCGAACGCAGACAATCGGCCATCAAGCAAACCCCGAAGGAGCCCCCCATGCCGAGCAACGTCGTCGTCGCCCAGTCGGGCGGCCCCAGCCCCGTCATCAACAACTCCGTCCGAGGTGTCGTCGAGACCTGCCTCCAGATGCCCGAGACGTTCGGCACCGTCTATGCCGCGTGGCACGGCATCGAGGGCGTCCTCAAGGAGGAGCTGCTGGACCTCTCGGCCCAGCCGCGGGACGAAATCGCCCTCCTCCGAACGACGCCCGCCGCCGGCGCGATCGGCACCTGCCGCTACAAACTGAAGGAGCACCAGACCGAAGACTTCAACCGCGTCATCGAGGTCCTCAAGGCCCATGATGTGGGCTGGTTCTTCTACACCGGCGGCAACGACTCGATGGACACGGCCGACAAGATCGCCCGGCTCGCCGCCGAGAAAGGCCTCGACCTCGTCGCCACGGGCGTCCCGAAGACGATCGACAACGACGTCGGCGACTCCGAGTTCCAGCTGATCGACCACACCCCCGGCTACGGCAGCGTCGCCCGCTACTGGGCCTACGCCGTCCAGAACGCCGACCAGGAGAACGCCGGCTCCTCGCCGTCCGACCCGGTCCTCGTGATGCAGGCCATGGGCCGGAAGATCGGCTTCATCCCGGCGGCGGCGCGCCTGGCCGACCCCGAGCGGGAGCTGCCCCTTCGGATCTACCTGGCCGAGTCGGGCGCCAGCCTCGAGCAGCTCGCCGATCAGGTCAACGAGTGCCTCAAGGAGCACGGTCGGTGCCTCGTGGTCGTCAGCGAAGGCTTCGACGTGGGCGACGTCGGTGCACGCCGCGACTCCTTCGGCCACGTCCAGTTCTCCGCCTCCGGCACGACCGTCGCCCAGACGGTCGTCAACTACCTGAACGACTCGGGCCTCTCGGTCCCCGGGTCGGCCCGGATGAACGTGCCCGGCACCGACCAGCGGCACAACATGGTCTATGCCTCGACGGTCGACCTGGACGAGGCGTACAAGGTCGGATGCAAGGCCGCCCTGGTCGCCGCCGAGGAAGGGTCGGGCTGGATGGCGACGATCCTCCGCGAGCCGGGCCAGACGTACCGCGTTCGCTACGACAAGGTGCCCCTGGAGGAGATGGCGAACTCGGAGCGGAAGTTCCCGCCGGACTGGATCGATGCGTCGGGCTGCGACGTGACGGACGCGTTCCTCGACTACGCCCGGCCGCTGATCGGCGAGGACTGGGTCAGCGTGCCCTTGGTCGACGGCCGGCAGCGTTTCACGCGGTTCGAGCCGATTTTCGCCGAGAAAACGTGCAAAACGTACGTCCCGCAAGAAAAACGTCCCTCGTAAGGCGCGTTTCGCCGCCGCGCTGGCGCGGCGCGCGTTTTTCGTGTACGGCGCACTGCCCGAAAGGCCCCCCGAATGCCCGCCGAAATCCCCCTTCGCTACGGCATGAACCCGCACCAGAAGAATGCCCGCCTGTTCGTCCAGACGGGCGAACTGCCCGTCGAGGCCCTCTCGGGGGCCCCCGGGTTCATCAACGTCCTCGACGCCCTCAACTCCTGGGCCCTCGTCAGGGACCTGAAGGCCGCCCTCGGCCTGCCGTGCGCGGCGTCCTTTAAGCACGTCAGCCCGGCCGGCGCGGCCGTGGCCGTGCCGCTCTCGGACGCCGAGGCCAGGGCCGCCTTCGTCGACGGCGTGGCCGACCTCTCGCCGGTCGCCGTGGCCTACGCCCGGGCGCGCGGGGCCGACCGCATGTCGAGTTTCGGCGACTTCGCCGCCTTCTCCGAGACGGTCGACCGGTCGGCCGCCGAGCTGCTCGCCCGCGAGGTGACCGACGGCTGCATCGCCCCGGCCTACGACGACGACGCCCTGGACGCCCTGAAGGCCAAGCGGGGCGGGCGATACCTGGTCCTTCGCATCGATCCCGACTACGAGCCCCCGGCCACCGAGACCCGCGAACTCTTCGGCCTCCAGCTCCAGCAGGACCGCAACGCCGCCGTCCCCGGCCCTGAGACGTGCGAGCGGATCGCCACCAGGCGCAAGGACCTCTCGGAGTCGGCCGTCCGCGACCTCGTCGTCGGCCAGGTCGCCCTCAAGTACACCCAGTCGAACTCGGTGGCGTTTGCGGCGGCCGGCCAAGCCATCGGCATCGGCGCCGGCCAGCAGTCCCGCGTCCACTGCACCCGCCTGGCCGGGTCGAAGGCCGACGTGTGGTGGCTCCGTCAGCACCCGCGGGTGCTGGAGGCGACGTTCCGCGACGGCCTCTCGCGGGCCGAGATGAACAACGCCATCGACCAGTACCTCCTGGAGCACCCCACGCCCTTCGAGCGGCGGGCCTGGCAGGAGGCGTTCGACCCCGCCCCGGAGCCGCTCTCGCCCGAGGAGCGGCGCGAGTGGCTCGACCAGCTCACCGGCGTCAGCCTGGCCTCGGACGCGTTCTTCCCGTTCCGCGACTCGATCGACCGGGCCGCCCGGTCCGGCGTCGAGTACGTCGTCCAGCCCGGCGGCTCCGAGCGCGACGACGTCGTCATCGAGGCCTGCGACGAGCACGGCATGGTGATGGCCCTGTCGGGCCTCCGGCTGTTCCATCACTGAAAGTGCCGCAGTACCGAGGTGCCCGACCACGCGAGAGCAATCCGTGCGCGGCGTGTCTCCGTGCCCGCCGCGCCTTCGACCTGCCACCCCGCCTGGCCCGTCCGGAGCCGCGAACGTCAGTTCACGGGCACTTCCGAGGTGCGCTCAGACTTGCGGCTCGCCTGCGCTCCTCGCGCAAATCGCGCGTCCCCGCGGTCTTAGGACCGCGGCTCGGGGGCCTTCGCCGCGCCCAAGGGTCAAAGCCCACGGGCTGCGCCACGTGGGTTGCCGTTCGACCGGCACCCCCGCTCCGCTGCGCGCCCCGCTCCCCCCTGCCCGGAGAATTCTCTGAATTCGCCTCTTGACTTCTGCCGATTCTGAGCATATGCTCATTATGACCGGCGCGGCGGTCGCGCCGAACAGTGAGCGAAACCCGACCATGAACGGCCCAGGCGGCCAGGCGAACCATGGGACGACCCCCCATCCCGCGAACCGTCCGATACTGGCCGGGAGCGGTCTACTACAAGCCCCGCGGCATCCCCTTGCGGACGCTCGAGGAGGTCGTCCTGGGGCTCGACGAGGTCGAGGCGCTGCGCCTGGCGGACCTCGAGGGCCTCTCCCAGGAAGACGTGGGCGCCCGGATGAACGTCTCGCGGGCAACGGTCGGCCGCATCCTGGCCGAGGCCCGGCGCAAGACGGCCGACGCCCTGATCCGGGGCAAGGCCCTGCGGATCGAGGGCGGCCCGGCCCAGGCGCCGCCCGGCGCCGACGTGCCCTGGCCCCCGCCGGGGCCCGGACCCATCGGCCCGTGCCCCGGGTTCGGCCACGGACGGGGGCGGGGCGGTCGAGGATGCGGCCGACACGGCCGCGGACATGGGCCCAGCGGCATGGGCAACGCTTGACATAGTCAGCCGCCGGGGCTTGCCCCGCGCGTGCCTTTACGAACCACGCAAGTTAGGAGGACTCAATCATGCCAGGTGGAGACGGAACCGGCCCGATGGGTATGGGCCCGATGACAGGACGTGCGGCCGGTTACTGCGCCGGCTACGCAGTGCCCGGTTTCATGAACCCCGTGGGCGGCCGAGGAGGCTGGGGCCGCGGGCGCGGCGGCGGATTCGGCGGCCACGGACGAGGCTGGCGGAACATGTATTGGGCCACCGGTCTGCCCGGCTGGGCCCGCAGCGCGTGGGGCGTCCCGTATGCTCCGGCCCCGGCCGCCGCAGCGGCCGGGCCCTACGCGGCGCATCCGTACGCCCCGCCGACGTCGCGCGACGCCGAGCTGGAGGCCCTGCGTTCGCAGGCGGATTACTTTTCCGGCGCCCTGGAGGAGATCCGCAAGCGGATTGACGAGCTCGAGGCCGCCGGCAGCGACGATTGAGCCGGCGGGGAGCCCATGAGCGGGGCGGCTCCCTCCGCCAGGTCCGGCGGGGCCCCCATCAGGACCCCCTCGCGCTCAAACGAGCGCAGCAGTTGGCGGCACGGGGAGGGGCCCACCCGCCCCTCCTCTCCGCCCCAAAGGAAAAAGGTCCACGACGAGAGGGGGCCAGGGCCCTTTTTCTCAGAAAGGAGGACGAGATGCCACGCGGAGACCGAACGGGACCCCCCGGAGGTGGCGGCCGAGGTGCCGGCCGCGGACGCGGCGGAGGGGCAGGCGGTGGCGGTGGCGCCGGAGCCGGCCGCGGCGGACGAGGACGCATGGGCGGACCGGCAGCTGCCGGACCCGGCGGCGTCTGCGTCTGTCCCCAATGCGGCGCGACGGCCCCGCACCAGCTTGGCACGCCCTGCACGGCCATGAAGTGCCCGACCTGCGGCGTGCCCATGACGCGCCATGCGTAAGACCATGCGAATCGCCATAGCCAGCGGCAAGGGCGGCACGGGCAAGACCTTCGTCGCGACGAATCTGGCGGCCGTCGCCGGCGCGGCCTACGTCGACTGCGACGTCGAGGGCGCCAACGGCCACCTGTTCCTCTCGCCCGAGGTCCGCGACGAGCACGAGGCCACGGTGCCCGTGCCGGCCGTCACGGGCGACTGCACCGGCTGCGGCGCCTGCGCCAGGGCCTGCCGATTCGGCGCCCTGGCGGCGGTCAAGAGCGGGCCGGTCCTCTTTGCCGAGCTGTGCCACTCCTGCGGGGCGTGCATCGAGGCGTGCCCGGAAGCGGCCCTCGACTGGACCCGCCATTCGCTGGGCACCGTCCGCACGGGCACCTACCAGCCGGTGCGCGGCCCCACCCGGCCGTTCGCCGACGGGTCGCTCGCCACGGGCCAGGTCCGGGCCTCGGCCCTCATCGAGCAGGTCAAGGCAAGCGTCGAGGGCGAAGAGGAGCTGGTGGTTCTGGACTGTCCGCCGGGGGCGGGCTGCGCCGTGGTCGAAGCCGTCCGCGGGGCCGACCTGTGCCTGCTCGTGACGGAGCCGACGCCGCTCGGACTGTCGGACGTGACGAAGGCGGCCGACCTGGCGGGCCGCCTCGGCGTCCCCCAGGCGGTGATCCTCAACCGGAGCGACCTGGGCGGCGCCGGCGCACGGACGTTCCTGCACGACCGCCGTTTACCGATCGCCCTGGAGGTCCCTTACGACGAGGAGGTCGCCCGACAATACGCCCGCGGCCGGCTCCTGGTCACCGAAGCCGGCCGACACCGGCTGCTGTTCGAGTCGCTGGCGGCGGCGCTTCTGGGCGAGGACCTGGAGGTCCGCGAGCCCGACGCCGAGCCCGAGGACGAGGCCCCCTCGTTTCAAGACGCGGCCGAGCCCAGCCGCGAACGCTGCACCGACCTCTCGCACCCGGAGGGCCTCGTCCAGGTCGCCGTCGTCAGCGGCAAGGGCGGCACCGGCAAGACCAGCCTGGCGTCGTCGCTCGCCGCGATGGCCGAGGGGACGGTCGTCGCCGACTGCGATGTCGACGCCGCCAACCTCCACCTGCTGCTCGACGCCGACGACGAGACGTGCCAGCCGTTCAGCGGCGGGTACCTGGCGTCCATCGACCCCGAGACGTGCCGGGGCTGCGGCGTGTGCGCGGGGGCCTGTCGGTTCGAGGCCATCGAACTCGGCGACGTGGCCCGGGTCGATCCGCTCCGCTGCGAGGGCTGCGGCCTGTGCGCCATCGTGTGTCCCCTGTCGGAGACGGACGAAGCGCCGGTCGCGCTGCATCCGCGCCTGGACGGCTACGCCTGCTCGGGGGCGACGCCGACGGGGGGCCTGGCGCGCGGCGAGCTGCTGCCGGGGGGCGAGGCGTCCGGCAAGCTCGTCACGCTCGTCCGGACGCTGGCCGAGGCCCGGGCCGGCCGCGACGGGGCGAAGGTGCTCTTCATCGACGCCTCCCCCGGCACCGGCTGCCCGGTCAACGCGGCCCTGACGGGCACGGACCTGGCGGTCGTCGTGACCGAGCCGACGCTGAGCGGCCTGCACGACCTCGAGCGGGTCCTCGACCTGACGGAGTGGTTCAGGGTGCCCGCCCTGTGCCTGGTGAACAAGGCGGACATCTGCCCGGAGTTGACCGAATCGATCCACCATGTGTGCGAGAGGCGCGGCGTCGAGACGATCGGCCGGGTCCCGTTCGACCGGGGCATCCCGGAGGACGTGGCCCGGGCCCGTGTGCCCGCCCAAGGCTCGGGACCGGGGGCGAAGGCCCTGGCCCGGGCGTGCGGCGTCGTGCTGGAGCGGGCGAGATCTCTTGTCTCAGCCAAGGGCGCCACGAGGGAAGGGGCGGCCGAAACCGTCCGCGACATCGGAACCTCATGAAAGGAACGAAGATGAAAGTCTGCATCCCGGCGGAAGGATCGGGCCTCGACGCCCGGCTCTCGGCCCGGCTCGGGCGGGCCCCGTGGTTTGTCCTCGCCGACTCCGAGACCGGCGACCTGGTCGAGGCCGTCCCGAACCATCAGAACAAGCAGGCCGCCTCCGGGGCGGGTGTCCAGGCCGGCCAGAGGATCGCCGACTCGGGCGCCGAGGCCGTCCTCTGCACCCACGCCGGCCCGAAGGCGTTCCGCGTCCTCCAGGCGGCCGGCGTCCGCGTTTACCTCGGCGCCGAAGGCACCGTGAGCGACGCCCTCCAGGCCTTCAAGGAGGGCCGACTGGCCGAGGCCGACGCCGCAAACGTCGAAGGCCACTGGTGAACCCATGAGCGACACGGCACAGACAGCAAGCGCCCGAGAAGCCCCGCCCGACGACGCCCGCGAGGCCATTCGCCGCCGCCGCGACGAGAACCTCGCCCGCGTCGGCACGGTCCTGGCGGTCATGAGCGGCAAGGGCGGCGTGGGCAAAAGCACCGTCGCGACGGCGCTGGCGGTCAGCCTCGCCCGCCTGGGCCGGCGGACCGGCCTGCTGGACGTCGACTTCCACGGCCCGACGGTGCCGGTGCTGCTCGGCCTGTCGGGGACGCAGCTCGAGTCCGACGGCCGGACGCTCCAGCCGGTCGAGGTGCCCGTCGACGGGACGTGGGTAGACCGGGCGCACGGCGCGACGGCTGCCGCAAGCCTCCGCGTCATGAGCCTGGGCCTGCTGCTCGGCGGCCGCGACGAGGCCGTCATCTGGCGGGGGCCGATGAAGATCGGCGTCATCGACCAGCTTCTCGGCGACGTCGCATGGGGCGACCTCGACGTGCTGGTCGTCGACTGCCCGCCCGGCACCGGCGACGAACCCCTCTCGATCGGCCAAGTCATCCCGATGGCCCGGGTCGTCATGGTTGGCACGCCGCAGGAAGTCGCCATGGCCGACGTGCGGAAAGCGGTGGACTTTTGCCGCAAGCTCGGCCTATCCTTGGAAGGCCTCGTCGAGACGATGGGCACGCTGGTGTGTCCGTCGTGCGGCGGTCGCGTGCCGCTCTTCAGCGGCGACGGCGCGGCCCGGCCGGAGGACGTGCCGGTGCTGGCCGAGGTCCCGTTCGATCCCGCCCTGCGCGACGCTTGCGACACCGGGCGGCTGGCGGCGTATCTGGCGAGCGGGGGCCCGGCAGCCGGGGCGTTCGAGGACCTGGCCGCCCGTCTGGTGGTCGGCCCCGAGGAAGAGGCCACACGGGAGCAAGCGAGTTCGGCGGCCGTCGCCGCCCAAGAGAGAGAAGGAGACAGGAGCCGCATGCGTTACGCGATTCCCACGGCCGAAGAGCGGCTGGCCATGCACTTCGGCCACGCCGACCAGTTCACCCTCGTCGACGTCGAGGACGGGCAGGTCACGACCGTCCAGGCCGCGACGCCGCCGCCCCACGAGCCCGGCGTGTTGCCCCAGTGGCTCAAGGAGAACGGGGTAGACCGGGTGATCGCCGGCGGCATGGGCCGGCGGGCCCAGGACCTGTTCGCCCGGCACGGCATCGAGACGATCGTCGGGGCGCCCGCCGAGCCGCCCGAGGAGCTGGTCAAGCGCCACCTGGCGGGCACGCTTGCCACGGGCGACAATATCTGCGACCATTGACGGCGCCGCGCACGCCTCGATGCTTCGGCGTGCCGTGCCGCTGCCTCACTGCGGAGCCTGTGCCATGCCGACGTTCGACTACGTGTGCCGGGAATGCGGCGAAGTGACCGAGGTGTTCCTCCGCCGGTCGGGGGACGCGGGCCCGGAGCGGTGCCCGTCGTGCGGGGCCGCCCGGCCGGAGCGCCGCCTGAGCGCCCCCCGCGGTCACGTGAAGGCCGACGCCACCGCCGCCACCTGCTGCGGACGCGACGAGCCCTGCGCCACCCCGGCGTGTGCCACCGGCACCTGTCCGAGATGAACGCCCCTGCCCTCGCGTGGCTGCGGCTGACGGTGCTCGTCGAGAACACGAGCCAGCGTGACGACCTCGTGGGCGAGCACGGCTTCGCGGCCCTCCTGGAGACCGACCGAGGCGTCGTCCTCTTCGACACGGGGGCGAGCAACGAAGCTCTCGCGTCGAACGCCCGAGCCCTCGACGTGGACCTCGGCCGCGTCGAGGCGATCGTTCTCAGTCACGGCCACTACGACCACACGGGCGGCGTGGCTGCCGCGGGGGCGGCGGCGCCCCAAGCAACCGTCTACGCCCACGACGAGCTGGCCGCCCCGCGCTGGGCCCGCCGCTTCGGCGTCAGCAAGGCGATCGGCGTCCCCAAGAGCAGTGCAGCCATGCTGGCCCGCCGCGGGCCGATTCAGGCCGTCGACTCCCCCGTCGTCCTGCCCCAGGGCGTCTGCTTGAGCGGTACGGTCTACGGCCAACCTTCGGCGGCCCAGCGAGGCTTCTTCGCGGAGCGCCGCGGCCGGCCCGTGCCGGACCCGTTCGACGATGAGCTGTTCGTGCTGGCCCGGCCCCCGGCGGGATGGGCGCTCGTCAGTGGGTGCTGCCACCGCGGCGTACGGAACACGCTCCGCCACGCCCGCGGCTTGACCGGTGGCGAGCCGATCCGGACGGTCATCGGCGGTCTGCACTTGCGACGGACCCCGAAGCGCGGCCTCGACGCACTCCTGCCGGTCCTCGACGACGCGGGCGTCGAGGAGCTGCTCATCGGCCACTGCACAGGCGAGCGGGCCATCCGGCACTTCGAGCGTCATGCCTCGGCCCGCGTCGAGCGTCTGGCCGTGGGCTTTTGCCACTCCTGGCACGCTGTCCGCCGGGGTTGACGACCGGCGGGCGACGGTCTATCCTTCTGTCGCGCGAGCGAATCGCGGACGACCCTATGGCGACCCAGCGGTCCATTCCCATCAGTCCGAGCCACAAGGTCCTGATCGCCGTCCTCATCTTCGTCGTCGGCTTCTTCCCCGCCTGGTGGGCCCTGACGTTCCTGGTGAACCGGTTGGAGGTGTTCTTCCGGATCCGCGAGGCCCAGGTCTTCGGCGTCGTGCTGATCGCCATCCTGCTGGAGGCGTTCCCGTTCGTCCTGCTGGGGTCGATCGTGTCGGGGGCCATCGAGGTGCTCGTGCCGGCCGAGACGCTGCGCCGTTTCGTGCCGCGGCACCGGGCGGCCCGGCTGGCGGTGGCGCCGCTGCTCGGAATCGTCTTCCCGGTGTGTGAGTGCGGGGTGGTGCCGGTCGTGCGGCGGCTGCTCAGGAAGGGCCTGCCGCTGGAGATGGCGGTCGTGTACCTCTTGGCCGGGCCGATCGTCAACCCGATCGTGATCGCGTCGACGATCATGGCGTTCCTGCGGACCCCGACCGCATGGGCGATGCCCGTGGGCCGCGTGGCGGTGGGTGTGACGGTGGCGGCCGTGGTGGGGCTGATCATGGCCTGGCGGGAGGCGCGCAGGCGCAACGCCTCGGCCGATGCTGACCCGCCTGTCGCGCAGACGGATGTCGAGCGTGCGCGGCCGGCGACTCGTCGACGCCGGCCCGGAGAGATGCTGGCTGGCATCGTCCACCACGCCTCGGCGGACTTTCTGCTGCTGGGCGGGTTCCTGCTCCTCGGGGCCGTTTTTGCCGCTACGGCCCAGGCGTTCGCCCCGCGGAACGTCCTGGTTTCGGTCGGCAAGACGCCGGTCGTTTCGAGCGCCGGGATGATGCTGCTGGCGTTCGCGCTGAACCTGTGCTCGGAGGCCGACGCCTTCGTGGCGGCGTCGTTCGTCCAGTTCTCGTATGCCTCGAAGCTGGCGTTCCTCGTCCTGGGGCCGATGCTCGACATCAAGCTGGTGGCGATGTACCTGGGGGCCCTGCCCCGGCGGGTCCTGGCGACGGTCCTGGCGGTCGTGCCGGTGCTGGTGCTGGTCCTGTCGGAAGCGGCAGGACTGCTGTACGGAGTGCTGTCGAACGGCGTACAATAGTGTGGGAGCGGATCGAGAAATGGGCGTCAAGGCACCGGGGTGCGAACACAGCGGGCGGTTGTCGTGGTGGGAGCTCTGGCCGATGGCCGGGTGGGGCGTCTTCGTCCTGTTCGTCCGTTTGACGGGGCGGATGCCCCTGTTCCTCTGGTCGGTCTACGGCTACCTGGCGGCGGCGGGGGGCGTCCTGCTGCTCGCCCTGTTCGCGGTCGGATGGGTCCTCCGGCAGCACAGCCTGAGGGCGGAGTACGCGGCCCGCCGGGCGGCCGTCCTGCGAGGCGAGGAGGCGCCGGCCTGGTCCCCCGACGCCGACAACCACGATCACGACCACGCCTGCGGCGCCGGTGGCGGGCGGGCCTGGCTCATCGTCCGGAGCCTGGCCTTCATCGTGCCGATCCTGGTGGGCTTCTCCCTGCCGGTGAGGGGCCTGAACGACCTGGCGGCCGTCCAGCGCGGAGCGGAGGACTGGGCCATGGTGGCCGAGCTGGCCTCCCAACGGGCCCTGGCCGAGGCCGAGGAGCGGCGCGGCTATGCCTGGACGAACGTGCTGGGCCTGGCGCAGCGGCTCCGGTCGCCCCGCCCGATGAAGGTGGGGGCCCTCGGGTTCGTCCTGCGGACGGAGAACACACCGCCTGGGCAGTTCCTGCTCGTCCGGTTCACGATCACGTGCTGCGCGGCGGACGCCTCGCCCGTGGCCGTCCCCGTCCGGTGGGAGGGGGCCGAAAAGCTCGAGACGAACCGGTGGGTGAAGGTGTTCGGCCGGACCGACCCCGAGGCGAAGGTCGTGATCGCCGAGGAGGTGGAGGAGGCCGACGAGCCCCCCGAGCCCTACATGTGACCGAAAAAAAAAGACACTAAGTGTCTTTTGTCAGACCCTAAGTCCCCTTCCCACAGGCACTTACAGGCGAAAAAAAGACACTTAGTGTCTTTTTCTTGCGGCTTTCCGGTGGATCCACCGAGCCACGGCCAGGAGGAGCCAGGCGGTCAGCACCGCCGCACCGGCGTAGTGCACCGCCGGCGGCAGGAAGCCGTGGGCGTGGGCGGTCATCATGTCGACCGCCCAGGCGCCGACCAGGGCGTCCAGGGCGAAGCCGCACGCCAGGGCGAACGCCGCGATCAGCCCCACGTAGAGGGCCGCCGAGAGCTTCCCGAACATCTTTCCCACCGTCAGGATCGTCGCCAGGTTCGTCGCCGGCCCCACCAGCAGGAAGACCAGGGCGGCTCCGGGGTTCAGGCCCCGCCACACCAGCATCGCCGCCATTGGCGTGGAGGCCGTCGCACAGACGTACAGGGGCAGGCCCACGACGAGCATGACGAGCATGGCAGCCACGGGACTCCCCAGATACCGCTCGAAGAAAGCCGGGTTGACGAACGCCCCGATGACACCGGCGAGCACCAGGCCGAGGGCCAGCGTCGGGCCGATCTCCTCGCCCAGCTCCACCGCAACGAACCGCCAGAAACGGCCCCACCGAAGCGGCCGCCCCGGCGGCGACGGGGCGTCCTCGGCCGCGCAGCCCGGACACGTCGGGACGGCTTCGTCCGCTGCGGCAGTCGTCGGAGTCGGATCGGGGGCGGTCTCGACCGCCGGTTCGCAATGGGGGCAGGCCGGCTCCGGCGCCGGGTCAGGCTCAGGCGGGTCGCAGTGCGGACAGGCCGTCCCCGGCGCCGCCGACGGCCCCGGCTCGACCTCGGCAGGCGCCAGGGGCGCAGTCCGGTCGCGGAGCGTCTCGACCATTCCGGCCGTCAGGGCCGTCACCACGGCCGCCACCGGCCGGACGATCGCCATGATCGGCCCCATGAGGGCCCACGTGACGGCGATCGAATCGAAGCTTGTCTCGGGCGTCGAGATGAGAAACGAGACGGTGGCCCCCCGGCCCGCGCCTCGCTCGCGGAGGGCGTAGGCCGTCGGCAGCACCGAGCAGCTACACAGCGGCAGCGGCGCACCCAGCAGGGCCGCCTTGGCGACCGAAGCGAACCCCCGGCCGCCCAGGTGCCGCGTCAGCACTTCCCGCGAGACGAACACGTGGACCAGACCGGCCGCCAGGACGCCGACGATGACATAGACGCCCGCTTCGTAGGCCATCGAGCCGATCGAGAGGAGGATCGTCCAGAGGTGGCCGCCCGCCACCGTCAGAATGTCCACAGACTGTTCCATGAAGCCGCCCCTTGGACCAAAGGCCCGTTCAGGGTCCATTATAGGGGGCGGCACGGGACAAAGGAAACCTTCGGGCGGGATCAATCGGGCGGCATGAAGCCTTGATTCCGCTCAAGGGGCCGGTATGATGGGGACGAGGGTCCAGAGCGGGCTGGGGAATGGTGTAATGGTAGCACAGATGACTCTGGATCATCTAGTCGGGGTTCGAATCCCTGTTCCCCAGCCATGAAGTCAGAGCGGGCAGGCGCTCCCCCCGAGCGTCTGCCCGCTTCGCGTTCACCGTGCATCGGCGTCGCCGAGGGGCATCGGCTTCGCCCCGCGCCGCGCGGGGCGGGACCTGCCTGAATACGTCTATCGCGGTTTGCCCCGAATCCGGACCCTCCTGAGCCGGCTGTGAAGGCCCTTGAGGACCTGGCGGGGCCGGCGAACCTGGAGCACGTCGACGCTGTCTTTGCCCGCCACCGGGATGCCGCCGTGGTCTTCGTCGAGGCCCGCCGTGAGGGTCAGCTCGACGACGTTGCCGCCCTCCTCCGCGAGGCCCAGCCCCTTCACCAACTGGCCCGTCCGGAAGAGGAGGACGAGGTCCTCGACGCCGTCGCGTTCCGGCCGCCCGTCCGAGCCGGCAGATTCGGGCGAGGTGACGTCCCATTCGATGACGCGGCACGGCGCCACCGTCGCCTCCACACCCTCGCGCCCGAGCCGGATCGTCGCCCGGTCGATGGCCGTGACGTCGACGTCCGCCGTCCCGACGAGGACCACCGGCAGTATGCCGCGGCCCCGCGGGTTGAGCGGATTGCGCGACGAGCCGGGCCGGATGTCTACGACCGCCTCCAGCGTCGTGACCGGCGGGGGCGGCGTCCAGGGCTGCTCCATGGCCAGGAGGGCCCACACGGTCTCGCAGACGGGATCGCGCTCGCCTGTCGCGGGCCAGGAGCCGTCGGCGTTCTGCTCGGCCACCAGGACGTCGGCGAACTCGGCGAGCCAGTCGCGCTCGCCCACGCCGTCACCGTCCAGGTCCAGCAACTCGACGCTAACCATCATCAGGCCGCTTCGAAGGGCGAACATGGCCTCGTAGTTGACCGGCCTCGCGCCGTAGCCCCAGCCCACGTCGGCGTCCTCGTCCTGCCAGTGCCGGACGACGTAGTCCATCGCCGCCACCATCCGGGGACCATCCAGGGGCTCGTCGCACAGGGCGAGCTGGACCAGCAGGTAGCCGGTTTTCCGCTGATCGACGAGGGGCAGCCACATCGTCCAGTCCGGGTTCCAGTACGACCCGCCGTCGTCCGCGTCGCCGTCGACGGGGTCCTGGATGACGCCGACCCAAACGTCCAGTTCGGCGCCGACCCATTCCGGGATGACCGCACCGGCGGCTTCGGCCGCCGCCAGACCGACCGCGGCCACGCCGCCGTTGTCGTTGTCGGCGAAGGCGGAGCCGGTCTGGTTGTCGAGGGCGTCGAACTCCCACCCGCCCTCGTCGTTGCCTGCGTCGCCCTGGGCCATCGCGAGCCAGTCGGCGGCGTCCTGGGCGATCTGGCCGTACGTGTCGACCGCTCCGTCGCCATCGAAATCGAGGCCCGCCTCGTTCGGCTGGTCGGGCGTGCCGGTGGCTTCGAGCGCACACAGGACGGCCGCCGTCGTGGGGACGGCGCTCGAGCCCCAGGCGCTCGGGACGCTGACGCCGACCCCATCGCCGTCCGTGTCGGGGTCGTCGACCGTGCCGGTCGCCCCGCCGGTATGGTCCTGCGGCGCCAGCGGAACCGCCACCGCCAGGTCGAACAGGTAGCCCCATCCCATCTCGACGCTGGCGACGTACGGATACGCCGCGTCGAACGGCGAGGCGTAGCCCAGCGCGTAGGCGTGGTTCTGGAGCTTGACCAGGGCGTAGGCGGTCGAGACGCCTTTGTCGGCGTCCGCAGCGCCCCAGCTCCCATCGGCGGCCTGCTGGGAGACCACCCAAGCCACCCCGCGTTCGACGGCGTCCTGGACCGCCGCCTCATCAGCCCCGGCCGCCCGGCCCTGCGGCAGGACAGGCAGGACGAGAACGGCCACCATCGCCGCCGCCACAGCCCGCGCGACCACCCGCGCTTCCTTCGTCTGAGCGGAGCACATCGTGAGACTCCTTCGCGACCTCCATCCTTTTTCTTCCGTGCCGATCTCCATGCGGGCCGTCCGTGCCGGGTGTCTCGGCGGGCCGGTTCCGCCTCCGTTGCGCATAAGCGCCTGGACCTCCGTCCAGTCCTGACCCTGGGAAAACTTACTTTCCGGTGGGAATAAGGCAAATCGCAGGGCGGCGGCGGACGGCCGCGAGCGGGGGCCTCTCGTAAGTCACTAATCAGCAAACACTTAGGCCGGACAGGAAAGGCCCCGGCGACGACGGCTCAGCGTGCGCTGCTGCGATGCGCGCCCGAAAGATGCGCGGAAAAATGGGAAGGATAGAGAAAAAGGACAAGCCCCTGGCGCCGCAACCGTGCCCTTCAGCCCCGCCAGTCCTTGAGGCCCTCCACTGTCCGGCGAAGGGTCCGAAGCCCCGTCAGACGCCACCCGGGGTGGACCAGCCGGGCCTTCAGGGCCAGGTGGATCCGCTTGAAGCGGACTTCCATCTCGATCGGCGATGGGAACGTAAAGGGCTCCATCTCATCGAGCCGCCGCACCGCACGCCCGACCGCTTCGTGGATCTCGTCGACGGCCCGGCCGGGTGACTTGCTCACGGCCAGCGTCCGGCCCAGGCCCCGTTTCGTCTCGACCGTCTCGACCCAGGGCATAAACCGGCGGGCCTCCGCACAGCCATGATCGTCGCTGGCGACGAACAGAAGGGGGACGCCGAACTCGCCCGCCACGGCGGCGTCGAGGGCCATCTCGCCGACCTCCCGACCGGCGACCTTGATCCACCGGTACGCCCCCGGGCTGTAGGTGTGGGCGAGGACCCCGTCGGCCGTCCCCTCCATGGCGTGATAGCCGATCATCAGGACGCCGGTGAACGTCTCGTCGAGCTCCGGCCACCGCCGCTCGAAGCCCGCCCCCAGGGCGACCTCGCACCGCGGGTCGAGCCGGTCGTAGTCGAGGTTGTTCCCCAGGCCGTGATTGTCCCAGACGACGACGCGCTCGGCCCCGGCGTCGAAGAGGGCCCGGGCGGCGGCATCGGCCTCCCGGGCCCCCTGGGCCCGGGCGAAACCGTAGTCCCGCGAGTAACTCAGTGACCGCCCCGGCTGGCCGACGACGCACGCCACGCCGTCGCAATCCACGCCGATGATGAACTTCATCCGTCGGCCCCTTGAGTCGCACGGTACGCCGCACGGGGTCCGCGTACCGCATGCCCGCACGAACGGCCCTATCGTAGGTCTACCTCTGATGGCCCGCCAGAACATTCGCTCCGGCCCAGTCAGCGGCAGGCCCGGCCGGAGCAATGACGCGGGCAGGCGCCCCATGGGAGCGCCTGCCCACCCGGTGTCGTGACTACGGCCCGTGCGTTCTGCGGCGATTCAGTACACTCGGCGCTTCAGCAGCGCAGCCAGACCGCCAAGCGCGAGCATCGCAAGCGTGCCGGGCTCGGTCATCACGGTGCCGCCGCCACTGCCCGCCCCCCAGGGCCCCGGCAGCACGCTGAAGTCGCCATCGCCGACGCTCCCGCAATCGCCGCAGTAGAGCTGCTTCGGGTCGCCCCCGTTGCGGTAATAGAGGTCCAGGCCGTTGAGATCGACGCTCGGGCAGGCGCCGCCGAAGACGAGGTCGCCCACATAGAGCCCCCCGCCGATCAGCGACCCGCCGCGTCTGCAAGCCCGCGAGAGCGGCCGGCACACCTCGGCCCGGCCCAGGGCCGGCTGGCTTGGGCCGCGTAGAGCGGCACCGGTGGCTTACAGGGCCGCCAGGGCCGTCTTGAGGCGGTCGACGACGAGGTCCTGGTCGGACTCCGAGAGGCGGTTGTAGAACGGCAGGGCGATCGTCCGTGCCCCGATTTTCTCGCACACGGGGAAGTCGCCCTCCCGATGGCCGAACTCGTTCCGGTAGAACGGTTGCAGATGGATCGGCGAGAAGTAGTTGCCGCAGCCGATGCCGTCGCGGCGCAGCGATGCGAGCACCGCGTCGCGGTGGTCCTTCGTGAAGCGGTCGGCCAGCCGCACGACGAAGACGAACCAGCTCATCCGCCCGTCCTCGTAGGGCGGCGGCAGGACCAGCTCATCCACGTCAACGAGCTTCTCCAGGTACCGCTCGGCCACCGCCGCCCGGGCCGCGATGAACTCCTCTATCCGGGCGAGCTGCACCAGGCCCAGGGCACAGTTGATATCGGCGATGCGATAATTGTAGCCCAGCCGGACGTGGTCGAGCCACCCGGCGCCCGGCCCCCGGCCCTGGTTCCGGAGGCTGCGGCAGAGGCCCGCCAGGCCCTCGTCGTCGGTGACGATCATGCCGCCCTCCCCCGTCGTCATCTGCTTGTTGGGGTAGAAGGCGAAGGTGCCCGCGACGCCGAGCGTCCCGGCCGCGCGGTCCTTGCAGGTCGAGCCGAGGGCCTCGCAGGCGTCCTCGACGACCGGCACGTCGTGAGCCCGGCCGACCGCCAGGACGGGGTCCATGTCGACGGGCCGGCCGAAAACGTGGACCGGCAGCAGGAGGCGGGTGCTCTCGTTGACGGCCGCCTCCAGGCCCGACGCCTCGATGTTCCAGGTGGCCTCGTCGACGTCGACGAACCGGGGCCGGGCCCCTTCGAAGAGGGCGCAGTTGGCCGAGGCGACGAACGAGAACGGCGACGTGACCATCTCGTCGCCCGGCCCGAGCTCCAGGGCCCGGACCAGCAGGTGGAGGGCCGACGTGCCGGAGTTGACGGCGACGGCGTAGCGTGAACCGACGTAGTCGGCGAAGGCCGCCTCGAACTCGGCCAACTTCGGACCGAGGCTGAGGCTGGGGGTCCGAAGGACCTCCACGACGGCATCGATCTCGGCCTGGCCGACATCGGGGCGGGCCAGCGGCACGCGCGTCTCGGGCATTCGCCTCTCCGATGAAGTCTCTCAGCAGGTCCGACCGCCGCCGGTTCGCTGGGCCGCCGGAGGTCAATCAGAAACGGCCACAGCATACGCAAGGCTTAACGACTGTCAACCGCGTCTCAGATGCTCGGGCAGGTCATCGAGCGTGTCAATCGTCGCGGCGACGGGGTCGCAGCGCCTGATGGGCTCATCGCGATGGAGCCCATCCGGTCGGCGGATGCGGATCGACGCTCGCCAGCCCGCCTCGGCAGGCCCTTGAAAATCCTTCGCCGGGTTGTCCGCGACGTAGACGCACGCCGCCGGCTCGACGCCGAGCCGCTCGGCCATCTCGCGGAACGCCCGGGGATGGGGCTTCCAGAACTCGCGGCCCCATGCGTCGGTCAGGACGACGGCCTCCAGGAGGGGTTCGAGGCCCAGGGCCTCGACCTTCAGCCGCTGGCAGGCGAGCGGCCCGTCGGTGATGACGCCCCGCACAACTCCCTCGGCGGCCAGGCGCGCGAGCGTCGGCTCGACGTCCGGGTAGGGAGCGATGTCGGGTCTAGCCGCCCCACCGGCCGTCCGGTGCGTCCGGTAGACCTCGACCAGCTCGGCGATGAGCTCGTCGGTGGGTTGGACGCCGGCGGCCTCGAGGACGTGGTTGAACGTGTTGCCGCAGACGCCGGCCTCGAACGCCGCCTCCAGGTCGTCGAAGATCGGGCGCTCGAGAATGCCCCTGGCGACGAGGTGGTCGCTGGCGCAGCGGAAACCGCTCAGGACGAACTCTCGCTCGGGGTAGAGCGTGTCGTCGAGGTCAAATGCGACGAGGCGCACGTCCGGACGGTTCGCACTCATGCCGCCGACCCGCCCGAGGCCGGGCGCTTCCGCTTCAGGTACCGGTCGGCGGCCGCCTTCTCCTCCGGCGTCATCCGCAGGAAGCCCAGGGCGGCCGCGACGACCAACGCCGCCGCCGCCACCCCCAGGTAGATCAGCATCGCGATGCGGCCCGGCAGGTACAGCACCACGAGTCCCACCGTCACGAAGACGACGCTTAATCCGTAGGAGACGCCGACCGCCTGCGGCACCGACAGGCCCAGCCGGTCGATGAGCTGGTTGTAGGTGTGGCTGCGGTCGGGCATCATGATGGGCCGGCGATTGAGCAGCCGCCTGAGCAGCGCCAGGCCCGTGTCGAGGATCGGCAGACCGAAGATGAACAGCGTCCCGACGAACCACTTCACCATGCCGAACCGGCTGGCGAACATGATCATCATGGCCGCCAGGACGAAACCGATGAAGACGCTCCCGGCATCACCCATGAAGATGCGTGCCGGGTTCAGGTTGTAGGGCAGAAAGCCGACCGCCGCCCCCGCCAGGGCGAAGCCGACGATCAGGATCAGCCGCGGATACTCGTAGTCGAGCCCGATGCCGTAGGCGTCGTGGGCCGCCAGCGACGTCGCCAGCAGGAGGAACCCGCACGCGATGATCGCCGAGACCCCCGAGCAGAGGCCGTCGAGCCCGTCGAGGAAGTTCGTCGCGTTGGTCGCCCCGATGACCACGAAGAAGTGCATCGCCAGGCACATGACCACCACGAAGGGGTGGCCGGGCCCGAAGTCCAGCGGCGGAAGCCACGGCAGGTTCGGATAGGCCAGCCACCAGATGCCGCCCAGGAGAAGGACCCCGCCGGCGACTGTCTGCCCCAGGAGCTTCCACTTGGGGTGGATCTCCAGGAGGTCGTCGACCAGGCCCGTGGCGAAGGCGATGGCCCCGCCTCCCACGAGCGCCAGCAGCGCCCCCGTGTGCTCGGACCCGTCCATCACCACGTACAGCGCGACCGGCACCGTCCAGGCCAGCCAGATCGCGCATCCGCCGAGGTACGGGATCGCCTCGGGGTGGACCTTGACCGCCTGGTCCGGCCGGTCGACGATGCCCCGCCGGACGGCGATCCATCGGAACACGGGCGTGGCCAGGAGACTCAGCACCAGCGACGCCGCGAACACCCAGATCCCGGACGCCCACAGCTCCCGAACCATCTCGATCCACGACGGCGGCCCCGATGGGAACATCGTCTGCCTCCTCCGCGGGCCCCCGATCAACCCTCGGCCAGGTCGTCGCCCGTCCAGGACCCCGGCGGCAGGTCCGACTCGCGGACGAACACCTCGGCGTCGTAGCGAAGCATCAGGAGGCCCGCCTCCCAGGCGTCCGGGTCGGCGTCGGCCGACCGTCCGAGGTGCTCCTGGAGGACCCACCGGGGGAAATCCGCCCCCGCCTCGATCGCCAGCGGCACCCCGCCGCCGAACCGCGGGTTCAGGTCGAAGAATACGACCCGCCCGTCGGGCGTGGCGCGGCACTGGCACGTGATGACGCCGATGCATTCGGCGAGCGCCCGGACCAGCCGCATACTCTCGGCGATCACCGCCTCGTCGCGGACGGTCCGGCCCTTGCTGACCTCGCCGGCCCGGACCTGGAGCCGCTGGCGGGGTACGGCGACCCGCGGCACGCCGTCGAGGCCCGCCCACACGTCGACCGTGTACTCGGGCCCTTCGACGTATTCCTGGAAGATGACGCCGTCGCCGCCGTTCCGGAACCGCGGCAGGTCCTGGCACCGCATCACGCGATGGACCCCCTTGGCGGACGAGCCGAACCGGGCCTTGACGATCACCGGGAACGGCCCCGCGCACGCCTCCTCGTACGTCAGGAGCCGCGGCACGCCGATGCCGTGCTCGCTGAGGAAGGCGAACGTTTCCTGCTTGTCGCGGCAGATCTCGGTGACCCGCTCCGACGAGACGAGCAGCCGGACGCCCGCCTCCTCGAACCGGGCCCGCTCGCGGGCCACGACGTGCAGCTCCCAGTCGATCAGCGGGACGACGAGGTCGACCTTCTCCCGGCGGCAGATCTCAACCAGGGCATCGACGTAACCCCCCTCGGCGACCCCCGGCACCAGGAACCCCGCATCCGCCCGGTGGAACCCCGGGGCCAGGGCCGACCGGTCGGCCGCCAGCACCCGCCCCGCGACCCCGAGGGCGGCCATCGCGCGGCGGAAACCGTCCATCAGCCGGACTCGCCGGCCGACGCTCGTGAACAGGATGGTCACCGTCTCAGGCATTCGCGGATCTCGAAACGAAGGGCGCCGCCGACGGCTCGCCCGCGCCGGCCCAGCATAGCCGCACCGCCGCCGGTGTCAACGAATCCGCACCGCACGGCGGCCCTACGCCCACGTCTGGTAGACCTTGCCGCCGCGGAACGGCACGACGAGCGACCGCAGGAGGATCGCCAGGTCGAGCCTGAGGCTGGCCCGCTCGACGTAGCGGACGTCGATTTCGAGCTTCTCCTCATGGGGCAGCTCGCCCCGCCCCTGGACCTGCGCCAGGCCCGTGATCCCGGGGGGCACTTCCAGCCGCCGCCGCTGCCGCGGGGTGAACGCCCGGGCCTGGCCCATGTAGAGCGGCCGGGGGCCGACGAGGCTCATCTCGCCCGCCAGGATGTTCCAGAGCTGTGGCAACTCGTCCAGGCTGGCCTCGCGGAGCCACCGCCCCACCCACGTCAGCCGCGGGTCGTCGCCGCCGGCGGGGCTCACGCCGAACGGGTCGACGCCGGGCCGCATGGTGCGGAACTTGAGCATGGTGAACGGCCGCATGCCCTGACCGGCCCGTTCCTGCCTGAACAACGCCGGGCCGGGACTGTCGAGGCGGACGGCCACGGCGATGGCCGCCATCAGCGGCCACCCGAGGGCGAGTGTCGCCGCCGCCACCACCACGTCGATGGCCCGCTTGACGGCCCGCTCGGAGGGGCTCATGGCGCCTCCTCCGCGTCAGCTTCCTGCGGGCCCGGGGCGGTCTCCCCCGCGCCGGCCGGCCCCTTTGCCTCGCCCGGCAGGACCTCGTACAGCACCGGCACGCCGGCCGGACCGGTCGGCCCGAAAGGCTCCAGTCGGGCGACGTCTCGGACCCACGGCGGGACGTAGTCCGGATGGTCCGAGACGACGAACACGCGCCGCTCGCCTGTGCGGACCCGCTCCGCCACGTCCGCCCCCGCGCCCCAGTACCACCGCACCGACCGGTCGAACTTCGCCTCGTACGGGCCGACCACGAGGACGTCCGGCCGCCGGTCCTCCAGGTCCTGCACGTAACGGAGCGGCGGCGCGGCGGTCGTGTCCGGCAGGACGACGGCCTCCGGCGGGGCGGCCGAGAGGGCCGCGTCGGCGAACTGCCGAGCGCTCTGCTCGCTGCATTTCCACGGACGGAGCCAATAGACATACGAGTCGCGGTACGGCAACCGCCGGCCGAAAACGTCCAGCTCCGCCCGCCGCGCCGCCCCCGGCAGCACCGCATAGACGCCGACCGGAACGAGGGCCAGCGCCACCAACGCGGCCGTCCACCGCCGGCCCACAAGCGCCACGATGCGCCCTGACCCCACCCCGATCAGCACGCTCGACAGGGCGTAAAACGGGACTAGAAAAGAGAACTGGTCCGGCACGTCGTACCGGGCCGCCCACAGGAAGTACATCGCCGCCAACACAAGGACCAGCAACGCCGGCCCGTCGCGCCGCCGCAGCGAGACCCACACGCCGACCGGCATGACCAGAAGGAGCGGCGTCGGGTGGTTAAGGCCGACGTACAGGGCGCTCCGCCCGAGCAACTCGCCCAGCCCGGCGACGTTGCCCACCTGGCCGCCGAAGCCGCCCACTGTCCCCGAGAGGAGCGTCTCGCCGAGGCTACCCGTGCGGGCGTACTCGATGCCCAGCACGATCCAGTAGAGCGTCCCGCCGGCGAGCCATGCCCCGGCCCCCGCCGGAACGATCCACGCCGGCGCCCGCCGCCGGACCACTTCCACCACCACCCACACGCCGAGAACGGCCAGGCTCAGTGACGCCATCAGGTGGTTGCTGATCGCCAGGCCGTTGGCCGCGAACAGCCACACGAGGTACACCGGCCGGCGGGTCCGGTGCCACGCCACCGCACAGAGCAGCTCGGCCGTGAGGAACGCCGCCGCCCAGCCCAGCACCTCCGCCATCGCGGCGTACAGCCAGACGGTGTGCCCGACGGCGAAGACGACGCCCGCCACGGCACCCGCGGTACGCCGCCCCGTCAGCCAGTAGGCCAGCAGGGCGACGTTGGCCGCCGCCAGGCCCGTCCCGATGGCCGAGCACAGGTTCGCCGCCCGGGCATAGCCCCACCATCCCGACCAGGCCAGCGTCCGCCCCGCCAGGAGAAACCAGGGATGGACCCGGACGGCCTCGCCCGGCCGGCACCAGGCGCTGTACTCGTCCGGGCGGGTCGGGAGGCGCTGCGCGGGAGGCCAGGTCAGGCGACCGACGTTCCACTGGTACTCGCCGGAATCCTGCCACACCAGGCCGGGCGCCAGCGTCGCGACGTAGAGGGCCAGGGCCGCGACGAACGCCACCGCCCACAGGCGCCCGCCGCGGAGCCGTTCCTCGCCCCGCTCGGGGCCCACGGGGCGCGGCCCGCGGGCTTCGGACTGCGTGTGGCCCACATCGCTTTCCTCGACCGGGCTCACGAGGGCCCCCCACCCCCCGCCGGCGACAGCATCAGCACCGCCGCAACCATCCCCAGCCACACCACCACCGCCAGAATGAACGGCACGTCCGTGCGGAGCATCTCCACCGGGCCCGTGACGTGCCCGGCGATCACCCGGCTGTAGAACCGGAACACGCCGTAGACGACCGGCAGCACCGTCAGGAAGAGCCACGGCCCGCCGGCCACCTCCTCAGCCGTCCGCTCGCTGACCGTGTAGAGCATGTAGGTCGTGATCGCGAGGCCCGCCGAGACCGTCATCATGTGCTCCAGGCTGCTCCGGGTGTAGACGCTCCAGGAGACGGGCCGCGTCGAGGCGGCCTCCTCGCCCAGGGCCGCCCGCTCCCCCTCCCGCTTCGCAAAGCCCAGCAACAGGCTCAGCGTCAGCGTGCAGAGGAGCAGCCACGGGCTGATCTCAACGTCGATCGCCACCGCCCCGGCGTAGGCCCGCAGGACGAACCCCGCCGCGATCATCAGAACGTCCAGGATGGCCACCCGCTTCACGCCCAGCCCGTAGCCCGCCATCAGCGCCAGGTACACCGCGACCGTGCCGGCGAAGTGCACCCCGAGAACGAAGCCGACGCCGAGTGCGGCGGCCGCCAGGACGGCCGTCATCGCCAGGGCTTCGGCCGCGGGGATCGCGCCCGAGGCGACCGGCCGGTTCCGCTTCACCGGGTGGAGGGCGTCCTCCCGCCGGTCCAGGACGTCGTTCAAAGCGTAGATGGCGGAGGAGGCCAGGCAGAACGCGGCGAACCCAAGGCCCGCCCACGCCCACCCCGACGCATCGCCGAACCGCTTGGCGAAGATCAGGGCCGCCAGGACGAACCCGTTCTTGACCCAGTGTCCGGGCCGGGCCAGCCGCACCAGGTTCCGCAGGTGGTCCAAGGGCTTCCCCCGAGGGACCCGAGCCGTGCCGACGGCTGCCCCAAGCGGCCCGGGCGGTTCGCCGGCATGCGCGGCTATTAGGGCGGTCGGCCGGGCACGTGTCAAGCGCCTCCCGCACCCGGGCTTATCGGCCTCTCCGCAAGGCCCCGTCAAGCCAAAGAGGCGGCCGCGAGAGGCGAGCCGGCCGAGTTCAGCGCGACGGCCGCACCCGCCATGTCCGCATCGACGGTCCATTCGTAACTGTCGCCGCCTGAGTCCTGGTCGCCGTCGAGGACCGTCACCTCCCCGTAGGGCGAATAGACGTACCGCTCGACCGAGTCGCCGCCCGTCTTCACCAGGCACGTGACGTTCATGTTCGCGTCCGTGAGATAGTAGAGCCGCTCGTCGAGGCCGGAGCCCGTCTTTCCAAGGTCGCCGCCCGAGCCGTCGCTGGTGTCTTCGTCGCGGACGATGGGGGCGTCGATGTACCGCTGCCCCCAGACGTACTGGTATTTGACGTCCGTCGCGACGGCCGCGGCCGTGCCCTGGTCGTCCTCGAACCGCCCCTCGACCACCTGCCACCGGCGGGTGTAGTAGTAGTCGGTCCGGTCCCAGTCCGAGCCGGGGACGAGCTTGGCGATCCGCCGGTGCCCCTCAACGGAAAAAACCGTATTGTGTCCCCGCAAAATCTCTGGTGGGCTTCGGGAACCTCGGGCGGGCCCTGGTGGCCTATCGGGGGTTCCAGAAGAAGGCGTTCAAGATCCAGGCGGTCTTCGACGCCGACCCGGCCAAGATCGGCCGCCGGGCCGGCGACCTCGTGGTCCAGGACGGGGCCGAGATGATGGCCGAGATCCGCCGCCTCGGCATCCCCCTGGCCATCCTGGCCGTCCCGGCCGAGAACGCCCAGGACGTCGCCGACCAGCTCGTCCAGGCGGGCGTGGCCGGCATCCTGAACTTCGCCCCCGTCACCCTGGACCTGCCCGAGAGCGTCGTCGTCAACAGCGTCGACCTGACACTGTGCTTGGAGCAGCTCGCCTTCATGGCGAGCAACCGCTCCCGCGGCGCCGCCGCGAGTTAGACAGGCGCAGCCAAACGGTGACCGGGCCCCTCGGCGGCCTCGATCCTGCCACCTGGGGTCGCAGCCTCAGAACGCCGCCTGGAACCGCAGGCCCGCGATCGTGGCGTCGTCGATGCCGCCCCCGC